>NZ_VOGW01000019.1 GCF_007896895.1 Streptomyces misionensis | reverse complement strand
TTCCCCCCGTCCCCGCGTCCGCTCCGTCCCCGCATCCCACCGGGAGTTCGCCCATGACGTGTTTCTTCGACCCTAACCACGGCCCGGGCATGATGACCGTGACCTGGTCCCCGCAGTGGGGCGTGCCCCGCCCCGTGCAGACCTGCGGAGGCTGCGCCCAGCGGGTGCAGACCACCGCGCCGCCCTTCTACACCCCGCCCCAGCAGGGCTACCCCCAGCCCGTGCCCCAGGGTTACCCGCAGCCGGGCTACCCCCAGCAGGGCTATCCGCAGCAGGGGTACGGCCAGCCGTACGACCACCACCACGAGCACGAACAGCAGGGCGGTGGCCGCCGTTTCGGCGCGGGCGCGCTCATCGGCGCCGGTGCGGCCGGTCTCGTCGGCGGCGCGCTGCTGAACGAGGCGTTCGACGACGACGAGCCGGACGTCGTGGTCAACAACTTCTACGAGGACTGACGCGTTCTGTTCCCCGGCGGCCGTCCGCTCCCGGCGCCGCCGACGGCCGCCGGGACCGGACGCCTACACTGGGTCGGCGCATCCGCGTCGGCTGTGCGGAGGGCTGGGACGGGAGAGGGCAGTGACGGACAAGGCCGCGGGCCATGACGACCCGCCCGCCGAGGTGCTGTCCGAAGCCGCCGCCGCGTTCGGACTGCTCGCCTCCGCCGCCCGGCTGCACCTGATGTGGGCCCTCTCACAGGGTGAGAGCGATGTCACGCACCTCGCCGACCGGGTGGGTGGCGCACTGCCCGCCGTCAGCCAGCACCTCGCCAAGCTGAAGCTCGCCGGACTCGTGCGCTCCCGCCGCGAGGGCAGACGGCAGATCTACTACATCGACGACCCGGACGTGGTGACCCTCGTCCGTGTGATGGTCGGTCAGCTCACCGCGCGCACCCGGCACACCGGCGCCCCGGTGCGCAGGCTGCGCACCATGGGCGGCTGAGACAGCCGGGAGCATCCCCGCCACCGCGATCATCAGGGCATATGGGCCGGATAAAGGCGGCCGCCCGTTCGCCGTGGCCACAGCGGGGGCGCGTAGACTCCCGCTGCCGTGCCGCTCAGGCCGGGCGCCGCGCAGCGCCGAGGTGCCTCACCTGTGAATCTCGTGTGCATCACTGCTGCTCCGGGCCAGGTGTTTGTTAGATTGCGCAACTACGCAATCGATGCGGGGCGGCATGTCAGCGCCTCGTACACCACCGCGCACGCCCGGCCGCACCGTCGACGGCCCGGCCCGACCGTTCAGGGGAGTGGGAGATGAGCGACCCGTGGGACGGGCAGGCAGGCCAGGCCACGCGCCGCCGGGACGATGAGGCGGGCCGCTCCACGCGCCGCCGGGACCGGCGGGTGCCGGGGCAGCGAGCGGCCGAGGCCGGCGCCGGCAGCGCCCCGGGCGGCCGGGCCGCGGCCCGCGCGGCGGCCCGCTCACGCGGCGGCAAACGCGCCCGCAGGGCCCGTCCGGCGGGGCGCGCGAGGCGCGTGCTGAAGCTTCTCGCCATATCCCTGTCGGCACTCATCGTGATCACGGCGGGCGCGGGCTGGTGGTTCTACGACCATCTCAACGGCAACATCCACAGCCTCTCCCTCGACGGCAAGGGCGGCACCGAGAAGGCCGACGCCTTCGGGCGCACCCCGATCAACATCCTGGTGATGGGCTCGGACGGGCGCACCAACGCGGCGGACTGCAAGCTCGGCGGCGGCTGCGCGAAGACCGGTGTGCAGAGCGGCAGCAACGCGGACGTGGAGATGGTGCTCCACATATCCGCCGACCGCTCCAACGCCACCGTGATGAGCATCCCGCGCGACACCATGACCCAGGTTCCGGCCTGCAAGAACAGTGAGAACGGCCAGTCGACGGCCGGCTACTACGGCCAGATCAACAGCGCGCTCCAGTACGGCCCGGCCTGCCAGGTGGAGACCGTCCACCAGCTCACCGGCATCACCATCGACCACTTCGTCAAGCTCGACTTCTCCGGCGTGGTCAAGATGTCCGACGCCGTCGGCGGCGTCCCGGTGTGCGTCAGCGACGACGTCTACGACACCTACTCGCACCTGAAGCTGTCCAAGGGCACCCACACCCTCAAGGGCGTCGCGGCGCTGGAGTTCGTGCGCTCCCGGCACGGCTTCGGCGACGGCAGCGACCTGGGCCGCACCGTCTCGCAGCACATCTTCCTCAGCTCGATGATCCGCAAGTTCAAGAGCGCGGGCACACTGACCGACCCCGGCGCGGTCTACGGTCTCGCGGACGCCGCGACCAAGGCGCTCACCGTGGACGACGGCCTGGGCAGCGTGAAGAAGCTGATCGCCCTCGCCTCGGACGTGAACAAGGTGCCCACCAAGCGGATCACCTTCACCACCATGCAGACCGGCGCCGACCCGAAGAACGACAACCGCGTGGTGGTGGGCCCCGGTGCCAAGGCCCTCTTCGCCACCATCGCCGACGACCAGTCCCTGACCACCGGCTCCGGCGGCAAGTCCGCGGCGGCCGCGGCCACCAAGAAGCCCTCCGCGCCGAGCGTGCCGGCCGGGCAGATCGCGGTGACGGTGGAGAACGGCACCCCGGTGACCGGCCGAGCCTCCCAGATCGCCACCGCGCTGACCGACCAGGGCTTCAGCTCCGGGACGACGACGGCCAACGCGCCGAGCGCCGCGTCGACGACCACGCTCACCTACGGCAGCGGGCAGAAGGGCGAGGCCCAGACGGTCGCCAAGGCGCTCGGTCTGCCGGCAGGCCATCTGAAGCAGGGCGGCGGGACCGGTCTGACCCTGGTCATCGGCGGCGACTGGAGCAGCGGCACCAGCTTCCCGGGCGGCGCCTCCGCCCCCGCCGACACCAAGGCCGCGGTGTCCGACGCCCATGCCTCCACCGCCGACCAGGCCAAGACCTGCGCCAAGGTCAGCCCCTACAAGACGGTCGAACTCGGCGGCGTCGCCATGACCCCCACTCAGGCCTACGCGCAGGCCCGGAGCAAGCCCGACTCCGATTCCTGAGCGCGGGGGCCGGGCGCCGTCAGACCGGCCGCTGCGAGGCCGCCGCGTCGGGGCGCAGGTCGGCGAGCGTCAGCGGATGCGCGGGCGGGTCGGGCAGCGCGATCCGGGACGTGGTCCGCAGATCGCGGCCCACGTGCAGCAGTTCGCCGGGGGCCAGCAGCCGCCAGTGCGGGTTCTCGTCCATGCGCTCGCTGGCCACGACGACGGACGGGAAGCCGGCCAGTGCCGCCGAGTGCACCCGCAGCCTGCCGTGCCGGCCGGTGTGGTCCAGATGGCGTGCGCCGTGGTGGCCGCCGGCCGGCCGCTCCAGGACGTACAGCTCGTGGGTGTCCGGATAGCGAAGGGCCCACAGCTCGCCGGGGGTGACGAGGATGACGTTCAGCGCGAACAGCGGCAGGTTCCCGGCGACCCAGCGCGCCGCGGCCACCAGCCCGGCGGACACGTCGCCGCCGTGCGCCTCGGTCTCCCGGGTGACGAGGGCGAAGAAGCGCTCGGAGTCGGTGTCGCCCCGTACCAGGGCGCGGTCGGCGCCCAGCCGACGGTCGAGCAGGTCCAGCCCCTCGATCACGCCGTTGTGCGCGAACAGCCGCCCGCGCTGCTCGAACGGGTGCGTGTTGCGGACGTCCAGGCCGCCGGTCGAGGCATAGCGGATGTGCGCGAGGAAGGTGGCCGACTCCGCCTCCCGTGCCTCCTCGGCGAAGGAGCGGTCCTCATAGGCGGCGATCGGGGCCTTGTGCACCTCGGGTGCGCCGTCGGCCGCGAAGTATCCGAGCCCGGTGCCGTCCGGCTCGCGATGGCTCTGCGCGCTGAGGCTGTCGGGCGCCTCCAGCAGCCAGAACGTGGCATGCGTGCGCCGGGGGGAGCTGGTCAGGCCGAACAGACGGCACACGGTGTCCTCCGAACAAAGGTCAATCTGTTCATACCCAAAACAACCGGTGGATATCGGTATGAGTCATGAGAACGCGAAGAAACGGTAATGCGTTTCGGGTTCCCCCCGAAATCCCCCGGAGATGCCACAGAGTTCGGGTGTGCGGCCACCCGGCCGTCACCAGCACCACACACCCTGCGAAAAGGGGGACCTCTGTGTCCGTTTCCGTTCTCTCCGCCGTCCGCCAACTGACCGCCGCCTCCGCCGTCGCGGCGGCCGTCGTCGGCGCCGCCGCACTGCCGGCCGTGGCCGCCGGGCACCACTCGGGCCGTTCGCACGGCGTGGTGTACCTCAGCGGTGCGCGGTACGACTCCACGGGCCGGGGTGCCCGTTCCAACGCCGCCCTGAACCGGCAGTGGGTGGCCGTCAGCAACGAGTCGCGCCGGGCGGTGAACCTGAACGGCTGGACGCTGTCGGACGCCGCCGGGCACACCTTCACCTTCCACCACTACACGCTCGGCGCCCGGGCCACCGTCCGCGTCCGCACCGGGGTCGGTCACGACACCCGGTCCGACCTGTACCAGGACCGGCGGTCCGAGGTGTGGAACAGGGCGGACAGCGCCCGGCTGCGCAATGACCGGGGCCGTCTCGTCGACGAGATCTCCTGGGGCGGCCACCGTGTGGTGACCCACCCGCGCCGGGGCGGCCACCACCACGGCTGAGCCCGATGACACGGGCGGTGTGCGGCCCCCCCCGTTATGTTTTCCGCGGTCCTGCAAGAGGGCCGCTGGCCTCCGGGCCCGGCATGACTGTTCCCCCCTGTCGAACGGATGACAATGCCGTTGCTTTAGTGATCGTGCCATCGGTGGTTCAGGGTGAGGACGACCGGGGAACGACGCTGGCTGGCGGGTTCTTCGGGGGCCTTGCTGCCGTAGCCGGTGATGCAGGAGCGGATCTTGCGGGGGCAGTCACGGGGCCGGCGGCGGGGTAACAGGCTGCGGCCGATCTCGGCGAGCCCGAGGTGCCGGTCTCGTCTGCGGGCGGAGGGGGGAAAAGCCGCTCGGTGAGATCACCGTGCGGCGGACGACGTGTAGGGCTCGGGTGAACGAGGTCCGCTCTGCAGTGCTGCTGTGCAGCCGAGCGGCTTCGTCCAGTAGATCCCGGGTGGCATGGTGCACGATCAAGTGCGCGTAGATCTCCTGCCGCACCCCGTCCGGAGTCTGCGACCTGAGGACCGGCCGGCCGCGCTGGTGGGTCTTGATCTCGTCGAAGACCAGCTCGATCTCCCAGCGCCGGGCGTAGAGCGCGGCAAGCTCGGCGGCCGG
>NZ_VOGW01000199.1:197422-218201 GCF_007896895.1 Streptomyces misionensis | reverse complement strand
GGGGCCGACGGCCGTTCCCCGACCAGGCAGGCACGGTGGGCTGGGCGTCCAGCGGTTGAACCGCCAGGTCGGCGCGGACACCGACCACGAAGGGGATGCCCCGGTCGGCCACCGCAGCCCTGAAGTCAGCGTTCTGCCCGTATCCGGCATCAGCCACCACCAGTGGAGGCGTCAGCCCCCATCCGGCCAGCTCATCGAGCATGTCCAGGGCCAGGCGCCACTTCTCGCGGTGCCCCACCCCCTCCGGGACCCCGGCCGCCCGGCGCCGCTCTGAGTCCTGCTCCCAGTCCTTGGGCAGGAACAGCCGCCAGCCCAGGGGGGCGGACGCGGCATCGGTGACGGCGTGCACGCTCACCGCAACCTGGCAGTTCGCCTGCTTGCCCAAAGCGCCGCAGTACTGATGTGCCACTCCCACCGACATCCGGCCGTCCTTGGGAAAGGACACGTCGTCGATCACCCAGGCATCGGGGCCGATCAGTGGCACCATCCGCTCAGCGATCCGCTGCCGTACCGGCTGCGGATCCCACGGCGACTGGTTCACGAACTGCTGCAGATTCTGCTCATCGCTGTCCGGCAACCGGCCTGCCATAGCAGCGATCGACTTGCGCCGGCCGTCCAGCATCAGCCCCCGCAGGTAACAGTCACCCTTGGCGCGCTGGTCCCGGCGAGGCACGGACGCGAAGACGTCCGCCACAAACCGGGCTAACTCCGCCCGCACGTCCTCCACTTGCCGCATATCCATACCCACACCGTGCCCCAGACCGGACACAAGCCGCAAACACACCTAACGGAGTCCTATTAGTGCTGTGGCCGGAAAGGTTTGCCGGGAAGCTCGCGGCGTCCGGTGCGGTGCATCGCAAGGCGGAGCATCACCCGCGTACCGGATGTACTCGGGTGATGCGACAACGCGGCGAGGTGCCGTGCCGGGCGTCGCGAGCCGGTGAACCTTTCCGGTCGCAGCACCAGGGTCTTCCGTTTGGATCAGGCCGGATCAGGGAGCGGGGTCCGGCCTGATCCAGACGAGAGGCCCTAGGAGATCTTCACCGGGTTGACGACGTCCGCGATCAGCACCAGGACGGTGAAGCAGACGAAGATCCCGGCCACCACGTACGCCACCGGCATCAGCTTGGCCACGTCGAACGGGCCGGGGTCCGGGCGGCGCAGCACCCGGGCCAGGTTGCGCCGCAGGGCCTCCCACAGGGCGCCGGCGATGTGGCCGCCGTCCAGCGGGAGCAGCGGGAGCATGTTGAACAGGAACAGCGAGAGGTTGAAGCCGGCGAGCAGCATCACGAACATCGCCACCTGCTGGGAGGCGGGGATGTGCAGGGTGGCAATGTCGCCGGTGATGCGGGCCGCGCCGACGATGCCGACCGGGGAGTCGGCCTGGCGCGGGCCGTCGCCGAAGGCGGCGTTCCACAGGGCCGGGATCTTGCCGGGCAGCGCGGCCAGGGAGTCGACGGCGTCGCCGACGCGGTCGGTCATCCAGGTCACGGAGTCGCCGAAGCCCAGCTTCGTCACACCGGTGGCGGAGCTGAAGCCGAGGAACCCGGCCTTGACGTACTTGCCCTGGACGTAGGTGCCGCTGGAGTCCTTCTGGGCGACCAGGTTGGTGGCGATCCTGGCGTGCAGGGTGAGCTGCCTGCCGTCGCGCTCCACGACGATCGGCACGTTCTTGCCGGCGCTGTCGCGGATCAGGTCGGAGAGGGTGTTCCAGTCCTTGGTGGGCGTGCCGGCGAAGGAGACGATCTTGTCGCGCTTCTGGATGCCGGCGGCCGCGGCCGGGGAGGCCGGGTCGGACTTCTTGCAGGTGTCGCGGTTCTCGCTCTGCGCGATGACGCAGGGCGAGACGGAGGAGACGGTGGTGGTCTGCTGCTGGATGCCGAAGCCCATCAGGACCGTGAAGAACAGGCCGACCGCGAGGACCAGGTTCATGAACGGGCCCGCGAACATGACGATGACCCGCTTCCACGGCTTGCGGGTGTAGAACATGCGGGTCTCGTCACCGGGCTGGAGCTCCTCGTAGGCCGCCGAGCGGGCGTCCTCGATCATCCCGCGCCACGGCGAGGTGGAGCGGGCGGAGATCCGGCCGGCGTTGTCCGGCGGGAACATGCCGATCATGCGGATGTAGCCGCCCAGCGGGATGGCCTTGATGCCGTACTCGGTGTCGCCCTTCCTGCGCGACCAGACGGTCGGGCCGAAGCCGACCATGTACTGCGGCACGCGGATGCCGAAGAGCTTGGCCGTGGACAGGTGCCCCAGCTCGTGCCACGCGATCGAGACGAGCAGGCCGAGCGCGAAGACCACTATGCCGAGGATGAACATCAAGGTCGTCATGCACGCGCCTCCGCGGTCGCCGTCGTGGCTGTGATCTCACGGGCCCGGGCACGCGCCCAGGTCTCCGCTTCGAGGACGTCCGACACCGTGAGCGAAGTTCCCGTGTCCGGGGTGCCGTGTTCCTCGACGACCCGGGTGACGGTCTCCATGATCCCGTTGAAGGGCAGCGCGCCGTTCAGGAACGCCCCGACGCACTCCTCGTTGGCGGCATTGAACACCGCCGGCGCCGTCCCCGCGAGCTGTCCGACGTGACGGGCGAGGTTCACCGAGGGGAAGGCCTCGTTGTCCAGCGGGAAGAACTCCCAGGTGGAGGCCTTGCTCCAGTCGAAGGCGGGCGCGGCGTCCGGCACGCGTTCGGGCCAGCCGAGCCCGATGGCGATGGGCCCCCGCATGTCCGGCGGCGTGGCCTGGGCGAGTGTGGAGCCGTCGGTGAACTCGACCATCGAGTGGACGTACGACTGCGGGTGCACGACCACCTCGATGCGTTCGAAGGGGATGTCGTACAGCAGATGCGCCTCGATGACCTCCAGGCCCTTGTTGACCAGGGTCGCGGAGTTGACGGTGATCACCGGGCCCATCGCCCAGGTGGGGTGCGCGAGGGCGTCCTGCACGGTGACGTCGGCCAGGTCCGCCTTGGTGCGGCCGCGGAAGGGGCCGCCGGAGGCGGTGACGACCAGCTTGCGCACATCGGCCCGGGTGCCGCAGGCGAGGGCCTGGAAGAGGGCGGCGTGCTCGGAGTCGACGGGGATGATCTGCCCGGGCTTGGCCAGCGCCTTGACCAACGGACCGCCGACGATCAGCGACTCCTTGTTGGCGAGCGCGAGGGTGTGGCCCGCCTCCAGGGCGGCGAGGGTGGGCGCGAGGCCGATGGAACCGGTGATGCCGTTCAGCACGGTGTGGCAGTCGGAGGCGGCGACCTGGGTGGCCGCCTCCAGCCCGGCGAGGATCTCGGGCAGCGGCTCGCCGGGGCCGTACTCCGCGGCGAGCGCCTCGCGCAGCGCCGGTACGGCGTCCTCGCGGGCGACCGCGACGGTGCGCACCCGCAGCCTGCGCGCCTGCTCGGCCAGGAGGGAGATCCGGCCGCCGTTGGCGGACAGCGCGGTGACGCGGAAGCGGTCCGGATGGCGCAGCACGAGGTCGATGGCCTGGGTGCCGATGGATCCGGTGGAGCCGAGGACCACCACGTCCTTGGGGCCGTCGCCCGCGAGGGGGTCGTAGACGAGGTGGGGGTCGGCGAGGGGTGCCGGATGGGCGGGGCTGTCGGTCATCCCCCCATTGTGGCCGCAAGCGGTGGCGGTCAGGACAGGGTGTCCCCCGGAGCGGTGTGTCCGAATGTGAAGTAGACGTGAAAGTCATGTGATAGCACTTTGGTCTGCGCTTTCGCGCCACCGACCTTCTGCATTTCTCGCGGACGACATCCTGGGGGGATATCTCCATGCGGACCATACGGCTGCGCGCCGCCCTGCCCGCCCTCGCCGGTGCGGCCCTGCTCGCCGGCACCCTGCTCAGCACCCCGGCCGAGGCCGCGGGAGGCGTGCGGATCCACCACGTCTGGTTCGACAGCCCGGGCCCGGACAACCGCTCGAACACGAGCCTGAACGCCGAGTGGGTGCAGATCAGGAACACCGGCGGCTCGGCGGTCTCGCTCAAGGGCTGGGTGCTCAAGGACGCCTCGAACCACACGTACGTGTTCCCGAACGTCAAGATCGGCGCCGGGAAGTACATGAAGATCCACACCGGCACCGGCAAGGACACCACGTCGGACAAGTACCAGGGCCGCCACGCCTACGTCTGGAACAACGACAAGGACACCGCCACGCTGACGAAGGCGAGCGGCGCCAAGGTCTCCTCGTGCTCCTGGACGACGCGGGACCCGAGCGACAAGTACTGCTGACCGCCCGGGCCCGCTCCGGCGCGTTCCACCGGCCCCGGGGCCCGGTCAAGTCCCCGGAGTCCCACTAATCGCCGTACGGCCACCGGGCGTTGTCGGCGGTGGACGGTCCGGGGGTCGCGTCGGCGATCCACGGGCCGTCCTCGGACGGGTCCACGATGCCCTCCTCCAGCCAGGTGTAGGCGCCGCCGAGGACGCCCTTGACCACCTTGCGGTCGAGGTCGTCGGTGTTGGTCCACAGCCTGCCGAACAGCTCCTCGACGCGGATGCGGGCCTGGCGGCAGAAGGCGTCGGCCAGCTGGTAGGCCTCGCGGCCGTGTTCGTCCCGGGTGCGCAGCCGCTCGGCCCGCACGCAGGCCGCGCTCATCGCGAACAGCTCCGCGCCGATGTCCACGATCCGCCCGAGGAAGCCCTGCTTGGTCTCCATCCGGCCCTGCCAGCGGGACATGCCGTAGAAGGTGGAGCGGGCCAGCCTGCGGGCGGCGCGCTCGACGTAGCGCAGATGGCGGGACAGATCGACGCCGTGCCGGAACTCGCCGTACGACGTGGGCAGTTGCCCCGGACCCGCGACCAGCTTCGGCAGCCACTTGGCGTAGAAGGCGCCCGCGTGCGCTCCCGCCCTCGCCTTGTCGGGCAGGGACGTGGCCGGGTCGATGAGATCCCCGGCGACCGAGAGGTGGGCGTCCACCGCCTCGCGCGCGATCAGCAGGCGCATGATCTCCGTGGAGCCCTCGAAGATGCGGTTGATGCGCAGGTCGCGCAGCATCTGCTCGGCCGGCACGGCCCGCTCGCCGCGCGCCCTGAGCGACTCGGCCGTCTCGTAGCCGCGCCCGCCCCGGATCTGGACCAGCTCGTCGGCCATCCTCCAGGCCATCTCGGAGCCGTAGAGCTTGGCGAGGGCGGCCTCGATACGGATGTCGTTGCGGTCCTCGTCGGCCATCTGGGAGGACAGGTCCAGCACCGCCTCCAGCGCGAAGGTGGTGGCCGCGATGAAGCTGATCTTGGCGCCGACGGCCTCGTGCCGTGCGACCGGCTTGCCCCACTGCACCCGCTCCGCCGACCACTCACGGGCGATTTTCAGACACCATTTGCCGGCGCCGGCGCACAGCGCGGGCAGGGAGAGGCGGCCGGTGTTGAGGGTGGTGAGCGCGATCTTCAGGCCCGCGCCCTCGGGCCCGACGCGGTGGGCGGCCGGGACCCGCACCCGGTGGAAGCGGGTGACGCCGTTCTCGATGCCGCGCAGCCCCATGAAGGCGTTGCGGTGCTCGACGGTGATCCCCTCGGACGCCGCCTCCACCACGAACGCGGTGATGCCGCCCGGGTGCCCCTCGGACTTCGGCACCCGCGCCATGACGACCAGCAGATCGGCGACGACCCCGTTGGTGGTCCACAGCTTCACACCGTCCAGGACGTACTCGTCCCCGTCCGGTACGGCCGTGGTGGCGAGGCGTGCCGGGTCGGAGCCGACGTCCGGCTCGGTGAGCAGGAAGGCGGAGATGTCGGTGCGGGCGCAGCGCGGCAGGAAGGCGTCCTTCTGCTCCTGGGTACCGAACATCTTCAGCGGCTGGGGCACGCCGATCGACTGGTGCGCGGAGAGCAGCGCGCCCACCGCCGGGCTCACCGAGCCGACCAGGGCGAGCGCCTTGTTGTAGTAGAGCTGGGTGAGGCCGAGACCGCCGTACCGCTGGTCGATCTTCATGCCGAGCGCGCCGAGTTCCTTCAGGCCCGCCACGACCTCGTCGGGTATGCGGGCCTCCCGCTCGATGCGGGCGGAGTCGATCTCCGTCTCGCAGAAGGCGCGCAGCTTGGCCAGGAACTCCTCGCCGCGCCGCACGGACTCCTCGGTGGGCAGCGGGTGCGGGTGAACGAGGTCCAGCCGGAAGCGCCCGAGGAACAGCTCCTTGGCGAAACTGGGCTTGCGCCAGTCCCGTTCCCGCGCGGCCTCCGCGACCTGACGGGCCTCACGCTCGGTGACGGTGTTGCGGTGCGTGGTAGGTGCGGACATGCAGGCTCACCTCGCCGCGAAGGGGACGACCGGGACCACTCGTTACCAACCAGTGCTACTGGGTCGTTGGTACCCGAAAAGGGACGGCCCCGCCACCCCTCGCGGGGACGGCGGGGCCGTTCGGGTCGGTTGTGCCGTTCACGTGAAGCAGGCGTCGAGCACGGCGGTCCTGTCGTCGCGGAGCTCGTTCACGTACCGGTCGACACCCGCCTGGTCGCCGTCGGTGATCGCGGTGGAGAGCGCGGCGTGGTCGGAGGACTCCGCCTGGATCGCGGACCTGACCGCCGGGTCGGTCGCCACGCCGGCCGCCGCGGCCAGGTCCTGAGCGAGCGTGCTCTCGCCCGCGGACCACGCCTGTTCGGCGCCGGGGTTGGTGACCGGCGCCGTCGCCTGCGTGCCGTCGTACTGCTGGGCGGCCTCGTACTCGTCGCACCCCGCGGGCCGCGCGAGGGGCCCCCACAGCCGCACCGGTCCGCCCGCCCGGACGGCCGCCGCCGGCGCCCGCGTCTCGCCCTCCCGGCCCACCGGCTCCGGCAGGCCCCGGGGCAGCGCCGCGACGCGCGGCCGGGGGCGGGGGCGCTCGGGGCCCATCAGCGCCGTCACCCGCGAGCCGTGCTGTGCGTCCACGACCACGTTGTGGACGCCCGCGATCACAGGTCCGGTCGCGCTTTCGCCGATGTCGATCCGGTGCGTCGCCCGCGGGCCGACGGGCGGCGCGGCGCTGTCGTCCGCATCCGGCACGGCTCCCCCGTTTCGTCGGTCGTCCGCCGCCGTCCGGCCGACGGACGGCCACCCTGGTGGCGCGCACGGCCGCGGAAACCGTCCTGCGACGGTTTCCGTCGCCTCCGCGCCCCGGGACTCACTCCGGGTGCGGCGGCCGCCAGCCGAGGACCGGGTCGAGCGCGCTCAGCACGGCCGAGGAGGGGGTCAGGCGGAGCAGCCAGTCGCGTACCAGGCGGGCCGGGGCGCCGCTCCACTGCGCCACGGCCCCGATCCGGTGGGAGCGCCGGGCGATCATCCGGGTACGGGGACGGCGTTCGCGGTCGTAGCGGGCCAGTGCGCAGTCCGTGTCGGGGTGCGCGGCCAGCAGCGCGGCCAGGGTGACGGCGTCCTCCAGGGCCTGGTTGGCGCCCTGGCCGAGGTTGGGTGTCATGGCGTGCGCGGCATCGCCGAGCAGCACGCACCTGCCGCGGACGAAGGTGTCCAGCGGGGGCAGTTCGTAGATGTCGTGGCGCATCACCGCGTCCTCGGAGGCGGCGGCCAGAAGTCGCGGTACCGGGTCGTGCCAGCCGCCGAAGCGCCGCCTCACCTCGGCCAGTTCGCCGTCGGGACTGCGCTGTCCCTCGGGGGCGTCGGCGACGCCGAAGAGGTAGACGCGGCCGTCGGCGAGGGGGGGCGATGCCGATGCGTTCGCCGCGCCCCCAGGTCTCCCCGCCCACACGCAGCGGCCGGCCGGCGTCGACGATCATCCGCCACGCCGTGTATCCGGCGTAGCGGGGCGAGGGGGCCTGCGGCCAGAGCGATCGTCGTACGGTGCTGTGGATGCCGTCGGCTCCCACCAGCAGATCGGCGCGCGAGACACCCCGGCTGTGCCGGACCTCCACGTACGAGCCGTGGTCCGTGACGGCGTCGACCCGGGTGTCGGCGCGCAGGGCCGTGGCGGGGAGGGCCGCGCGCAGGACGGCGAACAGGTCCGCGCGGTGGATCGTCACCAGCGGTCCGTGGCGGCGCCCCAGTTCCTCGGTGTCCGTGCGGGACAGCCAGCGGCCCGTCCTGTCCCGGATGCCGGCCCGGGTCTCCACGAGGGCGCGTGCGCGGACCTGCTCGCCCAGGCCCAGTGCCTCCAGCGCGCGGACCCCGTTGGGCCACACCGAGAGCCCCGAACCGGCCTCGCCGGAGCCGGCGGACCGCTCCAGGACCTCCACCTGCCATCCGCGCCGGGACAGTGCGACGGCCGCGGCCAGACCGCCGATCCCCGCTCCGGCCACGATCGCGCTGCCCGGGCTCCCGCCCGGGCGCGCCGTTCCTCCGCTCACCGTACGCCCCCTCTACATCTGTAGTAGTCGGTCGCCGTGAATGCTACATCTGTAGAGTGCGGGGGTGCAGGCAGGGAGGGACACGGTGGCAGAACCCACGACACGGCGGCTGCGCCTGGCCGACGCGGCGATCAGCACGCTGGCCCGGGCGGGGATGCGCGGACTGACCCATCGCGCCGTCGAAGAGACCGCGGGGGTGCCCGCGGGGACGTGCTCGTACTACTTCCCGACCCGGCAGGCGCTGCTGCGGGCGGCGGTCGACCGGCTGGCCGAGATCGACCTCGCCGATGTGGCCGACCGTCCGGCCATCACCGAGCCGGCGGACCCCGCCCGGATCGCCGCGGCCGTCGCCGACCTCGTCCAGCACCTGGTCACCACCGGCCGCGAACGCATGCTGGCGCGCTACGAACTGTCCCTGGAGGCCACGCGGCGGCCCGAACTGCACGCCGTCCTCGCCACCGCGGGCAGGGCCCACCGGGCCGTGGCGCAAGAGCTGCTCACCGCCGCGGGCGCGTCCGATCCGCCGTCCCAGGCGCCGGTGTTCGTGGCGTTCCTCGACGGCCTCGTCTTCGATCACCTGGCGGGCGCGGGCGCGCTCCGGCCGACCGCCGACGAACTCCGCGCACGCCTTCTCGACCTGCTCCACGGCTTCACCCGGCCGCTGCACCGGTGAGCCGGTCGGCCCCCGCGGACGGAAACGGCCGCAGCCCCCGCACAGTGGGCTGCGGCCGTTCCGTTCCGGCCTGTCCGTGGCAGGCCGGATCTCGGGGGGTCCCGCCGTCGCGGATCGGCTCCGCCGGACAGGACCGTCCTCGGTGGGTCAGAGCGCGAGGCCGGTGAGGACCAGGACGCGCTCGTAGGTGTAGTCCTCCATCGCGGAGCGGACGCCCTCGCGGCCGACGCCGGACTGCTTGGCACCGCCGTACGGCATCTGGTCGGCGCGGTAGGAGGGGACGTCGCCGATGATCACGCCGCCGACCTCGAGGGCGCGGTGGGCGCGGAAGGCGGCCTGGAGGTCGTGGGTGAACACGCCCGCCTGGAGGCCGTACTTGGAGTCGTTGACCGCGGCGAACGCCTCGGCCTCGCCGTCCACCTTCTGCACGGACAGGACCGGTCCGAAGACCTCCTCGTGGGCGAGGGTGACGTCCGCCGGCAGGTCGGTGAGCACAGTCGGCGCGTACGAGGCGCCGTCGCGGACGCCACCGGTGAGCAGCGTGGCGCCGGCCTCGACGGCCTCCGCCACCCAGGACTCCACGCGCTTGGCGGCGTCCTCGCTGACCAGCGGGCCGACGTCGGTCTTGTCGTCGTTCGGGTCGCCGGTGACCTGGGCCTCGACGGCGGCCACGACGCGCGGCAGCAGCCGGTCGTAGACGGCGGCGTCGGCGATCACACGCTGCACGGAGATGCAGGACTGGCCGCCCTGGTAGTTGGAGAAGGTCGCGATGCGGTTCGCGGCCCAGTCCAGGTCGGCGTCGGAGGCGTAGTCGCCGAGGACCACGGCCGCGCCGTTGCCGCCCAGTTCCAGCGTGCAGTGCTTGCGCGGCACCGAGTCCATGATCGCGTAGCCGACCTTCTCGGAGCCCGTGAAGGAGATGACCGGCAGCCGCTCGTCCTGGACGAGGGCGGGCATCTTGTCGTTGGGGACCGGGAGGATCGACCAGGAGCCGGCCGGCAGGTCGGTCTCGGCCAGCAGTTCGCCGATGACCAGGCCGGACAGCGGGGTGGCCGGGGCCGGCTTGAGGATGATCGGGGCGCCGGCCGCGATCGCCGGGGCGACCTTGTGGGCGCACAGGTTCAGCGGGAAGTTGAACGGCGCGATGCCGAGCACGACGCCCCGGGGGAAGCGCCGGGTGAGGGCGAGGCGGCCCTGTCCGCCGGCGTCGGTGTCGAGCCGCTGGGCGTCGCCGCCGTTGAACCGGCGGGCCTCCTCCGCGGCGAAGCGGAACACGGAGGCGGCGCGGCCGACCTCGCCGCGGGCCCACTTGATGGGCTTGCCGTTCTCGGCGGAGATCAGCAGGCCGATCTCCTCGGTGCGCTCGACCAGGCGCCTGGCCACGTGGTCGAGGGCGGCGGCGCGCACGTGGGCCGGGGTCGCCGCGAACTCGTCCCGTACGGCGTACGCGGCGGCCACGGCCTCCTCGACCTGGGCGTCGGTCGGCACGCTGACGGTGCCGACGAGCCGGCCGTCCCACGACGAGGTGACGTCGAAGGTGTCGTCGCCGGTGACCCGGCGGCCGGCGAGCCAGAAGGCGTGGGTGGAAGTCATGTGCGATTCCCGGCCTTTCCGCGTTTGGGGGCGTCCTTGGCTTTCGTGCTCCACGGTAGGGCGGCGGGGGCCGGGGGTCGCTTGTCCGTGCCGTAGCAGTGGGCGGCCCCGGCACTACTGATTGGACTACTACTCGCCGGAAGTGGCCTTCAGGGCGAGCCACAGCTCCATGCGGACGTCGGGGTCGTCCAGCGAACGCCCCAGGATCTCCTCGACCCGGCGCATCCGGTAGCGCAGCGTGTGCCGGTGCACGCCCAGGTCGGCGGCCGCCGCGTCCCACTGCCCGTGCCGGGACAGCCAGGCGCGCAGCGAGGCGACCAGGTCCCCGCGGCCGGTGGCGTCGTGCTCGTGCAGCGCGCGCAGCAGTCCGTCGGCGAACGCCTTCACCGCGTCGTCGGCGAGCAGCGGCAGCACCGAGCCGGCGGCCAGCTGTTCGTGCTCCACCAGGACCCGGCCCCGGCGCCGGGCGACCGACAGCGACTGTTCGGCCTGCTTGTAGGCGGCCGCGGCGGCGATCGGGCCGGTCGGCGCGGACAGGCCGACGACGACGTCGTCCTCGTCGGCGGCGGCGCGCTCGGGCAGCGCGCGGACCGCCTCCAGCTCCGCCGCCCAGGCGGTGCAGGCGGTCGCCGCGGCGCCGCCGTCCGCGGCCAGCGCCACCAGCCGCTCGCCCTCGGGCACCACGAGGACCGCCTCGCCGGAGCGCGCGGCGGCCGCCTCCACGGTCTCCGCGAGGGCGCCGAGCCGGTCGCCCCCACCCGCCGTGCCGCGCGGCCCGGGCACCGACTCGGCGACGATCATCCGGAACGGCGCGTCCAGCAGCCCGCCGTACAGGTCCCCGGCGACGGCGCGGGCGTGGTCGGGCTCCCCGGCGAGCAGCATGCGCAGTACGGCGGTGCCGATGCGCTGTTCGGCGGCGTGCAGGGAGCGGGAGCGCTCGGTGGTGAGGGTGAGCAGGGCGATGGCGGAGTGCACGGCGTAGCGCTCGGCGGTGCCCGGGGCGGCGGCGGTGCCCACGGCGAGCGCGGCGCGCGGGCGGCGGCCGGTGCCCAGGGAGTGGAGTTCGACCCGGTCCTCGTGCTCGGGGCCGCCGACGACGGAGGAGGCGGGGGCGGGCCGTTCCCGGAGCCGTTCCACCTCTCCGGTGAGCCGGGCGGCGCGGCGGCCGGCCCACTCGGGGGCGGCGGCGACGACGGTGCCCGAGGCGTCGTACAGCGCCGCCCATCCGTCAACCTGCGCGGCGAGCGCGGCGAGCAGGCCCTCGGGGCCGGAGTTCAGGGCCTGCTTGGTCAGCTCGCGCTGGGCGGCGAAGCCCGCGGTGACCGCGCGGTACTGGTCGGCGGCGATGGCGGCGGAGACGGCCTTGCTGATGGCGAGGAAGGGGGTACGGCGGGGTACCTCCAGGAGCGGCAGCGGCTCCTGGGCGCAGGCGTCGACGAGTGCCTCGGGGATCTCCTCGTAGTTGACCCCGACGGCGAACCCCAGCCCGACCACGCCCGCCCCGGCCAGCCGCCGCACGTAGCGCCGCATGGCCTCGGGGTCCTCCGCGTCCAGCTTCAGCGCGGTGATCAGCAGCAGCTCGCCGCCCTCCATGTACGGCACGGGGTCGGCCAGCTCGCTGACGTGCGCCCAGCGCACGGGCACGTCGAGGCGGTCCTCGCCGGCGCGCACGGTCAGCTTCAGCGCCGAGTGGTGGACGAGCGAGGCGAGGGTCGGGGGCATGGGGCCTTCACGGTGGTGGCGGAGTGTCTTGGCCGCCGCGTATGAACGGCCTAGGCCGATTCTGCCTCACCGTACGATCGCCCGCTGGCCCTCAGCCCCGCAGATCCACCAGCAACGGCGGCGCGTGCTCCCCCCGCACGCTGCTCAACGACAACACCGCGTGCCCGGCCGGCACCCCGTGCGCCAACTCGGACGCGGACCAACGCTCGCGTTCGACTTGGCGGACGGTGACGGCGTCCGTGGTGACCGGCTTGCCGGTGCCCAGTTTCCGGACGGCGTGGATCAGCCGGGTCAACGGCTGGTTCGCGAACACGGTGTGCTTGGCGACCTCGGTCGTCTCCACCCATTCCGTGCCCCACGCCTGGGCGAACAGCGCACCCTCCCAGGTGGTGATCCCCGAGAAGGCGGCATGGCAGCCGACCGCCGCGATCAGCGGCTGCCGCAGGTGTTCCGGCACATCGGCCAGGGATCGCAGGCTCAGCACCACTCCGGCGTGACTGTCCCGAAGCCGGCGCAGGGCGCGCACGGACCCGGAGGTGATCGCGTGTGTCGCGTCGTCCAGGACGAGGCAGGCGAACAGTGAGCGGTCCGCCCGGGTGGCCATGCCGGCCATGAATTGGGCGAGCACCAACCGGCCCAGCAATTGAGCGGCTTCGGGATGGGCACGCTCCGGCAGGTCGATCCTCACTCGCAGCGGGTGGTCGAGCGACCGCAGGGTGAAGGGCCGCGCCCCGGCCGAGGTGTCGAAGAAACCCGCGAACGCGGGACGGTCCAGGCAACCCAGCCGGTCGGCAAGCACTATGCCGACGTCTCCCGGCACGCCCGCCTGACGCGCACGTGCGTCCAGTTCCCGGCGCAGCACCACCCATGCCCAGGCCACGGCCGCCGTGAGCAGCACCGCCCCCGGGTGGCCCGCACCGTGGCGGACGGTGATCGCCGTCCGGGTCACGCCGACCACGAGAAGGGCGCCGAGTGCGCGTTGCGGCCGGTGAAGTCCCACGAGCGGCCGTGTACGTCCTTGCCGAGGGCCCGCGTCGACCGGGCGATCGTCAGCGTGCTGCTCGCCGGGTGGAACATGCCGGTCAGCCCCATCACGGGACCGTCCGCACCGAACTGGGGAGCGACCTGGTCCTCGACCTCGATGTCGATGGCGTCCGCCACCCGCACCGCGTGGCGGCGACCGTCGTCGTGGAAGTCGATGGACGCGCGTTCGACGCCGGGCACCTCGCCGATGAGCGGGACGAGCGCCACCATCGGCCCGCCCACCTGGCCGGAGAAGACCTTGCCCAGCGCGTCCGCCTGGCCGTCGTCGGCCGAAGCGTCGATGTACAGCACGACCTGCCAGCCGCCGTCGGCCATCACGCGGGGCGCGTCGGCGAAGACGACGACGCTGCGGTCCGCCACGTCCACACCACCGACCTCACCCCGCGCGACGTGGAACGCGAGGGTCACCTGGCAGCGCTCGTTGTCGGCGGGCGCGGTCAGGCCCGATGTGGTGCACGGGCACACGGTCTCGCAGTTGCAGCTCTCGAGGTACGTACCGGTGATATTCCAAGCCATCTCCGTACTCCCGCCTGGTTCACGCGCCCGGCCGACGGAGCGGAAGGTCTGTGATGTGCGCGCCGGCCCTGTGCGGCGCCTCGACCTCATGGACTCATGGAACCCGGGAACCCACGCGTAAATCGGAGGGCGGACGCGTGCCCCGCGCCCACTCGGCCACAAGATCGCCGCCAGGAGGACTCCCTGGCCCGAACGGCCGCCCGAACAACTCCAGGCTAGCTGTACTGACCCGTGAGGTTGGGGACGCGGCTGGCGGGTGGTTGCCCTTTCAGTGCGGTGTGTCCGCGGTGGTGATTGTATGTGTGCAGCCACTGCGGGAACGCTTCGCGGCGCTCGGTTTCTGACCGGTAGGGGCGGGCGTAGGCCCACTCGTCCAGCAGGGTGCGGTTGAAGCGTTCGACCTTGCCGTTCGTCTGGGGTCGGTAGGGCCGGGTTCGCTTGTGGACGATCCCGGCTGCTGCCAGGGCATCGCGCCAGTCGTGTGAGCGGTAGCAGGAGCCGTTGTCGGTCAGCACCCGTTCGACGGTGATCCCGGCATGGGTGAAGAAGGCGTGGGCCCGCTGCCAGAAGCCGGTGGCGGTCTCCTTCTTCTCGTCCGCATGGATCTCGCTGTAGGCCAGGCGGGAGTGGTCGTCGACGGCGGTGTGCAGGTAGCTGTAGCCGAGGTTGGGACGGCCGCCGGCGGTGCGGGGCCGGGCGGGGTCGCGGTGCGCGGAGCTGTTGCGGCCGCCCTGGGCCCTGCCGTGGACCTTGTGCCCGCCGCCGTCGGGGATGTTGCCCAGCTTCTTGATGTCCACATGCACCAGTTCGCCGGGCCGCTCGCGTTCGTAGCGGCGCACGACGTGGCCCGTGGCCCGGTCGAGATGGGTCAGGCGGGCCAGGCCGTAGCGGGTCAGGACACGGTGCACGGTCGAAGGCACCAGGTGCAGAAAGTGCGCGATGCGGGCCGGCCCCCACCTGCGCGCCAGGCGGACCTTGATGACCCGTCGCTCGGTGCGGGTCGGAGTGCGGCCAGGGCTGTGGTGGGGCCGGCTCGAGCGGTCGGCCATGCCCGCCTCGCCGAGCCGGCGGTAACGGTCGGCCCACCGCTGGGCCGTGGTGGGCGAGACCTGGAAGCGTTCGCCGGCCCGCCGAAGCGGCCAGCCGTCCTCGACCACGCATCGCGCCAGACGCAGGCGGCCGGTCTCGGTCAGGGGTGCATTACGGTGGACCACGAGGGCCTTTCTGGTTGGTGTAGACGTCGCAATCCACACCAAACCCGGAAGGCCCTCACCCGTTCAAGATCTCTCAGCCGAGACCTGGCTCACCTGTCCACAACCTCCCCGGACAGAACAGCTAGCTGTCGAAGCCCAGCCCCAGCCGGTCCATGGTGCGCAGCCACAGGTTCCGGCGGCCGCCGTGGGCGTCCGCGCGGGCCAGGGACCACTTGGTGAGGGCGATGCCGGTCCAGGCGAACGGCTCCGGCGGGAACGGCAGCGGCCGCTTGCGCACCATCTCCAGCTCGGTGCGCTCGGTGCGCTCGCCGTCCAGCAGGTCCAGCATCACGTTCGCGCCGAAGCGGGTCGCGCCGACGCCGAGGCCGGTGTAGCCCGCGGCGTACGCCACCTTGTCCTGGTGGGCGGTGCCGAAGAACGCCGAGAAGCGGGAGCAGGTGTCGATCGCGCCGCCCCAGGCGTGGGTGAAGCGCACGCCCTCCAGCTGCGGGAAGCAAGTGAAGAAGTGCCCCGCGAGCTTGGCGTACGTCTCCGGGCGGTCGTCGTACTCCGCCCGCACCCGGCCGCCGTAGTGGTGGACGGCGTCGTAACCGCCCCACAGGATGCGGTTGTCCGCGGACAGCCGGAAGTAGTGGAACTGGTTGGCGCTGTCCCCCAGCCCCTGTCTGCCCCGCCAGCCGACGGCCGACAGCTGTTCGGGGGTCAGCGGCTCGGTCATCAGCGCGTAGTCGTAGACCGGGACGGTGTACGAGCGCACGCGCCGCAGCAGGCTGGGGAAGATGTTGGTGCCGAGCGCCACCTTGCGGGCCCGTACGGCGCCGTAGGGGGTGCGGACGGCCATCCCGGCGCCGTACTGCTTCAGGGTGAGGGCGGGGGTGTGCTCGTACACCCGTACCCCGAGCCGGAGGCAGGCCCGCTTCAGGCCCCAGGCGAGCTTCGCCGGGTGCAGCATGGCCACGCCCCGGCGGTCCCACAGACCGGCCTGGAAGGTCGGCGAGTTCACCTCGGCGCGCACGGCGTCGGCGTCCAGGAAGTCGATCCCGTCCGCGAGGCCCCGCTCCCCGAGTTCCTGGTGCCAGTCGCGCAGCTCCCGGGCCTGGTAGGTCTCGGTGGCCACGTCGATCTCGCCGGTGCGCTCGAAATCGCAGTCGATGCCGTGGCGGGCCACGGCCGCCTCGATCTCGTCGAGGTTGCGCCGGCCCAGCTCCTCCAGCTTGTGGATCTCGTCGGGCCAGCGGGTCAGCCCGTTGGGCAGGCCGTGGGTGAGGGAGGCGGCGCAGAAGCCGCCATTGCGGCCGGAGGCGGCCCAGCCCACCTCGCGGCCTTCCAGCAGGACCACGTCCCGCCCCGGGTCGCGCTCCTTGGCGCACAGCGCGGTCCACAGTCCGCTGTACCCGCCGCCGACGACCAGCAGGTCGCAGGTCTCGGGGCCGGTCAGGGCCGGCTCGGGCTGCGGCTTTCCAGGGTCTTCCAGCCAGTACGGGACCGGCTGGGCTTCCGAGAGAGAGGCGATCCAGTTGTCTTTGCCACGACTCATGGCGCTTGGGGCCATGATTTCAACTCCCTACAGGGCTTTGCGCTTTTCGGCTTACGCCTTCTGATGGTTACGGCGGTTGGTGATCAGCATCGATACCAGGACGAACAGCACCGCGAGGAGGAACATGGCCGTGCCGATCACATTGATCTGCACGGGCGTTCCGCGCTGCGCCGAGCCCCACACGAACATGGGGAAGGTGACGGTCGAACCCGCGTTGAAATTGGTGATGATGAAATCGTCGAAGGACAGCGCGAAGGACAGCAGCGCGCCCGCGGCGATTCCGGGTGCCGCGATCGGCAGGGTGACCCGCAGGAAGGTCTGCACGGGCCCGGCGTACAGGTCCCGGGCGGCCTCCTCCAGGCGCGGGTCCATCGACATCACACGCGCCTTGACCGCGGTGACGACGAAGCTGAGGCAGAACATGATGTGCGCGATCAGGATCGTCCAGAACCCCAGCTGAGCACCGAGGTTGAGGAAGAGGGTGAGCAGCGAGGCGGCCATGACGACCTCGGGCATCGCCATCGGCAGGAAGATCAGCGAGTTGATGGCGCCGCGGGCGCGGAAGCGGTAGCGGACCAGCGCGAAGGCGATCATCGTGCCGAGGACGGTGGCGCCGAGCGTCGCCCAGACGGCGATCTGGAGGCTGATGGACAGCGAGCCGCACATGTCGGCGACGCCGCACGGCTTTTTCCAGGCGTCCAGCGAGAACCGCTGCCACTGGTAATTGAAGCGCCCCTTCGGTTTGTTGAAGGAGAACACCGTGACGATGACGTTCGGCAGCAGCAGATAGGCGAGGGTGAACAGACCCGCGATGACGACGAGATGGCGCTTGAGCCAGTTGACGACGGGCATTTAGACCAGGTCCTCCGTCCCGGACCGGCGGATGTAGATCGTCACCATGGCCAGGATCGCGGCCATGAGGATGAAGGAGAGGGCCGCGGCCGTCGGGTAGTCCAGGATGCGCAGGAACTGCGTCTGGATCACATTGCCGATCATGCGCGTGTCGGTGGAGCCGAGGAGTTCGGAGTTGACATAGTCGCCGGCCGCCGGGATGAACGTGAGCAGCGTGCCGGAGACCACGCCCGGCATCGACAGCGGGAAGGTCACCTTGCGGAAGGTGGTCCACGGCTTGGCGTACAGATCGCCGGCCGCCTCGTGCAGCCGCCCGTCGATCCGCTCCAGCGAGGTGTACAGCGGCAGGATCATGAACGGCAGGAAGTTGTACGTCAGTCCGCACACCACCGCGAGCGGGGTGGCCAGCACCCGGTCGCCGGCCGTCCAGCCGAGCCAGTTGGTGAGGTCCAGGACGTGCAGCGAGTTCAGCGCGTGCACGATCGGGCCGTTGTCCGCGAGGATCGTCTTCCAGGCCAGGGTGCGGATCAGGAAGCTGGTGAAGAACGGCGCGATCACCAGGATCATGATCAGGTTGCGCCAGCGGCCGGCGCGGAACGCGATCAGATAGGCCAGCGGGTAGCCGAGCAGCAGGCACAGCACGGTGGCGCCGGCCGCGTAGCACAGGGAGCGCAGGAACTGCGGCCAGTACTCGGACAGGGCGTCCCAGTAGGTCGCGAAGTGCCAGGTGACCTTGTAGCCCTCCTCCAGGGAGCCCGTCTGCACGGACGTGGAGGCCTGGTAGACCAGGGGCAGCGCGAAGAAGACGATCAGCCACAGGATGCCGGGCAGCAGCAGCCAGTACGGCGTGAACCGGCCGCGCTTGCGGGGGGCCTCGGCCGCCGGTTCGGCGGGCGCGAGCGGCGGGGGCGCCTCGGTGAGCGTCGACATCAGGCGGCGACCTCTTCCCCGGTGCCCGCGTCGATGGCCTGGGCCGCGTCGAGGCCGAAGGTGTGCGCCGGGCTCCAGTGCAGGACGACGTCCGCGCCGGGGACCAGCCGGGCGTCCCGCTCGACGTTCTGGACGTAGACCGAGAGTCCGGCGCAGGCCGGGCTGTCGATGACGTACTGGGTGGAGACGCCGATGAAGCTGGCGTCGGCGATCTTCCCGGTGAGGCGGTTGCGGCCCTGCGGGACGGCGCCCGCGTCGTCGGCGTGGGCGAGCGCGATCTTCTCGGGGCGGATGCCGACCAGCACCTTGCCGCCGGCCGGGGCGGGCGCGCTGCACCGCGCGGCGGGCAGCACCAGCTTGTCGCCGCCGGCCTTGACCACGACGTCCGCGCCATCCTTGGTGTCGACCTCGGCCTCGATCAGGTTGGAGGTGCCGAGGAAGTTGGCGACGAAGGTGGTCTTCGGGTTCTCGTACAGGTCGGTGGGCGCGCCCAGTTGCTCGACCCGGCCGCCGTTCATCACCGCGACCGTGTCGGCCATGGTCATGGCCTCCTCCTGGTCGTGCGTGACATGGATGAAGGTGATGCCGACCTCGGTCTGGATGCGCTTGAGCTCCAGCTGCATCTGGCGGCGCAGCTTCAGGTCGAGGGCGCCGAGCGGCTCGTCGAGCAGCAGCACCTTGGGGTGGTTGATCAGCGCGCGGGCCACGGCGACACGCTGCTGCTGGCCGCCGGAGAGCTGGTGCGGCTTCTTGCGCGCCTGCTCGCCGAGCTGGACCAGCTCCAGCATCTCCTCCACCTGCTTCTTGACGCTCTTGATGCCGCGCCTGCGCAGCCCGAAGGCGACGTTCTCGAAGATGTCGAGGTGCGGGAAGAGCGCGTAGGACTGGAAGACCGTGTTGACCGGCCGTTTGTACGGCGGCAGGTGGGTGACGTCCTGGTCGCCGAGGCGCACGGTGCCGCTGGTCGGCTGCTCCAGGCCCGCGATCATGCGCAGGGTGGTGGTCTTGCCGCAGCCGGACGCGCCGAGCAGGGCGAAGAAGGAGCCCTGGGGCACGGTCAGGTCCAGCGGGTGCACCGCGGTGAAGGCGCCGTAGGTCTTGCCTATGCCGGAGAGGCGGACGTCGCCGCTGTTGTCTGTCGTCATCGTGGTCGTCACGCCCCTGTGAGCTTCGAGAACTTCTGCTGGTAGGCGGTCTCTTCCTTCTGCGTCAGGGCGCGGAAGGCATGGGACTTCGCCTGCATCGCCTTGTCGGGCACGATCAGCGGATTGCTCGCGGCCGACTTGTCGATTCTGGAGAGATAGGGAACCACTCCCGCGACGGGGCTCACGTAGTTGACGTAGGCGGCGAGTGCGGCGGCGGGCTCGGGCTCGTAGTAGTAGTCGATGAGCCGTTCGGCGTTCGTCTTGTGGCGTGCCTTGTTCGGGACCATCAGGTTGTCGGTCGACGTCATGTAGCCGCTGTCCGGGATGACGTAGCCGACGTCCGGGTTGTCCGCCTGGAGCTGGACGATGTCCCCGCCCCAGGCGACGCAGGCGGCGATGTCGCCCTTGGCGAGGTCGGAGGTGTAGTCGTTGCCGGTGAAGCGGCGGATCTGGCCCTTGTCGACGGCCTTCTGGACGCGCGCGATGGCCGCGTCGTAGTCGTCGTCGGTGAACTTGGCCGGGTCCTTGCCCATGTCGAGCAGCACCATGCCGATGGTGTCGCGCATCTCGGTCAGCATGCCGACGCGGCCCTTGAGCCTGGGGTTGTCGAGCAGGTCGGAAACCGACTTCACCTCGATGCCGCCGAGGGCCTTCTTGTTGAAGGCGACGACGGTGGAGATGCCCTGCCAGGGGTAGGAGTAGGCGCGGCCGGGGTCCCAGTCGGGGTCGCGGAACTGGTCCGACAGGTTGGCGAAGGCGTGCGGCAGATGGGCCGCGTCGAGTTTCTGGACGTAGCCGAGCCGGATCATGCGGGCGGCGAGCCAGTCGGTGAGCACGATGAGGTCGCGGCCGGTGTCCTGGCCGGCGGCCAGCTCCGGCTGGATCTTGCCGAAGAACTCGTCGTTGTCGTTGATGTCCTCGGTGTACTTGACCCGGATGCCGGACCGCTTGGCGAACGCGTCGAGCGTGGGGTGGCTCTTGCCCTTGTCGTCCACGTCGATGTACTCGGGCCAGTTGGAGAAGTTGACGACCTTCTCGTCGGCCGAGTGGTCGTCGGCGGACACGCCGCCCTGGTTCTTGGCGGCGGCGGGGATGCCGCAGGCGCTCAGGGTCCCGAGTCCACCGATCGCGAGCGCGCCCCCGGCGGAGGCGCGCAGCAGCGAACGGCGGGTCAGCGCGGCCCTGCCACTGCGGAAACTACGGCGTACGGCGGCCAGTTCGACCGCTGTCAGGCGGTCGGGTTCGTAACTCTCCATGCACGTGGTGGCCTTTCGGGAGGGGAGGGGG
>NZ_VOGW01000199.1:194261-197164 GCF_007896895.1 Streptomyces misionensis | reverse complement strand
GCTCCTACCGGTCCCCGAAGATCGTGCGGTGCCAGTCCTTGCGGGCCACCGCCGTGTTGTCGAACATTACGTGCTTGACCTGCGTGTACTCCTCGAAGGAGTACACCGACATGTCCTTGCCGAAGCCGGACGCCTTGGAGCCTCCGTGCGGCATCTCGCTGATGATCGGGATGTGATCGTTGATCCAGACGCAGCCCGCCTTGATGTCGCGGGTGGCGCGGTTGGCGCGGTAGACGCTGCCGCTCCAGGCGGAGGCCGCGAGGCCGTAGGGGGTGTCGTTGGCCAGCCGGATGCCCTCGTCGTCGCTGTCGAAGGGCAGGACGACCAGGACCGGGCCGAAGATCTCGGACTGGACGATCTCGCTGTCCTGCGGGGCGCCGGCGATCAGGGTGGGCCGGTAGTAGGCGCCCTTCGCCAGGTCGCCGCCGGGGGCCTCGCCGCCGGTCACCACGCGGGCGTAGGCGCGGGCGCGGTCCACGAAGCCGGCGACCCGGTCGCGCTGGGCGTGCGAGATGAGGGGGCCGAGGTCGGTGCCGGGGGCGAACGGGTCGCCGAGCCGCACGGTCTCCATCAGGGCGGCGGTGCGCGCGACGAACTCCTCGTACAGCGGCCGCTGTACGTAGGCGCGGGTGGCGGCGGTGCAGTCCTGGCCGGTGTTGATGAGCGCGCCGGCGACGGCGCCGTGGACGGCGGCCTCCAGGTCGGCGTCGTCGAAGACGACGAACGGGGCCTTGCCGCCCAGTTCCAGATGGAGCCGCTTGACGGTGGCGGTGGCGACCTCGGCGACGCGCTTGCCGACGGCGGTGGACCCGGTGAAGGAGGTCATCGCCACGTCGGGGTGGCCGACCAGGTGCTCGCCGGCCTCCCGGCCGGTGCCGGTGACGATGTTGATCACGCCGTCCGGCAGGCCCGCGTCGGTGGCGGCGCGGGCGAACAGCAGGGAGGTCAGCGGGGTCAGCTCGGCGGGCTTCAGCACGATGGTGTTGCCCGCGGCGATCGCCGGGAGCACCTTCCAGGCGGCCATCTGGAGCGGGTAGTTCCAGGGCGCGATGGACCCGACGACCCCGATCGGCTCGCGCCGGACGTACGAGGTGTGGTCCCCGGAGTACTCACCGGCCGACTGCCCCTGGAGGTGCCGCGCGGCACCGGCGAAGAAGGCGGTGTTGTCGACGGTCCCCGGGACGTCGAACTCGCGGCTCAGCTTCAGCGGCTTGCCGCACTGGAGGGACTCCGCGCGGGCGAACTCCTCGGCGCGGTCGGCGAGCACGGCGGCGAAGCGGTGCAGGGCGTCCGAGCGCTCGCCCGGGGTGGCCGAGGCCCAGCCCGGGAAGGCCTCGCGGGCGGCGGCGACGGCCGCGTCGACGTCGTCGGTGCCGGCCAGGTCGTAGGTGAACACCTCGGTGCCGGTGGCCGGGTCGACCACGGCGTGGGTACGGCCCGAAGTGCCCCTGGTCAGACGGCCGGCGATGAACTGCGCGCCCTCGGCGAAACGGTCCTCGGCGGGAAATCGTTCCTGGGTGGCGGTGCCCGGGTTGTGCATGTCGCTCTCCTCCGCCCTGCACCCCGTGCGAGGGGTGGGTGGCGTAGCTCCAGCTCGAATTGAGTGCCGATCCTGACAGAGCCGTTAGCCTCCAACAAGTGATTCCGTTGTTGCCTTTTGGTTACGCAACGGAATCTGTCGACCAGGTGTCGAGTCGGGTGCGGAAAAGGCGGACGGTGTGTCAGTGGTGCGTGTCAGACTCGCGTGCATGGGGAGGATCAACGGGCTGGAAGCCCTGGTCAGCGAGGTCCGGGCGGGGTCCCGCATCAAGTACCTGCACTTCTGGGGCCACCGGCCCCGGCCGGACGGCACGATCGGCGCGAGCTGTCTCAGCCAGTGGTGGCCGTCGCCGTTCGTGGTCGACGGAAAGCACTACGCGACGGCCGAGCACTGGATGATGGCCGGCAAGGCCCGTCTGTTCGGCGACGAGCGGGCGGAGGAGCGGGTGCTGTCCGCGGCCCGTCCCGCCGAGGCCAAGAAGGCGGGCCGCCTGGTCCGCGGCTTCGACGAGGAGATATGGGAGCGGGAGCGCTTCCGCATCGTGGTCGAGGGCAGCGTCCACAAGTTCGCCGCCGACGACGCCCTGCGCGCCTTCCTGCTGGGCACGGGCGACCGCGTCCTGGTCGAGGCGAGCCCGCTGGACCGGGTGTGGGGCATCGGCCTGCCGGCGGCCGACGACGCGGCGTCCGACCCGGAGCGGTGGCGCGGACTGAACCTGCTGGGTTTCGCGCTGATGGAGGCACGGGCGGAGCTGGCGGGACGCTTGCTGCGACCGGCAGCGTTGTCCGGTCCGGGCCTCGGCGCGGGTGGTGGCCCGGGTCTCCGGGCCACCGGGGCGCTCGGCGGCGCCGGGGCCGCGCGTCAGCGTTCCGACGCCACCGTGGCCGAGAGGGAGTGGGCCGAGCCGTAGTAGGGGTCGGAGTTCGACGAGTCCTCGTTGAAGGCGCTGATGCCGATCACGAGCAGCAGCACGATCATGGCGACGCCGACGATGATGCCGATGACCCCCATGATCAGGCCCGCCTGGGCCTGCCCGTGGTTGGTGGCCTCGCCGCGCTCGGCCCGTCGGCGGCCCTTGACGCCGAAGACCACCGCGAGGATGCCCAGCACCAGCGAGACGACGCCGTACAGGCAGAACAGACAGATCGACAGGATGCCGAGCACCATCGCCGCGGTGCCCATGCCGTTCTGGGGGGCCATCGGCATGCCCCCGGCGCCCGCACCGCCCCCCGGGCGGTCCGTCTATCCCGTGTCCCCTACGGGCCTCAACTGCCGGCCCGGCATGCCCACGGCCCCTCACAATCGCTTGCGCACCAGCAACGACGGCGTCTCCCTACCTCAGCTCGGGGCTTTCGCCATTTAC
>NZ_VOGW01000199.1:191963-193990 GCF_007896895.1 Streptomyces misionensis | reverse complement strand
GTCCTTCGACGATCAGCCGATCACCCGCGCCGCGCCCGTGAGGGCCCGTCGGCGCCCAGCTCGGGGAGGACCCCTTGACCGACAGTTCCGTACCCGCCGCCGGCACGGCCGACCGCGATCTGCGGGCGTTCATCGCCGGACTGCCCAAGGCCGAACTGCACGTCCACCACGTGGGCTCCGCCTCCCCCCGCATCGTCTCGGAGCTGGCCGCCCGCCACCGGGACTCCAAGGTGCCCAGCGACCCCGAGGCCCTGGCCGAGTACTTCACCTTCACCGACTTCGCGCACTTCATCGAGGTGTACCTGTCGGTGGTGGACCTGATCCGCACGCCGGAGGACGTCCGGCTGCTCACCTACGAGGTGGCCCGCGACCTGGCCCGCCAGCAGGTGCGCTACGCCGAGCTGACCATCACGCCGTACTCCTCCACCCGGCGCGGCATAGACGAACGGGCCTTCATGGCCGCGATCGAGGACGCCCGCAAGGCCGCCGAGACCGACTTCGGCACCGCGCTGCGCTGGTGCTTCGACATCCCCGGCGAGGCCGGTCTGGAGTCCGCCGAGGAGACCGCCCGGCTCGCCACCGACGACCGGATCCGCCCGGAGGGCCTGGTGTCGTTCGGGCTCGGCGGGCCCGAGATCGGCGTGCCCCGCCCGCAGTTCAAGCCGTACTTCGACCGGGCCATCGCCGCCG
The DNA here is from genome assembly GCF_007896895.1 of Streptomyces misionensis. Lineage (GTDB taxonomy): Bacteria > Actinomycetota > Actinomycetes > Streptomycetales > Streptomycetaceae > Streptomyces > Streptomyces misionensis_A. The sequence continues at coordinate 193,300 of NZ_VOGW01000199.1, read as the reverse complement.
GTCTGCACTCCGTGCCGCACGCGGGCGAGACCACCGGCCCGCAGACGGTGTGGGACGCGCTGGGCGAGCTGCGCGCCGAGCGCATCGGGCACGGCACCAGCTCCGCGCAGGACCCGCTGCTGCTCGCGCACCTCGCCGAGCGGCGCATCCCGCTGGAGGTCTGCCCGACGTCCAACATCGCCACCCGCGCGGTGCGCAGCCTGGACGAGCACCCGCTCAAGGAGTTCGCGAAGGCGGGGGTGCTGATCACGATCAACTCCGACGACCCGCCGATGTTCGGCACCGACCTCGACAACGAGTACGCGGTGGCCGCCCGCCTCCTCGACCTGGACGAGCGCGGCCTCGCGGACCTCGCCAAGAACGCCGTGGAGGCGTCCTTCCTGGACCCGGCGGGCAAGGCGCGGATCGGGGCGGAGATCGACACGTACACCTCGCGCTGGCTCGCCGGCTGAGGCGCACGACAATAGAGGCCATGCAGAACGTGACCGCCGTGGCCCACCGCGGCGACCCCTACCGGTTCCGCGAGAACACCGTCGACTCGCTGCGTTCCGCGCTCGACCGGGGCGCGGACGTGGTCGAGATCGACGTACGGCTCACCCGTGACGGCGTGCCCGTGCTGCTGCACGACGACACGCTGGAGCGGCTGTGGGAGGTGGAGCGGCCGCTGAGCGCGCTGTCCGCCGAGGAGGTCGGCGGACTCACCGGCGGCCGGGTGCCGACGCTGGCGCAGGCGCTGGCGGCGACCGGGGACAGCCGGGTGATGGTGGACCTGTGCGGGCCGGTGACCCGGCGGACGATGGATCGCATCCTGGACGTGATCCGGCAGAGCGGGGCCGGGGACCGGGTGTACTACAGCGCGGGCGCCGAGACCATGCTCACCGTCCGCGCGGCCGACCCGGCCGCCGAGATCGCCCTCACCTGGACGACGCTCGCCCCGCCCCGGCCCGCGCTGCTGGCCGCGATCCGCCCGCGCTGGCTCAACTACCGCTTCTCCCTGGTGGACCGGGACCTGGTCGCCCGCGTCCACCGGGACGGCCGGCTCGTCTCCGTCTGGACCCCGGACACCCGGCGCGCCCTGTCCCGGCTGCTGGACCTGGGCGTGGACTCGATCACCACCAACCGCATCGACGTCCTGCACGGCCTGCGTTCGGCCCCGGCGGAGAGCACGGGGAGAAGCGCGGGGAGGAGCGCGCGGCGGGCCCCGCGCAGCGCCCCGCGGCGGCTCCCCCAGGGGTAAGTCCCGTACGGCACCCCTCCTTCCAGGGCGCTTCACCAGAGGTGGCCCGCATGCGTCCGCGCACCCGCGCCGCCGTCCTCACCGCCACCGCCCTGACCCT
>NZ_VOGW01000199.1:158771-191684 GCF_007896895.1 Streptomyces misionensis | reverse complement strand
CAGCGGGGGCACCGCCCCGGACGCGGCGGCGCCGCGGGCCGCGCTCGCCGGGTTGCCCGGGGACGACGCGACCGACGCGCTCGTCCGGGTCGGCGGCACCGACGGCGCCCGGCGGGGCAGCGCCGGGGTGCACGACCTGGCCGGCGGCCGGGCGGCGGACCCCGAGGCCCGGTTCCGCGCCGGGTCGCTCACGAAGGTGGTGACGGCGGCGACCGTGCTGCGGCTCGCGGCCGAGGGGCGGGTCGGGCCGAGCACGCCGGTCCAGCACTATCTGCCGGGGCTGCTCGGCGGAAAGTTCGGGCCCGTCACCGTACGGCAGTTGCCCAACCACGCCAGCGGCACGCACTTCCCGGGCGCGGTGCACTGGGCCAAGTCCGGCGCGCGGTACGGCTGGGCGAACGGCATCGCCGCGACCCGGGACCTGCGCCGCACCCTCGTCCACTCGGTCGGCGCCACCGACGCCGAGGGCGATGCGACGAACGCCGTCACCCGGCGGATCGTCCTCGCGGCCCTCGACCGGCCGTAGCGGCGCCGCGCGGACCTCTCCCGCCGCGCCGGGCGCGGACGCGGGCACGACCGGTAGCTGTATCCGCCGAACGCGGGCAGACGGAAGGGGTACAGCCGGTCGCCGAAGGAGGAGACAGTGGAAGACGGGTCCTCGTTGAAGGCTGTGGGGTGGGCGCGCACACTGCCCATCAGCAGCGGCGTGAAAGCGGCCCGGGACTGGACACGGGCGCATCTGGAGACGCTCGGCTGGACCCGGACGGCGCCAGAGCTGGTGGATTCGGTCCTGCTGACCGTCTCCGAACTCGTCACCAACGCCCACGTCCACGCGCACAGCACGGCGCAGCTGATCCTCACCTGGGACGACGGCTGCCTCCATGTGACCGTGCACGACGCCGATTCCCGGCTCCCCGAGCAGCGGCGTCCCGGCGCCGACGCCCCGGGCGGGCGCGGGCTGCTCCTGGTCGACGCCCTCGCCCACGAGTGGGAGGTGCACCACTGCCCCCGCGGCAAGGACGTCGTCGCCTGCTTCCGGCCGCCCGCGTCCGCCCTCGGCACGTGACGGTCCACCGAGCTTTGCTGTCCCCGGCCAGGAGGGAAACCGCGTGACCATACCCATACGCCCAGGGCGGCGCCCCCGCGACGACCAGCGCTTCGATCTGCGGGCCACCGCCCTGTTCTTCCTGCTGCTGGCGGTCGTCCTGTGCCTGCTCGGCTTCGTGGTGCGTACCGCGGCGGCCGCCGTGGAGCACCGTCCGTCGTGGGTCGGCGCGTTGGTGATGCTGGGCGTCGCGGTCGCGCTGCTGTCCCGGTCCAGGTGGCGCCGCTGGTCCGCCGCGCGAGGCGCGCGCCGAGCCGCGCGGGCGCTGGAGGAGGCGGCGGTGGAGGCGGCCGGCAGCCTGGACGGCGGGGCACGGGACGCGGTCGGGCCGGGGGCGCCGGGGAGCGGCCTGCCGGCGGAGGCGTCCGCGGGCGCCGTCCGCCGGGAGGCGGTCCCGGGCCCGGAGGCGACCGTGCCCGTCGCCGCCGGGCCGGACGAGGAGGTCGTCGGACGGCCGGTCGTCCCCGGCCTGCTCTCCGACCACGCCGAGCTGGATCCCGACGGGTTCGAGCAGGCCGTGGCCGAGCTGTGCGTCCGCGACGACTGCCGGTCCGTGGAAGTGGTGGGCGGCGCGGGCGACTTGGGGGCGGACGTCATCGCGCACACGGCGGACGGCCTGCGCGTGGTCATCCAGTGCAAGCTGTACGGCGAGGCCCACAAGGTCGGTTCGCAGGACATGCAGCGGTTCGGCGGGACCTGCTTCACCATCCACGAGGCCGATGTCGCGGCGCTCGTCACCACGAGCGACTTCACCGCGCCCGCCCTCGAGTACGCGGACGAGTGCGGCATCGTCTGTGTGGACGGCCAGGACCTGGAGGCGTGGCGGCAGGGCACGGGACCGAGTCCGTGGCAGCGCGCGCGGACGGAGCCGTGAACGCGGTCCGGGAGCGCCGGCTCAGGCGTTGAGGTGCGCGACCGCGAGGGCATCGGCGCCGGTCAACGCCTCCAGCCGCTTGATCTTCCGGCGCACGACGTACAGCGGGACGACGCCGAGCACGCCGAACGACATGTCGATCAGGGACCACCAGAACGGGATGCCCCGGATCGGACCGCAGACGAGGGCGAGCGGGATGATCCCGGCGCAGGCGATCATCCCGAACTCGATCACCCAGATGTTGCGCACCGGGTCGCGGTACGGACCGTAGAAGGCGACCGCGATGACGAGATGGGCGAACGCCAGCCAGTCCGTGCCGTAGAGCACGAACGGGTACTTCTCGTCCACGGCGTCGAGCCCGCCCCGCACCCGCCCGATCCACTCCATCAGCCCCGGCACCCGGTCCGGCACCGCCAGCGCCCGCAACCCGCTCTCGGTCCAGCGCAGTTCGTGGACCAGCGGAAAGGCCGTGGCGCCGCTCAGCACCAGGCACACCACGAAGAAGACCAGCCAGCCACGAATGCCCTTCAGCAGGGCGGCTCTGTCGCTCATGCGCAGAGCGTACGCCGAAATTGAACGCGTTCAAAACCCTTTCCAATCACGGCCCTTCGGCATACATCCCTGTACATTCCGGGCGGATGACGACGTACCGCTGCGCCGCCGAGAGCCGGGGAGGGCGATCCCGCCGATGACATCGACTCCGCTCGGGGACACCGAGGTTCGCGGGTTCCGGGCCGGTGACGGGCCCTCGCTGGTCGAGGCCTGGGGCCGGAGCGCGCCGGCCGATCCGGTCACCGCGGACCGCTTCCGTTCCCTGGTGCTGCTGGACGCCAACTTCGACCCGGAGGGCCTGCGGGTCGCGGTGGCCGGGGACGGCCGTATCGCCGGGGCGGCCTACGCGGTGCGCCGGCTGACGCCGCTGTACGGCACCGACGCGGAGCCGCGCCAGGGCTGGATCCCGTTCTTCTTCGTCGACCCGGCCGCCCGCGGGCACGGCCTCGGCCGACTGCTGCTGACCGAGGCCCTCGACTGGCTGCGCGCGCACGGCCGCACCAGGGTGGACTTCTCCTCCTACACCCCGAACTACCTGCTCCCCGGCCTGGACGCCGGGACCTACCCGGAGGCGGCGAAGCTCCTCGACTCGCTGGACTTCCGGACGCTGTACGAGGCGGCGGCGATGGACCGCTCCCTGGTCGGCTACCGGCTGCCCGAGGCCGTCACCCGGCGCCGGGACGAACTGATGGCGCAGGGCTACCGGTTCAAGACCCCCGCCGACGACGACCTGGTGGAACTGATCGCGCTCGCGCGGGACCACTTCACCCCCGACTGGGCCCGCGCGATCCGGGAGTGCCTGGTCTCGGGCACGCCGCCGGACCGGATCGTCGTCGTCCGGGAGCCCGCGGGGAGTCTGGTCGGCTGGGCGATGCACGGCGCGTACGAATCGGCGCAGGAACGGTTCGGACCGTTCGGGGTGCTGGCCCGGATGCGCGGCACCGGGCTCGGCAAGGTGCTGCTGCACCTGGTCCTCGCGCGCATGCGGGCGCACGGGGCGCACGGCGCGTGGTTCCTGTGGACCGGCGAACGGTCCCCGGCGGGCCATCTGTACCGTACGGCCGGCTTCACCACGACCCGGGTGTTCCGGGTGCTGCGCCGGGAGACGGACCGGTGACCCGGCCCCGGCGCGGCCTGGGCCGGCGGCACTTCGCGCTCGCGCTGCCCTCCGCGCTGCTGGCCTCGGGCTGCGCCGGGCGGCACCAGGGCACCGGCCGCCCGGGGGACCCGATCGTCCTCACCCTGCTCACCCACTACTCCAGCGGGGTGCTCAGAAAGGCCCTCCAGGAACCGGTGGACGAGTGGAACGCCACCCACGACCGGGTCAAAGTGCGCACGGAAGCGGTGGAGTTCACCGATCTGCTGACCACCTTCATGGTCCGGCAGGCAGCCGGTCAGGGCGCCGACATCATCCAGCCGTACTGCCTGTGGACCGGCCAGCTGGTGCGGGCCGGTGTCCTGCGGCCGGCCCCGCCCGAGCACGCCGAGGAGATCCGGCGCGGCTACAGCGCCGCCGCGGTCCGCGCCGCGTCGGCGGCCGGCGGCGTCTACGGCTACCCCACCGAGGTGCAGACGTACGCCCTCTACTGCAACACCCGGCTGCTGCGCGCCGCCGGGTTCGGCGAACCGCCGCGCACCTGGCCCGAGTTGGAGGAGGCGGCGGCCCGTACCACGCGGCGCGACGGTTACGGCAACACCCTGGTCCAGGGGTTCGGGCTGTCGGTGTACGACGACTCCACCACCGTCGGCCAGACCCTCGCCCTGCTGAACGCGGCCGGGGGCCGCTTCGTCACGGCGGACGGCGGCCGCACCGCCCTCGACTCGCCGGCCGGACGGGCGGTGTTCGAGCTGGAGCACCGGTTGGTCGCCAGAGGTGCCAGCGTCCCCGGCGTCAACGTCTACCAGGCGTTTCCGTCCGGGCAGGTGGCCATGGTGATCAGCGCGGGCTGGTGGACGGGCAGCCTGCGGCCGCTGATGGGCGCGGACTACCGCGAGGTCGGTGTCGCGCCCGTGCCGGTGCCCGCGGCGGGCGACCGCCACGCCACGCTCTCCACCGGCTTCCTGCTCGGGGTCAACGCGGCCTGCCGGCACCCGGACGAGGCCTGGGAGTTCCTGCGCTGGCTCAACGCGGACAGGACACGCGTGCGGGGCGGCGCGACGGTGACCCGGATGAGCGCCCTGCAAGCGGCGGTCGGCTCGCTCACCGGCCGCGCGGACGACATACGGACCCTGCTGGGCAGGGGTGGCGACCCGAATCTGCGCCCGTTCCTGGACGCGCTGGCGTACGCGGTGCCGGAACCGAACGGGCCGGGCGCGCAGCAGGCCAAGACGCTGCTGCGCGCCAACATCGAGGCGCTGTGGACCGGTCAGCAGTCGGTCGACCAGGCGCTGCGCAGCATCCGCCGCCAGGTCGACCGGGAGGTGGCCCGCTCATGGTGAACACCCTGGCACCGGAGACGACCGCACCGGCCACGCGCCGCCCGCAGCGGACCGCCACCGGCCGGGACCGGGCGCGGCGCCGCCAGAGCGCCGTCGCGTACCTCTTCCTGGCCCCGGCGCTGCTGTTCTTCGCGGCCTTCCTGGTCCTGCCGCTCGGCTTCGCGCTGCTGCTGTCGACGTCCCGCTGGGCCGGGTTCGACCTCTCGGACATCCGTCCGGTCGGAGCGGCCAACTTCACCGGTCTGTTCGCGGACGGCTCGACCTTCCTCGCGCCGGTCCTCACCAACACCCTGCTGTTCGCCCTGGGCACGGTGGCGCTCGCGCTCGCCGGGTCGGTGCTCGTCGCCACCTGCATCGACAAGCTGCGGCTCCAAGGGCTGTGGCGCACGCTGTACTTCCTGCCGATGGTCACGACCGTCGTCGCCGTCGGCAATGTGTGGAAGTACATGTACGAGCCGGGCGGCCTCGTCAACGGCGTCCTGAACGCGCTCGGGCTGGGTTCGGTCGCGTTCCTCCAGGACCCGCACACCGCGCTGCCCGCGGTGGTGGTCGTACAGGCGTGGGCGTCGGCCGGTTCGGCGGTCCTCGTGCTGACGGCGGGGCTGAAGTCCGTCCCGGGGACGTACTACGAGGCGGCGGCGCTGGACGGCGCCGGGGCGGTCACCGTCTTCTGGCGGATCACCCTGCCGTTGCTGCGGCCGTCGCTGCTGTTCGTCTGCGTCACCCAGTTCCTCACCGGGCTCCAGTCGTTCGCGCTGATCACGGTGATGACCAAGGGCGGACCGGGGAACGCGACCGCGGTGGCCGCGCTGGAGATGTACCGGCAGGCGTTCTCGTACGGCGACTGGGGCACGGCGAGCGCGGCGGCGTTCGTGCTGTTCGTCGTGGTCCTGGTGATCACCCTGGGGCAGCTGTGGCTCTTCCGGCGCAGGGGGGAGGACACATGAGCCGGCGCCGCCGCTTCCCGCTGCTGTCGTACCTCCTGGTCGTGTCCGGTGCCGTGCTGATGGTGGTGCCGTTCCTCGACATGGTGATGACGTCGTTCAAGGGGCCGGGCGAGTCCGGCAGACTGCCGTACCGCTTCCTGCCCGAGACGTTCGGCCTCGCCAACTACCGTGCGGCGCTCACCCAGTTGAATCTGCCGTTGCTGTTCCGCAACAGCGTCACCGTCACCGCGCTGATCACCGTCTCGGTGCTGCTCACGTCCTCGCTGGCCGGCTACGCGCTCGCCAAACTGCGCTTCCCCGGCCGGGACCTGGTCTTCCGGCTCGTCCTCACGACGATGATGTTCCCGCCGTTCCTCTTCTTCGTCCCGCACTTCCTGATCCTTTCGCACTGGCCGCTGGCGGGCGGCAACGACCTGTTCGGGCGCGGTGGCGCGGGGCTGACCGCCAGCATCGTGGCGCTCGCGATGCCGTTCCTCGTCAACGGCTTCGGGATCTTCCTGACGCGCCAGTTCGTGATCTCCATCCCGGACGAGATCCTGGAGGCCGCGCGGCTCGACGGGGCCGGCGAGTTCACCCTGTGGTGGCGCATCGTCCTCCCCCAGACCAAGCCGGTCCTGGTCACCCTCGCCCTGCTGACCTTCGTGGACGCCTGGAACGAGTACATCTGGGCCCTGCTGATCTCCACCGCCGACCCGGACGTGATGACCCTGCCGGTGGGCATCCAGCTCCTCCAGGACCATGTCGACCCCACCCGCACCATGCCGGTCGTCATGGCCGCGCTGGTCCTCAGTGTCCTCCCGGTCCTCGCCCTCTTCCTCGTCCTCCAGAAGCACTACGTCCGCGGCGTGCTGCTCAGCGGCCTCAAGTGAGGGAGGGCGCGCACCAGGCCACCGCTCTCGCCGGTGGCCTGGTGCGCGGGCGCGGACGCCTGGTGCGGTGCGGTGCTTCACGGGCCCCCTTCGCCGGGTCCTGGGGCCCGGCGGTGCCGGTCAGCCGGTCCTGCGGTCCCTGAGGAAGACCGTGGCGATCAGGGCCGCCGCGAGGACCAGGGCCGTGTCGGCGGCGACGGCGGTGCGGACGCCGGGGAGGATGCCGGAGGCCCCGGTGGCGATCGCGCTCATGATCGGGGTGCCCATGGTGATACCGATCTGCTGGCTCATGGTGGCCAGTCCGGTGGCCATGCCCTGTTCCCGGTCGGGCAGACCGCTCGTGGCGGTGACCATGAAGCCGACGATGAGCACCATGTTGCCGACGCCGCCGACGAACGTCGCCGGCAGCAGCAGGGCGAGGCTCTGCGTGCCGGTGCCCAGGGCGAGCAGGGCCGCGGTCGCGGCGGCCTGGACGAGGGCGCCGGTGATCAGGGCCGTACGTGTGCCGGTGCGGGCGATGACGCGGGGCGCCAGGGTGCCGCCCAGGACCGTGCCCAGTCCCAGCACGCCGAAGGACAGTCCCGCGGCCAGCGGCGAGAAGCCGAGGACCTGCTGGAGGTAGAGGGTCATCAGGAAGACCAGGGAGGTCTCGGTGAGGAAGGCGAGGACTCCGGCGATATTGCCCCAGGCGACAGTGCGCCGGCGCAGCACGGCGGCCGGGACGAGGGGCGCGGGCGCCCTCCGTTCGACGAGGTGAAAAGCGATCAGCAGCACGATCCCGACGGCCAGGACGAGCAGCGCGGCAGGGTCGCCCCAGCCGTGTTCCCCGGCCCGGGTGAAGCCGAGCACGACGGCGAGCAGCCCGAGGGTGACCGTCAGCGCGCCGGGCAGGTCCAGCCGGGGCCGGACCTCGGGCCGGGACTCGGCCAGGATCATGGGGGCGATCACCAGGACGGCCGCGGCGACGGGCACGTTGATGAAGAACGACCACCGCCAGGACAGCAGATCGGTCAGCACCCCGCCGAGGACGGCCCCGGTGGTGAAACCCGCCGACATCAGCGCCCCGTTGAGCCCGAGGGCCTTCTGCCGCAGCGGCCCCTCGGGGAAGGACGTGGTGAGCAGGGAGAGCCCGGCCGGGGTGACGGCCGCGGTGGCCAGGCCCTGGAACACCCGGGCCGCCACGAGGACTTCGGGTCCGGTCGCCAGTCCCCCGGCCAGCGAGGCCAGGCCCAGCACGGCCAGACCGCCCAGAAACAGCCGGCGTCGCCCGAACAGGTCCGCGACCCGCCCGAACAACAGGGTGAACCCGGCCGCGCACAACGCGAACGCGGTCGCGATCCACTGGAGGCCGGACAGCGAGAAGCCCAGCCCCCGTCCGATCACCGGCAGGGCCACGTTCAGGATCGAGAAGTCCACCGCCAGCATGAACTGCGCGACCAGCAGCACCACCAGCGTCAGACGCATCCGCGACGTCAGCCGCGCCGGCCCCGGATCTCCCGGACCGGGCAGGACCGACCGCTCCGCCACACCATCGACGACAGACATGGGATTCCCTTCGACAGGCCACGACGGCTTCGACCGAAGGAATCCTGCGGCCGTATCCGCCCGCCACCCAGGCCCCAAAGACGACTCGTCACGCGCCGGGTGGTCACGGCACGACCACCCGGCGCGGGAAGCACCCGGCCCCCGCCGCCGTTGCACGCAAGGCACGCCCCACGTCACCGGACTCACTGGAAGGGCACGCCATGCCTGACTTCTCCGAGTTGAGCGACTTCCTGCGCAGCCGCCGGGCCGCCCTGACCCCCGAGGAGATCGGACTCCCGCAGCTGGCGGAGCGCCGCCGGGTCCCCGGTCTGCGCCGCGAGGAGGTGGCGCTGGCGGCCGGCCTGAGCGTCACCCACTACACCCGGCTCGAACAGGGCCGCGCCCAGCAGGTCTCCGACTCCGTCCTCGACGCGATCGCCCGCACCCTGCGCCTGACCCCGGACGAGCACGGCCACCTGATGGACCTCGCCCGACCGGAACCGGCCGCCTCCCGCCGTCCCCCGGCGCCCCGGGCCGCCCACGCCGACCAGGGCGTCCGCCAGCTCATCGACAGCTTCGCGGACACCCCCGCCCTCGTCCTGGACCGGCGCAACGACGTCCTCGCCTGGAACGCCATGGGCCATCTCCTCCTGGCGCTGCACCTGGACCTCGACGCCCCGGAACATCCCGCCCGCCGCCCGAACCTCACCCGGATGCTGTTCCTGGACGAACGCACCCGGGCGCTCTACCCGCGCTGGCAGGAGGAGGCCCAACTCGCCGTGGCCTCCCTGCGGCTGGTCGCCGGCCGCCACCCCCACGACAAGCAGCTCGCCGAGCTCGTCGGCGAACTGACCGTCAACAGCGAGGAGTTCGCGCGGCGCTGGGCCAAGCACCCGGTGCGCACCTGCGTCGCCGGCACCAAGGAACTCGACCATCCCCTCGTCGGGGCCCTGGAGTTGTCCTTCCAGAGCCTGCTGGTCCCCGGCCCGGCCGACCAGCGGGTGATCGCCTACACGGCCCGCCCGGGCTCCGGTTCGGACGCGGGCCTGCGGCTCCTCGCCGCCACCCTGCTCACAGACCCACGATCCGGTTCCACCGGCGAGCGAAGTCCACGCGTTCCGTAGAGGTGATGTCGCGGGCGATGGCGAGGCGGGAGCGCATGGTCGTGTCCGGGAAGATCAGGGGGTTGCCGGCGAGGGCGGCGGTGTCCTTGTCCGGGTCGGCCGCGAGGACCTCCCGGGCGGCCGGGACCGGGCAGACGTAGTTGACCCAGGCGGCCAGCGCGGCGGCGACCTCGGGCTGGTAGTAGTAGTCGATCAGCTTCTCGGCGTTGGCCTTGTGGCGGGCCCGGTTGGGGATCATCAGGGAGTCCGACCACAGCTCGGCGCCCTCCTCGGGGACGACGAAGCGGATGTCGGGGTTGTCCGCCTGGAGCTGGATGACGTCGCCCGAGTACGCCTGGCAGGCCAGGACGTCACCGCTGACCAGGTCCTTCGTGTAGTCGTTGCCGGTGAAGCGGCGTATCTGGCCCCGGCCCACCTGCCGTTGCACCTCGTCGCAGACATCGTGGAAGTCGTCCGCGGTCCACTTGGTGATGTCCACGCCGTTGCCCTGCATCAGCAGCGCGAAGGACTCGTCCAGGCCGGCGAGGAGGGTGACCCGGCCCTTGAGGTCGCTCGCCCAGAGGTCCTTGACGCTGCGGATCTCGCGGCCGAGCTTGCGGTGGTTGTAGGCGATGCCGGTGATGCCCGACTGCCACGGCACGGTGAACCTGCGGCCCTCGTCGAAGGCGGGCGAGCGCAGCAGCGGGTCGAGGTGCTTCGCCACGTTCGGCTGACGGGCCCGGTCCATCTCCTGCACCCAGCCCAGCCGGACGAATCGCGCGCACATCCAGTCGCTGATGACGATCAGATCGCGGCCGGTCGACTGGTGGTTCATCAGCGCGGGGCTGATCTTGCCGAAGAACTCGTCGTTGTCGTTGATCTCCTCGACGTACTCCACCCGGATTCCGGTGCGCTTCCCGAAGGCCTCCAGCGTGGGCCTGCGGTTCGGGTTCTTGTCGTCGGTGTCGATGTACAGCGGCCAGTTCGCCCAGGTCAGCCGGTGGTCGGTGGCCGACGCATCGGGCACCGAGCGGTCGCCGGGGCGGACGTAGGCGGCGGGCACCCCGCAGCCCGCCAGGGCGCCGAGCGCGGCGGTGCCGCCGAGCGCGCGCAGCAGGGAACGGCGGGAGGGGGACGTACGAGAGGAAGTCTGGGGCACCCCGGAAGGATGCCGTTCCCGCGTCCGCGCCCACAATCGACGCTGCGTCGAGCGCGCCCCGCCCTGCCCGACAGGTTGTCGATCACCCGGGAACGCCGCGGCCCCCGCGGGCAGGCTCACCGCCTGCCCCGGGGGCCGCGCCGCTCACTGTGGCGTCACGCGTCCAGCGACGTCATCACGTGCTTGATCCGGGTGTAGTCCTCGAAGCCGTACGCCGAGAGGTCCTTGCCGTAACCCGACTTCTTGAACCCGCCGTGCGGCATCTCGGCGACCAGCGGGATGTGCGTGTTGATCCACACGCAGCCGAAGTCCAGCTTCTTGGACATGCGCATCGCGCGCCCGTGGTCCTTGGTCCACACCGAGGACGCGAGGGCGTACTCGACGCCGTTGGCGTACTCGACGGCCTGGTCCTCGTCCGTGAAGGACTGGACGGTGATGACCGGTCCGAAGACCTCCTTCTGGATGATCTCGTCGTCCTGCTTGAGGCCCGAGACCACGGTCGGCGCGAAGAAGTAGCCCTTGTCGCCGACCCGCTTGCCGCCCGCCTGGACGCGGGCGTGGGCGGGCAGCCGCTCGATGAAGCCCTCGACCTGCTTGAGCTGGTTGGCGTTGTTCAGCGGGCCGTAGAGCACGTCCTCGTCGTCGGGCCGGCCGGTCTTGGTGTCCTCGGCCGCCTTGGCGAGCGCGGTCACGAACTCGTCGTGGATCGACTCGTGGACGAGGACGCGGCAGGCCGCCGTACAGTCCTGGCCGGCGTTGAAGAAGCCCGCCATCGCGATGTCCTCGACGGCCTTGGCGATGTCGGTGTCCTCGAAGACGACGACCGGGGCCTTGCCGCCCAGCTCCAGGTGGACCCGCTTGAGGTCCTTGGAGGCGGACTCCGCGACGGACATGCCGGCACGCACCGAGCCGGTGATGGAGGCCATCGCCGGGATGTCGTGCTCGACCATCATGCGGCCGGTGTCGCGGTCGCCGCAGATGACGTTGAAGACGCCCTTGGGCAGCACCGAGCCGATGATCTCGGCGATCAGCACCGTGGAGGCGGGAGTGGTGTCCGAGGGCTTGAGGACGACCGTGTTGCCCGCGGCGAGCGCCGGGGCGAACTTCCACACGGCCATCATCATCGGGTAGTTCCACGGCGCGACCTGGGCGCAGACGCCGATCGGCTCGCGGCGGATGATCGAGGTCAGCCCCTCCATGTACTCGCCGGCCGAACGGCCCTCCAGCATCCGCGCCGCACCGGCGAAGAAGCGGATCTGGTCGACCATCGGCGGGATCTCCTCGGAGCGGGTGAGCCCGATGGGCTTGCCCGTGTTCTCCACCTCGGCCGCGATCAGCTCCTCGGCGCGTTCCTCGAAGGCGTCCGCGATCTTCAGCAGAGCCTTCTGGCGCTCGGCGGGGGTGAGGTCGCGCCAGGCGGGAAACGCGCGGTCGGCGGCCGCCATGGCCGCGTCCACGTCCGCCTGTCCGGACAGCGGCGCGGTCGCGTACGCCTCGCCCGTCGCGGGGTTGACCACCTCGGTGGTCCGTCCGTCGGCGGCGTCCCGGAACTCACCGTCGATGTAGTTGCGCAGACGACGCAGCTCGGTGCTCACTGCCGGCCTCCTGATCTGGTTCGAGGGTTCGAGCTGACCAGCCCGGACAACCGCGAGGCTGTCCAAACGCTGAGACACCCCACCCTAGTCGGCGCCCCCACGTTTTCAACACCCCCGACGCACCCACTTCTGCGAAATCCGCAAGCTTTCATCTCTCAAACAACGAATTTCATCGATCGGGGCTTGCGAAACTGACGAGACCTCGTGCAGAGTGAGCACGTGGCCAGTCGAAGCGCAGACCAGAGGGACTCGTCCCGCGAGTCCAGGAACGGCACCCCCCAGCTGGATGCCGTCTCCCTCGCCATCATTCAGCAGCTCCAGGAGGACGGCCGCCGGCCGTACGCCGCGATCGGCAAGGCCGTCGGTCTGTCGGAGGCGGCCGTGCGCCAGCGCGTCCAGAAGCTGCTGGACCAGGGCGTGATGCAGATCGTCGCCGTCACGGACCCGCTCACCGTGGGCTTCCGCCGGCAGGCGATGGTCGGCATCCACGTCGAGGGCGATGTCGAGTCGATCGCGGACACGCTGACTGACATGTCGGAAGTCGAGTACGTGGTGATGACCGCGGGCTCGTTCGACATCCTCGCCGAGATCGTCTGCGAGGACGACGACCACCTGCTGGACGTCATCAACAAACGCATCCGGGCACTGCCCGGCGTGCGCTCCACCGAAAGCTTCGTATACATGAAGCTGAAGAAGCAGACCTACATGTGGGGAACCCGATAACCGTGACCCAGAAGGACCTCAGCCGCACCGCGTACGACCACCTGTGGATGCACTTCACCCGCATGTCCTCGTACGAGAACTCTCCCGTCCCGACCATCGTCCGGGGCGAGGGCACCTACGTATTCGACGACAAGGGCAAGCGCTACCTCGACGGTCTCGCGGGCCTGTTCGTGGTCCAGGCCGGGCACGGCCGCACGGAGCTCGCCGAGACCGCGTTCAAGCAGGCCCAGGAGCTGGCCTTCTTCCCGGTGTGGTCGTACGCCCACCCGAAGGCCGTCGAACTCGCCGAGCGCCTCGCCGACTACGCCCCGGGCGACCTGAACAAGGTCTTCTTCACCACCGGCGGCGGCGAGGCGGTCGAGACCGCCTGGAAGCTGGCCAAGCAGTACTTCAAGCTGACCGGCAAGCCCACCAAGCACAAGGTCATCTCCCGCGCGGTCGCCTACCACGGCACCCCCCAGGGCGCCCTGTCCATCACCGGCCTGCCGGCCCTGAAGGCCCCCTTCGAGCCGCTGGTGCCGGGCGCGCACAAGGTGCCGAACACCAACATCTACCGCGCGCCGATCTTCGGTGACGACCCGGAGGCCTTCGGCCGCTGGGCCGCCGACCAGATCGAGCAGCAGATCCTCTTCGAGGGCCCGGACACCGTCGCCGCGGTCTTCCTGGAGCCCGTGCAGAACGCCGGCGGCTGCTTCCCGCCCCCGCCCGGCTACTTCCAGCGCGTGCGCGAGATCTGCGACCAGTACGACGTGCTGCTCGTCTCGGACGAGGTCATCTGCGCCTTCGGCCGCCTGGGCACGATGTTCGCGTGCGACAAGTTCGGCTACGTCCCGGACATGATCACCTGCGCCAAGGGCATGACCTCGGGCTACTCCCCGATCGGCGCCTGCATCGTCTCCGACCGCCTGGCGGAGCCGTTCTACAAGGGTGACAACACCTTCCTGCACGGCTACACCTTCGGCGGCCACCCGGTCTCCGCGGCCGTCGGCCTCGCCAACCTCGACCTGTTCGAGCGCGAGAACCTCAACCAGCACGTGCTGGACAACGAGGGCAACTTCCTCCAGACGCTGCAGAAGCTGCACGACCTGCCGATCGTCGGCGACGTCCGCGGCAACGGCTTCTTCTACGGCATCGAACTGGTGAAGGACAAGGCCACCAAGCAGTCCTTCAACGACGAGGAGACCGAGCGCGTCCTGTACGGCTTCCTCTCCAAGGCGCTGTTCGACAACGGCCTGTACTGCCGCGCCGACGACCGTGGCGACCCGGTCATCCAGCTCGCCCCGCCGCTGATCTCCAACCAGGAGACCTTCGACGAGATCGAGCAGATCCTGCGCGCGACGCTCACCGAGGCGTGGACCAAGCTGTAATCAGCTGACGGTGTGACCGCGACCGGCCCCGGAGCCGTCCGTTCGAGTGAGAACGGCGGCCCGGGGCCGTGTGCTGTCCGGCCACCGTGCGGCGGCTGCCTAGCGTTCCAGTGACCGATCGGCCCTGCCTTCGTTCCCCCGTACGGGGGACCAGGCACGGGAAAACGGATCAGAACCGAGGTGTACGCCCATGGAGGCTCCGCCGGACAACGACGTGCTCTGGGCACGCTCCCTGCACTTCACCCACCCCGACGGCTCCCCGGGACTCTCCGGGGTCTCGCTCGCCGTGCGGGAGGGCGAGATCCTCGCCGTCAGCGGTCCCCGCGGCAGCGGCAAGACGACCCTGCTGCGCTGTCTGTCCGGGCTGGTGCCGGTCCGCGAGGGCGAGGTGTGGTTCAACAGCACCCCCCTGCACACCCTCGGCCCCGCGCACCGCGAGCGGCTGCGCCGGGACCGCTTCTGCTGGATCGGCCCCGAGCCGGGCCTGGTGCCCGAGCTGAACGCCTGGGAGAACGCCGCGCTGCCGCTGATGCTGCGCGGCACCAGCCGCCGCCGGGCCAAGACCACCGCGCTGGAGTGGCTGGAGCGGCTGGACGTCGGCGAGATCGCCCGCAAGCGCCCGCACCGGCTGCGGCAGGCCGAACGCCAGCGGGTCTCGATCGCCCGGGCGCTGGCCCCGGCGCCCACGGTGCTGTTCGCCGACGAGCCCACCGCTCCCCTGCACCGCGCCGACCGGGGCCATGTGCTGCGCACCCTGACCAGCGCCGCCCGCTCGCACGGCATCACCGTGCTCCTCGCCACCCACGACCCGGAGACGGCCGCGCTCGCCGACCGCACGGTGAACCTGCTGGACGGACGGCCGGTGCGGACCGTACACCTGCCGGAGGTCCCCGACGCGGAGGGCCGGGCCGCGTGCTCGATCTCCGTCTGACCCGAGCGGCCCGGCCCGCCGTCCAGCTGCGCCGCCTGCTGGTGGCGGCGGCGTCGGCGGGCACCGGGTTCCTGCTGCTGTCCTGCCTCGGCTACGCCCTGCACCACCCCGGCGCGGCGGGCGCGGGCGCGCTGCGCCTGGCCTGGTGCGCGGTGCCGGTCACCGCCACGGTGTACCTCGCGCTGGCGGTCGCCCGCACCGACCCCGGCACCCGGCCGCGCCCCGGCCTGTCCGCCCTCGGCCTCGGCCCGGCCCGGCTGACGGCGATCTCCTGCCTGGCCACGGCCCTCGCCACCACCCTCGGCTCCCTGCTGGCCCTGCTGCTCTTCCTCCGCCTGCGCGGCGAGCTGCCGGGCATGCGGTCCGCCGGCGCGCGGGCCGCGTTCCTGGCGGTGGGCGAGCCGCTGCCGCTGCCCGCCACCCTGACCCTGCTGGCGGTCGTACCGGCGGTGGCCACGGCGGCGGTCGCGGTGGCCCTGCGGCCCAGGGACCCCCGTCCGGTGCGCCGGCCGCAGCGCAGGTACCTGCCGTTCGGGCGGTCCGGGGCGCCGGTACGCGCCGACGGCACCGTGCCCGCGCCGGGTCACCCGGAGGGCGCCCCCGCGGCGCCGGGCGGCACGGCCGACCCCGAGCCCGCACCGGCCGCCACCCTGGCCGAGCGAGCCGTCCTGCCCGGACTGCCCTGGGCGGTCGCCCTGCTCGCCGCCGGCCTCACCGCCCATGCCTACGCCGGCCGCACTCCCCCGGCGCACGCCCCCACCTTCGCCACGCTCCCCGGCGAGGCCGGGACAATCCTGCTCGGCTGGGCGCTCACCGCCGTGGGCCTCGTCCTGGCCGCCCCCGGCCTCACCCACCTGTGCGGCCGTCTCCTCCAGTGCGCCCGCCCCGGCGCCCTGCGGCTGCTCGCGGGGCGCATCCTGATGACGGAGGCCGCCAGGATCGGCCGCCCGCTCGGCGTGGTGTGCGCGGTGTTCGCCGCCGGCTACGCGATGACCACCCTGTACGACGCCCCCGCCCGCGCCTTCGGCCCGCTGAGCGCGCTCGGCGCGCTGGTCGTCGCCGGCTGCGCCGTCGCCACCCTGCTGACCTCCGCCGTACAGGCGCGCCAGGGCCGCGCCGAGACGACGGACGCCCTGCTCCGCCTCGGCGCTCCCACCACGGTGCTGCGCGGCGCCGCCGCCCTGCGCGCGTTCGCCCTGCTGGTCCTGTTCACCCCGCTCACCCTGGCGGTCGCCGCCCTGGCGGCCCTGCCGCTGACCCGCTGAGCGGCGGCGGAAAAATGTTCCGGGACACCGATGAGTTCCGGCGCGGCCGGGCGTCTACCCCTGCGAATCGAACAACGTGCGACCCGGGAGACGACACCATGTCCCAGCAGATGATCTTCGTGAACCTGCCCGTGAACGACCTCGACGCCTCGAAGAAGTTCTTCACCGAGCTGGGCTACTCGATCAACGCGCAGTTCAGCAACGAGAACGCCGCCTCGGTCGTGATCAGCGACACCATCGTCGCGATGCTGCTCACCCGGCCGTTCTACGCGACCTTCACCAAGAAGGAGATCGCCGACGCCACGACCACCAGCGAGGTGCTGATCTGTCTGAGCGCCGAGAGCCGCGAGAAGGTCGACGAGCTGGTCTGCAAGGCGCTCGCGGCGGGCGGCACGGAGAGCGGCCCGGCCCAGGACCAGGGCTTCATGTACGGCCGCGCCTTCGACGACCTCGACGGCCACACCTGGGAGATCATGTGGATGGACCCGGCCGCGATCGAGGGCTGAGCCGCTCCCTGGTGCTGCGACCGGAAAGGTTCACCGGCAAACCTTTTTGGCCACAGCACTAGCATGGGCGGGTGCACCCGACACCCGCCCCGCCGCCCCGCGCCGCCCGCGCCCGTGAGATCGTCTCGCTCGCCGCGTTCGACGAGGTGGCAGCCGGGCACGGCTCGCTCGCCGGATACCGGGTCCAGGCCGTGGACCTGACGGACCGTACGAGCACGCTGCTGCGCCTCGACAGCACGGACGCCGTCTTCCTGGGCTGCCCGATGGCCCCCGAGGCCGCCGCCCGCGTCCGCGCGTCCGGTGCCCTGGTCTTCCCGCCCGTACCGGGCCTGCCCTTCGATCCGTACCGGGGCTGCCCGTACACGCCCGAGGAGCTGTACGCCTCGCTGGACCGGGGCTACGAGGCGACGCCGGACGCGCGGGCCCACGCCTGGTCCCGGCGGACGGCGGGGGACGGTGACGTCTTCGCCTCCATGCTCCGCGCGATCCACGACGACGCGGTCTCCGACGCGCTGGACGACATCCTCGACGGCTGCCGGGTGGTCGGGGTGATGGGCGGCCACGCGACGGAGCGGGGCTCGGTCGAGTACGCCGGTGCCGCGCGCCTCGGCCGGTCGCTGGCCCGGGCCGGGTTCACGGTCGCCACCGGCGGCGGTCCGGGCGCCATGGAGGCGGCGAACCTGGGCGCCTACGCGGCACCGTTCGCGGACACCATGCTGGAGGAGGCGCTGGTGCTGCTCGCCAAGGCGCCCTCGTTCCGGCCGTCGGTGACCGAGTGGGCGCGGGCCGCCTTCGAGGTCCGCTCCCGCTGGCCCGGCGGCGGCACGTCGGTGGGCATTCCGACCTGGTTCTACGGCCACGAGCCGCCGAACGCGTTCGCCGCGCACATCGCCAAGTACTTCGCCAACGCCACCCGCGAGGACGGCCTGCTGGCGCGCTCCACCGCCGGTGTGGTCTTCCTGCCGGGCGCCGCCGGGACCGTGCAGGAGATCTTCGACAACGCGACGCCGAACTACTACGAGTCGCACGGCGAGCCGAGGCCGATGGTGCTGGTGGACCGGGACCACTGGACGCGCGAGCTGCCGGCCTGGCCGCTGCTGCGGTCGCTCGCCGCGGGGCGGGCGCTGGAGTCCCGGATCGCCCTTGTGGACGGCATCGACGAGGCGCCCGGCGCGCTCGTACGCCTGCGGGGATGACCGCGGGGCGCGCTCCCGGACGACCGGAGCGGGCCCGGCGTCGTACACCGGCTCAGCCGAAGCTGGCGTGCTCCAGCCAGAGGTCCAGCACCTCGCGCTCGCCCACGACCTCCAGGCCGGGCGTGTCCAGCGGCAGCCTGCGGTAGAAGGCGAGCAGCACGGACGTCAGCGGGCCGCGCAGGGCGACCGTCGCCTTCTCGTGGCCGCGCCGCCAGGAGACGCCCTGGTCGCCCGTCTCGATCAGCCACTCGGCGTGCAGCGCCGGGTCGGCGTCGGTGGCGTGCAGATGGATGCTGCGGGCCGGTCCGCGCAGCCCGGTGGCCCACTCGCGCACCCCGGTGCGCTGCGCCCACTCCACCAGTTCCAGCCACTCGTCCAGCGCGTCGGCGGCGATCTCGGGCGCGACCTCGTAGGGCACCTCGACCGTGAGCGCGGCGTCCGCGCGGTGGACGGTGATCTCATGGGCCATCCGGCGGGCCCAGAAGCCGCTGGTGTTCACCCCGGTCCAGGTCCACACCTCGGTCTCGGGGCCCGCCTCGCGCAGCGCGCCGACGACCAGCTCACCCGTCTTCGCGAGCCAGGCGTCCAGCGCCGCCGGGTCGCCCTTGGCCTCGGGGCCGCCGCCGAGCGGGACCTGGCCGGGCGGGATCATCTCCTGGGCCCGGGCCCGCACCATCGCGTCCACCCAGCGCAGGGCCCCGCCCATGTGCCGCACCAACTGTTCCAGCGACCAGTCCGGACAGGTCGGCACGCGGGCCGACAGATCGGCGCCCGAGGTCGCCAGCTCTCTCAACTGGCTTACCTGGAGGGCGATTTCGTCACAGTAACGTTCGTGTGCAAGGTAGGTCATGGGCTCACCCTAGGCGGCGGACCCTCAGCCCAGCACGACGATTTCCGCCGCGTCGAACTCCGCGCCCACCGCGTCCCCGGCCGCCGGCGCGTCCCGCAGCGCGCAGGCCGCCTCCAGGCGCGGACCGCCGCCTCGGGGCTGGAGGCGCACGGCCACATGGGTGCCCTTGAAGGTGCGGGCGGTGACCGTGCAGGGCAGCCCGGCGTCGGCCGCGGCCAGCCGTACCCCGGCGGGCCGCACCAGCAGCGACCGGCTGCCCTGCGGTGCGTCCTCGGGCACCGGCAGCTTGCCCCAGGGGGTGTCGGCGACGGTCCCGGCGACGGTCGCCTCCGTGACGTTCTCGAAGCCGAGGAAGCGGGCCACGAACGCGTCGGCGGGCCGCTGCCAGACCTCCAGGGGCGTGCCGGACTGCGCGATGCGTCCGTCGCGCATCACCACCACCCGGTCGGCCAGCGCGAACGCCTCGCCCTGGTCGTGGGTGACGGCCAGCACGGTCATGCCCAACCGGCCGAAGAGTTCCCGCAGTTCGACGACCAGGCGTTCGCGCAGCGAGCGGTCGAGCTGGCCGAGGGGTTCGTCCAGCATCAGCAGCCGGGGCCGGGGGGCGAGCGCGCGGGCGAGGGCGACGCGCTGCTGTTCGCCGCCGGACAGCCCGGCCACCGCCCGCCGGGCCGCCCCGGGCAGCCCGACCAGTTCCAGCAACTCCCCGACCCGGCCGTCCCGTTCGCCCTTGGCCGCGCCCTGCATGCGCAGTCCGAACGCTACGTTGGCACCGACGTCCCGCTGCGGGAAGAGCTGGTGGTCCTGGAACATCAGGCCGACGCCCCGCCGGTGCGCCGGCACCCCGTTCTGGTCGTGCCCGGCGAGCGTCACCCGCCCGGCGTCCAGGGGCTGGAGCCCGGCCACGGCCCGCAGCAGGGTGGACTTGCCGCTGCCGCTGGGCCCGAGCACGCACACCACCTCGTGCTCGGCGACCTCCAGGTCCACCGCGTCCAGCACGGCCCGACCGCCGAAGCGCACGGTCGCGCCCTTGAGACCCAGCATCAGAACTCCCCCGTCCGGTCGGTGCGAAGCCGCTCCAGGATGAGCAGGGCGGCGGCGCACACCACCATCAGAATGGTCGAAAGGGCCATCGCCTGGCCGTAGTTGAGGTCGCCCGGGCGGCTGAGCAGCCGGGCCACGGCGACCGGCAGGGTCGGGTTGTCGGGCCGGGCGATGAACACGGTCGCCCCGAACTCGCCGAGCGAGACGGCGAACGCGAACCCGGCCGCGACCAGCAACGCCCGCCGCACCAGCGGCAGATCGACCTCCCGCCACACCTGCCAGGGCGAGGCGCCGAGCACGGCCGCCGCCTCCCGCAGGCGTACGTCCACCGCGCGCAGCACCGGCAGCATGGTGCGCACGACGAAGGGGGCACCGACCAGGGCCTGGGCGAGCGGCACCAGGATCCAGGACTGGCGCAGGTCCAGCGGCGGCTTGTCGAGGGCGATCAGGAAGCCGAAGCCGACGGTCACGGCGGAGACGCCGAGCGGCAGCATCAGCAGCGCGTCGAAGCCCCGTACCAGCCGGCCGGCGTCCCGGCGGGCCAGCGCCGCGGCGGCGAGGGCGCCGATCAGCACGGCGATGGCGGTGGCGGCGACGGCGTACTGGAGCGAGGTCCACACCGCGTGCACCGGCGCCACCAGGAACGTACCGCCGTCGGTGCGGGTCAGCGCCCGGTAGTAGCCGAAGCCGGGGGCGTCCAGGGAGCGCCGGACCAGGACGGCGAGCGGCAGCACCAGCAGCAGCGCGATGGTGACGAGGACTCCGGCGAGCAGCATCCGCTGTCCGGCGCCGCGCGGCCGGCGGGCGGTCACCTGGGGATCGACCAGGCACAGGGCGCTCTCGCGGCGCCGCACCGTCCAGGCGTGCACGGCGAGGATCGCGCCGACCGCGGCGAACTGGACGAGGGTGAGGACGGCGGCCGTGGACAGGTCGAAGACCTCGGAGGTCTGCCGGTAGATCTCCACTTCGAGGGTGGAGAAGGCGGGGCCGCCGAGGATCTGGACCACACCGAAGGAGGTGAAGGTGAACAGGAAGACCATCAGCGCGGCGGCGGCCACGGCGGGCGCGAGGGCGGGCAGCGTCACCTTGCGCCACGCCTGGAGGGGCGAGGCGCCGAGCATCCGCGCGGCCTCCTCCTGCCGGGGGTCGAGCTGCGCCCAGAGCCCGCCCACGGTCCGCACGACGACCGCGTAGTTGAAGAAGACATGGGCGAGCAGGATCGCCCACACCGTGGTGTCCAGACGTACGCCCCACAGCTGGTCGAGCAGCCCGCCGTGGCCGACCAGCGCGAGGAAGGCGCTGCCGGCGACGACGGTGGGCAGCACGAACGGGACGGTGACGACGGCCCGCAGCAGTTGCTTGCCGGGGAAGTCGAGGCGGGCGAAGACGAACGCGGCGGGCAGCGCGAGCAGCAGGGTGAGCGCGGTGGAGGCGAGCGCCTGCCAGCAGGTGAACCAGAGCACGTGCCGGATGTCCGGCTGGGCGACCACGTCCGCGATCCGTCCGAACCGCCAGCCGCCGTCGGTCTTCAGCCCGCGCGCCACGATCGCCGCGACGGGCCAGGCGAAGAACACGGCGAAGAACGCGACGGGCAGGGCCAGCAGCCCCAGCCGCGCCGCGCTCCCGCGCGACCGCCGTCCGCGGGCGGTCACTTCAGTACGAGTGACGTCCACGCCTTGACCCACTGGTCACGGTTGGCGGCGATCCTGTCGGGCGCCAGGGTCTCGGGGTGCCGGGCGGCCGGACCGTACGCGGTGAAGTCGGCGGGCACCTTGGCGCCGGCCACGACCGGGTAGACGTACATGTTCAGCGGCATGTCCTCCTGGAACTCCTTGGAGACCAGGAAGTCGAGGAACGCCTTGGCGCCCTTGGGGTTCTTGGCGTTGGAGAGCAGTCCGGCGAACTCGACCTGCCGGAAGCAGGTGCCGCTCACCACGCCGGTCGGGGCGGTGGCTGGCCGCTTCTTGGCGTAGATCACCTCGGCGGGCGGCGAGGAGGCGTACGACACGACGAGCGGCCGGTCGCCGCCGGCCTTCTTCCCCTCGGAGGAGCCGGAGAACTCCTGGTAGTAGGCCTGCTCCCAGCCGTCCACGACCTTCACGCCGTTGGCCTTGAGCTTCTTCCAGTAGTCCGGCCAGCCCTTGTCGCCGAACCGCGCGGCACTGCCGAGCAGGAAGCCGAGGCCGGGCGAGGAGGTGGCCGCGTTCTCGGTGACGAGGAGGTTCTTGTACCGCGGCTCGGCGAGGTCGGCGAAGGACCGCGGCGGGGTCAGGTGGTGCCGGTCGAAGTAGGCCTTGTCGTAGTTGACGCAGATGTCGCCGTAGTCGACGGGCGTGACCCGGTGCTTGCCCTGGTCGAGCTGGAACTGCGCCCCGACCTTGTCCAGGCCCTTGGCGGTGTACGGCTGGAACAGGCCGTTGTCGAGGGCGCGGGAGAGCAGGGTGTTGTCGACGCCGAAGAGGACGTCGCCCTGGGGGTTGTCCTTGGTCAGGATGGCCTTGTTGACGGCCTGTCCGGCGTCGCCGTCCTTGAGGACGCGGACCTTGTACCCGGACCGCTTCTCGAAGTCCTGGAGCACGCTCTTGGAGACCGCCCACGAGTCGTGGCTGACGAGCGTGACGGTCTTGGAGTCCGCACCGCCGCTCTGCCCGGTCGAGCCGCACGCGGACAGCGTGACCAGGCCGAGCCCGACCGCCGCGGCCACGAAGGTCTTCTTGTGCACTTGGTTGTCCTCCTGGGGTTGGCCAGGAAGAACGCGGCCCTGTCCGGAATGTCCGGACAGGGCGCAACAGCTTGAGTAGTGACCGAACTTCCTACCCAGAATGACCTGGGCGAGGTTCAGAGGGTCTGCGGCCCGATGCCGCACTCTCAGCGCTGTGGCGCTCCCCTGTCGGAATATGAAGATGTGATGGGACGGGCCCAGATTACCGCTCGGTGGCCGCGAGCTGACCACACGCTCCGTCGATCTCCTGCCCCCGCGTGTCCCGGATGGTGACGGGCACACCGTGCGCGGCGATCGCCTCGACGAAGGCCTTCTCGTCCTCCGGGCGGGAGGCGGTCCACTTCGAGCCCGGAGTGGGGTTGAGCGGAATGAGGTTCACGTGCACGGGCCGGCCCTTGAGCAGCCGGCCGAGCCGGTCGCCGCGCCAGGCCTGGTCGTTGATGTCGCGGATGAGCGCGTACTCGATGGAGAGCCGGCGCCCGCTCTTCGCGGCGTACTCGAACCCGGCGTCCAGCACCTCGCGCACCTTCCACCGCGTGTTCACGGGGACCAGGGTGTCGCGCAGTTCGTCGTCGGGCGCGTGCAGGGAGATGGCCAGCCGGCACTTGAAGTCCTCGTCGGCGAACCGGTGGATGGCCGGCACCAGCCCGACGGTGGAGACGGTGATCCCGCGCTGCGACAGCCCGAGCCCGTCCGGCGCCGGATCGGTGAGCGCGCGGATGGCCCCGACGACCCGCTTGTAGTTGGCGAGCGGCTCCCCCATCCCCATGAAGACGATGTTGGACAGCCGCGCGGGCCCGCCCGGCACCTCCCCGTCGCGCAGCGCGCGCATCCCGTCCACGATCTGGTGGACGATCTCCGCGGTGGACAGATTCCGGTCCAGCCCCGCCTGCCCGGTCGCGCAGAACGGGCAGTTCATCCCGCACCCCGCCTGTGAGCTGATGCACATGGTCACCCGGTCGGGGTACCGCATCAGCACGGACTCCACGAGGGTGCCGTCGAACAGCCGCCACAGCGTCTTGCGGGTGGTGCCCTCGTCGGTCGACAGATGCCGGACGACGGTCATCAGCTCCGGGAACAGCGCCTCGCGCAGCTTCTCCCGCGAGCCGGCCGGAATGTCCGTCCACTGCTCGGGGTCGTGCGCGTACCGCGCGAAGTAGTGCTGCGACAGCTGCTTGGCGCGGAACGGCTTCTCACCGATCCCGGCCACCGCTTCCTTGCGCTCGGCGGGCGTGAGATCGGCGAGGTGCCGCGGCGGCTTCTTGGCTCCGCGCGGCGCGACAAAGGTGAGTTCTCCGGGCTTGGGCATGGTGGTACCAGTGTCGCAGATCGACTCGGGTGGCCTGGGGCCGCCGGTTGCCACGGCTGTCGGCGGCGGTCGTGGCCGGTCGCTGTCGGGCGGGCTCGGACGGTCCGGAGACGGCGTGGCACAACGCGTTGACCCGGCTGTTGAGGTGGGGTGTGATCACCCCATGGGTCCTGGCAACGGCGAGAGGGATGCGGGCGTGGCCGACGACGCGATCGTCGCCGGGCGGATCATCCTCGGGCTGAAGACGCTATGTGATCACCTCGGCTGCTCCCTGCGTGAAGCCCTCGACGCCTACGTCGCACGCTACGAGCAACTGCGACGGGAACGTCCGGCCGACTTCGCCAAGAGCCACGAGGAGTACTGGGCGAACTTCCACTCATGACCCAATGGCCGCGATCTTGAAAGCCGTCATGGCAG
Source organism: Streptomyces misionensis (assembly GCF_007896895.1). Taxonomy (GTDB): domain Bacteria; phylum Actinomycetota; class Actinomycetes; order Streptomycetales; family Streptomycetaceae; genus Streptomyces; species Streptomyces misionensis_A. Next base: position 167,187 of record NZ_VOGW01000199.1, on the reverse strand, counting down.
CGATGTCACCGCGCCTTCGGGCACAGGGCGGGCACGCCGTCCAGCCTCAGTAGAAGACGCGATCGGCCACCTCGGGGAAGCTCCGGTGCTGCTGGTACGCCCTCCAGACGCCGACGGCCGCTTGCACGAACGAACGCCAGCACTGCTCGTCCCGATGTTGCAGATCTTGTGTCGCAACGTGGAGGCTCATCGCGTCCACCGGCGCTCGCCCCGCGCCGTCGCAGACACGGAAGCTGCCGTTCGCCGGGGCGAAGTGCAGCCAGCCCCCGTTCCCTTCGTCGTCAGCCCACCGGTAGATCGCTCCGTCGGATCCGCTGGACGTCAGCCGGACTCGAACCCATGCCGCCATCCGTCTCCCTCCCCGCGTTCAGTAGGGCCAAGCCTCGATCACCGTGCCCCCCTGTTCAATGGTCCTGCGGCTCCCCCTCCCTTCACGGGCGCAGGCAGCCGGCGGCGTCACCGACCCCCAGGACGGAACGGCCGCCGCGGTTTTTGACTTCGAGTACTTGAAGTTCTTACGGTCGATGAAGTGAGTGCACCAACCGCCCAGCGCACCTACACGATCAAGGAAGTCGCCGTCCTGACCGGCCTTCCGGCCAGCACGCTGCGCTACTACGAGTCGATCGGGGTGATCGCCCCGATCAGCCGCGGTGCGAGCAGCAAGCACCGGATCTACGACGAGGACGACCTCGACCAGCTGATGTGGGTCGCGTGTCTGGCCGCCACCGGCATGTCGGTGTGCGACATGCGGCAGTACGTGGCGAACGGGCGGCTGGGGCCCTCCGCCGCGGGCGAGCAGATCGAGCTGCTCGCGGAGCAGGAGCGGCGGCTGGCCCGCGAGGCCGAGTACATCGCCCTGCGTCAGCGGTACGTCCGCCTGAAGATCGACTACTGGGGAGCCGTCCAGTCGGGCGACGACGCCCGCGCCCGGGCGCTGTCGGAGCAGGCGCGCACGCTCGCCGACGAGCTCAAGCGGGCCCGGAAGCAGTAGTCCGGCCGCGCGCCGCCCACCGGCCTCGCGGCCCCGGCCCGGCTGCTCGGCCGACGCGGGTACGCCGCCGCGTGAGCACTCACACGCTCCCCCACTCACCCCACACCCCCCACGACACCGAAGACGAAGGAACCTTTCTTCATGCGCGTCAACGCCTACGCCGCTCCCGCCGCCGGTCAGCCCCTGGCCCTCACCACCATCGAGCGCCGCGACGTCGGACCCAACGACGTCCTGATCGCGATCGAGTACGCGGGCATCTGCCACTCCGACATCCACACCGTCAACGGCGACTGGGGCCCGCAGCCCTTCCCGGTCGTGCCGGGCCACGAGATCGTCGGCATCGTCACCGAGACCGGGTCCGCCGTCACCAGGCACCGCGTCGGCGACCGCGTCGGCGTCGGCTGCATGGTCAACTCCTGCGGCGAGTGCGCCAACTGCCTGGCCGGCGACGAGCAGTACTGCGTCAAGGGCATGGTCCCCACCTACGCCGGCACCGACCGCGACGGCACCACCACCCAGGGCGGCTACTCCACCCACGTCGTCGTCGACGCCGACTACGTCCTCTCGGTGCCCGAGAGCCTCGACGCGGCCGCCGCCGCACCGCTGCTCTGCGCCGGCATCACCACCTACGCCCCGCTGCGCCGCTGGGGCGCCGGCCCCGGCAAGAAGGTCGCCGTCGTCGGACTCGGCGGGCTCGGCCACATGGCCGTCAAGATCGCCCACGCCCTCGGGGCCGAAGTCACCGTGCTGTCGCAGTCGCTGAAGAAGCGGGAGGACGGGCTCCGCCTCGGCGCCGACCACTACCACGCCACCTCGGACCCCGACACCTTCGAGCAGCTCGCCGGCCGTTTCGACCTCATCGTCAACACCGTCAGCGCCGCCATCGACCTGAACGCCTACCTGGGCCTCCTCGCCGTCGACGGCACGCTGGTCAACGTCGGTGCGCCGGCCGAGCCGCTCAGCCTGCACGTCATGTCGCTCATCGGCGGCCGCCGCTCCTTCGCCGGGTCGTTGATCGGCGGCATCGCCCTGACCCAGGAGATGCTCGACTTCTGCGCCGAGCACAACATCGGGGCCGAGGTCGAGGTCGTCCCCGCGGACAAGGTCAACGAGGCGTACGAGCGGGTGCTGGCCTCGGACGTCCGCTACCGCTTCGTCATCGACATCAAGACCCTCGCCTGATCGGTCACATGGGGGCCGGCTTGATCATGGCGAAGGGGGCGCCGTGCGGGTCGGCGACCACGGTCATCCGGCCGGCCACCATGTCGAACGGCGGGGCGAGGACCGTACCGCCGCGTTTGACGAGGGCGTCCACCGTGGCGTCCACGTCGTCGACCGCGAAGTACGTCAGCCAGTGCGGCGGGGTGCCGGGCGGGTCGTCGGCGAGCCGGGTGGCGCCGCCCACGGTGCGGCCCCCGACCCGCAGCTCCCAGTAGGAGTCCGTGCCCTCCATCGGCTCGATCTCGATGCCGAACGCCTCGCCGTAGAAGCCGGTGGCGGCGGGCACGTCACTGGTGTGCAGCTCGTTCCAGATCAGCGCGCCGGGCTCGTTGACCACACCGGCGCCGAAGAACTCCCCGGGCTGCCAGACGCCGAAGACCGCGCCCTGCGGATCGGCGGCGAGCAGCATCCGGCCGAGCCGGCCGACGTCCGTCACGGGGAGGAGCAGGGTGCCGCCCGCGGAGACGATCGCGTCCTGGGTGGCCTGGGCGTCGGTGGTGGCCAGGTAGCCGGTCCACACGGTCGGCGGCTCCGGCGCCCCCTCGGGCGCGTGCTGCGGGGCGATCCCGGCGACGGGCCTGCCGTGCAGCTCGCAGACCGCGTAGCCGCCGTACTCGGCCGGGCCCGCCTGGCCCTGCCAGCCCAGCAGATCACGGTAGAAGTCCAGCGCGGCCTGCTGGTCGGGCGTCATCAGATCGATCCAGCACGGGGTGCCGGTCGGGTAGGGCTCGGTGACTTCGGGCATCTCTCGCACTCCCTCGCTGGGGGCCGGGCCAAGGGCCTCTCTGGTCACCATCGTGTCGCCCAACGCGGGCCCCCGCCTCTCGTGGCGGGGCGAGCACGACGACGGGCCCCCGTCCTGTGCGGGACGGGGGCCCGTTCGGGTGCGGCGCGACGGTCAGGAGCCGACGAAGAGCACCAGCAGCAGCCAGACCACCGGGGCCGTGGGCAGCAGGGAGTCCAGTCGGTCCATGATGCCGCCGTGACCGGGGAGCAGCGTGCCCATGTCCTTGATGCCGAGATCGCGCTTGATCATGGACTCGCCGAGGTCGCCCAGGGTGGCGCTGGCCGCGACCGCGAGGCCCAGCACCAGGCCCTGCCACCAGCTGCCGCCGTCGATCAGGAACTGCAGGCACAGCGCGCCCGCGACCATCGAGAACAGCACCGCTCCGAACAGGCCCTCCCGGGTCTTGCCGGGGCTGATCCGCGGAGCGAGCTTGTGCTTGCCGAAGCGCCAGCCGACGGCGTAGGCACCGGTGTCGCTGACCACGGTGAGGATCAGGAAGGTCAGGACCCGCCAGGGGCCGTCGTCGGCGGTCAGCAGCAGCGCGACGAACGTGGCCAGGAACGGCACGTAGAACGCCGCGAAGACACCGGCCGTGACGTCCTTGAGGTAGCCCTCGGGCGGTTCCGTCATCCGCCAGACCAGGACCGCGAGCGCGGTGAGCGCCATGGCGACCCAAGCGCCCTCGGCGCCGCGCACATAGCCGGCGACCACCATCGCCGCGCCGCCGACCGCGAGCGGCACGAGCGGCGCCTTGATCTCCTTGCGCTCCTGGAGCCTGCTGGTCAGCTCCCACAGGCCGACGACGACCGCGATCGCGATCACGCCGACGAACACGGCCTTGACGATGAACAGCGACGCGATGATCACCACACCGAGCCCGACGCCGACCCCTATGGCCGCGCTCAGGTCCCGGCCCGCGCTCTTCTTCTGCGGCGCCGGCGGCTGCTGCTGCGGGGCGTCGGGCATGGGCTCCGGATTCTGGATCGGGCTCGGGGTCGGCTGGGGCGACCCGTAGGGGGGCTGCTGCGTCCCGTACGGGACCCCCGGATCGTGGTGCGGCCGCTGCCCCGGTTCGTACGAGGGCTGCGCTCCCGTCGGGGACTGCGTCCCGTAGGGGCCGTACGGCTGCGGGGGCGCCGACGGGTGCGGGGCGCCGTACCCGGGCTGCTGCTCGTACGGCGGCTGCGACCCGTAGGGGGGCTCCGCGCCGTACTGCGGTGGTGTCCCGTACTGCGGCTGCGGGTCGTCCCGGAACAAGGGGCCGCTCAGCCGAGCGGCCCCCCGGTCGTCGTCCTGGTCTCCGCCGTACGCGGGCAGGTCGGGCACGATGGGCATGGGGCGCGTCTGCTGCGCCTCGGGCGCATCGTACGCGGGACCCGCCGGGGCGGCCCCGCCCTGGACGGGCCCACCGTCGGTGGGCCCCCAGTGGCCGGCCTGCCCCGCCGTCGGCGGCGCCCCCCAGGAAGAGTCGCTCATCAGACTTCGAGCAGCTCCGATTCCTTGTGCTTGAGGAGCTCGTCCACCTGGGCGACGTACTTCGCCGTCAGGTCGTCGAGCTCCTTCTCCGCGCGGCGGACCTCGTCCTCGCCGGTCTCCTTGTCCTTGACCAGCTTGTCGAGGGCGTCCTTGGCCTTGCGGCGCACCGAGCGGATCGAGACCTTCGCGTCCTCGCCCTTGTTCTTGGCGACCTTGATGAACTCGCGGCGGCGTTCCTCGGTCAGCTCGGGGAACGTCACTCGGATGATGTTGCCGTCGTTGCTGGGGTTGACGCCCAGGTCGGAGTCGCGGATCGCCTGCTCGATGTTGCGCAGCGCGCTCTTGTCGAACGGCGTGACGACCGCCATCCGCGGCTCCGGCACGGAGAACGAGGCCAGCTGGTTGATCGGCGTCAGGGCACCGTAGTAGTCGGCCACGATCTTGTTGAACATCGCCGGGTGCGCACGGCCGGTGCGGATCGCGGCGAAGTCCTCCTTGGCGACCACGACGGCCTTCTCCATCTTCTCCTCGGCCTCGAGGAGGGTCTCTTCGATCACCACTTGCTCCTGCGTGTCTTGAGTAAGGCCCGGCTGCGGTTCCCCGGTGGGTCGGCGGCCGGCTGCGTCGCGTCTTCTTCCTGCACGGTTCCCGACCGGCAGGACATTGTCCATCCCCCGGCCAAGGTGCGTCCCGTCCGTCCCTCGGACAGGTGGCGTACCCGGGCGACGGGGGCGTGCCGGTCAGTCCCGGCTGCCCTGGTCACCCACCAGCGTGCCGATCTTCTCACCCTTGACGGCGCGGGCGATATTGCCCTCCGCGAGAAGCTCGAAGACGAGGATCGGGAGCTTGTTGTCGCGGCACAGCGTGATGGCGGTGGCGTCGGCGACCTTCAGGTCCCGGGTGATGACCTCGCCGTAGCCGAGGGCGTCGAACTTGACGGCGTCGGGGTTGGTCTTGGGGTCGGAGTCGTAGACCCCGTCCACACCGTTCTTGCCCATGAGCAGCGCCTCGGCGTCGATCTCCAGGGCGCGCTGGGCGGCGGTGGTGTCGGTGGAGAAGTAGGGCATGCCCATACCGGCGCCGAAGATGACCACGCGGCCCTTCTCCAGGTGGCGCACGGCGCGCAGCGGGATGTACGGCTCGGCGACCTGGCCCATGGTGATGGCGGTCTGGACCCGGGACTGGATGCCCTCCTTCTCCAGGAAGTCCTGGAGGGCGAGGCAGTTCATCACGGTGCCGAGCATGCCCATGTAGTCGGAGCGGGCGCGGTCCATGCCGCGCTGCTGCAGTTCGGCGCCGCGGAAGAAGTTGCCGCCGCCGATGACGACCGCGATCTGCGCGCCGTCCCGCACGACGGCCGCGATCTCGCGGGCGATCTTGTGCACCACGTCCGGGTCGACACCCAGGCCGCCACCGCCGGAGAAGGCCTCTCCGGACAGCTTCAGCAGAAACCGGCCGCGTACTTTGCCGTCGTCGCTCTTCTGGGCCTTGTCGGTCATGGGAGATCCCGCCTCTTTCACGTGTTGCACATACGAAGAAGGCCATTGCCGGTGGGGTCGCTTTTCGCTCCCATACGCGGCAATGGCCTCCTCGTCAGATCTGCTGCCGTCCGCCTCGCACCCGGGTGTGGCGGTGTGCGCGGGCGGCTGCTGTCGACCCTATCGGGATTTCTCCGCGGGTCGCGCGCCGATCGCGGTACGGACTCAGATGCCGACCTTGATGCGCGTGAAGCGCTTCAGGGTGACACCGGCCTCTTCCAGCACCTTCTGGACCGACTTCTTGTTGTCCAGCGCGTACGGCTGGCCGAGCAGCGTGGCGTCCTTGAAGAAGCCGTTGAGGCGGCCCTCGACGATCTTCGGCAGGGCGGCCTCGGGCTTGCCCTCGGCGCGGGTCGTCTCCTCGGCGATGCGCCGCTCGGACTCGACGACGTCGGCCGGGACGTCCTCCTTGGAGAGGTACTTCGGGGCGAACGCGGCGATGTGCTGCGCGACACCCTTGGCGATCTCGGCGTTCGGCTTGTCGAGCTCGACCAGGACACCGATCTGCGGGGGCAGGTCGGGCATGGTGCGGTGCATGTAGGCGGTGACGTAGCCGTCGGAGAACTGCGCGAAGCGGTCCAGGACGATCTTCTCGCCGAGGTTGGCGTTGGCCTCGTCCACGAACGCCTGGACGGTCTTGCCGGCCTCGATCTCGGAGGCGAGCAGGGCCTCCAGGTCGGCCGGGGAGGTCTTGGCGACGTGCTCGGCGATGGCCTTGGCCACGGCCTGGAACTTCTCGCCCTTGGCGACGAAGTCCGTCTCGCACTTCAGCTCGACCAGGACACCGGAGGAGTTGTCGTCGGCGATGATGGAGACCACGGCGCCGTTCTCGGCGGAGCGGCCCTCGCGCTTGGCGACGCCCTTCTGGCCCTTGATGCGCAGCGCCTCGACGGCCTTGTCGACGTTGCCCTCGGCCTCGTCCAGCGCCTTCTTGCAGTCCATCATGCCGGCGCCGGTGAGCTCACGGAGCTTCTTGACGTCGGCGGCGGTGTAGTTCGCCATGAGTCTGTGAGTCTTTCTCGAAGTCTGGGAGATCTTCAGGTCGGTACGGTGCGCGTTCCGCATGTGGCCGCGGACCGCGTGCGTCGTACCGGCCTACGGGTGAACAGCGGGGGCGGACTTGATGGCACCGCCCCCACTGTCGAACGCTGACGCGGCAGGTCAGGCCTGCTCGGCCTCGGCGGCCTTCTCGCCCTCGGCCGGAGCGGCCTCAGCCGGAGCGGCCTCAGCGGCCGGCGCCTCGGCGGCCGGCGCCTCGGCAGCGGGGGCCTCGTCCTTCTTCTCACCCTCGAGCAGGTCGCGCTCCCACTCGGCGAGCGGCTCGCCCGCGGCCTTCTCGCCCTTGTCACCGGCGGCCACGCCGGAACGGGCGATGAGGCCCTCGGCGACGGCGTCGGCGATCACACGGGTGAGCAGGGTGACGGAGCGGATCGCGTCGTCGTTGCCCGGGATCTTGTAATCGACCTCGTCGGGGTCGCAGTTGGTGTCGAGGATCGCGACGACCGGGATGTTGAGCTTCCGGGCCTCGCCGACGGCGATGTGCTCCTTCTTGGTGTCCACGATCCAGACGGCGCTCGGCACCTTCTGCATCTCGCGGATACCGCCGAGGGTCTTCTCCAGCTTGGCCTTCTCGCGGGAGAGGACCAGCAGCTCCTTCTTGGTCAGACCGGAGGCCGCGACGTCCTCGAAGTCGATCTGCTCCAGCTCCTTGAGGCGCTGCAGACGCTTGTAGACGGTCGAGAAGTTGGTGAGCATGCCGCCCAGCCAGCGCTGGTTGACGTAGGGCATGCCGACGCGGGTGGCCTGCTCGGCGATGGCCTCCTGCGCCTGCTTCTTCGTGCCGACGAACATGACCGTGCCGCCGTGGGCGACGGTCTCCTTGACGAACTCGTAGGCGCGGTCGATGTACGACAGCGACTGGAGCAGGTCGATGATGTAGATGCCGTTGCGCTCGGTGAAGATGAAGCGCTTCATCTTCGGGTTCCAGCGACGGGTCTGGTGACCGAAGTGGACGCCGCTCTCCAGCAGCTCCCGCATCGTGACGACGGCCATGGCCGTATCTCCTTGAGTTTCTCGGTTGTGCCGCGTCCGCCGGACGGCGGTCGCGCCTGACGCCCGTGTGCGCCGTGCCGCGATGGACCGAGAGGCGCTTGGTACGGACCGTTTCCGGATGCCGTACCGGGGCGTGCGAAGTCGACCCGGTGACCCGGATCGCCAGAAGAAGTGTACGGGACCGCCGGACCACCGGGTGACGCCACTGTCCACAACCCGCGAGTAGCACACAGGAGACGGGGCCGGACGGCGGGGGTGCGCGACGGTGGGGCCATGCGACGACTTCTGCACCGGCCGGCGTTCTGGCCCGCCCTGCTCGTGGTGTCCGGCCTCGTCATGGTGTCCGCCCTG
>NZ_VOGW01000199.1:155462-158496 GCF_007896895.1 Streptomyces misionensis | reverse complement strand
GAGGGGGACGAGGTGGCGGCGGGCGAGGCGATCGGGGCGGTGGAGGCGACGGGGGCGCACTGCGGCGCGTCGGTCTGCGTCCACTGGGGTCTGCTGAGGGGCGGGACCTATCTGAACCCCTTGGCCCTGCTTCCGCCGTGGCTGCTGGGGAGGGGGCCGTCGAGACTGCTGCCGGTCCTCACCGGCTGACCCGGGGCGCCCTCAGCCGTGTACGCCCCGGAGCACCATCGCCACCGCCGCGTCCGTCACCGCCGCCGGGTCCTCGGCCGCGCCGAGCTCGATCCGCCGTACCGCCGCGTCCACGACGCCCTGCACCAGCATCGCCGCCAGCCGCGGCTGCTCGTGGCCCAGCTCGCCCAGCGCCTCGACGATCATCGCGACCAGTTCCCCGTGCGCCGCCCGGATCTTCTCCCGCGCCCCGGCGTCCAGCTCGCTCGCGGAGATCGCCACGACCGCCCGGTGCCGCCGGTCCCCGACCAGGGCCAGCTGTCGGCGGACGTACGCCTCGACCCTGCCCTCGGGCGTCCCGGCCAGCTCCATGGCCGCGGCCACCTCCGCCGCCCACAGCGGGAAGTCGACCTCGCACAGCTCCTCGACCACGGCGGCCCGGGAGCGGAAGTACTCGTACACGGAGGAGCGCGCGAGCCCCGTCCGCTCGGCCAGCGCGGGGAAGGTCAGCGCCTCCGTACCGCCCTCGGACAACAGAGCACGAGCCGCGTCCAGCAGGGCGGCTCGCTGCATCGACCGGTGCTCGGCCACGGAGGCCGCTCTAATCCTTGGCACGTCAACCACTTTAGGACGCCCCGTACGAACGGGGGCCCCTCAGCGTCCGAAGCTCGCCAGCTTGGCCCGCAGCTGGAGCACCGACTTGGTGTGGATCTGGCTGACCCGGCTCTCGGTGACGCCGAGCACATTGCCGATCTCGGCGAGGGTGAGGCCCTCGTAGTAGTAGAGCGTGACGACGGTCTTCTCCCGATCGGGCAGTGTGTTGATGGCGCGCGCGAGGAACCGCCGCAGCTCCCGGTCCTCGGCCACCTCCACGGGGTTGTCCGCGGCGGTGTCCTCCAGCGTGTCCATCAGGCTGAGCCGGTCCCCGCCCTCGGCGCCGACGTGCAGCAGCTCCTCCAGGGCGACGACGTTGGCGAGCGACAGCTGGCTGAAGACGGCGTGCAGTTCGTCGATCTCCATGCCGAGTTCGGCGGCCACCTCGCTCTCGGTGGGGGTGCGCCGCAGCCGGGCCTCCAGGGTGGCGTAGGCGCGCTCGACGTTGCGCGCCTTCTGCCGCACCGAGCGCGGGATCCAGTCCAGCGCCCGCAGCTCGTCGATCATGGCGCCGCGGATCCGGGTGATTGCGTACGTCTCGAACTTGATCTCCCGGTCGATGTCGAACTTCTCGATCGCGTCGATCAGCCCGAACACCCCGGAGGAGACGAAGTCGGCCTGCTCGACGTTGGGCGGCAGGCCGACGCTCACCCGGCCCGCCACGTATTTCACGAGCGGCGAGTAGTGCAGGATCAGCTGCTCCCGCAGCCGGTCGTCCCCCGTCGCCTTGTACGACCGCCACAGCTCGTCGAGCGTCGAGGGAGCGGGCGGCCGCACGCTGCCACCGTCGCGGGCGGCTGGGGGGATCGCCGCCCGGTCGGACCCGGAGGTGTGCTGGGGCATTCGTCGCCTTGTGCCGTTCTGCCGTGAAGTGCCGTGACTGTGCGTGGGTGCGGGGTCGTGGCCCGGAGGGGCCGGCTGGGTGAGCTGTCGGTCTGATGTCGAGTTGGTGCGGTCTGTGGAGGCGTTTTCGTGAGCGTAGCGTGACTGGGGAGTCGCGGTGTGCGAACGGCGAGGCACCACCCCTGCGCGGGGCCCCGCGCGCCGCCTCCCCGTCACGTTGCGCAGCTCGCTCTGCGTGATGGCCGACGGGCGCCAACTCCGGGAAACCCCAAGGGTGTCGGGTGTTCCCCCGGACGGCCGAACACGCTCGGTCAGCATGGGGTGCGGCCCGCGCGGGCCGAGATCATCGCCTGGCGTGTCAACTTCCAGCCATCGCCATGTCGTTCGACGTATCCAAGTGCTCGGAGTTCGTACAGTTTCGCGATCGCCTCGTCCGGCGTGGTGCCGGCGCCCAGCGCGACCTCCCCGGCGGGGGCCGCGCGGTCCCCGGGCAGGGCGGCGAGGACGGTCCGCGCGGCCGGTTCCAGCAGGTCGCGGGGGAGCACCGGGCCGGTGCGCGGCGGGGCCAGTTCACCCATGTCGCCGACCATCTCGATCACCTCGGCCGCGTCGGTGACCAGGGCGGCCTCACCGCGCAGCAGTTCGTGCACGCCGGCGGAGAGGGCGCTGGTGACCGGCCCCGGGACCCCCATGGTGTGGCGGCCCAGGCGCTGGGCGGCGCGCGCGGTGGCCAGGGAGCCGCTGCGGCAGGCGGCCTCCACCACGACGGTTCCCCTGGTCAGGGCGGCGATCACCCGGTTGCGCAGGATGAACCGGCTGGGTGTCGGGTGGTCACCCGGGGGCAGCTCGCCGACGACCAGGCCCTGCGCCGCGATCCGCTCGATCAGGGCGGTGTGGCCGCGGGGGTAGGGCCGGTCGACACCGCTGGCGAGGACGGCGACGGTGGCGCCGCCGGCGGCGAGGGCACCGCGGTGGGCGGCGGCGTCGATGCCGTAGGCGCCGCCGGAGACGACGACCCAGCCGTGTTCGGCGAGCCCGGTGGCGAGGGTGGCGGCGACATGCGTGCCGTACGCGGTGCAGGCGCGGGCGCCGACCACGGCGACCGATCGCAGCGCCCATATGCGCAGGCTGGGCCGGCCGCGGACCCAGAGCCCGAGGGGCCGGGCGTCGGCGAGGTCGTCCAGCTGCCCGGGCCACTCGGGGTGTCCCGGTGCCACGAAGCGCGCGCCCGCCGCCCGGGCCACCGCGAGATCGCGCTCCGGATCGGCCCGGCCGGCCCGCGCCACCAGCCCGGCCCACCGCACCGCGCCGACGCCCGGGAGCCGGTCCCCCCCGCCCGTGTCGGCCCGGCCCACGTCAGCCCGCCCAC
>NZ_VOGW01000199.1:140052-155366 GCF_007896895.1 Streptomyces misionensis | reverse complement strand
CACCCGCCCGAGCGTGTCCGCGTCCGCGTCCGTGTCCGGCTCCCGGGCCGGGTGCCGGTCCGCTCCGCCCGTGTCGGCGCGGCTCATGTCAGCGCGCCGATGGCCGTCGGGACCCCTCGGGGCACGCCGGTGCGCAGGTGCAGGGCGAGGGCGACGTCGGCCGCGTCCGGGCGGTCGTGTCCGACCAGGTCGGCCACCGTCCAGGCGACGCGCAGCACCCGGTCGATGCCGCGGGCCGTGAGCACGCCCCGCTCCAGACTCCGCTCGGCCTCGTCCATCGCGCCGGTGACGGCCTGGAACCGGCTGCGCAGCTCCCTGCCGGGCACCTCGCTGTTGGTCCGCCAGGGTGTGCCGGCGAGACGGGCGGCCGTCCGCTCCCGGGCCTGCCGTACCCGATCGGCCACGGTCGCCGTGGACTCGCCGCGGGCGCCCGGCGCGGTCAGCTGGGCCCGGCTGACCGGGTCGACCTCGACGCGCAGGTCCACCCGGTCGAGCAGCGGGCCGGAGAGCCGGGCCTGGTAGCGGCGGATCGCCGAGGGCGGGCACTCGCACAGGGCGTCCCGCTGCGAGAAACGGCCGCAGGGACAGGGATTGGCGGCCAGCACCATCAGGAAGCGCGCCGGGAAACGGACCACGCCCGCGCTGCGCGCGATCACCACGTGCCCGGACTCCAGCGGCTGCCGCAGGGCGTCCAGGTTCTGGCTGTGGAACTCGGGGGCCTCGTCAAGAAAGAGCACGCCGCGATGGGCGAGGGAGACCGCGCCCGGGCGGGCGATGCCGGGGCCGCCGCCCACGAGCGACTGCATCGTCGCCGAGTGGTGCGGGGCGCAGTAGGGGGCGACGTCGATGAGCGGTTTGCCCGGTGGCAGCAGCCCGGCCACCGAGTGCACCGCCGTGACCTCCAGGGACTCCTCCCGGGTGAGCCTCGGCAGGACGGCGGGCAGCCGTTCGGCGAGCATCGTCTTGCCCGCGCCCGGCGGGCCTTCCAGGAACAGGTGGTGCCCGCCCGCGGCGGCCACCTCCACGGCCGTACGGGCCGCGGTCTGGCCGATCACGTCGGCCAGGTCGTGCTCGCTCTCGTGCTGGGCGGCGCCGAGGCTGTGCATGCCGGTGGCGGCGCCGGTGCCAGGTACCCGCAGCCCGGCCAGCAGCGGGTCGGGGCGGCCCGGTTCGTCGGGCGCCTCCTCGGGGACGGGCTCCTCGGCGAGCACCGCGATGAGCTGCCGCAGGCTGCGGACGCCGAGCACCGACACACCGGGGACCAGCGCGGCCTCCGCGGCGGCGCACTCGGGCACGACCACCTGGTCGTACCCGGCGTCGGCGGCGGCCAGCACGGCGGGCAGGATGCCGCGCACCGGGCGCACCCGGCCGTCCAGGCCCAGCTCGCCGATCATGACGATGTCGGCGAGGACCCGGGGGTCGATCCGCTCGGCGGCCCCGAGCACCGCGCAGGCCACGGCCAGGTCGAAACCGGAGCCGGCCTTCGGCACCGAGGCGGGGCTGAGGCCGACGGTGAGCTTCTTCTGCGGCCACTCGGCGCCCGAGTTCACCACCGCCGCCCTGACCCGGTCCCGGCTCTCGGACAGGCTCTTGTCGGGGAGGCCGACCAGGGTGAAGGCGGCGACGCCCGGTTCGAGGTCGGCCTGGACCTCCACGACCACGCCCTCGACGCCGACCAGGGCGACGGAGCAGGTACGGGCGAACGCCATTCAGGCCACCCCCCGGGCGTGCTCGACCAGGGGCGCGCCGCGGCCGGGGACGAGGACGCCGACCAGATCGATGCGGACGCCTCCCGGTGGGGCCCCGCCGTGGGCGTGGATCCAGCGTTCGGCCAGGTCGCGCAGTCTGGCGGCCTTCTCGGGGGTCACCGCGGCCATGGGATGTTCGTAGCGGCCGCCCGCGCGGGTCTTGACCTCGCAGACGACCAGGACCTCGCCGTCCCGGGCCACGATGTCGATCTCGCCCCTGCGGCCGGCGCGCCAGTTGCGCGCCAGGACGGTCATCCCGGCCTCGGTCAGCCGCCGGGCGGCCAGGTCCTCTCCGTACCTGCCGATCGCTTCGCGTGCGTTCATGTCGGCACCACCTCCGGCGCCAACGGTCACGCATCCCGGCCCGGCGAGTGGATCTTGGTGGACCGCCGGGCGATTGTGGAGAACTCCCTCACCCCGACGGGTGACGGGACAGGAAGCCGCGGGTCATCAGCCGCCCGGCAGCTCCAGATCGCTCTTGTTCAGCTCCTCGATGTTCACGTCCTTGAACGTGAGCACGCGCACCTGCTTGACGAAGCGGGCCGGCCGGTACATGTCCCAGACCCAGGCGTCGGCCATCGACACCTCGAAGAACACCTCGCCCTGGACCGAGTGCACCTGCATCTCGTAGTCGTTGGTGAGGTAGAAGCGCCGTTCCGTCTCGATCACGAATTTGAACAGACCGACGACATCTCGGTACTCCCGGTAGAGCTTCAGCTCCATCTCGGTCTCGTACTTCTCGAGGTCCTCGGCGCTCATGGCATGTTCCCCTTCAGCCGTGCGATCCCCCCATTGTGCGCCAGTTCCACCGGCCCTCAGACGATTTCGGTGTCAAGGGTCACGGGGCCGGCCGGGGGACCCTCGTCGAGCAGCGTGCGCAGCAGCTCGGCGAGTCTGGTCGGATACACCGTCTCATGTGCCCGGGTCAGTTCCCGGCACGTCCACCAACGTGCTCCGACGACGCTGCGCCGCTCCAGTTCGGTCAGGCCCGTGGCCGCGGTCGCGGTCTGGGTCGTACGGGCCAGGTAGTACCACTCGTCCTGGTCCCAGCGGCGGCCCGCGAACGGGAAGGAGCAGCGGCGCCGCCACAGCACCGGGCCGAGCTCGACCTCGGTGATGCCGGTCTCCTCGGCGAGTTCCCGCAGCGCGGCCTCGGCGCGGGTCTCGGCGCCCTCCACGCCGCCGCCGGGGGTGAACCACCAGTCGTCGGCGGGGTCGTCGGGCTCGTGGCCGTGCAGCAGGAGGATGCGGTCCTCGGGGTCGAGGAGGACCACGCGGGCGACCTTGCGCAGGCCGCCCTCGTAGGACTGCTCGGGTGCGGTCTCAGCGGACACCGGGCGCCTCCGTGCCGGCGGCGCGGGCCCGGGAGCGGCCCGCGCGCTTGGCGATCGGGCCGTAGGCGCCGCCGCCGAGGACCAGGACGGCGCCGACGACGATCAGCAGCCCGATGGTGCGCAGCGGCCCCGGCTGGGAGAGCGGGCCGAGCGTCTCGAAGCCGGTGGGACGGCCCAGCATGCCCTTCCAGGGCCAGACGACGGCGTCCACGCGGGCCCGCACCGCGTCGGCGGCGACGGTGCCCTTGGCGGCGTCCGTGAGGTGGGCGGTGGAGTCCAGGGAGCCCTGGCGTTCGTCGCCGAGCAGGAAGAGCCGGCCCCGGGGGACGGTCACGGTCGGGAAGTTCTGGTTCTCGGCCAGGCTGCCCTTGGGCAGGTACGGCTCCTGGATCTGCTTGCCGTTGACGGTCAGCTTGCCGTCGGTGCAGCAGGAGACGGTGTCGCCGCCGACCGCCACCACGCGCTTGACCACGAGGGAGCCGGTGACCCAGCTGCTGTCACGGAAGACGACCACGTCACCGCGGCGCACCTCGCCGCCGTCCACGCGCTCGGCGAGCACGCGGTCGCCGGCGTCGATGGTGGGCGTCATGGAGCTGGTGGGCACGGTGTACGGCCGGTAGCTCACGGCCGCCCAGGCGAAGCCGCCGAGGAACAGCACCAGGCCCAGGGCCACGGCCACCCCGGACAGCCGGTGCCCGAGCCGGCTGCCGCCGGCCGGTGCCGTCCCGGTGCCACCGCCGCTGTGCGGGGCCGTACGCGTCGTGCTCTCGCCACCCATGGACCCGCACCCTACCTGTCGGTACCGAGCGGGGTCAGCCCCTCCTTCACCAGCGGGGGCAGAGCTTCCCCGGAGCTTCACACGGGGACCGGGTCCAGGGCGGCGACGGGTTCAGCGCCGTCCGCTCGTCGCCTTCGACAGGACGTCGGACCGCAGCCGGTCGGCGCGCCGGCGCCGCCAGACGACGACCGGCGCGACGGCCGCGACGGCGATGCCCTCGGGGGCGACCGTCAGCGAGGCCGCCGAGGAGGCCTGCTGGTTGTTCAGGCCGGGCTGGTCGAAGGTGTCCGGGACGGGCAGGGTGCCCCAGCGGCCGATGGGCCAGGCCTTGACGATGGCGCGGCCGACGACCTTGTCCACGGGCACGAAGCCGTGGTTCCTGTCGTTCTGGTTGTAGCGCGAGTCGCGGGAGTTCTGGCGGTGGTCGCCCATCACCCAGATGAAGCCCTTGGGGACCTTCACCTTGAACTGGCCGCCCTGGTCGTCCAGGCTGCACGGCGTGTTGCCGGGGTAGACGTACGGCTCGTTCAGCGCCTTGCCGTTGACCAGCAGCGGGCCCGAGTTCTTGCACTCGATGGTGTCGCCGCCGACCCCGATCACCCGCTTGATCAGGTCCTTCTCATTGGCCGACGGCATCAGCCCGATCCAGCTGAGGACCTTCTGCACCGCGTTCGGGTTCGGCGCGGGCTCGCCCTCCAGCCAGTTGTCGGGGTCGTGGAAGACGACGACCTCGCCGCGCTCGGGCTTGGAGCCGAACCACGGTGTCAGCTTGTCGACCAGGACCCGGTCACCCACCTGGAGGGTGTTCTCCATGGAGGCCGAGGGGATCGAGAACGCCTGCACCAGGAACGTCTTGATCAGCAGCGCCAGGACCAGCGCGATCACGATCAGGATCGGCAGCTCCTTCCAGAAGGAGCGCGGCTTGCCCGGCGGCGGCGCGGACTCACCCGCACCGGCGCCCCGTCCGTCGCCCGGCATGCCGTCGTCTCCCGCCGTCGCGTCATTCCCGGTGGTCATGGCGCCGTCCGAGTCCGAGCCGTTCGCCTCCGCGGGGTTTCCGCGGTGCTCCTCGCCGTCGTGTCCCGACCGTGCGCCAACCGCCACATCCCCCACGCCAACTCCTTACTCCGTGCCGCCGCCCGCGCCACAGACGGCGCAGGCCCACCACTCCCATAACGAGCGGGAGTTCCGCAGGGGTCGGGAGCCGGGTCATTCCGTTCGGATTCTCGTGGTCAACCCTATGCGACAGGGGCGGGGCCGCAGCCGTCCGCGTCCCGGCCCGGTCAACGCTTGCAAAGGTTTTAGGTTCCTCCAGGCGCGTCCAGTGGCCGATCGGCCAGCCGATCCACATGGCGCGGCCGACCACCGAATCCAGCGAGACCGTTCCGCCGTACGGGGAGTCCCGGTGGAAGCGGGAGTCCGCGGAGTAGGCGCGGTGGTCGCCCATCACCCACAGCCGGCCCTTGGGGACGGTGATGTCGAAGGGCGTGGCGGAGGGCGCGTTGCCCGGGTAGAGGTAGTCCTTCTCGTCGAGCGGGACGCCGTTGACCGTGATGCGGCCCTTGGCGTCGCAGCACCTCACATGGTCGCCGCCGACCCCGATGACCCGTTTGATCAGGTCCTTCTCGTTGTCGGACGGCAGCAGCCCGATGAAGCTCAGACCTTCCTTGAGCTGTTTGAGGACGACCGGGTCGGAGGTGGACGTGGTCTGTTCGCCGTCCAGCCAGCCGCCCGGGTCCCGGAAGACCACGACGTCCCCGCGGTGCGGCTCGGCGCCGAACCAGGGGGTGAGCTTGTCGACCAGGACGCGGTCGCCGATCCGGATCGTCTGCTCCATGGAGCCGGACGGGATCACGAACGCCTGGACGAGGAAGGTCTTCAGGACCAGTGCGATGAGGACCGCGACTCCCACCAGAAGGGGGATCTCCCGAACGGCCGAGCGTCTGCGCTTGCGTTTGACCTTGCGCTGGAGCTTGCGCCGTTCGGCGCGGGTCCGGCCGCCGGGCGAGGTGCGGCGGGTCCCGCCGGACGCGGGCGCGCGGCGGCCCTTGGCGGGCCGCTGACGGCCGGCGGGGGTGCCGGAACCGGCGCGCTGCCTGGCGCGGCTACCCATGGGCGCCACCCGCCGCGGCGGGCACGCGCGCGTAGGCGGGCGGCCGGGTCAGGTGCGTCCAGTGGGAGTACGGCCAGACGATCCAGTCGGCCCGGCCGATGACGTCGCCGACGGGGATCATGCCGCCGCCGGGCGAGCCGAGGTGGTCGCGGGAGTCGCTGGAGTCGCTGCGGTGGTCGCCGAGGACGAAGAGGGTGCCGGGCGGCACCACGATGTCGAAGGGCACGCTGGAGGCGCTGTCCCCGGGGTAGAGGAACGCCGACTCGTCGACCGCGCGGCCGTTCACCTCGATCCTCCCCTGCTCGGTGCAGCAGACCACGTGGTCCCCGCCCACCCCGACGACGCGTTTGATGTAGTCGCCGTCCCCGAAATACCCGGTTCCGTCGAACACAATCACGTCCCCGCGGCCGGGCCCGGCACCGAAACGGTAGGCCAGTTTGTCGACGAGGACGCGGTCGCCGATCCGCAGCCCCTGCTCCATGGATCCGCTGGGGATCTGGAAGGGCTGCACCACGAAGGTGCTCAGCAGGAGCAGGAACGCCAGGCAGGCGAAGAGGGTGAGGGTGACACGGCCGCCGGGCAGCCACTCGGCGATCCGCGTCGGCAACGAGGAACGCGACCGCTCCTCCGGACCCGGGGATTGTGGGCGGGAGGGGCGGTCGCGTTCCGTCGGCTGTGCTTCGGTGTCCATCGGGGCGAGATGTTATCCGGCCCCGCTGTGACTCCGGGGAAGCGCTCAGCTCTCGCGCTTCTCCTTGATCTTCGCGGCCTTGCCGCGCAGCTCACGGAGGTAGTACAGCTTGGCGCGGCGCACGTCACCACGGGTGACCAGCTCGATCTTCTCGACGATCGGGGTGTGCACCGGGAAGGTGCGCTCGACGCCGACGGAGAACGAGACCTTGCGGACCGTGAAGGTCTCGCGGACACCGGAGCCCTGGCGACGGATCACCACGCCCTTGAACTGCTGCACACGGGAGCGGTTGCCCTCGATGACGCGGACGTGCACGTTGACGGTGTCACCCGGGCGGAAGGCCGGGATGTCGCTGCGCAGCGACGCGGCGTCGACGGTGTCGAGCAGGTGAGACATTTCGTCTGCTTTCTTCGCTGATGCCACAGGTCATCAACGGGAGGTAGATGTACAGGAAGTCGCCGTGCGGGTCGGGACGCGCGTCGTGTCCCCCTGTGGCAGGGGCGCACGCCGGACGGACGCACAACAGCGGTCTATTCTTCCATGCCGCCGGGCCGGCGCCAAAATCGGCCGTACGGGTGGCCGTCCGGGTCCGGTTCCCAGCCCAGGATGGACAGCATCTCGCGGTCCTTCTTGTCGAACGCCTTGGGGTCGCAGCGTTCGATCAGGTCGGGCCGGTTGCGGGTGGTGCGCCGCAGGGCCTCGTCGCGGCGCCAGCGGGCGATCTTCCCATGGTGGCCGCTGAGCAGCACCTCCGGGATGTCCCGGTCGCGCCAGACGGGCGGCTTGGTGTAGACGGGGCCTTCCAGCAGGTTGGCCATGGCGCCCGGGGCGAAGGAGTCGTCGCGGTGGGACTCGGCGTTGCCGAGGACCCCGGGCAGCAGCCGGGCGACGGCCTCGGTGACGACGAGGACAGCCGCCTCGCCGCCGGCCAGGACGTAGTCGCCGATGGAGACCTCGTACACGGGCATCCGGGTGGCGTACTCGTCGAAGACCCGCCGGTCGATGCCCTCGTAGCGGGCCGGGGTGAAGATCAGCCAGGGCCGCTCGGAGAGTTCCACGGCCAGTTCCTGGGTGAAGGGGCGGCCGCTGGGGGTGGGGACGATCAGCGCGGGCGCGTGGGCGCCGCTCTCGTAGCCGTCGGCGAGGACGGTGTCCAGGGCCTCGCCCCAGGGCTCGGTCTTCATGACCATGCCGGGGCCGCCGCCGTACGGCGTGTCGTCGACCGTGTTGTGCCGGTCGTACGTCCATCCCCGCAGGTCGTGGACGTGCACGGCGAGCTGTCCGCGGTGCCGGGCCTTGCCGACGAGGGAGACGTTCAGCGGGTCCAGGTACTCGGGGAAGATCGTGACGACGTCGAGGCGCATCACGACTCGTCCCCCGGCGCGCGCGGCTCGTCCGCCGGCTCGCGGCTCGACGCGATCTCGGCGCGGTCGTCGATCAGACCGGGCGGGGGCGTGATGACGGCCCGCTGCTCCTCCAGGTCGATCTCGGTGACGATCTCCTCCACGAAGGGGATCATGACCTCGGTGCCGTCCGGGCGCTCGACGATGAACAGGTCCTGCGAGGGCAGGTGCGAGATCTCGGTGATCCGGCCGACCTCCACACCGTCCTCGGTGACCACGTCGAGGTCCATGAGCTGGTGGTCGTAGTACTCGTCCTCGCCCTCGGGCAGTTCCTCGGGGTCCACCTCGGCGATCAGCAGGGTGTTCCGCAGGGCCTCGGCGCCGTTGCGGTCGGTGACGCCCTCGAAGCGCAGGAGCAGACGGCCGCTGTGGACGCGGCCCGTCTCGATGGTCAGCGGTCCCGCGGAGGCGGGATCCGTGGCGAGTACGGCGCCGGGGGCGAGTCTGAGCTCCGGCTCGTCGGTACGTACCTCGACGGTGACCTCGCCCTTGATGCCATGGGCACGGCCGACCCGTGCGACTACCAGCTGCACCTGTCCAATTCTCCTGTCATCTCCTGCGTGTGTCCTGCTCATACGACTGCGGGCCGGGGACGGCCGAGTGGCCCTCCCCGGCCCGAGCCGGTTGCTTTGAAGCGTCAGCGGACGGTGTCCACGTCGACCAGGTCGACGCGGACACCGCGACCGCCGATGGCGCCCACGACGGTACGCAGAGCGCGCGCGGTACGGCCGTTGCGGCCGATCACCTTGCCGAGGTCGTCGGGGTGGACCCGGACCTCCAGCACGCGCCCGCGGCGCAGGTTGCGCGAGGCGACCTGCACATCGTCAGGGTTGTCGACGATGCCCTTCACGAGGTGCTCAAGCGCCTCTTCGAGCATGCTGCTCAGGCCTCGGTCGACTCGGACTCAGCCGCGGCCTCGTCCTTCTTCTCAGCCTTCTTCTTCTGGGTGATGGCCTCACCCTTGGCCTCGTCGTCACCGCCGAGGGCCTCGAACGACGGACGGGCCGGCTTGGGCTCGGCGACGAGCAGCGGCGCGGGAGCCGGCTCGCCCTTGAACTTCTGCCAGTCGCCGGTCTTCTTGAGGATGGCGAGGACGGGCTCGGTCGGCTGGGCGCCGACGCCGAGCCAGTACGCCACGCGCTCGGCGTCCACCTCGATGACCGACGGGTTGTAGGTCGGGTGGTACTTGCCGATCTCCTCGATGGCCCGGCCGTCACGGCGGGTACGGGAGTCGGCGACGACGATGCGGTAGTGAGGCGAACGGATCTTGCCCAGACGCTTCAGCTTGATCTTGACTGCCACGGGAGTGGGTTCTCCTGGATTTGACGTGGTAGGGCACGGCGAGCTGCCGCGTGGGGTTGCGGTACCCGAGTGCCCGATGGACGCGTCAGCCGGAGGAGAGAGGGGTCCTGTGCGGCTGTCGAGTACAGCTAGCCATTGTGCCATACCCGGCGAGTCGCTCCCGGCCGCGGGGGTGGGCCGCGGCCGGGCACGCGCGCGTGGCCCCGCGCCCCGCCGGCCTGGGGTCGCCGACGGGACGCGGGACGGGGTCGTGGTGTGGGGTCCGGCACCCACGAGATGCCGGGGAGGACGAGGTCAGGCCGCGCCGGCGATCTCGGGGATGCGGAAGGGTTTGCCGCAGCCGCCGCAGACGATGGGAGCCTGGGCGAGGACCGAGGGGACCACGCGGACGTTGCGACCGCAGTCGCAGACGGCCTTGACGCGGACACCACCACCGGAGGAGCCGTGCCGGGCGGCCGGGCCACGGAAGGTGCGGGAGGTGTCCTCCGTCGTCGCCGCCGAGTGCGCCTTCAGGGCGCGCTGGAGGCGTTCGATGGTCGGGCGGTAGCGTCGCTTCGCCTCGGGGTTGAGCGTGACCAGGGAGAAGCCGCTGCTCGGATGCGGCTCCTCCGGGTGGTCGAGGCCCAACTCCTCGGCGATCGCGAGGAACCGGCGGTTGTGGTAGCGGCCGGCCCGGGAGGTGTCGCGGACCCCGCGCGCGGCGGCGATGCCGTGGACTGCCTCATGGAGCAGCCGTTCGAAGGAGAGCTCGTGTCCGCACGCGGACGACGACTCCCCGATCAGGGACTCTGGCGCGGCAAGGTCCGGCAGCTCGGGGTGGTACCGCTGAATGTCGGCCCACGCCTGTGCCAGCTCTGCGGCGAGAACAGGTGGTGTCTGTGTCGTGCTCACGTAATGACAACGAGCGGAGGGCACGCTGTGTTCCTATTCCGGGGCATCCCAAATAATTTGCACGTACCCGTCAGTTGCCGCTGATGCGTCCTGACGAGGGCGGGTGCGCTGATCTGCGGAGAAGCCTCACAGCTCCTCCCAAGCCGGTGCGTAGACGGCACTACGATCCGCCCAGTACGCCCTGTCGCGACGCTGGTCGGCGGATGCGCAAGGGGCGATTCGGCCGCTCTTGACGCCAAGTCGCTCCTTGGTCGGCGCCCGTGACGGTCGTGACGTTACCGTGCGCGACCGCACCTCCCGGCACCGGCCCGTCCTCCGGCGTGCACACCGTAGGGCCACCCAGGTTGCCGGGATGTGAATTCTCGCCACACCCGCGCCAGGTACCCGAGCGATCCCCCACGCCCCCTGGACGGGACCGCGCGCCCGGAGTTACCTGGCATACGTGGAACGTGCGCACGCACGGACACGGGGGGGCCACGCACGACCCGGCACAGCGGCGGACCGTCGGCGGATGGGAGCGCTTGTCCATGACAGCTTCGCTCGTGCGGCACCGGCCGCCGCACCCGGACACCGAGACCCGGCAGAGCCCGAGGGCACGCGCGCGGGACTGGGCCGAGATCCAGGAGCGGATGCTCGTGCCGCTCCACGAGGCCGTCCTCGAACGGCTCGACGTCGGCCCGGACACCCGTCTGCTGGGCCTGCGCTGCGGCTCCGGGCTCGCCCTGCTGCCCGCCGCCGCGCGCGGCGCCGCGGTCACCGGTGTCGACTCCTGCCCCGAACTGCTCGCCCTCGCCCGCGAACGGCTGCTGCCCGCGGACCGGGACGGCGCGGGCGCGCGGGCGGAGTTGTGCGCGCGGGTCCCGCGCGCCTCGGACAACGCCCCGTTCGATCTCGTGACCCTCTTCGAGCCGGTGCGCCGGCCCGCGGACGACCGGGAGGAGCCCGCCCGGCTGCTGGCCGAGGCGCTGCCGCTCGCCGCCCGGGGTGCCGCCGTGGTGCTGGCCGGATGGGGCCCGCCGGAACGCTGCGCCACCTCCTCGGTGCTGGCGGTGGCGGCGAAACTGGCCGATCCTTTGCGCAGGGCCGACGGCCGGCGGCCGGGCGGACGGGACGACCTGGAGGAGACCGCCCGGCGGGCAGGGCTGCGGCCGGACGGCTCCGGGCGGGTCTCCTGCCCCTTCGGCTACGCCGACCCGGACAGCGCGGTGCGCGGACTGCTCGCCACGGGGCTGTTCGACGCGGCCGCCCGGGCGACCGACGCCAGACAGGTCGACAAGGAGCTGGCCGAGGCCCTGCACCCCTACATCCGTCCGGACGGCACCGTCCGGATGCCCAACGTCTTCCGCTACCTGATCGCCCGCCTCCCCTGAAGGCCCCGTTCCCTCACCGGGCCTCCTCGGCGCCCTTGGCGAGCCGGGTGACCCCCGCGATCCGGTACGCGTCCGCCTCCTCCAGCGTCTCGTGCTCCAGCAGCGCCCCCGCCAGCGCGTCCAACTGCCCTCGGTGGTCGCGGAGTTTGCGGCGTGCCTCGTCGTAGCACTCGTCCACGATCCGCCGCATCTCGGCGTCGATGACGTCCAGGGTCTGCGGGGCGGCGGCCAGCCCGTAGGCCTGCTGGGCGTCGCTCGGCAGGGCCGACAGCCGGCCGACGCGCTCGCTCATGCCCCAGCGGGCCACCATCCCGCGCGCGATGCTGGTGACCTGCTCCAGGTCGCTCTCCGCGCCCGTGGTGACCACGCCGTAGACGACCTCCTCGGCGGCCATGCCGCCCAGCGCGCCGATGATCCGGCCGCGCAGGTACTCCTCGGAGTGCGCGTACCGCTCCACCTCCGGCGTGGACATCGTCACCCCGAGCGCCCGCCCGCGCGGGACGATGGTGATCTTGCGGACCGGGTCCGCGCCCGGTTGCAGCATGCCGAGCAGCGCGTGACCGCTCTCGTGGTACGCCGTACGGCGCCGGTCCTCCTCCGGCATCACCAGCGTGCGCTCGGCGCCCAGCTGGACCTTCTCCAGCGCCTCGGACAGGTCCGCGGCGGTCACCCGGTCCTGCTTGCGCTTGACCGCGAGCAGCGCGGCCTCGTTGGCGAGGTTCGCCAGGTCCGCGCCGGTCATCCCGGGGGTCGTCCGCGCCAGCCGGGCCAGGTCGACGTCCGGGGCGAGCGGCACGTCCCGGGTGTGGATGCGCAGGATCGCCTCCCGGCCCGAGCGGTCCGGCGGGGCCACGCTGACCACCCGGTCGAAACGGCCGGGACGGGTCAGCGCCGGGTCCAGGATGTCCGCGCGGTTGGTCGCCGCGATGACGATCACGCCCTCCGAGCCGGAGAAGCCGTCCATCTCGGTGAGGATCTGGTTGAGCGTCTGCTCCCGCTCGTCGTGGCCGCTCATCGCCGTGCTGCCGCTGCGCGCCCGGCCGATGGTGTCGATCTCGTCGATGAAGATGATGGACGGCGCCACCTTGCGGGCCTCGGCGAACAGCTCCCGCACCCGGGACGCGCCCACACCGACGATCATCTCGATGAACTCCGACGCGGACGCGGAGAAGAACGGCACCCCGGCCTCCCCCGCGACCGCCCGTGCGAGCAGCGTCTTCCCGGTGCCCGGCGGGCCCGCGAGCAGCACCCCGCGCGGCAGCTTCGCGCCCATCCGGCGGTAGGCGTCCGGGTGCTCCAGGAAGTCGACGACGTCGTCCAGTTCGCCCTTGACCTCGTCGATGCCGGCCACGTCCGCGAAGGTGGTGCGCTCCCCCGGCGTGGGGCCGACCGGCCGGGGCGGCGCCCGGCGGCCGAACAGACCGCCCGCGCCCCCGGACAGCGCCCCGCCGAGCCGCCGGGCGAAGAAGACCCACACGGCGACCAGGATCAGGATCGGGATCAGGGAGAGCAGCAGGTTGGACAGGAAGCTGCGCTCCTGGACCACCGGCCGCGCGGTCACCGTGACGCCGTGGCTGCTCAGGTTCTGCCACAGCCGGTCGTCCGCGAACGCCGGGCGCTGGGTCTTGAAGCGGGTGTACCGGCCGCCGCCCTCGGGGTTGTTCCGGGCGCTCTTGAGCTGTCCCTGGATCGCGTCGCCCTTGGAGTAGATCGTGGCGACATTGCCCTCGGAGACCTGTCGGCTGAACTCGGTGTAGGAGATCGTCGGCTGGTTGCCCTGGCCGAGGTAGTTCAGGCCGACCCAGGCCAGCAGGAAGACGATCAACGCGGTGACCAGCAGTCCCCACCACTTGCCGCCCCGGAGCCCTCCGCCGCCGGAGCGCGGGGGCCCCTCGGGGGTGCCCTCGGCACGCCACGGCTGCTCCGGGTCCTTGCGCGGGGGCGCCGCATTGCTCATACAGGGACGTTACGGCAGATGACCGGACACGGCACATGCGCAAGGGCGCCCCCTCGTCCGAGGAGGCGCCCTTCGGGGCCGTACGGCCGTCAGCCCATGAACTTCTTGAACTCGTCCGGCAGCTCGAACTCCTGGCCGCCCTGCTGGGGCAGCCCGAACGCGTTCCCGCCCTGCGCTGCGGCCTCGCGGCGCTGGGCCTCCTCCAGCTCCTGCTGCTTGCGCTTCATCGGGTTGCCGGAGCGCTGCTTGCCCTTGGCCTTCTTCTGCTGCTTCTTCTGCCGGCCGGGGCCGCCGCCCATGCCCGGGATGCCGGGCATGCCGGGCATGCCACCGCCCTGGGCCATCCGGGACATCATCTTGCGGGCCTCGAAGAACCGTTCGACCAGGTTCTTCACCGCGCTGACCTCGACGCCGGAACCCTTGGCGATACGGGCGCGGCGGGAGCCGTTGATGATCGTCGGGTCCTGGCGCTCGCCGGGGGTCATCGACTTGATGATCGCGGCGGTGCGGTCGACGTCGCGCTCGTCGATGTTCTGGATCTGCTCCTTGATCTGGCCCATGCCCGGGAGCATGCCGAGCAGCTTGGAGATGGAGCCCATCTTGCGGACCTGCTCCATCTGGGCCAGGAAGTCGTCCAGGGTGAAGTCCTGGCCCTTCTTGGACGCCAGCTTCGAGGCCATCTTGGCGGCCTCTTCCTGGCTGAAGGTCTTCTCCGCCTGCTCGATCAGGGTGAGCAGGTCGCCCATGTCGAGGATGCGGGAGGCCATCCGGTCCGGGTGGAACGCGTCGAAGTCGTCCAGCTTCTCGCCGTTCGACGCGAACATGATCGGCTTGCCGGTGATCTGCCGGATCGACAGGGCGGCACCACCGCGGGCGTCGCCGTCGAGCTTGGACAGCACCACGCCGTCGAAACCGACGCCGTCGCGGAAGGCCTCGGCGGTGTTGACCGCGTCCTGACCGATCATCGCGTCGACGACGAAGAGGATCTCGTCCGGGGAGACGGCGTCGCGGATGTCCGCGGCCTGCTGCATCATCTCCTGGTCGATGCCGAGACGGCCGGCGGTGTCCACGATCACGATGTCGTGGACCTTGGACTTCGCGAACTCGAGGGAGTCCTTGGCGACCTTCACCGGGTCGCCGACGCCGTTGCCGGGCTCCGGGGCGTAGACGGCCACGCCCGCGCGCTCGGCGACGACGCTGAGCTGGTTGACCGCGTTGGGCCGCTGGAGGTCGCAGGCGACCAGCAGCGGGGAGTGGCCCTGCTCCTTGAGCCAGCGGCCGAGCTTGCCCGCGAGGGTGGTCTTACCGGCACCCTGGAGACCCGCGAGCATGATGACGGTGGGCGGCTGCTTGGCGAAGCGCAGGCGCCGGGTCTCGCCGCCGAGGATGGTCACGAGCTCGTCGTTGACGATCTTCAGGACCTGCTGCGCCGGGTTCAGCGCCTTGGAGACCTCGGCGCCGAGGGCACGCTCCTTGACGTTCTTGATGAACGTGCGGACGACAGGAAGGGCCACGTCCGCTTCGAGGAGCGCGATGCGGATCTCGCGTGCCGTGGCGTCGATGTCCGCCTCGGACAACCTGCCCTTGCCGCGGAGGTTTTTGAAAGTCGCGCTGAGGCGGTCGGAGAGGGTATCGAACACGGTGGCGTCGGTCCTCGGGGTCGGAGTGGTCTGGGCTGCCCTCCAGGGTATCCGGCCCGGCGGGGCATCAGTCCCCGCCCGCCGCAT
>NZ_VOGW01000199.1:122061-139772 GCF_007896895.1 Streptomyces misionensis | reverse complement strand
GCCCGTCGTGACGTAGAAGGCGTCGACCGCGTTGGCGCCCAGGGTGCTCACGTGCATGCTGCGCACGCGGACGCCCGCCTTCTCCAGGGCCGTGCCGATGCGGTGCAGCAGGCCGGGGGCGTCCTGGGCGCGGACCTCGATCACGGTGGCGTGGTGGGAGGCGGCGGGCGCCACACCGACCCGGGGCGGCGGGGCCGCCAGGCCCCGGCGCCGCGGATAGGCGGCGTCCCGTTCGGCGAGGCGGCCGGCGATGTCCAGGGAGCCGTCGAGGGCGCGCACGAGGTCGGCGCGCAGACGGGTCGCCTCGGGCAGGGAGCCGTACTCGGCGGCCACCCGCCAGTCGAGCAGCAGCACCGCGCCGTCGCCGTCGTCATCGCTCACCTGTTCGGGCAGCCGCAGGGTGCGCAGCTCGGCGGTGCGCACGGTGAGCCGGTGCACGGCGAGGACACCGGCGACCGCGGGCAGCACCGCGGCCTGGTCGGGTACGGCGATGAGCAGTTCGACGCCGAGCGGTTCGGGCGAGCCGGGCGGCTCCTCGGCGGGGAGCGGCTCGCTGCGGGCACGCAGTGCGAGGACCGGGCCGCCGGTGCGGTAGGCCTCGACGGCCAGCCGTTCCTGTTCGGCGGTGGGCGCGGTGGGCGCGGGCTCGTCTGGTACGTCGCCGGCCAGCAGGGCGGCGACGCGGCGGACCAGGTCGGCGACGAGGGAGCCGCGCCAGGCGGACCAGGCGGCCGGTCCGGTGGCGAGGGCGTCCGCCTCGGTGAGGGCGGCCAGCAGCTCCAGGGTGCCCTGGCTGCCGACCGCGTCGGCGACCGAGCGGACGGTGGCGGGATCGTCCAGGTCGCGGCGGGTGGCGGTGTCGACCAGCAGCAGGTGGTGACGGACCAGTGTGGCGAGGACGACGGTGTCGGCGGGGTCGAAGCCGATCCGGGCTGCCACGTCCTTGGCGATGATCTCGCCGGCCACCGAGTGGTCGCCGGGCCAGCCCTTGCCCATGTCGTGCAGCAGGGCGGCGACGAGGAGCAGGTCGGGGCGGCCGACGCGCCGGGTGAGCGCGGCGGCGCGGACGGCGGTCTCGATCAGGTGCCGGTCGACGGTCCAGACGTGGACGGCGTTGCGCTGGGGGCGGCAGCGGACCCGTTCCCAGTCCGGCAGCAGCCTGCTGATCAGGCCCTCCGCCTCCAGGGCTTCCCAGACCTCGACGGTGGGCCGGCCGGAGCCGAGCAGGGTGACCAGCTGTTCGCGGGCCTCGGCGGGCCAGGGCGTGGGCAGGGGGCACGCGGTGGCGGCCAGGCGCCGTACGGCGTGCGGGGAGAGCGGGAGGCCGCCCTGTGCGGCGGCGGCCGCGGCGCGCAGCGGGAGCACGGGGTCGCGTTCGGGGCGCGCGGCGCGGGCGAGCACCACCTCGCCGTCCTGCTCGACCACGCCCTCGGCCAGCGGGGAGCGCTCGGCGGCCGGTTTCCCGCCCAGCATGACGCGCAGGCGCGGGCGGACGGCGCGCGAACGCAGCACGCGCGCCACCTCGCGCCAGGTGACGTCGCCCGCGTACGAGACGACCCGCGCCGCCTCGTAGACCTGCCGCAGCAGGGTGTCGGCGTCGAGCAGGCCCAGCCCGGCGGCGACCTCGTCCTGCTCCTGGAGCGCGAGCCGGTCGGTGGCGCGGCCAGTGGCCAGGTGGAGCGCGTCGCGTACGTCGAGCAGGCTCCGGCGGGCCTCGTCCAGGCCCTCGCGCGGGGCGTCGGCGAGCCAGGAGGCGGCGACGGCGCGCAGCGCGGTGGTGTCGCGCAGCCCGCCCCGGGCCTCCTTGAGGTCGGGCTCCAGGAGGTATCTCAACTCGCCGTGCCGCTCGGCCCGTTCGTCGCACAGCTCGCGGAGTTCGGGGAGGCGTTTCGGGGCCTGCTCACGCCAGTCGGCGAGCACGGCGGTGCGCAGTCCGGCGCTCAGCGCGGGGTCGCCGGCCAGGTGACGGGCGTCCAGCAGACCGAGCTGGACCTTCAGGTCCGCGCCGGCCGTCCTGCGGGCCTCGGCGAGGGTGCGCACGGAGTGGTCGAGGGCGAGGCCGAGGTCCCAGACGGGGTACCAGAGGCGGTCGGCGAGGGCGGCCACCGCGTCCGGGTCGGAGCCGTCGTGCAGCAGCAGGAGGTCGAGGTCGCTGCGCGGGGACAGCTCGCCGCGGCCGTAGCCGCCGACGGCGACGAGGCTGACACCCCGGGCCCGGCCGGCGCCGCCGGTGAAGAGGGCGGCGAGCCAGTCGTCGGTCAGTCCGGCCAGGGCGGCGCGGCGGGCGGGCCCGGGCCGCGCCTCCTCGGTGAGGAGGCGCAGCCGTGCCGCCGCGTAGCCGCCGGGTCCCGTGTCCTCGGTCCGTGTCCGCATCTCGTCACCCGTCACCAGCGCCTCCCGTTGCCGTGGCCCGCGGGCCGTCTCAGAGCGCGTCCGGGCCGCGCTCGCCGGTGCGCACCCGTACGGCCGTCTCGACCGGGACCGACCAGACCTTGCCGTCGCCGATCTTTCCGGTGCGGGCGGCCTTGACGAGGGTCTCGATCAGCTGTTCGGCGTCGTCGTCCTCGGTCAGCACCTCGATGCGGATCTTGGGCACCAGGTCGACGGTGTACTCCGCCCCCCGGTAGACCTCGGTGTGGCCCCGCTGCCGCCCGTAGCCGCTGGCCTCGGTGATCGTCAGCCCGTGGACGCCGAAGGCTTGCAGGGCCTCCTTGATCTCGTCGAGCCGGTGGGGCTTGACGACGGCCGTGATGAGCTTCATGCGTCGACCTTCCTGGTCTGCTTGCCGGTCTGCTGCCCGGCCCGGTTGTCGGTCTGCTTCCCGCTCCCCGCGCCGGCCGGGGCGGCGGAGCCGAGGACGCCGCCGCCGGCACCGCTGAAGTCGTAGGCGGTCTCGGCGTGCTGGGCGCGGTCGATGCCGGAGACCTCCTCGTCCTGGGTGACCCGCATGCCGAGGGTCTTGTCGAGGAGGAAGGCGAGGACGGCGGAGACGATCAGCGAGTAGGCGAGCACGCCGCCGACACCGGCGCACTGCTTCCACAGCTGGGTGAAGGAGTGGTCGCCGTAGAAGACGCCGGTGGCGGTCGACTGGCCCTTGCCGCTGGCGAAGAAGCCGACCAGCAGGGAGCCGATGATGCCGCCGACCATGTGCACGCCGACGACGTCCAGGGAGTCGTCGTAGCCGAAGCGGAACTTCAGTCCGACGGCCGAGGCGCAGGCGACACCGGCGATGGCGCCGACGGCGATCGCGCCGAGCGGGGTGACGGCGCCGCCGGAGGGGGTGATGGCGACGAGGCCCGCGACCGCGCCGGAGGCGGCGCCGAGGGAGGTGCAGGCGCCGTGCCGGATCTTCTCGTAGCCGAGCCAGGCGAGCATGGCGGCGGCGGTGGCGATCTGGGTGTTGACGAACATCAGCGGGCCGACGCCGTCGTCGTTGCCGAGCCAGGACCCGGCGTTGAAGCCGAACCAGCCGAACCACAGCAGGCCGGCGCCGAGCATGACCAGCGGCAGGCTGTGCGGGCGCATCGGGTCCTTCTTGAAGCCGACGCGCTTGCCGATGACGAGGATGACGCCGAGGGCCGCGGCACCCGCGTTGATGTGCACCGCCGTGCCGCCCGCGAAGTCGATCACACCGAGCTTGTAGGCCCAGCCGCCGGTCCCCCAGACCCAGTGGGCTACCGGGAAGTAGACGAGGGTGACCCACAGCACGAGGAAGACCGTCCAGGCGCTGAACCGCACCCGGTCGGCGAGGGCGCCGCTGATCAGGGCCGGTGTGATGATCGCGAACATCATCTGGAAGACGGCGAAGACGAAGACCGGGATGGTGTAGCCCGGCCACAGGTCGGTCTTGCCTATGCCGGTCCAGCCGACGAAGCCGGAGGACCAGCCGATCAGCGAGCCGTGGTCGGTGCCGAAGCTCATCGAGAAGCCGTAGAGCACCCACAGGATGGTGACGACACCCATGCTGATGAAGCTCATCATCAGCATGTTCAGGGTGCTCTTGACGCGGACCATGCCGCCGTAGAAGAAGGCGAGGCCCGGGGTCATGAGCAGGACCAGGGCGGATGCGATGAGCATGAAGCCGGTGTTGGCGGCCGACAGCTTGGGGGCGTCCGCCGCGAGCAGGATGGCTGGGGCCATCGGCGTCTCCTCGTCGTGTGGGTCGGCCCGCGCGGGTGGTGCCGCCGCGCTCCGGTCGGGCGAGGGGTGGGCCGGTTATGCGCCAGAGACTGACGCAGCGCGGTTTCGGCGGGAGCGCCCCGGTGTTTCACGGGGGTGACGAAGGCGTCCTGTGTGTTACGCGTGGGTGAAGGGCGGGTCCGCGCCACCGGGCGTGGACGCGGTGCCACGGGGCGTGGACGCGGCGGCGCCGGACGTCGACGCGGCGGGCGCGGGCGTGGAGGTGGCGGGCGCGGGCTTCGGCGCACAAGGCCGGCCGCGGCGCGGACCTCTCGATGACCTGGCGTTGGGGGAGCCGAGTCGGGCGGTTCGGGAGGTCCGGCCGCGGCCGGGGTCCGGGGGCTGCCGGGGTCAGACGGCCTCGGCGTCCGGGAGGTCGACGGCGAGCTGTTCGGTGAGGTCGACCACGGCGGCGAGGTCGCCGTGGTCGCGCACGGCCGTGTCGACCGTCTTTCGGATACGGTTGTTCACCCGTTCGGAGCGGACCTTCTTGGCCACGGTCATGGCCCGCGAGGCGTAATCCGTGCCGGCCTCGGGCTCGCCCTGGAGCAGATGCACGGTGGCCATGCCGATCAGGTTGAGCGCGTACGACCGCTGGTGCTCGCCGTCCTTGGCGAACAGCTCCACCGCCCGCCGCATCAGCGGCTCGGCGAGGGAGGCGTAGGTGGGGCTGCGCCCGGCGACATAGGCGAGGTCGCGGAAGGAGTGGGAGTTCTCCGCGTACAGCTCGGCCTCGGAGAAGAAGCGGATCCAGTCGGGGTCCGGCTCGTCCCACTCCTCGGCCTCGGCGAAGGTGTCCTCGGCCATCCGGACCGCGCGCTTGGTCCGGCCGGGCTGGCCCATGTTGGCGTAGGCGCGGGCCTCCATCGCATACAGCATCGCCTGGGTGCGCGGCCCCGCGCAGTCGCGGCTGCCGTACTGGGCGAGGTGGATCAGCTCCAGGGCGTCGTCGGGCCGGCCCAGGTGGATCATCTGGCGGCTCATGCTGGAGAGGATGTAGGAGCCGAGGGGGCGGTCGCCCGCCTCCTTGGCGGCGTGCAGGGCGAGGACGAAGTACTTCTGCGCGGTCGGCTGGAGACCGACGTCGTACGACATCCAGCCGGCCAGTTCGGCGAGTTCGGCGGCGACCTTGAAGAGCTTGCGGGTGGTGGCGCCGGGCTGGGGTTCCTGGAGCAGGTCGGTGACCTCGTGCAGCTGGCCGACGACGGCCTTGCGGCGCAGGCCGCCGCCGCACTGGGCGTCCCACTGGCGGAACATCCGGGTGGTCGATTCCAGCAGCTCGAGCTCCGGTTTGGACAGGCGGCCGGGCCTGCGGGGGTCCAGCGGGGAGTCGGGCTCGGGAACGGCCGGGGCGCCGGGGCTGGGCACCAGCCAGCGCTGCATGGGCTCGATCAGGGAGGGTCCCGCGGACAGGGCCAGGGAGCTGCCGAGGAAGCCGCGCCGGGCGAGCATCAGGTCGCTGCGGGAGAACTCGCCGAGCAGGGCGACGGTCTGCGGGCCGGTCCAGGGCAGGTCGACGCTGGACGCGGAGGGCGAGGGGCGGGCGGCGCGCAGGCCCAGGTCCTCGATGGAGACGACGCAGCCGAAGCGCTCGGAGAACAGTTCGGAGAGGATGCGCGGGATCGGCTCGCGCGGGTTCTCGCCGTCCAGCCAGCGGCGCACGCGGGAGGTGTCGGTGGAGATGTGGTTGGCGCCCAACTGGCGGGCCCGGCGGTTCACTTGGCGGGCCAGCTCGCCCTTGGACCAGCCACTGCGCACGAACCACGAGCCGAGCAGCTCATTGGGGCGCTTGTCAGCGTTTGTCCCACTACCGCCGTTGCCGCCCACTGGAACGCCCCCATTCCCGAGACTTCTTGCCGCATGAGTGCGCCAAGCCTTATCAGAATGCCGGTAAATACGGTCCGCCGTCTCGCGGTTCTCACCCTTCGAACGGACTGCCGAAGTGCCTCCGGCATACCCACGAATGCATGTGCCCGAGGCTTCTGCGTACTCACAGTAATCCCACGATCACCGACTGAGCCACGCGGATCACAGAAACGCCACCATTCGCCACCCCTTCAAGTGAACTCATGGCCCGCCACACACGATTCACTTGACATAGGACGAACGGAAGCGGGCGGAGTGATGCACACAGGGGCGCGCACATCCCGGTGCACCACCCGACGCGCTTCAAGGCGCCACCTTGGCCCCCTGACCCGGAGGGAAGGCGGAGCCGTAGCGTTACGTTCCGCTTCCGTCTCGTTCCGTGCCGTAACCACCGGCGCGCCGGACCCGTTGGAGGGGGCATGGGCTTCACGATCGGCGGCATTCGCGAGATCCGCTCCGGCACACGTCGGCGTGGCCGGGCCGCGGAGTGCACCACCGTCGCCGAGTTCACCGGCCTGTGGGGCTGGGACGTGGTGCCGGGCGCGCGGGCCGCGGCGGGCGTCTGCTCCTGCGGGCACCGGGGATGTCCGGAGCCGGGTGCACATCCGCTGGAGTTCGCGCCCGAGGTGCCGGCCGGCGCCACCCTGGACGAGGTGACCAAGGCCTGGGCGGAGTTCCCGGGCGCCGCGGTGCTGCTGCCGGTGGGCCGCGCCTTCGACGTCGTGGAGGTCTGCGAGCAGGCCGGGCGCCGGGCCCTGGTCCGGCTGGAGCGGATGGGTCTGCCGCTCGGCCCGGTGGCCGTGACCCCCGAGGGCCGCGCCCACTTCTTCGTGGCGGCCGGCGCCGCCGCCGAGCTGCCCCGGCTGCTCTACCGCATGGGCTGGGACGACCCGCGCGCCCTGGACCTGCGCGGCCTCGGCCCGGGTACGTTCATCACCGCGCCGCCCTCCGACCGGGGCGGTCTGGGGCCGGTGCGCTGGCTGCGCCCGCCCGCGCTGGACTGCGCGACCCGCCCCCCGGCGGCCCGGCTGCTGCTGGGCACGCTGGCGTATGTGGCGCACCGGTCGCGCGATCGGGACTGACCGCCCGGCGCCCCCGGAAAAGCGAAGTGCCCGTCCTCAACTGCACCTTGAGGGCGGGCACTTCTCCACGGGGGCGGTAAGGCGACTACGGTCAGTCTCCGATCAGCGCGTCCACGAACGCCTCCGGCTCGAACGGCGCCAGATCGTCCGCGCCCTCGCCGAGCCCGATCAGCTTGACCGGGACGCCCAGCTCGCGCTGGACCGCCACCACGATGCCGCCCTTGGCGGTGCCGTCCAGCTTGGTCAGCACGATGCCGGTGATGTCCACGACCTCGGCGAACACCCGGGCCTGCACCAGACCGTTCTGGCCGGTGGTGGCGTCCAGGACCAGCAGCACCTCGTCCAGCGGCGCGTGCTTCTCGACCACGCGCTTGACCTTGCCCAGCTCGTCCATGAGGCCGGTCTTGGTGTGCAGCCGCCCGGCGGTGTCGATGAGGACGACGTCGACCCCCATCTCCTTGCCTTCCTTGACCGCGTCGAACGCCACGGAGGCGGGGTCGCCGCCCTCCGGGCCGCGCACGGTGTAGGCGCCGACCCGCTCGCCCCAGGTCTGGAGCTGGTCGGCGGCGGCGGCGCGGAAGGTGTCGGCGGCGCCGAGCACCACGCTGCGGCCGTCGGCGACCAGGACACGGGCGAGCTTGCCGGTGGTGGTGGTCTTGCCGGTGCCGTTGACCCCGACGACCATCACGATGCCGGGCTTGCGGTCGGCGGGCTCGGTCTTCACGGTGCGGTCGGCCTCGGTGCCGACCAGCTTGAGCAGCTCCTCGCGGAGCAGGCCGCGCAGCTCCGCGGGGGTGCGGGTGCCGAGCACCTTGACGCGCTGGCGCAGACCCTCGACCAGTTCCTGGGTGGGCTGGACGCCGACGTCGGCGGTGAGCAGGGTGTCCTCGATCTCCTCCCAGGTGTCCTCGTCGAGGTGCTCGCGCGACAGCAGCGTGAGCAGTCCCTTGCCGAGGGCGTTCTGGGAGCGGGACAGGCGGGTGCGGAGCCGGACCAGCCGGCCCGCGGTGGGCTCCGGGATCTCGATCTCGGGAGCCTCGACAGGGGCGGGAGGCTCTTCTACGACGACCGGCGGGCCGCCCGGGAGATCCACCTCCTCGATCGTCCGGCGCGGTTCGTCGCGCGGCGTCTCGGCCTCTTCGCCGACGTGCGGCTCGGCCGGGGGCGCGGTGATGTCGGGCGCCTTCGGGGGCGGCGGGGGCAGCGACTTCCGGCGTCGGGTGCCCACGATCAGCCCGCCGAGCGCGCCGAGCACGACCACGGCGATGACTACAGCAAGGATGACGGTTTCCATAACGCGTCCAGTATCGGCCATGGGGTCCGCCGTCACCGGGCTTGTGACTTCCTCCGAGAGACAAACGCCACGTAAAGCGAGGAGTCGGAGCAAAGTACGATGGTCCCGGCTCCGTCGACGCGCGTAGAGTCCGACCGTCCCACTTCCCCCACACCTGTAGGCCCTCCCCCATGAGCAAAACCGTCGAGACCGAAGGCGCTCTCGAGACCCGTGGCATCGAGCAGGTTCCGGACCACGAGCGGACCGGCCGGACCCGGGAGCTGTTCCCCACCTGGGTCGGCGCCAACATCAGCGTGCTGCTGCTGACGATGGGCGCGAGCCTCGTCGTGGCGTACCACCTGAACATCTGGCAGGCGCTGGTCGTCGCGGTGGCGGCGCCCGTCGTGTCGTACGGCCTCGTCGGTCTGATCGGCATCGCCGGCAAGCGGGGCGGGGCGCCGGGCATGGCGCTGTCGCGCGCGGTGTTCGGGCAGCGGGGCAATCTGCTGCCGGGTTCGCTGATCTGGGTGGCGCGCTGGGGCTGGGAGACGATCAACGCGGTGACCGGCGCGTACGCCATGCTCACCATCCTGGACATCCTGTTCGGCATCAAGGCGAACAGCGTGCTGGACCTGGTGACGCTGCTGGTGTTCGTCGTGGCGACGTTCGCGATCTCGGGGCTCGGCATCATCGCCGTGCAGAAGTGCAACAAGTACGCCACGTATTTCTTCGGTGTCTTCTCGGTGCT
Source organism: Streptomyces misionensis (assembly GCF_007896895.1). Classification (GTDB taxonomy): domain Bacteria; phylum Actinomycetota; class Actinomycetes; order Streptomycetales; family Streptomycetaceae; genus Streptomyces; species Streptomyces misionensis_A. The sequence goes on along the minus strand of NZ_VOGW01000199.1, from coordinate 130,624 downwards.
GGTGCTGGTCTACCTGGCGGTGAAGACGGACTGGGCGCGGGTCGCGCACCACAGCGCCGGCTCGACGGCCTCGGTGATCACCGGCATCGGCATGATCGCGGCCGGCGGTGTCAGCTGGATCCCGACGGCGCCGGACTTCACCCGCTACCTGCCGCGCACGGCCTCCTCGAAGGCGATCGTGGGCACGGCGGTCGGCGGCGCCGGTGTGGTCGTGCTCCCGATGGTCCTGATGGGCGCGGTGATGGCGGTGTCCACACCGGACCTGGCCTCGGCCGCCGACCCGGTGTCCTTCCTCGGCAAGATCCTGCCGACGTGGATCGCGGTGCCGTACCTGTTCATCGCGCTGGTGGGCATGCTGCTGATCAACTCGATGTCGATGTACTCGGCGGGCTTCACCGCGCAGACCCTCGGCTTCAAGGTGCCGCGGCACTGGGCGGTGTCGGTCAACGCGGTGATCTCGCTGGTGTTCGGCGGGGTGCTGATGCTGGTGGCGACGAGCTTCATGGGCTCCTTCATCGCCTTCCTGTCGCTGCTGGCGGTCGCGTTCTCGGCGTGGGTCGGCGTGTTCGGCGCGGACATGCTGCGCCGTACGGAGTACGACGGCCGGGCGATGGCCGACACGACCCGGGCCAGCGCCTACTGGTACAAGGGCGGCTTCTCCCCCGCCGCCGTGGCCTCCTGGGCGATCGGCCTGATCGCGGGCCTGCTGTTCACCACCTCGGAACGATCGTGATCTCGGCCGCGCTCTACCTGGCCCTGCCGAAGCCTGCGGTGGCCATCCCGGCCCATGAGGCCTGCGGCCACCCCGAACCGGCCGGCACGGCGGCCTGACCCCGGAGCCCGCCCCGGGCACGGCGTCCAAGGCCCCTCCGGCACACCCGAGCCGGGACCCCGCTCCGCACAGAGCGGTCCGACGAGACACCGACCACCGTCCCCCTCCACCGCGCCGTACCGGAGGGGGACGTCGTCATGCCCGCCACGGTCGTTCGTCTCCATCCGGCCGCGCCCGGCGCGCCCGCCGCGCTCCCCGCTCGTGACCGGGCCGCGCCGGAGAGGGCCGCGTACGCGGACGCGCACGGACTGCGGGCGCGCGACCCAGGAGGTCGAGACCGAGAGGGGCGCGCACGCGGACGCGCACGGGATCGGCGCCGTGCGGACGGTGGAGCACCACGGCGCGGCGGACAACCGGCCGCCGTCGTCGTCCGCGTTCGCGTCGACGGTGTCCGGGGCCAGGCGGAGCGTCACGGTGACCGTGCCGGCGGCGATCGTGCCGAGCCGGCCGGGCGCCCCGGTGCCGCACCCGCTCGCGGGCGGTCTTCCCGTCGAGGAGGGGTGGCGCGTTCCTCGGCTGTTCGCGGAGCGGGCGGTGCCGGAGCCGAGGGGCTGGGACGGAAGACGCCCCCGCCCCCGGTCCGGGCTGATGCCGGGCCGGGGGCGGGGGCGAGATGCGAGGAGAGGGGCAGCGGGGTCTTGGACCCTTCTCCTCGGGTTCGAGGGGGCCGTCAGCCCATCTCCTCCAGGGCCTTGCCCTTCGTCTCCCGGACGAACTTCAGCACGAACGGGATGGAGAGGGCCGCGAACACCGTGTAGATGACGTAGGTGACGGACAGGTTCCAGTCGGCCAGCGACGGGAAGCTCGCGGTGATCGCCCAGTTGGCGATCCACTGCGCGGCCGCGGCCACGCCCAGGGCGGCGGCGCGGATCTTGTTCGGGAACATCTCGCCGAGCATGACCCAGACGACCACACCCCAGGACAGGGCGAAGAAGAGGACGAAGACGTGGGCCGCGATCAGGGCCACCCAGCCCTGCGTGGCGGGCAGCTTGCCGTCGACCAGGTGGTAGGAGAACGCCCAGGCCTCCAGGGCGAGGCCGACCACCATGCCGGTCGAGCCGATGAGCGCGAGCGGCTTGCGGCCGATCCGGTCCACGAAGATCATCGCGATCACGGTGCCGACGATGTTGATGATGGACGTGGTGAAGGAGTAGAAGAACGACTGCGTCGGGTCGACGCCGACCGACTGCCACAGCGTCGAGGAGTAGTAGAACGCGACGTTGATGCCGACGAACTGCTGGAAGACCGACAGGCCGATGCCGACCCAGACGATCGGCTTGAAGAAGAAGCCGCCGCCGAGCAGGTCCTTGAAGGTGGAGCGGTGCTCGCTCTTCATCGCGTGCTCGATCTCGGCGACGCGCTTGTCCAGGTCGGTGCCCTTGCCCTCGACCTCGGCCAGGATCTCCTTGGCGCGCTCACGCTTGCCGACGGAGAGCAGGAAGCGCGGGGACTCCGGGATGGCGAGCGACAGCATGCCGTAGAGGATCGCCGGGATCACCATGACGCCCAGCATGACCTGCCAGGCCTCCAGGCCCATGAGGTGGCCGCGCTGCTTGCCGCCGGCGGCGTTCAGCAGGCCCCAGTTGACCAGCTGGGAGATGGCGATGCCGACCACGATCGCGGCCTGCTGGAAGGAGCCGAGCCGGCCGCGGTAGGCGGGCGGGGCGACCTCGGCGATGTAGGCGGGGCCGATGACGGAGGCCATGCCGATGGCGAAGCCGCCGATGATGCGCCAGAAGGCGAGGTCCCACAGCGCGAAGGGGAGCGCGGAGCCGACGGCGCTGATCGTGAACAGCACGGCCGCGATCTGCATGCAGCGGATACGGCCGATCCGGTCGGCTATCCGGCCCGCGGTGGCGGCGCCGATGGCACAGCCGATCAGGGCGATGGCGATGACCTGGGCGAGCGCGGCGGGGCCGATGTCGTAGCGGTCACGGATGGCCTCGACGGCGCCGTTGATGACGGAGCTGTCGTAACCGAAGAGGAAGCCGCCCATGGCGGCGGCGGCCGCGATGAAGATGACATGCCCGAGATGTTCGGGATGAGCCGTCCCGGCTCCTGACTGAGGTGCCTGCGCTGTGCTGGTCACGTGAAACTCCTCGGGCCACGGCAACGCTGCCGGGGTGGGGGTGAGCCCTTCCAGGTCTCCAGTGGCGCATACGTTGACGCCACTTACACCTGAAGGAAAAAGCAACGTTGCAGAGACTATGTCTTCAACTTTCGAAGTCAATAGTTGAACGGCTGTGACTTTGCAGATAGATCACGTCACCTCGCGTTCAAGAAGTGAACGGAGTGGAGGTGGTTCCTTGTCTGCTCGTGAATGGATCTTGAAAAGGGGTCAGCGAAGGCGCTGCGAGATGACCTTCGACACACCGTCGCCCTGCATCGAGACGCCGTACAGCGCGTCCGCCACCTCCATCGTGCGCTTCTGGTGCGTGATCACGATGAGCTGGGAGGCCTCCTGCAACTCCTGCATGATCCGGATCAGCCGCTGGAGGTTGGTGTCGTCGAGGGCTGCCTCGACCTCGTCCATGACGTAGAAGGGGCTCGGCCGGGCCTTGAAGATCGACACCAGCAGCGCGACGGCCGTCAGCGACCGCTCACCGCCCGAGAGCAGGGACAGCCGCTTGACCTTCTTGCCCGGCGGGCGCGCTTCCACGTCGACGCCCGTGGTGAGCATGTCGGCCGGGTCCGTGAGCACGAGCCGGCCCTCGCCGCCCGGGAACAGACGGCCGAAGACCCCCTCGAACTCGCGGGCGGTGTCCCGGTAGGCCTCGGTGAAGACCTGCTCGACCCGTTCGTCGACCTCCTTCACCACCTGGAGCAGATCGGCACGGGTCTTCTTCAGGTCCTCCAGCTGCTCGCTGAGGAACTTGTGCCGCTCCTCCAGCGCCGCGAACTCCTCCAGCGCCAGCGGATTGACCTTGCCGAGCTGCTGGTACGCCCGCTCGGCCGCCCTGAGCCGCTTCTCCTGCTCGGCCCGCACGAAGGGGCGCGGCTGGTTGCGCGGGTCGTCCGGGTCCTCCGGCAGCCGCTCGCCGTCGGCGGGGGGCGGGGGCGGCACGGGCCGGCTCGGCCCGTACTCCGCCTCAAGCCCCGCCGGCTCGACACCCAGTTCCTCCAGCGCCTTGGTCTCCAGCTGCTCGATCCGCAGCCGCTTCTCGGCGCCGAGTACCTCGCCGCGGTGTACCGAATCCGTCAACTTGTCGAGTTCCGACTTCAGTTCACGTCCGGCGGTGCGGGCGGCGGCCAGTTCCTCCTCGCGCCGCGCCTTGGCGGCCTCGGCCGCGGTGCGCTCCCGGTCGGCGCGGACGAGGGAGACCTCGACGTGCGCGAGCAGGGTGCGCGCGCCGTCGGCGACCGCCTGGGCGACGGCCGCCTCGTGCCGCAGCCGGGCCCGGCGCTCCTCGGCCCGCGCCCGCGCCTCGCGTTCCGCCCGGGCGGCCCGGTCGAGCGAGTCGGCCCGCCCGGCGAGTCCCTTGACCCGCTCCTCGTGGGTACGGACCTGGAGGCGGGCCTCCATCTCGGTCTGGCGGGCGTTGGCGCCGTCGATGGCGAGCCGGTCGCGCGCCGAGGTGTCCGGCTCCTCCTCCACCGGCGTCTCCTCGGCGACCGCCAGCCGCTCCGCCAGTTCCTCGGCCTCCCGTACGGCCGCCTCCAGCGCCTCCTGCGCCCGCGCGGCAGCGGCGGCGGAGCGCTCGGCCTCCCCGGCGGCGGCGCGTGCCTGCCCGGCGAGCCGGCCCAGTTGCTGGGCGGTGGACGACTTCTGCCGGTCGGCGGTCCTGCGGCGTTCGCTCAGCTCTTCGGCGAGGGCCGCGGCCTCGCTACGGCGTTCCGCCGCGGCGCGCTGTTCCCCGGCCAGTTCCGCGCAGCGGACCTCCAGCTCCGCCAGCTCCGCCGCGGCCTCGTCCACGGACGCCTGGACCTCCAGCAGGCTGGGGGCGCCGGCGGAGCCGCCCTGCGCGAAGTGGGCGCCCAGGAGGTCGCCCTCCGCGGTCACGGCGGTGAGGTGGGGGTGGGCGCGGACGAGGTCCTCGGCGGCTTCGAGGGTGTCGACCACGACGATGTCGTGCAGGAGCCGGTGGACGGCCGGCATCAGGTCGTCGGGGGCGCTGACCAGCGTCGCGGCGGGGACCGGCCGGGCGCCGGGCGCGGGTTCGTCGTCGCCGGGCGCGCCGGAGCCGCGGCGGCCGCACGCCGGACACGGGTCCGCGTCCGCGCCGGGCGGCTGCGGCGGGCCCGCGAGGATCAGGGCCGCCCGGCCCCCGTCCTGCTTGCGCAGGAGGCGGATGGCGTCCGCCGCCGACCCCGGGTCCGTCACGGCGACGGCGTCGGCCGCGGCTCCGAAGGCCGCCGCCAGCGGGATCTCGTGGCCGGGGGCGACGGTCAGCAGTTCGGCGGCCGGGCCCAGGAGTCCGGTGAGCCCGGCGTCCAGCAGGGTGCCGCTGCCGTCCTTGCGGCGCAGCCCCAGCGCCAGCGCGTCGTGACGGGCCTGGGTGGCGGCGCGGCGGCGTTCGGCCGCGGTGGCCGACTCGCGGGCCGCGGCCAGGGCGGTCTCGGCGGCGGCCAGCTGCCGTTTGGCGGTCTCGTGCCGCTCGGCCAGCTCGGTGTCGCCGGCGTCGAGTCCGTCGACCTCGGCCTGGAGCGCCTCGTACTCCTCCTGGGCGCGCACCGCGCGCTCCCCGGCCTCGTCGCGGGCCGTGGCCAGCCGGTCGATCTCGGCCTGGGCGGAGGCGGCGCGCGAGCGGGCCGCGCCGACCTGTCCGTGCAGCCGGGCCAGGCCCTCGCGGCGATCGGCGATGGCGCGGGCCACGTCCTTGAGCCGCCGCTCCTCGACGGCCAGTTCCCGCTCCAGCTCGGCGCGGTGGGCGACCGTGTCGTCCAGGGCGTGCCGGGCGGCATCCAGGGCGGCCTCCAGTTCGGCCTCCTGCTCGCGGACGCGGGCGGCCTCGCGCTCCAGGTCCTCCGGATCGCGGCCACGGCGTTCCTCGGGCGGTGCGGAGGTGGCGCTCTTGACCCGGGCCTCGGCCAGCGAGATCGTGCCGCGCACCCGCTCGGCCAGCTGGGACAGCTCGTACCAGGTCTGCTGGGCGCGTCGGAGGCGCGGGGTGAGCCGCCGTACCTCGTCCTCCAGTTCGGACTCGCGGTGCAGGGCCTTCTTCAGCTCCTGCTCGGCGCTCTCCTTGCGTTCCTTGAGGGCGGCCTCGTCGGCGATCTCGGCGGCGAGCGCCTCGCGCAGTCGTACGAGGTCGTCGGCGAGCAGCCGCAGCCGGGCGTCGCGCAGGTCGGCCTGGATGACGGCGGCCCGCCGGGCCACCGCCGCCTGCCGGCCCAGCGGCTTGAGCTGGCGGCGCAGTTCGTCGGTGAGGTCCTGGACGCGGGCGAGGTTGGCCTGCATGGCGTCCAGCTTCCGCAGCGCCTTCTCCTTGCGCTTGCGGTGCTTGAGGACGCCGGCCGCCTCCTCGATGAAGGCGCGGCGGCCCATGGGGTCGGCGTGCAGCACGGAGTCGAGCTGGCCCTGGCCGACGATGACGTGCATCTCGCGGCCGATGCCGGAGTCGGAGAGCAGTTCCTGGATGTCGAGGAGGCGGCAGGTGTCGCCGTTGATCTGGTACTCGCTGCCGCCGTTGCGGAACATGATCCGCGTGATGGTGACCTCGGCGTACTCGATGGGCAGCGCCCCGTCGGAGTTGTCGATGGTCAGCGACACCTCGGCGCGGCCCAGCGGGGGTCGCCCGGTGGTGCCGGCGAAGATGACGTCCTCCATCTTGCCGCCGCGCAGCGACTTGGCGCCCTGCTCGCCCATGACCCAGCTCAGCGCGTCCACCACATTGGACTTGCCCGAGCCGTTGGGCCCGACGACACACGTGATCCCGGGTTCGAAGCGGAGCGTGGTCGCGGAGGCGAACGACTTGAAGCCGCGCAGGGTCAGGGCCTTGAGGTGCACGCCGCTGGACTCTACCGGCCCCCGCTATCTCACTCCATGAACCCTCGCAAGCGCGCGGTTTCACCGGTGAACATGCAGGGCACACCAGTTGTTGAACAAGGTGAAAGGATGCGCGGGGGCAAGAAAGAAGGGACGCCGAAGCGTCCCTTGCGATTCTGAGGGGACGGCCGTGGTGCCGGTCGTCCGATCGACTGAGCGGTTGTCACGGGCACCCTGCCCGCTGCGACTGCTCTCGTGGAGCCGAGGCAGCGATCAGGTGAGCGCAGGCTCCGCCTGGTGTGCGTCGATGCTCTCCATGATCCTGTCCTGAGAGGCGGCAGCCGCCAGCGCTTCGTTCTCAGCCTGGATCCTGACCAGCTCGGACTCCAGGTCCTGGACGCGCTGCTGCAGCCGTCGCATCTCGGCGAGGAGTCGAGGGTCGGAGCCGCCGACGTAACCGAGAAGCGCCTTTGCCATGATGGATGGTCCTCCACACTGAGTGACCGACCGATGCGGTGTGGGTCGTGAGGGATTTTCGCACCCGCGGTGCTTGGCACATCCGTGTTGCTCTGCTGTTGCTCGATGCCAAACAGCTAAGGTGCGCGGGGCTTTCAGCGTCTCACCAAAAAGTTTGACGGTCAACACGATCACGCCCCGTATTGGCGGGCGAACCGGGGCGCGCGGCCGGGAGATGCGGCGGCGCTGCGAGTCATCCGGGCCCTCGGGGCTCAGCGATCAGCTGTACCCCGGGAGCCTGCCACGCTGCGCCCTTCTTGGCAACCACCAGGCGGTTTCCACTCCCGGCGGTCACCGCCCGGGGGTCGGTGCGCCGGTCCGCGGGCTCCGGCTCAGCGGACCGCGAAACCGTCGTAGCCGCCGCGAGGTGTGTCCCAGATCTCGGTGACACCGTCGACGCGGCCGGGCGTGTCGTCGCCCTGGAGCCAGTCGAGCAGCCCCTCGCAGCCCTCACGCGCGCCCTCGGCGACGACCTGGACCCGGCCGTCCGCCAAATTGAGAGCAAAACCACTCAGGCCGCCGATCTCCAGCGCCTTGGCGCGCGTGAACCAGCGAAATCCCACGCCCTGTACGTGTCCTCGCACCCAGGCGACCAGTCGAACATCCTCGCTCATGGGTGCAACCTAACCGGCCGGTGTCGTCCGGCACACATCGTCCGCGCGGGGCATGAGGTACCGTCCGCTTCCGGCGCATCTCATACGAAACTCACTCGATCGAGTGAATTGGGGTGCCTGTAAGGACGTACGAGGAAGAGGGCCAGGACATGGGACGCCACCGACGCTCGGACGCCGGCCGCGCCGGGGAGGGCGACGCCGCGGACGGCTCCGCCGCCGAGCGCCCGCAGCCCCCGCGCCCCTCCTCGCCCTCGCCCTCGCCCTCGCCCTCGGACACGGTGCCGATCCCGATGGGCACGGCGCCCTACCTGGACCCCGAGGCCTACGCGGAGGCGAAGGCCAGGGCCGAGGCGTATCTCTTCGCGGCGGAGACGACGGAGACGACGGGCAAGGAACCGCAGACGCCCGGAGCCGGTACCGGTGTGCCCCACGACGAGTGGGGCCCGAAGCGGGCCGGTCGTTCGGTGAGCGTGGCCCTGCTCGGGTTGTCCGTGGCCGTCGCCCTGGGCGCCGCCGCCGTGGCCGCGGGCGTGGTCCCGGGCTTCGACGGCTACCGGTCCGGGGACAGCGCCCGGGCCACCGGCGGCGACCGGACCGTGGCCGCGAGCTCCCCCGCCGACTCGGCGAGCGCGCAGGGCGGTACGTCCGGCAGCGCGAGCACGGGCATCGGCGGTG
>NZ_VOGW01000199.1:110604-121781 GCF_007896895.1 Streptomyces misionensis | reverse complement strand
AGCAAGGCGCCCGCGCCGGCCGCACCGGCGATCACGGTGTCGGCGCGGGCCGCCGCCGAGGCCGAGGTGCTGAAGCTGGTCAACGACGAACGGGCGAAGGCCGGTCGCGGCCCGCTGTCCGCGAACTCCTCGCTGACGAAGCTGGCGGAGGCGTTCAGCGACGACATGGCGGCGCGGGGCTTCTTCGGCCATACCGACCCGGGCGGCCGGTCACCCTGGGACCGGGCGGCGGCGGCCGGGATCACCGGCCTCGGCGCCGAGAACATCGCCCGCGGACCGGCGGACCCGAAGGCCGTGGTGAAGGCCTGGATGGCCGACCCCGGCAATCGCGCCGCCCTCCTGAACCGCGATTTCAAGACCCTCGGCGTCGGTGTGCACTACGGCCCGGGCGGACCGTGGTGGACGGAGGAGTTCGGCTCCTGAGAGCGCCGGGGCGCAAGTCCGGCGAGTCCGGCTAGCGCCAGCCCCCGGCGTCCAATCACCCCCACCGGCCCTCGCCGCCCCCGCTCACGCGGCGGCGCGGCCCCGCGCGAACGTGAGCGCCGTCCGCGTCACCCGGCGCCCGAGGTGCTCGGCCGTGGCTATGTCCGCCTTGTGCACGCCCTCGGGGCCCTGGTCCGTGTCGGTCTGGGCGCCGGCACCGGCGAAGATGCCGAGGCGGTTGAGGTCGTTCTCGGAGGCGGTGCTGGCGTTCCAGCCCGGGAGCAGGCCCAGGTTGACCCAGTGCATGCCGTGCTGGGCGGCGAGGATCTGGAAGAACTGCAGGGTGTGCAGCTTGTCGCCGCTCTTGGAGCCGGAGTTGGTGAAGCCCGCGGCCAGCTTGTCCTGCCAGTCCTGGCCGGCCCAGCGCGAGGAGGTCGCCTCGGCGAAGGCGTGGAAGGCACCGGAGGCCGTGCCCATGTAGGTGGGCGAACCGAAGACGATCGCGTCGGAGCGGTCCAGGGTCCCCCAGTCCTCCTCGGTGATCTCGTCCACCTTGATCAGGTGCACCTCGGCACCGGCCTGAACGGCACCGGCTCGGACGGCCTCGGCGAGGACGACGGTGTGGCCGTAACCGGAGTGGTAGGCGATCGAAACGACAGGGGTGGTCATGACACTCCTCGGAAGGGCAGCTCAATAACGGTGAGGAAATGAAAGCACTAACCAGAAGTTAGTGCAACCCACTGGTGAGCGCTGCGGACGCGTACCCTTGGGGTATGACCACCTGTCCTGAGGAGCACGAAGAGCTCGCCTACAACGTCTTCGCCAAGGCCTGTCCGTCCCGTGGCACGCTGGAGCACGTCACCGGCCGCTGGGGCGCGCTGACGCTGGGCGCGCTGCACGAGGGCTCACTGCGCTTCAACGAGCTGCGCCGCCGCGTCGACGGGGTGAGCGAGAAGATGCTGTCCCAGACCCTGCACGCGCTGGAGCGGGACGGGCTGGTGCACCGCGAGGCCCAGCCGACCAACCCGCCCCGCGTGGACTACGAACTGACTCCGCTGGGCCGCGAGATCGCCGGCCGGCTCCTCGCGCTCATCGAGTCCGTGGAGGGTGCCATGGACGAGGTGCTGGCGGCCCGCGGGCGTTACGACGAGACGCGCGGCGCCCGCTGACACTTCGGGCAGAAGTAGCTTGAGCGGTTCATCCAGGGGCGGCGCCGGATGGGCGTGCCGCAGCGGTTGCAGGGCTCGCCCTCGCGGCCGTAGGCGTCCAGGGAACGGTCGAAGTAGCCCGACTCGCCGTTGACGTTCACGTACAGGCTGTCGAAGCTGGTGCCGCCGACGGCGAGGGCGGCGTTCATCACGTCCCGGATGTGACCGAGGAGTTCGGCGGTGACCGGGCGGGTGAAGTTCGCGGTCGGACGCTCGTAGTGGACGCGGGCGCGCCACAGGGCCTCGTCCGCGTAGATGTTGCCGACGCCGCTGATCAACGACTGGTCCAGCAGGGCCCGTTTGACGGTGGTCCGCTTGCGGCGCAGGGCCTGGTGGAAGGCGTCGTCGTCGAACAGCGGGTCGAGGGGGTCGCGGGCGATGTGCGCGATGACGTCGGGCAGGCCCTCGGGGGTGTTGTCGTGCAACGACAGCCCGCCGAAGGTGCGTTGGTCCACGAAGCGCAGTTCGGTGCCGAGCGAGTCGGCGAACCGGATCCGGATGCGCAGGTGCTTCTCGTCCGGCGCCTCGTGCGGCTGCACCAGCAGCTGCCCGCTCATGCCGAGGTGCGCGAGGACCGACTGGTTCGTCTCCTCCAGCGGCAGCCACAGGTACTTGCCGCGCCGGCTGGGCTCCCCGATGTGGTGCCCCTTGAGGCGCTGCGCGAAGTCCTCGCCCCCGGCCACGTGCCGGCGCACGGCACGCGGGTGCAGCACCTCGGTCTCGGCGACGGTGCGATGGGCGACCCACCGCGCCAGCCCACGCCGGACGACCTCGACCTCGGGCAACTCGGGCATCGGGACCCCCGTGGAAAGCGCTGGATGAACGAACGCCCGCCCCTCGCGAAACGGTGGGGCGGGCGCTCGGGTGTGGTACTCGTCAGGCGGTGGCGGACGACGCGTCGTCGTCCGGGACGGCTTCCGCGACGGCCTCCTTGGCCTGCTTCGCCGCCGTGGCCCGCTCGTCCGCGGCGTCCTTGATGGCGCGCCAGGCGGACTCGGCGGCCTGCTGCTCCGCCTCCTTCTTGCTGCGGCCGGTGCCGGTGCCGTACGAGACGCCTCCGACGCGGGCGGCAGCAGTGAAGGTCTTCTCGTGGTCGGGGCCGGTCTCCGTGACCAGGTACTCGGGCACGCCGAGTCCCTCGATCGCGGTCAGCTCCTGGAGGGACGTCTTCCAGTCCAGGCCGGCGCCCAGGTTGGAGGACTTCTCGATCAGCGGGTCGAAGAGCCGGTGCACCAGCTCGGACGCCGCGTCGAGGCCCTGGTCGAGATAGACCGCGCCGATCACCGCTTCAAGGGTGTCGGCGAGGATGGACGCCTTGTCCCGGCCGCCCGTGCCCTCTTCACCCCGGCCGAGCCGGATGAAGGCGCCGAGGTCGAGGCCGCGCCCCACCTCCGCCAGCGCACGCGAGTTGACCACCGCGGCCCGCAGCTTGGCCAGCTGGCCTTCGGGCAGGTCGGGGTGGGCGCGGTACAGCGTGTCCGTGACGACGAGGCCGAGCACGGAGTCCCCGAGGAACTCCAGCCGCTCGTTCGTCGGCAGACCGCCGTTCTCGTACGCGTAGGAACGGTGGGTCAGCGCACGCACCAGAAGGGCGGACTCGAGCTGATACCCGAGCCGCCCTTCCAGAAGCGTGTGGGACGAGGCCTGGTTGTCCGTGCCTCCACCGGCGCGGGGAGTGTTCTTCTTCGGACTGGACACAGTGCCTCTCACCAGCCCGCTCAGACTTCGAGGACCTGGCGCTTGTTGTAGGTGCCGCAAGACGGGCACGCGATGTGCTGCTGCTTGGGCTCGTGGCAGCGCTCGCACGCAACCAGGGTGGGGACCGCAGCCTTCCACTGCGACCGGCGGTGGCGCGTGTTGCTGCGCGACATCTTCCGCTTCGGAACAGCCACGGCTACTTCTCCTGCTTCTCGTCGACGCCCGCTTCGGCGCCGCTCATCTCGTCCTTCTCGCCGTCCGTCATGGTGTCGGCGAGTCCCTGCAAAGCCGCCCAACGGATGTCGACGGCGTCATGGTGGTGGTCCGGGTCGTCCGCGAGCCGCGCCCCACACTCGGAGCACAGGCCCGGGCAGTCTTCCTGGCACACCGGCTGCATCGGCAGTGCGAGCACCACCGCATCGCGCAGCAGAGGTTCGAGGTCGATCAGGCCGTCCTCGATGAAGAGCCTGTCCTCGTCGTCCTCGGCGTCGTCGCCCGGTTCCGCGATCACACGGCCCCGGTCGTCGGCGTCAGGGTACGAGAACATCTCCTGGAAGTCCGCTTCGAGCTCCAGCTCGACCGGCTCCAGACACCTTACGCACTCCCCCTTGGCCGTTGCACGGGCGGTGCCTGTGACAAGCACCCCTTCCATGACCGACTCAAGCCGGAGTTCGAGCTCCATCGGGGTGCCTTCCGGCACTCCGACGACTCCCGGGATGCCGAGATCCGCGGGGGCGTCGATCTCGCGGGTCAGGCGCTGCAGCGCACCAGGACGCCGACCCAGCTCGTGTGTGTCGATCACGAGGGGGTTGCGGTGGTCGAGGCGGGCGTTGGAAGCCATTCCTGCTTTCGATCTACGTACTCGAAGGGACACCGCCCGTCGGTGTTTCCGGGCAGCGGTGGTCGCGGGCGGCTCCGCACTCAGCATGAGGGCACGCGCGACCGAAGAGCCAGGATACTGGACCTTGGCCCCAGGACCCAATCCGGGTCGGTCAGCTCAGCCCGCGGCCCTGCTCGTACGCCCGCAGCTGCTCGGCGCTGATCATGCTGGTGTCGAAGAGGCTGGTCTCGTCCAGAGCGTAGTCCTGCTGCCCCTGCGCCTGCTGGGGCACCTGGGCCTGCTGTTGCTGCTGGGGGTCGTAGGCGGCCTGCTGGGGATATCCCTGGTAGGCGTAGGGGTCGGCCTGCTGGTAGCCGTAGGGGTCCTGCTGCTGGGTCCCCTGGGCGTAGGCGGCCTGCTGCGGGAAGCCGGGGTACCCGCCCTGCTGCTGGTCGTACGCGCCGTACGCGGGCTGCGGCTCGTACGACGGCTGCTCCGGCACCGGCTCGTACCCGGGCCGGTCCGGCGCCTGCTCGTACGCGGGCTGCTCCGGCGCCGGCTCGTACGCGGGCCGTTCCGGCCGGGACCGGCCCGCCGGGCGCTCGGCCGGGGTGTCGGCGAGGGCGGCCAGGTCGGCCAGGTAGTCGGCGTCGCTGGAGTGCTGGAAGGTCGTGGTGTCGTCGGCCAGGGCGCCGAGGTCGTCGGTGGCGATCCGGCCGTGCAGCTTCTGCCGGCCGCGGCCGACCGCCTCCAGGGTCTTGGCGAGCACCGCCTCGAAGGCGCCCAGCTTGGCGTCCACGTACGCGTCGGCGTTGTGCCGCAGGGTCTCGGGGTCCTGGCTGCGCTCGGGGGCGTCCTCGTCCTCGTAGCCGTTCTCGTCCAGGCCGGGGCCGGTGCCGAGCAGCTTCTCCCGGCCGCGGCCGACCGAGCCGAGGGTCTTGGTGAGGACGACCTCGAAGTTGGCGAGCTTGGAGTCGACGTAGTCGTCGGCCTCGGCGCGGACCTCCTCGGCCTCCTGGCGGGCCTCGGCGAGGATCCGGTCGGCCTCCGCCTGGGAGCGGCGGGCGATCTCGGTGCCGGCGATCAGCGAGCCGCGCTCGGCGTGCGCGCTCTCGATGATCCGTTCGGCCTCCTGCCGGGCCTGCTCGACCATCTGCTCACGGTCGCCGATCAGTTCCTGTGCCTGCGCGAGGGAGCCGGGCAGCGCCTGGCGCACCTCTTCCAGCATCGCGAGCAGATCGGCGCGGTTGATCACGCAGGACGCCGACATGGGCATGGCCCGGGCGCCGGCGACCGCGGAGACGATCTCGTCGAGCTTCTTCTGCACGTCCACCTGTGCTCGCCACTCTCTACAGCCGGGTTGGAGACGGACGGGACGACTGTAGCCCCCGCGCCCATCAGTCCTTGCGCAGACGCCTGTTGAGGGCGGCGACGACCTCCGGCGGCACGAGGTGGGAGACGTCGCCGCCCCAGGCCGCGACCTCCTTGACGAGCGAGGAGGACAGGAAGCTGTAGGTGGGGTTGGTCGGCACGAACAGCGTCTCGACGCCGGTGAGGCCGTTGTTCATCTGGGCCATCTGCAACTCGTAGTCGAAGTCGCTGACGGCGCGCAGGCCCTTGACGATCGCGGGGATGTCGCGCTGCTTGCAGAAGTCCACGAGCAGGCCGTGGTGGGACTCGACGCGCACGTTGGCGTAGTCGGCGGTCACCTCGCGGATGAGCGCGATCCGCTCCTCGATGTCGAACAGGCCCTTCTTGGACTGGTTGATCATCACCGCGACGTAGACCTCGTCGTACAGCCGGGAGGCTCGGGCGATGATGTCGAGATGTCCATTGGTGATCGGGTCGAACGACCCGGGACAGACGGCGCGGCGCACTTGAGATCCCTCGCTCTCCGGTCCGGTCATCGTGCGTCTTCGCACGTAGAGGCGGCGCGACCGTACCAAAACGTTCCCTCGCCGTAACGACGGGACCGGATCGCCTCGAAGCCGTCCGGCCAGTGGAATTCGCCGCCTCTGGTGCTGCGCTCCACGGTGACGAGGGCGTCCTTCGCGAGCCACCCCTCCGAGTGGAGTGTGAGGAGAATCTCGCGAAGATCGTCGTCTGTGACGGCATATGGGGGGTCCAGGAAGACCAGGTCGTACGGCTGGGCGGGGGGCGCGGTGCGTACGACCTGTTCCGCTTTGCCCGCTCTGACCTCCGCGCCGGGCAGGCCCAGGTTCCGCACGTTCTCGCGGACGGTCCGCGCGGCGCGGGCGTCGGCCTCCACGAGGAGGGTGTGGCTCGCGCCCCGGGAGAGGGCTTCCAGGCCCACGGCGCCGGAGCCGGCGTAGAGGTCGAGGACGCGTTCGCCCGCCAGCGGGCCGCCGAGGAGGGACTGCCAGGTGGAGAAGAGACCTTCGCGTGCGCGGTCGGAGGTCGGCCGGGTACCGGTTCCCGGCGGGACGGCCAGGCGGCGTCCGCCGGCTGCGCCGGCGATCACGCGGGTCATGTGTGGTCCTTCTGGTGGGCGGCTTCGACGTTCCATTGTGGCGGGTGACGCGGCCCCCGCGCCCCTGGCCGGCATCCCGTCACCCCTTTTCCAGGTACTGCTCCCGCTCGTCGTCCAGCAGCGCGTCCAGGGCCGTGCGCAGGCCCGGCAGACGCTCCAGCTCCGGGTCCGCCTCGACGACCTTCGTGGCCTCCTCCCGCGCCTGCGCGATGACCTCCTCGTCCTCGATGACGGCGAGGACGCGCAGGCTGGAGCGGGCGCCGGACTGGGCCTGGCCGAGGACGTCGCCCTCCCGGCGCTGTTCGAGGTCGATGCGGGAGAGCTCGAAGCCGTCCAGGGTGGCGGCGACCGCGTTCAGGCGCTGGCGGGCGGCGCTGGCCTCGGGCATCTCGGTGACCAGGAGGCACAGGCCCGCGGCCGAGCCCCGGCCGACCCGGCCGCGCAGCTGGTGGAGCTGCGAGACGCCGAAGCGGTCGGCGTCCATGATCACCATGGCGGTGGCGTTGGGGACGTTCACACCGACCTCGATGACCGTGGTGGCGACCAGGACGTCGGCCTCGCCGGCGGCGAAGCGGCGCATCACCGCGTCCTTGTCGTCCGGGTGCATCCGCCCGTGCAGGACCTCGACCCGCAGGCCCGCCAGGGGGCCCTTGGCCAGGTGGTCGGCCACGTCGAGGACGGCGAGCGGGGGGCGCTTCTCGGCCTCGTCCTCGGGGGACTTCTTCCTGGCCGCCTTCTTCGGGTCGTCCTCCTCGTCGCCGATGCGGGGGCAGACCACGTACGCCTGGTGGCCGCCCGCCACCTCCTCGCGGACCCGCTCCCAGGCGCGGGCCAGGAAGTGGGGCTTGTCGGCGGCCGGGACGACATGGCTGGCGATCGGCGAGCGGCCGGCCGGCAACTGGTCGAGGACGGAGGTCTCCAGGTCGCCGAAGACGGTCATGGCGACCGTGCGCGGGATCGGGGTGGCGGTCATCACCAGGAGGTGCGGGGGCTGTTTGCCCTTGCCGCGCAGGGCGTCGCGCTGTTCGACGCCGAAGCGGTGCTGTTCGTCCACGACGACCAGGCCGAGGTCGTGGAACTGGACCTTGTCCTCGATCAGGGCGTGGGTGCCGATGACGATGCCGGCCTCGCCGGTGGCCAGGTCGAGCAGGGCGTGACGGCGGGCCGCGGCGCCCATCGAACCGGTGAGCAGCACCACCTTGGTGGCGTGCTCGGCACCGCCCAGCATTCCCCCTTCGGCCAGCTCGCCCATCATCTCGGTGACCGAGCGGTGGTGCTGCTGGGCCAGCACCTCGGTGGGCGCGAGCATGGCGGCCTGTCCGCCGGCGTCGACCACGGCGAGCATGGCGCGCAGGGCCACCATGGTCTTGCCCGAGCCGACCTCGCCCTGGAGCAGCCGGTGCATGGGGTGTTCGGTGGCGAGGTCGTCGAAGATCTCCTTCGAGACCTTCCGCTGGCCCTCGGTGAGGGTGAAGGGGAGGCGGGCGTCGAAGGCGGCCAGGAGGCCGTCGGGCGCGGGGGTGCGGGGAACCGCGGGGAGCTGGGCGTCGGTGTGCCGGCGGCGGGCCAGGGCGACCTGGAGCACGAAGGCCTCGTCCCACTTCAGCCGGGCGCGGGCGTCGGCGATGTCGGCCTTGGTGTGCGGGCGGTGGATCTTGAGCAGGGCCTCGGGCAGGGACAGCAGGCCGCGGCCCTCGCGGAGGGCGCCGGGCAGCGGGTCGACGGCCTCCTGGGCGGCGGGCAGGACCGTCTGCACCGCCTTGCCGATCTTCCAGGACTCCAGTTTGGCGGTGGCCGGGTACAGGGGGATGAGGGCGCCGGCCCAGGTCTCGACGGTCTCCTCGCCGTCGCCGCGCAGCAACTCGTAGGCGGGGTGGGCGAGCTGGAGGCGGTGGTTGAAGACGGAGACCTTGCCGGCGAACATCGCGCGGGTGCCCGGCAGCAGTTCCTTGTGCGGCTTGTGCACGCCGTTGCCGAAGAAGACCAGCTGGAGGCGGCCGCTGCCGTCGGTGATCGTGACCTCGAGGCGCTGGCCCTTGCCGCGGGGCGCCCGGGCGGAGGCGAAGCTGTGCAGCCGGGCGTCGGCGACCTGGGCGACCACCGTGACGTGTTCGTCCATGGGCAGGTCGGCGAGGTGGGTGAGCTGGCCGCGCTCCTCGTATCTGCGCGGGTAGTGGTGCAGGAGGTCGCCTACGGTGCGCAGGCCGAGGTGCTCGGCCATCACCTTGGCGGTGGCGGGGCCGAGCACTGACTTCAGCGGCTGTTTCAGTGGTTCTTCCAGTGCGGGCACGACACCCATTGCACACCACGGCACCGACAACGCCGTAGAGCGCTCGGCCGCGGACGCGCCCCGAGGGCGGGCTACTCCACGCCGATGAGCAGCAGGCTGCCCTGCCGGCCGCCCCGGTAGACCACGGTGTCCACGGCCAGGTAGGACTCCCGCACCCGGGTCTCCAGGTGTCCGGCGACGGTCTCGGGCGCCTCGTCGCCGACGACGAGGGTGACCAGTTCACCGCCGGCCTGGAGCATGCGGTCCAGGACGGTCTCGGCGGTGGCGGTGACGTCCGCGCCGATCACCGCCACGTCCCCGTCGATCAAACCGAGCACGTCCCCGGCCTGGCAGATGCCGGCCGTCGTCCAGGAGCGGTGCTCGGCGACGACGACCTCGGCGTACCGGGTGGCGCCCGCCGCGGAGGTCATCTGCACGACGTCCTCGTCGAACCGGCGCCCGGGCTCGTGCACCGCGAGCGCGGCGATGCCCTGGACCGCCGAGCGGGTCGGGATCAGCGCCACCCGGACGCCCTCGGCGCGGGCCTGCTCGGCCGCCGCGGCCGCCGTGTCGCGCAGCTCGGCGTCGTTGGGCAGCAGCACGATCTCGCGCGCGTGGGCCCGGCGCACCGCCGCCACCAGTTCCCCGCTGGCCGGCGGCTCCCCGGGGCGCGCGAGGACGGCGGTCGCGCCCGCCTCGGCGTACAGCCCCGCCAGGCCCCGGCCCGGCACGACGGCGACGACGGCGCGCTGGGCCCGCTCGGGCGCCGGGCCCGGGCCGCCGGTGTGCACGTCGCCGGCCCCGAAGTGGGTGATCCGGATCCGGTACGGCCGCCCGGCCTCCACGCCCGCCTCCACGGCGGCGCCCGCGTCGTCCACGTGCACATGGACGTTCCACAGCCCGTCGCCGCCCACCACGACCAGGGAGTCGCCGAGGGCGTCGAGCCGGTCCCGGAGCCGGGCCACGGCACCGTCGTCGGCCTCCAGGAGGTAGATCACCTCGAACGCGGGCCCGCCGGGCCCCTCGCCGCATCCCTCGGCCACGGCCTCCGGGGCCCCGGTGACCTCCTGGGGTCCGGTCGTCTCCCGCACCGCCTCCCCCGTGCACGCCTCCACCAGCGCCCCGAGGACCGCCACCAGCCCCCGGCCGCCCGCGTCGACCACCCCGGCCCGGGCGAGGACCGCCAGCTGGCCCGGGGTCGCCGCCAGGGCCGCGCGGGCGCCCTCGTAGGCGGCCCGGGCCACCGCCGCGCAGTCGCCCTCCGCCCCCTCGGCGGCGTCGGCGGCGGCCGAGGCGACGGTGAGCACCGTGCCCTCGACGGGGTGGGCCACGGCACGGCGGGCGGAGTCGGCGGCCCGGCGCAGGGCCAGCCGCAGGTCGGGGCCGTCGCCGCGGGGCTCGGGGCCGTCCGCGGCGAGGACCTGGGCCATGCCGCGCAGCAGCTGGGCGAGGATGGTGCCGGAGTTGCCCCGGGCGCCGATCAGCGCCCCGTGGGCCATCGCGCGCACCGCGTCCGCGAGCCGGGGTTCGGCGGGGTCCGTCTCGTACCCGGTGAACACGGCTTCCACGGCCGTCGCGGCCGACTCCAGGGTGAGGTAGAGGTTGGTGCCGGTGTCGCCGTCCGCCACCGGGTAGACGTTGATGGCGTCGATCTCCTCGCGCGCGCGGCCCACCGCGCGCAGCGCCAGACCGCACCAGGTGCGCACCGCGAGAGCATCGAGGAATGTCTGCGGCACCTGCGCCACCTGCGCCTCCCTGAGCTGGCTGGACGTGGTCGCAGCGTAGACCCCGGGGCGGTGCCCGCCGGAAGCGGGCCGGGGGCGGGACCCCGCTCCGCCATGGTAGTTTCGCTTCCCGGACGCAGCCTTGGTATGCTGCTCCGGTTGCCCGATCCGATCGGGCTTTTCCCCCTGGCACCGCCACTCAGATCTCAGGTCGTACGATCTCGATCCCGGCATGCCGGGATTATCCGTAAGTGCATCTGAAGTCTTTGGAGTGACCCGTGGCTGCCAACTGCGACGTCTGCGGCAAGGGGCCGGGCTTCGGCAACAACATCTCGCACTCGCACCGCCGTACGTCCCGCCGCTGGAACCCGAACATCCAGCGTGTGCGTACCGTGGTGGGCGGGACGCCGAAGCGCGTGAACGCTTGCACCTCGTGCATCAAGGCGGGCAAGGTCTCGCGCTGACGCTACAGCAGCGCGCGGCCACCGCTTGGTTCGCTGCACTGAGCCGGTCCACCTCCGGGTGGGCCGGCTTTTTGCCGTAC
>NZ_VOGW01000199.1:99103-110342 GCF_007896895.1 Streptomyces misionensis | reverse complement strand
TCCCGGCCCCCAGCGGGAACCCCGCCGCGATCGCCCCGGTGACGTACTCCTTGGCCGCGCCGACCGCCTCCGGCACGGCGAGACCCCTGGCCAGCCCCGAGGCGATCGCGGAGGCCAGGGTGCAGCCGGTGCCGTGGGTGTGCCGGTTGTCGTGGCGCGGCGCCCGCAGCCAGTGCTCCTCGGCGCCGTCGGTCAGCAGGTCCACCGCGTCCCCCGCCAGGTGGCCGCCCTTGATCAGCACCCAGCGCGGCCCGAACTCCAGCACCGCCGCCGCGGCCCGGCGCAGATCGCCCTCCGAATCGACCGTGATCCCCGTGAGTTGGGTCACTTCGTCCAGGTTCGGGGTGGCCACGGTCGCCGCCGGGAGCAGCCTGGTGCGCACGGAGTCCAGGGCGGAGGCGGCGAGCAGCGCGTCGCCGTGCTTGGAGACGCCCACCGGGTCGACCACGGCCGGCGCGTCCGTGCCGGAGATCAACTCGGCGACCGCCTCGACCAGTTCCGCCGAGCCCAGCATGCCGGTCTTCACGGCCTGGACGCCGATGTCGTCCACGACGCTGCGGTACTGGGCCCGGACCGCCGAAACGGGCAGTTCCCAGGCGCCCTGGACGCCCTGGGAGTTCTGCGCGGTCACCGCGGTGATCACGCTCATCCCGTGGACGCCGAGCGCCAGCATGGTCTTCAGGTCGGCCTGGACACCCGCGCCGCCGCCCGAGTCGGAGCCGGCCACGGTGAGCACCCTGGGCAGGCTCATGACTCGATGTCCCCGAAGTGGTCCCAGCCGCCCGCGCTGGTCCAGGGCGCCCCGTCGACGGTCACCTGGGGCAGCGCGGAGGGGTTCAGCACCTCGCCGATGACCTTCCAGCGGGCGGGGAGCTTGGTGTCCGGCGGGAAGGTCGCCACGATGGCGTGGTCCTCTCCCCCGGTCAGCACCCACTGCATCGGATCGACGCCGACGGCCTGCCCGATGTCGTTCATCTGCGTGGGCACGTCGATCGCGCCGGAGCGGATGTCGATGCGGACCTTGCTGGCCTCGGCGATGTGCCCGAGGTCGGCGATCAGTCCGTCGCTCACGTCGCACATCGCGGTCGCGCCGAGCGAGGCGGCGGCCGGGCCCGCGTGGTACGGCGGCTCGGGGCGCCGGTGGGCCTCCACGAAGGCGCGCGGCGAGCGGAAGCCCCGCGAGAGCACCGCGTAACCGGCCGCGGACCAGCCGAGCCAGCCGGTGACGGCGACCAGGTCGCCGGGCTGGGCGCCGGCCCGGGTCACCGGCTCCTGGTTGCGCAGGTCCCCGAGCGCGGTGATCGACACGGTGATGCTGTCGCCGCGCACGACGTCCCCGCCGACCACGGAGGCGCCCGCCACCTGGCACTCGTCGCGCAGTCCGTCCATCAGCTCGGTCGGCCAGCTGACCGGGAGTTCGGCCGGCACGACCAGGCCGAGCAGCAGGGCGGTCGGCACGGCGCCCATCGCGGCGATGTCCGCGAGGTTCTGCGCCGCCGCCTTGCGCCCGACGTCGTACGCCGTGGACCAGTCGCGGCGGAAGTGCCGCCCCTCGACCAGGACGTCGGTGCTCGCCACCACCCGCCGGTCGGGCGCGGCCACCACGGCGGCGTCGTCGCCCGGACCGATCCGCACCGCCGGGGTCGTGGTGAGACGGGAGGTGAGCTCCCTGATGAGCCCGAATTCCCCGAGCTCACCAACCGTGCCCTTCATGTCCCTGACTCCCCTTCTCTGCCTCTGCCTGACCGTGCGAACTCGCGCGTCATCAGTGTCCCCGATACCGTCGAGGTGACCCCGACGCGGTCCGGAGGACCGCCGCCCGGTACCGGACGACCGTCAACTTCCGTCGTGCCTGCACCCTGGCGCGCAGGCACGGTTCCCGCGGGTCTCCCCGCGGGGAGCGGCGACGCGATACCGTGGCGTTCCTTTTCCCCACATGATCCTCGTGGCCGCCCTGGAGGTTCCGTGGTACAGGCGTACATCCTGATCCAGACGGAGGTCGGCAAGGCGTCGACCGTCGCCGAGACGATCAGCAAGATCCCTGGAGTGATCCAGGCCGAGGACGTGACGGGTCCGTACGATGTCATCGTGCGCGCCCAGTCCGACACCGTCGACGAACTGGGTCGCATGGTGGTCGCCAAGGTCCAGCAGGTGGACGGCATCACACGCACCCTGACCTGTCCGGTCGTGCATCTGTAGCCCCCGTCTACGCTTGGCCGGTGAACTTCTTCCGTCACCGGCCCCTCGCCCTGTCCGCCGCCCCGCTCGTGCCGGCCCTGCTGCTCGCGGTCGCGGGCTGCTCCGGGGACGGCGGCGCCACGGTCGCGGCTCCCCGTCCCGACGCGAAGACCGCCCCGCTGTGCCGGAGCCTGCACGAGGTGCTGCCCACCGAGGTGGACGGGCAGCACCGGGCCGACCCCGAACCCCGGTCCGTCTACACGGCGGGCTGGGGAAACCCGGCGATCATACTGCGCTGCGGGATCGTCCGGCCGCCGAAGATGGTCGACCCGAAGGTGGCCCAGGGGCAGGACCCCGACGCGATCGCGGGCGGGGTCAACGGCGTGGACTGGCTGATGGAGAAGGAGTCCGACGGCACCTGGCGGTTCACCACGTCGGGCCGCCGCGCCTATGTGCAGCTGACCCTGCCGAAGAGCCTGTCCGGGCCGGACCACAGCACCCAGGTCCTGGAGGACGTGGGCCCGGCCGTGAAGAAGGCGATCCCCGAGGGGATCGCCTCCATGCGCGGTTGAGCGGTTCGCTCAGCGAAGACCGGTGGACCGCCGCAGCGCGGCCTGCACCAGCAGGTCGATCAGCTCGGGGTAGGTGACGCCGGTCGCCTGCCACATCTGCGGGTACATCGAGATCGGCGTGAACCCGGGCAGGGTGTTGATCTCGTTGATGACGAACTCCCCGTCCTCGGTGAGGAAGAAGTCCGCGCGGACCAGCCCCTCGCAGGACGCCGCCTCGAACGCCTCCACCGCGAGCCGCCGCACCTCGGCGGTCTCCTCCTCGGTGAGCGGCGCCGGCACGATGCCGGGCGTGGAGTCGATGTACTTGGCCTCGAAGTCGTAGTACGCGTGCGCGTCCGGCGGGGGGATCTCGGCCGGCAGGGAAGCGCGCGGACCGTCCTCGAACTCCAGGACGCCGCACTCGATCTCGCGGCCGACCAGGGCGGCCTCGACGAGGATCTTCGGGTCGTGCGCCTGCGCCTCGGCGATCGCCTCGTCCAGTCCGGACAGGTCGTCGACCTTGGTGATGCCGATGGACGAGCCGGCGCGGGCGGGCTTCACGAACAGCGGCCAGCCGTGCTCGCCGGCGAAGTCGACGATCTTCTTGCGGGCGGCGGCCTCGTCCCGCTGCCACTCGCGGGGCCGGATCACCACGTACGGGCCGACCTTGAGCCCGAAGGAGGTGAAGACCCGCTTCATGTACTCCTTGTCCTGGCCGACGGCCGAGGCGAGCACGCCCGCGCCCACGTACGGCACCCCGGACAGCTCCAGGAGGCCCTGGAGGGTGCCGTCCTCGCCGTAGGGGCCGTGCAGCACCGGGAAGACGACGTCGACCTCGCCGAGCCCCTTGGGCACGGAGCCGGGCTCGCTGTAGACGACCTCGCGGTTGGCGGGGGCGACGGGGAGCACCACGTCGCCCTCGCGGGATTCCGCCAGTTCCTCGACGGCGGGCAGGGAGCGGTCGGTGATGGCCATCCGCTCCGGCTCGTCGGCCGTCAGCGCCCAACGGCCGTCCCGGGTGATGCCGATCGGCAGGACGTCGTACTTCGTCCGGTCGATGGCCTTGAGGACGGCGCCGGCGGTGACCACGGAGATCCCGTGTTCGGAGCTGCGGCCACCGAACACGACGGCCACGCGCGGCTTGCGCTGCGGCTGCTCAGGGCTCTGGGGAAGGTTCTCGGTGCTCATATCGCGTTGAGAGTACCCGTTGGTAGAGCCCGGATACAGCGTCGGCTCCGCCCGGGAACGCACGAAAACGGGCGGATTTCGTTCAGTTTGCTCAAGGACTCGCTCAGCGCCGTTCGGGCTTGGCGCTGCGCGACATCAGTTCCTTGAGCGCGACGACCGGCGGCTTGCCCTCGTGCACGATGCCGGCGACGGTCTCCGTGATCGGCATGTCGACGCCGTGCCGGCGGGCCAGATCCAGCACGGACTCACAGGACTTGACGCCCTCGGCGGTCTGCTCGGTGACCGCGATGGTCTCCTCCAGGGTCATGCCCTTGCCGAGGTTGGTGCCGAAGGTGTGGTTGCGCGACAGCGGCGAGGAGCAGGTGGCCACCAGGTCGCCGAGACCGGCGAGCCCGGAGAAGGTCAGCGGGTCGGCGCCGAGCACCGTGCCGAGCCGCGCGGTCTCCGCGAGACCCCGGGTGATCAGCGAGCCCTTGGCGTTGTCGCCGAGCCCCATGCCGTCCGCGATGCCGACGGCGAGCCCGATGACGTTCTTCACGGCACCGCCCAGCTCGCAGCCCACCACGTCGGTCTCGGTGTACGGCCGGAAGTAGGGCGTGTGGCAGGCGGCCTGGAGGCGCCGGGCGACGGCCTCGTCGGCACAGGCCACCACGGCCGCGGCGGGCATCCGGGCGGCGACCTCGCGGGCCAGGTTGGGTCCGGTGACCACGGCGACGCGGTCCGCGCCGACCTTGGCGACGTCCTCGATGACCTCGCTCATCCGCATGGCGGAGCCCAGTTCGACGCCCTTCATCAGGGAGACGAGGACGGTGCCCGGGGCGAGCAGCGGAAGCCACTCGGCGAGGTTCTCGCGCAGGCTCTGGGAGGGGATGGCGAGGACGGTGAACTCCGCGTCGCGCAGTGCCTCGGCGGCGTCCGCGGTGGCGCGCAGGTTCTTCGGGAGTTCCACGCCGGGCAGGTAGTCGGGGTTGACCCGGGTGGAGTTGACCGTCTCGGCCAGCTGCGGCCGGCGGGCCCACAGGGTCACCTCGCAGCCGGCGTCGGCGAGCACCATGCCGAAGGCGGTGCCCCAGGAGCCGGTGCCCATGACGGCCACCCGCACAGGCGTGCTCACTTGCTCTGCTCCTCTTCCTGCCGGCTCTTGTTCTGCCGCTGGGTGCGGCGGCGCTGCTCGATCCGCTCGCGGCGCGGGTCGTACGGCGTCTCGGGCGCCTTCTCGCCGCGGATCTCCTCCAGGAGCCGGGTGATGGCCGCCATGATGACCTCGGTGGCCTCCTTGAGGAGGTCCGGGGTCATGTCCTTGCCGTAGAAGCGCGACAGGTCCACGGGCGGGCCCGCCAGCACGTGGTGGGTCTTGCGCGGGAAGAGGTTCGGCTTCTTGGCGTACGGCGGCAGCAGCTCGTTGGCGCCCCACTGGGCGACCGGGATCACCGGGCACTTGGTCTGCAGGGCCACGCGGGCGGCGCCGGTCTTGCCGGTCATGGGCCAGCCGCCCGGGTCGCGGGTGAGGGTGCCCTCGGGGTAGAAGGCCACGCACTCGCCGCGCTCCACGGCGTCGATCGCGGCGCGGAAGGCGCTCAGCGCGTCCGTGGACTCGCGGTAGACCGGAATCTGTCCCGTGCCGCGCATGGCGGCGCCGACGATTCCCTTCTTGAAAAGCCCGCTCTTCGCCAGGAATCGCGGAACCCGTCCGGTGTTGTACTGATAGTGCGCGTATGCGAAGGGGTCCACGTGGGAATTGTGGTTCACCACCGTTATAAATCCGCCCTCGGCCGGAATGTGCTCCATTCCACGCCAGTCCCGCTTGATCAGAACCACCAGCGGCGGTTTGCAGATCACCGCGGCGAAGCGGTACCAGAAGCCGATTCTGCGGCGGGGCACAAGGACACCTTCCTCTCGGGGCTGCCACCCCGGCGGGGGCCGCACAAGTGTCGCCCCGGAGCGCCGGTCTGTCGAGAACACCGTACGCCCGCCCGTCACCCGTCCCCGTCCTTGCGCGGGGCCGCGCGCCTGCCCGTACCCCCGCGGCCGGCGGTGGCGGGTGACAATGATCGCGACGAGAGAGGGACGGTACGCCGGTGCAGTGGACGTTGGTCATCCCCCTGAAGCCCCTGTCCCGGGCCAAGAGCAGGCTCGCGGACACCGCGGCGGACGGGGTCCGCCCGGGGCTGGTCCTCGCGTTCGCCCAGGACACGGTGGCCGCGGCCCTGGCCTGTGCGGCGGTCTCGGATGTGGTGGTCGTCACGGACGATCAACGCGCCGGGCACGCGCTGTCGGAACTGGGCGCGGGCATCGTGCCGGACACCCCGGCGCGCGGCCTGAACGCGGCGCTGGCACACGGGGCGGCGACCGTGCGCCGGGCACGCCCGCGCGCGGCCGTGGCGGCCCTGAACGCCGATCTGCCGGCGCTGCGGGCGGCAGAACTCCAGCGGGTGCTTTCCGCCGCCGCGGAATTCCCCCGGGCATTTCTCACGGACGCGGCGGGGGTCGGCACGACGTTGCTGGCGGCGGGGGCCGGCCAGGAATTGCGGCCGGGGTTCGGGACGGGATCGCGGGCGCGGCACCGGGGTTCGGGCGCGCGGGAACTTCTGCTGGAGGGCGTGGATTCGGTGCGCCAGGACGTGGATACCGGGGACGATCTGCGGGCGGCGCTGGCACTGGGGGTCGGGCCCCGTACGGCGGTCGCCTGCGCCGGATTGCCGGTTCCCGGCGCCTGACCGGCACGGAGGCCGGATCACTTGCCCGTGCCGCCCCCGGCGGCACGGCCGCCCGCGGTCCGGACGGCTACGCTGAACCCCATGCAGGCGACCGCGTACACCTACGACACCGAGACCCGTAGCGGACAGGTGCTGCTCGACGACGGCACCCCGGTGCCCTTCGACGCGGCGGCGTTCGACCGCGGCGGTCTGCGGCTGCTGCGGCCCGGACAGCGCGTGCGGATCGAGACGGAGAGGTCCGGCGAGGGGCTGCGGATCACCCTCGTAACCCTCCAGACCCTGTAACCGCCCTTGCACACGCCGCGGGCCGGACTCCCCGAGGAGTCCGGCCCGGCGCGTGAGTGCCCAGGTCGGTGACCCTGCGCCTAGCGGGCGGTGGCCTTCTTGGCGGTGGTCTTGCGGGCCGTCGACTTCTTGGCCGGCGCCTTCTTCGCGGTGACCTTCTTCGCCGGGGCCTTCTTCGCCGTCGCCTTCTTGGCGGTGGTCTTCTTCGCCGCGGTGGTCTTGGCGGTCGCCGTGGTCTTCTTGGCGGCGGGCGCCTTCTTCGCGGCGGTCTTCTTGGCCGCGGCGGTGGTCTTCTTCGCCGGGGCCTTCTTGGCCGTGGTCTTCTTCGCGGCCGCCTTGGTGGTCTTCTTCGCGGCGGCCTTCTTCACCGTGGCCGCGGCGCCGCCGGTCAGGCTGCCCTTGGGCGCCTTCTTCACCGACACCTCGCCGCCCCGCGGCAGCTTCTTGGAGCCGCTCACCAGGTCCTTGAAGCCCTGACCTGCGCGGAACCGCGGCACGGAGGTCTTCTTGACCCGAACCCGCTCGCCCGTCTGGGGATTGCGGGCGTAGCGGGCGGGGCGGTCCACCTTCTCGAAGGACCCGAAGCCGGTGACCGAGACCCGCTCGCCCGCGACGACCGCGCGGACGATGGCGTCCAGGACATGATCGACGGCATCGGCGGCCTGCTGGCGGCCGCCCACCTTGTCGGCAATCGCTTCTACGAGCTGCGCCTTGTTCACGTCTTCCCCTTCGGAGACATCGCCAGAACGAATGTGTTCAAGCTTTTTCGCACGTTAGGCAGATATATACCGCAAATCAAACACGAAACGGGCTTATCACCCTTGTGCCGCAACAGACTCGGCGTTCTCGGGCTGTTCAGCGGTCCTCGCCGGGGATCCGACCCTCGTCGAGGTCCGCGTTGAACCGCTCAAGCCGCCTTGCCGCACCGGCGAGATCGTGCTTGGCCGCGGCCGTAATGACCAGCAGCTTCCGGGTCAGCGCCATCCGTACGCCCTCCGGGACTTGCAGTGCGCGCACTCGTGAGTGCGCTTCCTTGAGTTGGTTCGCGACCGCCGTATAGAGCTGGAGTTGGCCGTCGTGTTCCATGCACAGATTGTGCCATCTGGGGCGAGTTGTCGCCTGCCCAGGGGGCAACTCCCGCCACAAATGGCCTTCCGGGCTCTTGCGGAAGGCGTGATCCTCTGCCTCACCTACCCTGCCAACCGCCTTCATAACACGGGAAGTTGAGCGCCTCCCCAGAGGCGGGCGGGGCCGGAGGGGCCCCGACATGCCTGTACCCCCGATCGGGGCGATCGGGGGTACAGGCGGGTTTGTTGGGGTGGCCGAAACCCGACCCTCTCGGGGCCCGGGACAGGCTACCCGGTCAGCTCTGGAGGGTCCGCGGCTTGTAGGCGGGGCGCTTCGCCTCGTACGCGGCGATGTCGTCCTCGTTCCGCAGCGTGAGGGAGATGTCGTCCAGGCCGTTCAGCAGGCGCCAGCGGGAGTTCTCGTCCAGCTCGAAGGAGGCGGTGACGCCCTCGGCCCGCACCTCGCGCGTCTGGAGGTCCACGGTGATCTCGGCCGTCGGGTCGGCCTCGGTCAGCTCCCACAGCGCCTCCACGACCTTCTGGTCCAGGACGACGGTGAGCAGGCCGTTCTTCAGCGAGTTGCCGCGGAAGATGTCCGCGAAGCGGGCCGAGATCACGGTCTTGAAGCCGTAGTTCTGCAGCGCCCAGACGGCGTGCTCGCGGGAGGAGCCGGTGCCGAAGTCGGGTCCGGCCACCAGGACGGTGGCGCCCTGCCGCTCGGGACGGTTGAGGACGAACTCGGGGTCCTTGCGCCAGGCCTCGAACAGCCCGTCCTCGAACCCGTCCCGGGTGACCTTCTTGAGCCAGTGGGCGGGGATGATCTGGTCGGTGTCCACGTTGCTGCGGCGCAGCGGCACGGCC
The DNA here is from genome assembly GCF_007896895.1 of Streptomyces misionensis. Classification (GTDB taxonomy): domain Bacteria; phylum Actinomycetota; class Actinomycetes; order Streptomycetales; family Streptomycetaceae; genus Streptomyces; species Streptomyces misionensis_A. The sequence goes on along the minus strand of NZ_VOGW01000199.1, from coordinate 101,495 downwards.
CGGCCGGTGTGGGTGGTGAAGGCTTCCATCGTTCTCAGACTCCAGCGGGCGTGCGGTCGTCGGTCAGGTCGGCCGGGGCGGCCAGGTGGCCCAGGACGGCGGTGGCGGCCGCGACCTGCGGCGACACCAGGTGGGTACGACCGCCCTTGCCCTGCCGGCCCTCGAAGTTGCGGTTGGAGGTGGAGGCGGAGCGCTCGCCCGGGGCCAGCTGGTCGGGGTTCATGCCCAGGCACATCGAGCAGCCCGCGTACCGCCACTCGGCGCCGGCCTCCTTGAAGACCACGTCCAGGCCCTCGGCGGCCGCCTGGAGGCCGACCCGCGCGGAGCCCGGCACGACCAGCATCCGTACGCCGTCGGCGACTTTGCGGTCCTTCAGGATCTCGGCGACGGCGCGCAGGTCCTCGATCCGCCCGTTGGTGCACGAGCCTACGAAGACGGTGTCCACCTTGATGGAGCGCAGCGGCGCCCCCGCCTCCAACCCCATGTATTCCAGGGCCTTTTCGGCGGCCAGGCGCTCCGAAGCGTCTTCGTACGAAGCCGGGTCGGGGACGGACGCCGAAAGCGGCGCGCCCTGGCCGGGGTTGGTGCCCCAGGTGACGAACGGCGACAGCTCGGCGGCGTCGATGACGACCTCGGCGTCGAAGACCGCGTCCTCGTCGGTGCGCAGGGTCTTCCAGTACGCGACGGCCGCGTCCCAGTCGGCGCCCTCGGGGGCGTGCGGACGGCCCTTGAGGTACTCGAAGGTGGTCTCGTCGGGGGCGATCATGCCCGCGCGGGCGCCGGCCTCGATCGACATGTTGCAGATGGTCATCCGGGCCTCCATCGAGAGCTTCTCGATGGCGGAGCCGCGGTACTCCAGGACGTAGCCCTGGCCGCCGCCGGTGCCGATCCTCGCGATGATCGCCAGGATCAGGTCCTTGGCGGTGACGCCCTCGGGCAGCTCGCCCTCGACGGTGATCGCCATGGTCCTGGGCCGCGCCATCGGCAGTGTCTGGGTCGCCAGCACGTGCTCGACCTGGGAGGTGCCGATGCCGAACGCCAGCGCGCCGAAGGCGCCGTGCGTGGAGGTGTGGGAGTCGCCGCAGACCACGGTGGTGCCCGGCTGGGTCAGCCCCAGCTGCGGGCCGACCACGTGCACCACGCCCTGCTCGACGTCGCCCAGCGGGTGCAGGCGCACCCCGAACTCGGCGCAGTTCTTGCGCAGCGTCTCCAGCTGGGCGCGGGAGACCGGGTCGGCGATCGGCTTGTCGATGTCGAGGGTCGGGGTGTTGTGATCCTCGGTGGCGATGGTGAGGTCGAGGCGGCGCACCCGGCGGCCGTTCTTGCGCAGCCCGTCGAAGGCCTGCGGGCTGGTCACCTCGTGCAGCAGGTGCAGATCGATGTAGAGGAGGTCGGGCTCGCCCTCGGCGCGCCGGACGACGTGGTCGTCCCAGACCTTCTCCGCGAGTGTCCTACCCATCGCTTTCCCTCCGGCCGGCGTGCGTGCACCGGCCCAACTAGAGATCTTGAGGACGGCGCCCGCACCCCTGCTTCCGGGCGTCCGTCGCCGGGCCCATCGATGGACGGGCCGCCGTGTCCAACCAGAGTGGCGCGTTCTGCGGAAAATTGAACTTGCGTTTCACAGAGTGAGACGCGAGTATCGTTGCATGGACAACAGTAGCGGCGTCGGCGTTCTGGACAAGGCGGCCCTCGTCCTGAGCGCTCTGGAGTCCGGTCCGGCCACCCTCGCGGGTCTGGTCGGCGCCACCGGACTGGCACGACCCACGGCCCACCGCCTGGCCGTGGCCCTGGAACACCACCGCATGGTGGCACGCGACATGCAGGGCCGGTTCATCCTCGGCCCGCGCCTTTCGGAACTCGCGGCGGCGGCGGGCGAGGACCGGCTGCTGGCGACGGCCGGCCCGGTGCTCACCCACCTCCGCGACGTCACCGGCGAGAGCGCCCAGCTCTACCGGCGCCAGGGCGACATGCGGATCTGCGTGGCCGCGGCGGAACGCCTGTCCGGCCTGCGGGACACCGTCCCGGTCGGCTCCACGCTCACGATGAAGGCCGGCTCCTCGGCGCAGATCCTGCTCGCCTGGGAGGAGCCCGAGCGCCTGCACCGGGGCCTGCAGGGCGCCCGCTTCACGGCGACGGCCCTGTCGGGCGTGCGGCGCCGCGGCTGGGCCCAGTCCATCGGCGAGCGCGAGCCGGGCGTCGCGTCCGTCTCCGCGCCCGTGCGCGGCCCCTCCAACCGCGTGGTGGCCGCCGTCTCCGTCTCGGGGCCCATCGAGCGCCTCACCCGCCACCCGGGCCGCATGCACGCCCAGGCGGTCATCGACGCCGCCACCCGCCTCTCCGAGGCCCTGCGCCGCTCGGGCTGACCTCCACCGCCGGAAACACCGGGGAGGGC
>NZ_VOGW01000199.1:55565-98826 GCF_007896895.1 Streptomyces misionensis | reverse complement strand
GACCGGCCTGCCGTTCGTCTTCGCGGTGTGGGCGGCCCGGCGCGACTACCTGGAGCGGGGGCCGCGCCTTCCCCGCCCGGTGGGCGAACCGGTCCGCGGCGTACCGCCCCCGCCGCTCCAGCGGCACCTGCCCGTACGCCTCCGCCAGCCCGAACGCCGGCATGTCCGCGTAGATCGCCTCGTAGGACCCCTCCGGCACCACGTACGCCTCGTGCCAGATGCCGACCTGCCCGCGCAGCCTGCCCGCCCGCTCCGCGCGGTTGACCCGTGCCCACACCTCGTGGTGGAAGGCGTCGGGCGCCGTGGCGTAGGCGTACAGCTTCTCCTTGGACTCCCAGTACTGCACGACGTAGTACGTGCGCGGCGACGCCGTCAGCAGCACCTTCGCGCGCAGCCCCCGGGAGGGGTCCCGGGCCAGTTCCCGCAGCATCCGCAGCATCGCGAGCATCACCGGCACCCACAGGTGGACCGCCCGGAAACGGTTGATGCGCATGCCGATCAGCAGGACGACGACCTCGCCCTCCGCGTCGGCGGTCGTACGGGACACCATCGCTTCCCCCTTCGTTGGTGAGCGGCACTATCCAAAGTGCGCATGTTTGGATAGTGCCCCTGTCCAAGAGGGGATGCAAGGGATGCGGCTCGCCGAACTGAGCAGACGCAGCGGGGTGTCCACCGCGACGATCAAGTACTACCTGCGCGAAGGGCTGTTGCCGCCGGGCCGCCGGCACAACGCGACGACGGCCGAGTACGACGAGGAGCATCTGCGCCGGCTGCGGCTGGTGCGGGCGATGATCCAGGTCGGCCAGGTGCCGGTGGCGAAGGTGCGCGAGGTCCTCGGACACGTGGACGACGACTCCCTGGGCCGCACGATCCGCCTGGGCGCGGCGCTGTGGGCGCTGCCCCAGGTGCCGGAGCCGGACGCGGACGACGAGCACGTCCGGGCCGCGCACGAGGAGGTCACCGCGCTGCTGGACCGGCTGGGCTGGGAGAACGCCAAGCGGCTGACGACCATCTCCCCCGCCTACCGCTCGCTGGTGGTGGCGGTCGCCGCGTTCCGCCGGCTCGGCTACCGCTGGGGCGCCGAACAGCTCGCGCCGTACGCCGAGTTGATGCACCGGACCGCGGTGCTCGACCTGGACAACATGGAGACGCATCCGTCCGAGGCCGAGGGGATCGAGTTCGCGGTGCTGGGGGCGATCCTCAACGAGCCGGCGCTCCAGGCGCTGCACCGGCTGGCCCAGGAGGAGGAGACGGCGCGACGGTACGGCTTCGAGTGAGCCCGGCAGCCGGCCGGCCCTGCGCCGGGTACGGCGAAGGCCCCCCACCGAAGTGGAGGGCCTTTCCCTGGGTGTACCCCCGACCGGATTCGAACCGGCGCTACCGCCTTGAGAGGGCGGCGTGCTAGGCCGCTACACAACGGGGGCGTGGACGCTGCGTTTCCGCAGGTCCGAGCTGGTCTACCTGGACTCGAACCAAGACTAACTGAACCAGAATCAGTCGTGCTGCCAATTACACCATAGACCAATGATGGTTTAGACCAGTCAGTACCCCCGACCGGATTCGAACCGGCGCTACCGCCTTGAGAGGGCGGCGTGCTAGGCCGCTACACAACGGGGGCCCTAGCGATCCCGACAAGATCAGGATCAGTACCCCCGACCGGATTCGAACCGGCGCTACTGCCTTGAGAGGGCAGCGTGCTAGGCCGCTACACAACGGGGGCTTTGCAGATAAGCTCTGCGAGCTGGCCTACCTGGACTCGAACCAAGACTAACTGAACCAGAATCAGTCGTGCTGCCAATTACACCATAGGCCACTGGAACTCAAGCCCCTGCGGGGTTCTCGTTCTAGCTTGCTCCTCGGGGTTCCGGCCTTCCGGCCCGTTCCCCTCGGCGCAGGAAGAACATTACCCGAAGGTGGACGGGGCTCCAAAACGAGTATCCGAGCGCAGCAGCGCCGGGAGTTCGGCGAGGCCGGCGATCCGGTGCACGCCCGCCTCCGCGGCGGCCCGCGCGGACGCCGTCCCCCGGTCGATCCACACGGACACAAGACCGGCCTCGGCGGCGCCCCGCCCGTCGATCTCCGGGTGGTCGCCGACGTACGCCACCCGGTGCGGGGGCAGGCCCAGCGCCTCGCAGGCGGCGAGGAAGGCCTCCGGGCGCGGCTTGGAGACGCCCAGCTCGGCGGCGCACAGCACGGCCTCGAAGCGGTCCAGCAGACCGAGGACGCGCAGTTTGCGCTCCTGGACGGTGATGCTGGAGTTGGACAGCACGGCGTGCCGGTGCGTGGCCGCGAGCGCCTCCAGCGCGGGCAGGACGTCCGGGAACAGGGCCCAGGCGGCCTCGTAGTGCCCCACGTACCGCTGGAACCAGGCGTCCGCCTCGGCGTCTTCCAGCTCCGTGCCGAGGAACGCCCGTACCCGGTCGCGCCGCTGCTCCTGCCAGCCGCACTCCCCCGCCGCGTGCCGCGCCCAGTGCACGTCGGTGATCCGCCGCCAGTGGGCCAGCGCGTCCTCCACGGTGCCGTAGCGCCCGAGCAGGCCCTCGACGGCCAGGTGCGCCCGCATCCCGTGCCGGTCGGCGGCGGTGTAGTCGAAGAGGGTGTCGTCCACGTCCCAGACCACGGCTTCGATGCTCACGCCTTCGACCGTAACGCCGGGCGGCGGGGCGCGTCCGGGGATCGGGCGCACGGCACCGGCCGGTGAGCGACGTCACACGGCGGGTGTCCGCGGACGCCGAGGGGCGGCACCCGGGGTTCCGGGTGCCGCCCCTGTCGCGCGGTGGGCGGGCGGCGGTTACGCGGCCAGCCTGGTCAGGGCCGCGTCGATGCGGGCCAGCGTCTTCTCCTTGCCCAGGACCTCCAGGGACTCGAAGAGCGGCAGGCCGACGGTGCGGCCGGTGACCGCGACGCGGACCGGGGCCTGGGCCTTGCCGAGCTTGAGGCCGTGGGCCTCGCCGGCGGCCAGGACGGCCTCCTTGAGGGACTCGGCCGACGTCCAGTCCGCGGTCTCCAGCTTCTCCCGGGCCGTGCGCAGCAGGGCGTCGGAGCCCTCCTTCATCGCCTTGGTCCAGGACGCCTCGTCGAAGACCGGCTCCGGCAGGAACAGGAAGTCGACGTTCTCGGTGATCTCCGAGAGCACCTTCAGCCGGGTCTGCGCGTGCGGGGCGATGGCCTGCCACTTCGCCTCGTCGAAGGCCTCCGGCGCCCAGGGGGCGAAGGGCGCCTTCAGCCAGGTGCGGCAGCGCTCGGTGAACTCCTTCACCTCCAGCATGCGGATGTGGTCGGCGTTGATCGCCTCGCACTTCTTCAGGTCGAAGCGCGCCGGGTTGGGGTTCACATCGGAGATCTCGAAGGCCTCGACCATCTCCTCGATGGTGAAGATGTCCTTGTCGGCCGAGAGCGACCAGCCCAGCAGGGACAGGTAGTTGAGCAGGCCCTCGGGCAGGAAGCCGCGCTCGCGGTAGAGGTTCAGCGAGGACTGCGGGTCGCGCTTGGAGAGCTTCTTGTTGCCCTCGCCCATCACGTACGGCAGGTGGCCGAAGGCGGGGACCCGCTTGGCGATGCCCAGCTCCATCAGCGCCTTGTACAGCGCGATCTGGCGCGGGGTGGAGGAGAGCAGGTCCTCGCCGCGCAGCACGTGCGTGATCTCCATCAGCGCGTCGTCCACGGGGTTGACCAGCGTGTACAGCGGGGCGCCGTTGGCGCGGACGATGCCGTAGTCCGGCACGTTCTCCGCGGTGAAGGTCAGCTCGCCGCGCACCAGGTCGTCGAAGGTGATCGTCTCGTCGGGCATCCGGAAGCGGACGATCGGGGTGCGGCCCTCGGCCTGGTACCGCTCGACCTGCTCGGCGGACAGGTCGCGGCAGTGGCCGTCGTAGCCGGAGGGCTTGCCGGCGGCGCGGGCGGCCTCGCGGCGGGAGTCCAGCTCCTCCTGGGAGCAGTAGCAGTGGTAGGCGTAGCCGCCGTCGAGCAGCTTCTGCGCGACGTCGGCGTAGATGTCCATGCGCTGCGACTGGCGGTACGGCGCGTGCGGGCCGCCGACCTCGGGGCCCTCGTCCCAGTCGAAGCCGAGCCAGCGCATCGCGTCGAGCAGCTGGTTGTAGGACTCCTCGGAGTCGCGGGCCGCGTCGGTGTCCTCGATGCGGAACACCAGGGTGCCCTGGTGGTGCCGGGCGAACGCCCAGTTGAACAGGGCGGTGCGGACCAGGCCCACGTGGGGGTTGCCGGTGGGCGAGGGGCAGAATCGGACGCGGATGGGAGACGGGGATACCCCCTGCTCGAGCGAAGCCGAGGGCTTGGGGGAGGGTGCGCTAGCCACGCTTGACAACCTTGTTGGTGAGAGTGCCGATGCCTTCGATGGTGACGGCGACCTCGTCGCCGACGTTGAGGGGGCCGACCCCTGCCGGGGTGCCGGTGAGGATGACGTCGCCGGGCAGCAGCGTCATGGCCTCGGTGATGTTGACGATCAGGTCCTCGATGGGGTGGATCATCTCGCTGGTGCGGCCCAGCTGGCGCTGCTCGCCGTTGACGGTGAGCTGCACGGTCAGGTCGTTGGCACGGGCGAGGTCCAGGTCGGTCTCCACCCAGGGGCCGAGCGGGCAGGAGCTGTCGAAGCCCTTGGCCCGGGCCCACTGCTTCTCGCGGCGCTGGACGTCACGGGCGGTGACGTCGTTGGCGCAGGTGTAGCCGAAGATCACGTCCTTGACGCGCTCGCGGGGCACCTCGCGGCACATGCGGCCGATGACGACGGCCAGCTCGGCCTCGTGGTGCAGCTCCTGCGAGAACGAGGGGTACCGGATCTCGTCACCGGGGCCGACGACCGAAGTGGACGGCTTGAAGAAGGCGAACGGGGCCTCGGGCACCTCGTTGCCCAGCTCCCGCGCGTGTTCCGCGTAGTTGCGGCCGAACGCCACGACCTTGTTGGGGAGGACCGGCGGGAGCAGCCTGACCTTGCTCAGCGGCACCTTCGTCCCGGACAGCTCGTGGTCGGCGAAGGGGATGCCCTTGATGATGTCGAGGACGAGTTCGTCCTGCTTGTCGCCCTCGACCGCGCCGAAGGCTACGTTCCCGTCGATGGAGAACCTGGCGATGCGCACGGGTGCTTGCGCCCCTCACTGAGAACCGGCGTACTGACGCCCAAGGTTAACCGGTCGGGCGGCCCGGCGTTCGGCCGGGAGCGCATGGCGAGGTGTTTTTCCGGCGCCGTAAAGCGCTTAACGGGAATTCCCGTTTCCGGTGTTTCCGGGAGCGGCCGGGCCGTGACTCGGGACGGCACTCGGGCCTGTGACCTGCGGCGATGACGTCCCGCGCGGTCTGCTGGCAGGGACCCGGAAGGGCGCGGCGGCCCGTGCCGGCGCCGCCGATAAACGCGGCGGTGGGAATGCGCTGGAAAACATGTGCGGCCGTCCGGCCGGCCGATCCGGTCCGCCGAAAAGACGAGCGCGGCCCGGAAGATCATCATCAGTGGGTGATGATCTTCCGGGCCGCGCCGGGCGCCTTCGCGGGGCGCGTGCCGGTCACTCGCCGGCCGGGGCCGCCGCGGGCTCGGGGACGTCGACCAGGATGGTGCGACGGGGGTTGGCCGTCTGGGCCGGGAGTTCGACGGACTGCTCCGGCAGCGCCGGCGTCTGCAGCTCGCCGGCGTCCTTGAGGTGCGCCAGGGTCGTGCGTCGCGGGTTGGCTATCTTGTGGAACATCATCGTCGTCTTCACGGTTGTACGGGTCCTCGTCCTGTGTCGGCGGGTGCCAGAGCGGCGTGACAGATACGTCCCTCATGTAAAGCGTCAGGCTAAACATCCGATTCCCCGACGAACTCGCCAACCGGCCTCGATCTTGGTGTGATTTTGCTCACCAACTCATGGGCAAACCGGTCAATTCCGGCCGACAACCCGCCCTAACGAAACGGACATTGAGGTCTGGAAGCCACCATTCCGCTGCCGATCATGGCGACTCAGACACGTGCCACCAGGCGGCGACTCGCAGGGATACGCCCGTTATGGGAGAGATCGACTTCCACGACTGGTGACCGGACACTCACCCCTTGTCACAGTTGTCACAGCTCGCCGCTCGGCCCTTGTTGGAGATCCGGCACTGTGCTGGAATTCCACGGACCGCCGCGGGATCGAGCCGGCGCGCAGGGGGCGCAACGCAGCGCCGAGTGGCGGCGAGACAAGGGGGAACCAGCGCCGGTCACTCAAGACCACCGGGGGGCGTTTTCAGGGCGCCCGCCACGACGCCGACACCGTGTTCCTCCGTTCACGCGGAGGGGCGCCTGGTCCAGAGGTTGCGACGCTAGTGCAGGGACGTTTCAAGAGGGATGGCAGCGCTTCGGCGGAGCCGGAGGCGCACGACGGGACTGGCCCCATCAAGGGCAGCGCCTCTCCCCAGCACGCCCAGAACCCGGGCCCGGCTCCGTCCAAGGACGGCGGTGAGCGCACCCGCCCCGGCGCCTCGGCCCCCCCCGCCGCCCAGGGCGCCCCGAAGTCCGCGGGCCCCGCGCCGACCGCGAAGTCCGCATCGGCCCCCGCCGGCACCGGCTCGCGCATGGCCCTGCGTAACTGGCGCATCTCCACCCGCCTGGTCTCGCTGCTCGCCCTCCCCGTGGTCGCGGCGACCTCGCTGGGCGCCCTGCGCATCAACGAGAACCTGAACGACATCCAGCAGCTCGACAACATGAAGCTGCTGACGGACATGACCAAGCAGGCCACCGAGCTGGCCGCCGCGCTCCAGGAGGAGCGCGACCAGTCCGCCGGTCCCCTGTCGCACGGGCTCAGCGCCGGCGACTACACGGTCAAGGGCTACCAGCAGAAGACCGACCGGGCCCGCGCCAACTTCCTCGACGCCTCCGAGCAGATCGACGAGGCCAGCAAGAACGGCCAGTTGCAGGGCGTGCGCGACGCGCTGGTGGGTCTCGCCAACCAGCTGGACGACCTGGCCAAGATCCGCCGGTCCGCCTACGAGTCCAAGGCCAACTCCTCGCAGACGATCGAGTCCTACCACCGGCTCATCACCCAGCTGATCGACCTGTCCCAGGACATGGCCGAGGCGTCCAGCAACCCGGAGATGATCTCGCGCACCCGCGCCCTGGCGGCGTTCTCCACCGCCAAGGAGTACGCGTCCGTGCAGCGCGCCACCATCGCCGCCGCACTGCCCTCGACCACCGACAGCAAGGCCAACCTCTCGGAGAACGACCGCCTCTACGGCGAGTCGGCGTACGAGAGCGAGAACTCCGAACTCGCCATCTTCCGCAAGATCTACGCGAGTCAGAACGCCGAGGAACTGCTCAAGCCGATCGACGAGGGCAACCCGACGATCGAGTCCGCGGACACCTACGCCAAGCGCGCCTTCGAGCAGCGCGGCGGCCTCGCCGACCTGCCCCCGCGCTCGTACCGCGACTGGGTGGACGACAGCTCGACCAAGATCGAGCAGATGAAGAAGATCGAGCACACGCTGCTCGAGGACATGGAGCAGAAGGCGCGCGAGCTCAAGAGCGCCACCCAGCGCGACGCCATCATCTCCGGTGCGCTGATCCTGCTGGTGCTCGGTGTCTCGCTGGTCGGCGCGTTCGTCGTGGCCCGCTCCATGATCCGTTCGCTGCGCCGGCTCCAGGAGACCGCCACCAAGGTCGCCCAGGAACGCCTGCCCGAGCTGGTCAAGCACCTGTCCGAGTCCGACCCGCAGGACGTGGACACGTCCGTGGAGTCGGTCGGTGTGCACTCCCGCGACGAGATCGGCCAGGTGGCCGCGGCCTTCGACGACGTGCACCGCGAGGCGGTCCGCCTCGCCGCCGAGCAGGCCCTGCTGCGGGGCAACGTCAACGCGATGTTCACCAACCTCTCGCGCCGCTCCCAGGGTCTGATCCAGCGTCAGCTGTCGCTCATCTCCGAACTGGAGTCCCGCGAGGCCGACCCGGACCAGCTGTCCTCGCTGTTCAAGCTGGACCACCTCGCCACCCGTATGCGCCGTAACGGCGAGAACCTCCTCGTCCTCGCCGGCGAGGAGCCCGGCCGCCGCTGGACCCGCCCGGTCCCGCTGGTCGACGTGCTCCGCGCCGCCGCCTCCGAGGTGGAGCAGTACGAGCGCATCGAGCTGGCCTCCGTGCCGACGACCGAGGTCGCCGGCCGGGTCGTCAACGACCTCGTGCACCTGCTCGCCGAGCTGCTGGAGAACGCCACCTCGTTCTCCTCCCCGCAGACCAAGGTCAAGGTCACCGGTCACGCGCTGCCCGACGGCCGGGTGCTGATCGAGATCCACGACACCGGTATCGGCCTGTCCCCCGAGGACCTGGCCGCGATCAACGAGCGGCTGGCCTCGCCGCCGACCGTGGACGTCTCCGTCTCCCGCCGCATGGGCCTGTTCGTGGTCGGCCGGCTGTCCCAGCGGCACGGCATCCGCATCCAGCTGCGCCCGTCCGACTCCGGTGGCACGACCGCGCTGGTCATGCTGCCGGTGGACGTCGCCCAGGGCGGCAAGAAGCCGGCTCCCGGCAAGCCCGGCGGGCCCGGCGCAGGCGGCGGTCCGGCCGCCGCGCAGGCGGCCGCGGGTGCCGCGGCGGCCCGGCGCGGTGGCGCGGGCGGCGGCGGCCAGGGCGGTGGGCTGCTCGGTTCCGGCCCCGGCGCGCACGGCCAGGTCGGCGCCGGCCAGGGTCCCCGGGCCGCGCTGCCCGGAACCGGCCAGGGCGGCGGCCGTCCGAACGGCCCCGGTGGTCCGCGCGGTCCGCAGCGCGGCGCGCCCGGTGCCCCCGGTGGCTTCGGCGCGCAGGCGCCGGGTGCCGCGCAGGGCCTCCAGGCCGCCGACCCGGCCGGGGCGCAGCAGGATCTCTTCTCCGCCCGCGGCCCGCGGCGCGGCTCCGCCGACTCCGGCGAGCAGGGGCGCCAGCCCCAGCTGCCGGCCCGCGGCGGCCCGCGCGCCGAGCTGCCCGGCGGTGACGCCCGGCGCTCCCAGGACTGGAACGACGGCCGGGCCTCGCTGGACACCCCGCGCGGCCACGACGAGCAGGACCCCTCGGGCACCGCGACCATGCCGCGGATCGACGACCGGCAGGGGCCGGGCTCGACCGCGGAGATGCCCCGGATCGACGCCCAGGGTCCCGGCGCCACGGGCGGGTTCGCGCGCCCCGAGCTGCCCGGCACCCCCGGCTCCCAGGGCACCGGCCAGTTCGAACTCCCGCAGCACACCGGGCAGTTCCCGCGTCCCGACGCCGGCCAGTACGGCCATCCGGAGGCGGCGCACGACACCGGGCAGTACCAGCGGCCCGACATCGGTCACGAGACCGGCCAGTACCAGCGGCCCGACAGCGGGCACGACACGGGCCAGTACCAGCGGCCCGGGGAGACCGGCCAGTACCAGGTTCCCGACGCCGGGCAGTACCAGCGGCCCGACGCCGGACAGCACACGGGCCAGTACCAGCGGCCCGAGGAGACCGGTCAGTACCAGGTTCCCGACGCCGGGCAGCACACCGGCCAGTTCCCGCAGGCCGGGCTCCCCCGGGACACCGGCCAGTTCCCGCAGGCCGAACTTCCGCGCCAGAACGGGCAGTTCACGCGCCCGGACGCCGCGCAGGCGCCGGGCCGGTACGACGGTCCGGGCGGCCGGCAGGACGACGGCTCGTTCGTGCGCTCCGACATCTTCGGCACGCCCGCGCGGCCGGAGGAACCCGCCCAGGACACCGGCCGGTTCGCGGCCCCGCAGCAGTACGACGGCGGCTTCGACAACGGCGGCACCGGACAGCACGCGCTGCCCGGCCGGCCGGACCCCGCGCACACCGGCCAGTTCGACCGCGCGCAGCCGCCGGCCCGCGACGACTTCGGCGCCCCGCGCCCGCCGGCCCCGCAGCAGGCCCCGGCCCGTCAGCAGCCGGAGGCACTGCCGCCGGCCAGCGGTCCCGGGGACGGCCGTACCCCGCTGTTCGACACGCTGGAGACCAACTGGTTCCACGGCGGCGGCCAGCAGCAGGACGCGACCACCGCGCAGCAGCCGCAGAACCCGCAGCGCCCCGCCGACACCACCGGCTCCTGGCGCACCTCGCCGAACGACGAACTCGTGCGCCAGGCCGAGCGGGTGCGCCAGCCCGCCTCGGGCGGTGTCACCACCTCCGGCCTGCCGCGCCGGGTGCCCAAGGCCAACCTGGTCCCGGGCACGGCTCAGCAGCAACAGCACCAGGCTGGTCCGCAGGTGTCGCGTGCGCCCGACGACGTACGCGGCCGGCTGACCAATCTCCGTCGGGGCATCGCCCAGGGCCGTCAGGCCGGCAGCGGCCAGACCGGCAGCCACCCGAGCCCCACTCACCAGCAGGAGCGTTAGTTGAGTCCGATGAGCCAGGCGGCACAGAACCTGAACTGGTTGATCACCAACTTCGTGGACAACACCCCCGGGGTGTCCCACACGGTGGTGGTCTCCGCCGACGGCCTGCTGCTGGCGATGTCCGAGGGTTTCCCGCGGGACCGCGCGGACCAGCTGGCGGCCGTCGCCTCCGGGCTGACCTCGCTGACGGCCGGGGCGTCCCGGATCTTCGAGGGCGGCACCGTCTCCCAGACGGTCGTGGAGATGGAGCGGGGGTTCCTCTTCCTGATGTCCGTCTCGGACGGCTCGTCCCTCGCGGTACTGGCCCACCCGGAGTGCGACATCGGCCTCGTCGGCTACGAGATGGCACTGCTCGTCGACCGCGCGGGGGCGGTACTCACCCCCGACCTGCGCGCCGAACTACAGGGCAGTCTGCTCCACTGACCGGCCCCGGCACCACCCACCTCACGAAAACACCGTCCGGCCGCCACAAACCCCCCACCGGCCCCGTCAGACGGCTTGACTGACCGACTTGCTGTCCCGCCCGGAGGATCCATGACCCCGCCCACCGCCCATCACGATCCGTACGCGGAACCGTACGGTGACGAGGGCGACCAGCCGCTGGTGCGGCCGTACGCCATGACCGGCGGCCGTACCCGGCCGCGCTACCAGCTCGCCATCGAGGCGCTGATCAGCACGACGGCCGACCCGGCGGCGCTCATGGGCCTGCTCCCCGAGCACCAGCGCATCTGCCACCTGTGCCGTGAGGTCAAGTCGGTGGCGGAGGTCTCCGCGCTGCTGAACATGCCGCTCGGTGTGGCTCGGATCCTGGTGGCCGACCTCGCCGAGGCCGGCCTGGTCGCCGTGCACCAGCCGGGCGGCGACGAGAACAACGGCGGCGCACCGGACGTGACGCTGCTCGAAAGGGTGCTCAGTGGACTTCGCAAGCTCTGACGCGGGCCGGGCCACCACCTCGGCGAAGATCGTGGTGGCGGGCGGCTTCGGCGTGGGCAAGACCACGTTCGTCGGCGCCGTCTCGGAGATCAACCCGCTGCGCACAGAGGCCGTCATGACGTCCGCGTCGGCCGGCATCGACGACCTCACCCACACCGGGGACAAGACCACCACCACGGTGGCCATGGACTTCGGCCGCATCACCCTGGACCAGGACCTCATCCTGTACCTCTTCGGTACCCCCGGACAGGACCGCTTCTGGTTCATGTGGGACGACCTCGTCCGCGGCGCCATCGGCGCGGTGGTCCTCGTCGACACCCGCAGGCTCGCCGACTGCTTCCCCGCCGTCGACTACTTCGAGAACAGCGGCCTGCCCTTCGTCATCGCGCTCAACGGCTTCGACGGTCATCAGCCGTACACGCCGGACGAGGTGCGCGAGGCGCTCCAGATCGGCCCCGACACCCCGATCATCACCACCGACGCCCGCCACCGCGCCGACGCCAAGAGCGCGTTGATCACGCTGGTGGAGCACGCGCTGATGGCGCGGCTGAGGTAACACTCAAGTACAACGCCCCGTACGGCAGTTGTCGTAGGGGTGAAGGAGCCGACTGTGGCCTTTGACACGGTCGGCTCCGGTGTTCATAACAGTTCGGCAGAGGAATCGCCCGAGTCCACCACGCGACGCGGTCGAACGATGCCGCTGCGCGCACGGTTGCCCCGCCTTTTGGCGGGGCTCGCTCTTTATGACCGTTTTATCTCTCGCTTACAACGGAGCTGTCACGTGGTTTCCACTGTTTGGAAGTGCACTGGTCCACGTGCTGGAATGCCTGAACTGCCCCATGGTCAAAGACGTAACCAGCGATCGATGACGAACCGGGCTCTGAGAGACTGCGGCACGACGTAGGTGCCGACCGCCGAGAGGTTGTTGGTCGAGTGAGGCGAAGCAAGAACGGTCCCGAGCCGTCGGCACGGGGCAACTTCACCCCGCCGCCGCGCGCCGCGGCGCCCACCCCGGCGCCCGCGGAGCCGACGGCCGCGCCCGTGTCGGGCGGCGGCCGCTTCTCCCCGCGCAACTGGCGGGTGCCCACCCGTCTGAACGCGATCCTCCTCATACCCGCGGCCGTCGGCCTCGTCATGGGCGGCTTCCAGGTCAACAACTCGATCGACACCTGGCAGCAGGCCCGCGACGCCGAGAACACCGCCCGTCTGGTGCGCGCCGCCCTCACCTACGCCGACGCCGTCGAGAACGAGCGCGACATCACGGCCGAGCCGCTGCTGCTGAACAAGAAGGACGCCAAGAGCAAGGCCGCGATCGCGAACGCGCGCAAGGCGACCGACGAGGCCGCCGCCGGCTTCGACGCGGCGACGAAGAGCATGCCGCACACGGCGGGCCTGGAGCGCCGGCTCAAGCTGTTCCGCAAGGCCGAGCCCGAGATCCAGGAGCTGCGCAAGACCGCGTACACCTCCAAGCTCACCGGTGTGCAGACGGAGGAGCGCTACGTCGACGTCGCCCACCCCCTGATGGAGTTCGCCAACGAGCTGGGGCTGGGCACCGGCAACATCACCTCCTACGGTCGTACCGTCTACGCCATCTCGCTGACCAAGGCGGCGCTGTCGCTGGAACGCTCCATCGGCATGCACCTGCTGGTCAAGCCGGGTCCGGACGCGCCGAACCTGGCCACCCAGCGGGTCTCCCTGTCCTCGTACGCCTACCTCGAGCGCATCGCGATCGAGGAGTACAAGGGCGGTGGCACCGCGGCCGACTCGCAGGTGCTGGCCGATGCGGAGAAGAAGGTCACGGCGGACGCGGCGGCACAGGCCGCGCAGGCCCGGCAGAGCGACCCGAACTACGTGCCGCCGCCGTCCAACCCGACCAGCATGGTCTCGGCGCTGGCCACGCTGAAGGACACCAGCCCGGCCGCCCGGGACGCGCTCGCCGCGAACGGGGTCACCGCCGACAACTGGTGGGCGGTCAACACGCTGAAGTACCGGGCGTACCGCACCATCGAGTCGGACATGGCCGACAAGGCGGTGACCGAGGCGTCCGGCATCGCCGACGACGCCAAGACCTCGGCGCTGATCACCGGTACCGTCGTCGTGCTCGCCCTGCTGCTGGCCTTCTTCCTGGCCGGTGCCGTCGCCCGGCAGATGAGCCGCGCCATGCGCCAGCTGCGCAACGCCGCCTTCGGCATCGCCGAGCAGCGCCTGCCGATGCTGGTCGACCAGCTCTCGCGCACCGACCCCGGCCGGGTGGACACCCGGGTCGCCCCGATCCCGATCCACACCAAGGACGAGATCGGCGAGGTCGCCCGCGCCTTCGACCAGGTCCACCGCGAGGCCATCCGGCTCGCCTCCGAGCAGGCCCTGCTGCGGGGCAACATCAACGCGATCTTCACCAACCTCTCGCGCCGCAACCAGTCGCTGATCGAGGGCCAGCTGACCCTGATCACCGACCTGGAGAACAACGAGGCCGACCCGGACCAGCTGGAGAACCTCTTCCGGCTGGACCACCTGGCCACCCGTATGCGCCGCAACGGCGAGAACCTCCTCGTCCTCGCGGGCGAGGAGCCCGGCCGCCGCTGGGACCAGCCGGTGCCGCTGGTCGACGTGCTGCGCGCCGCCTCCTCCGAGGTGGAGCAGTACGAGCGCATCGAGCTGTCCGGGGTTCCGGAGGCCGAGATCCACGGCCGCGCGGTCACCGACCTCGTGCACCTGCTGGCCGAGCTGCTGGAGAACGCCACCACGTTCTCCTCGCCGCAGACCAAGGTGCGCGTCACCGCGACCCGGCTGCCCGACGGCCGGATCATGATCGAGATCCACGACAAGGGCATCGGCCTGACCGCCGAGGACTTCGCGGACATCAACCACAAGCTGGCCAACCCGCCGACCGTGGACGCCGCGATCTCCCAGCGCATGGGCCTGTTCGTGGTCGGCCGGCTGTCCGACCGGCACGGCATCCGGGTCCAGCTGCGTCCCTCCGGCGAGCAGGCCGGCACCACGTCGCTGGTCATGCTGCCGGACGCGATCACGCACGGCGGTGGCGGCGAAGCCCCGCTGGAGCGCGAGGAGTTCACGGTCTCGCAGATCATCCCGGAGCAGCAGTTCCGGTCCGAGACCCCGCAGCCGCAGCAGCCGCTGCGCACCGCCGCCGAACTCGGCTTCGACGACAGCCGGTACGGGGAGGCCCCCGACGACCCGCGCGAGCTGGACCCGGTCGGCCGCTCCCTGCTGCGCGAGAACCGCCGCGCCGCGCTGGAGGCCCAGGCCCAGGGCCAGCAGCAGCCGGCCGAGCCGCAGCACGACACCGCGGAGACGTACGCGGACCCGCTGTTCGACGGTCAGAGCACCGGCTACCACGAGCAGCCCCAGCAGCCCCAGCAGCCGTACGGGGATGCCCCGTACCAGGAGGCCGCGTACCAGGAGACCCCGTACCAGGAGGCCGCGTACCAGGAGGCCGCGTACCAGGAGCCGTACGCCGAGACGCACTCGGCTTCGTACGAGCGGCCGTACGACGAGCAGTTCTACGCCCAGAACGGTCAACTGCCGGGTGGCGAGGGCTACTCGGCGAACGACGGTTACCCGGGGAACGGGTATGCGGAACCGGTGCAGAACGCGGCCTACCAGGGCGAGTGGCAGCAGCAGGACGGCTACCGGAACGGCTACCCGGCCCACTACGCTCCGGAGGCGGAGTCCACGCAGGCCGCTGACGCGGACGAGCAGAACCGCGTAGGCTTCGACAGTCCGGGAACGGCCTCTCCCGCCGCACACGAGCTGACCGACGCGGGGCTGCCCCGCCGGGGCTCCGTGGCGAACGGTGCCGACGGCACGAACGGCGCGGGACATGTGCAGCAGGAAGCGCCGGCTCCCGCGGCGGAGACCGCGCCGGGGAACAGCGGCGAGGGCGACTGGCGTTCGGCCAATGACGAGCGCTGGCAGCAGGCCTCCCAGCTGCGCAAGCCCAAGGCCGGCGGGGTCACCGCCTCCGGGCTGCCCCGGCGGGTGCCCAAGGCCAACCTGGTCGAGGGCAGCGCCGAAACCACCCCCCAGGGAGGCCCCCAGGTCTCCCGCGCCCCGGAGGACGTCCGGGGCAGGCTGAGCAACCTGCGCCGGGGCGTCCAGCGCGGACGCAACGCAGGAACCGATACGAACGGCCAGGGCTTCGGTCCTGACAGCACCTACAACCAGGAGCGTTAGTGTGAGCCCGATGAGCCAGGCGGCACAGAACCTGAACTGGTTGATCACCAACTTCGTGGACAACACCCCGGGGGTGTCCCACACGGTGGTGGTCTCCGCCGACGGACTCCTTCTGGCGATGTCCGAAGGCTTCCCCCGTGACCGCGCCGACCAGCTGGCGGCCGTCGCCTCCGGTCTGACGTCGCTGACCGCCGGTGCCTCGCGCATCTTCGAGGGCGGCAGCGTGAACCAGACGGTTGTGGAGATGGAGCGGGGATTCCTCTTCATCATGTCCATCTCGGACGGATCGTCCCTCGCGGTCCTGGCCCACCCGGAAGCGGACATCGGCCTCATCGGGTACGAGATGGCCCTTCTGGTGGACCGCGCGGGCACGGTCCTCACCCCGGATCTCCGCGCGGAGCTCCAGGGCAGCCTTCTCAACTAGTAATCGGACGGTGCGTATTCGCGTCCCGGGGCCGTAAGGTTTCGGGACGCGGCTCCACACGGATGGGTGCCCGACGCAGTTCGGAGGAGGAGAAAGTGGCAACACCCCCAGGAGGCTCGCCCTCGGGCAATTGGTCGTACGGCCCCGCACAGGGCCACGGCGACGGCTCGGCGAACCCGTACAACTTCCCCTCCACCCCCCAGCACCGGCAGCCGTACGTCCCGCAGGGCCCCGGACCCTCGCCGTACGACCAGCCGCCGGCGCCGCGCATCCAGCCGGTCCAGCCGCAGCGCCGCCCCGAGCCGGCGCCCGCGACCGCATCGAACAACCCCTTGGTGCGTCCGTACGCCATGACCGGCGGCCGGACCCGCCCGCGCTACCAGCTCGCCATCGAGGCGCTGGTGCACACCACCGCTGCTCCGCACCAGATGCAGGGCCAACTGCCCGAGCATCAGCGGATCTGCAACCTCTGCCGGGAGATCAAGTCGGTGGCCGAGGTCTCGGCCCTGCTCACGATCCCCCTCGGCGTGGCCAGGATCCTCGTCGCCGACTTGGCGGAGGCGGGCCTGGTCGCCATCCATCAGCCCGGCGGCGACGAGAACGCCGGTGGCCAGCCAGACGTGACACTGCTCGAAAGGGTGCTCAGTGGACTTCGCAAGCTCTAGCGGAGGGCCGGTTTCTCAGAGTCGCTCCACCACCTCCGCGAAGATCGTGGTGGCGGGCGGCTTCGGCGTGGGCAAGACCACGTTCGTCGGCGCCGTCTCGGAGATCAACCCGCTGCGCACAGAGGCCGTCATGACGTCCGCGTCGGCCGGCATCGACGACCTCACCCACACCGGGGACAAGACCACCACCACGGTGGCCATGGACTTCGGCCGCATCACCCTGGACCAGGACCTCATCCTGTACCTCTTCGGTACCCCCGGACAGGACCGCTTCTGGTTCATGTGGGACGACCTCGTCCGCGGCGCCATCGGCGCGGTGGTCCTCGTCGACACCCGCAGGCTCGCCGACTGCTTCCCCGCCGTCGACTACTTCGAGAACAGCGGCCTGCCCTTCGTCATCGCCCTCAACGGCTTCGACGGCAACCAGCCGTACTCCCCGGACGAGGTGCGCGAGGCGCTCCAGATCGGCCCCGACACCCCGATCATCACCACCGACGCCCGCCACCGCGCCGACGCCAAGTCGACGCTCATCACGCTGGTGGAGCACGCGCTGATGGCACGGCTGCGCTAGGCGAACGCACGGCCTCCCCACTGCCCGTGACGGTCGGACCCGTCCGCGGGCAGTTCGTGCTTTCCCGGCCCGCGCGGCGGCGCCCCAGGGTGACCACACAGAAGCAGGGCCCCTCCGAAGAGGGGCCCTGCTTCTGTGTGGTGTCTCGGCTCAGTGCCAGCTGTGCGGGGCGCGGAAGCCGGGCTCGCGCTCCAGGCGGCGGCGCGGGCCAGGAGGACCGCCGTGATGGCGGCGACCTCCTCGGGCTCGGCGTGGCCCTTCTCGACGCGGATGTCGGCAGTGCTCATGGGTGTCAGTCTCCGTGAGAGGGATGTCCGCTCGGTTACTGCGGGGGGTTGCCGTGCTTGCGGGACGGGAGGTCGGCGTGCTTGGTCTGGAGCATCGCCAGCGACTTCACCAGCACCTCGCGGGTCTCGGCCGGGTCGATGACGTCGTCGACCAGGCCGCGCTCGGCGGCGTAGTACGGGTGCATCAGCTCGGACTTGTACTCCTTGACCATCCGCGCGCGCATGGCCTCGGGGTCCTCCGCCTCGCCGATCTGGCGTCGGAAGATGACGTTGGCCGCGCCCTCCGCGCCCATCACCGCGATCTCGTTCGTGGGCCAGGCGTAGGTGAGGTCGGCGCCGATCGACTGCGAGTCCATGACGATGTAGGCACCT
Organism: Streptomyces misionensis; assembly: GCF_007896895.1. GTDB lineage: Bacteria > Actinomycetota > Actinomycetes > Streptomycetales > Streptomycetaceae > Streptomyces > Streptomyces misionensis_A. The sequence continues at coordinate 81,081 of NZ_VOGW01000199.1, read as the reverse complement.
CCGTACGCCTTGCGCAGGATGAGCGAAATCCTCGGCACGGTCGCGTTGCAGTAGGCGTAGAGCAGCTTCGCGCCGTGCCGGATGATTCCGCCGTGCTCCTGGTCGACCCCGGGGAGGAACCCGGGCACGTCCAGGAAGGTCACGATCGGGATATTGAAAGCGTCACACATCTGGACGAAGCGCGCAGCTTTTTCACTCGCCTCGATGTCGAGTACGCCCGCGAGGACCTGCGGCTGGTTGGCGATGATGCCGACCACCTGGCCGTCGAGGCGGGCCAGCGCGCAGATGATGTTGCGGGCCCAGCGCTCGTGGACCTCCAGGTACTCGCCGTCGTCGACGATCTCCTCGATGACCTTGGCCATGTCGTACGGCCGGTTGCCGTCGGCCGGGACCATGTCGAGCAGGACGTCCGAGCGGCGGTCGGCCGGGTCGGTGCACTCCACCCGCGGCGGGTTCTCGCGGTTGTTCTGCGGCAGCAGCGACAGGAGGTAGCGCACCTCCGCGATGCAGGTCTCCTCGTCGTCGTAGGCGAAGTGGCAGACGCCGCTCGTCTCCGCGTGGACGTCCGCGCCGCCCAGGCCGTTCTGGGTGATCTCCTCGCCGGTCACGGCCTTGACCACGTCCGGACCGGTGATGAACATCTGGGACGTCTCGCGGACCATGAAGACGAAGTCCGTCAGGGCGGGGCTGTACGCCGCGCCGCCCGCGCACGGGCCGAGCATCACGCTGATCTGCGGGATCACCCCGGACGCGGCCGTGTTGCGGCGGAAGATGCCGCCGTAGCCCGCGAGTGCGGTCACGCCCTCCTGGATGCGGGCGCCGGCGCCGTCGTTCAGCGAGACCAGCGGCGCGCCGGCCGCGATGGCCATGTCCATGATCTTGTGGATCTTGGTGGCGTGGGCCTCGCCCAGCGCGCCGCCGAAGATCCGGAAGTCGTGCGCGTAGACGAAGACCGTACGGCCCTCGACCGTGCCCCAGCCGGTGACGACACCGTCGGTGTACGGCTTCTTCGCCTCCAGGCCGAAACCGGTCGCCCGGTGCCGCCGCAGCTGCTCGACCTCCTGGAAGGAACCCGGGTCGAGGAGCAGTTCGATCCGCTCCCGTGCCGTCAGCTTGCCCTTGGCGTGCTGCGCCGCGGTCGCCTTCTCGCTGGGACCGGCCACGGCCCGCGCACGGATGTCGTGCAGTTCGGCGACCCGTCCGCGCGCGTCCGTCGGCTCGCCGGTCGGCTCACCCGTCGTCTCTTCCAAAACGGTCATGTAGCGACCTTACGAAGGACACCAAGGAAAGCGAGCCGTCGACTCCGTACAGTCTCCGGCCCGTTTTCCTGGTGCGAGTGAACAGAACCACGGCAGCGTGCAGCCGTTCCGACTGCTCAGAGGCGGCTTGCGTTGTAGGGAGTCCACAAAGGTGACACCGCGGACCCGGCCCACATTAGTGGGTCGGGCATGCCATCCCTGGAGTGACGCCGCCCCTCGGACGGCCCCCTGCGCGGCCCGCGCACCCCCACCGTATGCGCTCCCGGCGAAGCGCGCGCAGAGTGACGGTAGGTCACCGCTCCGACACTTTGTGGATGATGTTGAAAACTAAACGAAAAAGGTCTACCGTCGAATTCGTCGAGTTCGTTGAACGTTAAACATATGGCTCCCGGGAGGACGTCATGGGCATCTTCGGCCGCAAGGACAACCGCACCACCACCCCCGCGCAGGCCGCCGGCACCGACCTGGCCGCGCTGACCGGCGACTACACGATCGACCCCGCGCACACCACGATCGAGTTCGTGGCCCGCCACGCCATGGTCACCAACGTGCGGGGCGGCTTCCAGGACTTCACCGGCAGCCTCCACCTGGACGGCCAGGACCCGACCCGCTCCACCGCCACGCTCGACGTCAAGATGGCCAGCATCGACACCGGCAACGCCGACCGCGACGGGCACCTGAAGTCGGCCGACTTCTTCAAGATCGACGAGTTCCCGGACATGACCTTCAGGTCCACCAAGGTGGAGCCCCTCGGCGGCGACGACTACCGCGTCACCGGCGACCTCTCCCTGCTCGGCGTGACCCGGCCGATCAGCATCGACCTGGAGTTCAACGGCGTGGCCAAGGACCCGTTCGGCAACGAGCGCGCCGGTTTCGAGGGCAAGGCCGAGCTCCTGCGCTCCGAGTGGGGCCTGACCTGGAACGCGGCGCTGGAGACGGGCGGCGTCCTGGTCTCGGACAAGATCAAGCTGAACTTCGACGTCTCCGCGATCAAGAACGCGTGAACCGGCGGCGGCCGGACGGGCCGCGCGAATCCCGCACCCCGAGCGTGCCCGCCACCCCGTAGCCGGGGGACGGCGGGCACGCTCGACTGCCGTACGGGCGCCTGGAGCCCGACCCGCGGACCCGGCGGCCGTCCAGGACAGCGGCACGGCCGCCGTCGTCCCCACGGTTTCATAAGCGTTGCGTATCAGTCGCCCGCGAACTGTCCGAGAACAGAGCCCGCAAGACCGGGAATTGATAAGCGCGTGCGTACGATGCCGCCATGGATCATCTCGCGGAAGCCGCCGCCCTCCGTCATGCCGTCGTCCGGATCAACCGGCGGCTGCGGCAGGAGCGTGGCGAGGGGGGCCTGAGCCCCAACCAGCTCGCGGTGCTCGGGTATCTGCAAGCACACGGGTCGGCCACCCCGGGCCGGATCGCGGCGCGGGAGCGGCAGCGGCCGCAGTCCCTCACCCGGGTGTTCGCGGACCTGGAGGCGGAGGGACTGATCGTACGCGAGCCGGACCCGGACGACCGGCGGCAGTCCGTGCTGACCCTCACCGAGGCGGGGCGGCGGACGCTGGAGCGGGACATGGCCGAGCGGGACATCTGGCTCGCCGCGGCGCTGAGCACGCTGGGCGAGACGGAGCGCGGGGTGCTGACGCTGGCGGGGGCCCTGCTGGAGCGGCTCGGCGCCATGGAGATACCCGGCACCGAGACCTGAGGGGAGCAGACGCCTCCGCGCGGCGCCGTGGGCCTCAGTCGCCGAAGCCGCCGCCGAAGTCGCCGGGGTCGAAGTCCGTGCCGGAGACGTCGCCGCCCTGGTAGTCGCCGCCGAACCCGCTGAAGTCCCCGTATCCGGCGCCGTAGTCGGCCGCGTAGGACGGGGTGGCCATCATGGAGCCGAGCAGGGTGCCGACCAGCAGGCCCGGGAGGATGCCGCCGCCGAAGTAGCCGCCCGCCCAGGGGCCGTAGGCGGGGCCCGCGTCCCAGTAGGGGCGGCGGCCCTGCTCGGTGTCCACCTGGCGGATCGCCGGGTCGAGGCCGTCGGCGAGCCGGGCGGCGTCGGCGGCGCAGACCGGCACCTCGCGCGGGGCGCCGCCGGGCGGCGTCCAGGTGGCGTCCGTGACCGAGGGGCCGTGGCGGGGGTCGAAGAAGCAGGGCGGGCGGCGCTCGGGCAGCGGGCGGCCGGCGCGGCGCGCGGCCAGCGTGGCCAGCGAGAACCGGCCGTCCTCCAGGGCCTGGGTGACCGGGCGGACGTCCTCGGGCCTCGCGGCCTCGGCCATCCGCTGTTTCGCGGTCTCGTAGGCGTCCAGGGCGTGTGCGTAGTCCGCGCGCATGGCGTCGTCGGCGCCGGGTTCGCCGGGTTGGAAGTCCAGGCGGTCCAGTTCCTCGCCGAAGGCGGTGATGTCCTCGTCCACGACCACCCGCAGCCGCTCCAGGGCGGCCCGCTGCTCCTCCTCGCGGCGCCGCCGATTGCGGCGGACCAGGGCGTACGCGCCCGCGCCGCCCGCCACCAGCACCGCGCCGACCGCGATCAGGCCGGCGCCGGACCCGCCGGACCCGTCCGCGGCGTGCCAGCTGCTCGGGGCGTGGCCGCCCAGGTTGGCGAGGGCACGGTCGGTGAAGTCGCCGAGCTGGGCCTTGGCGTTCTCGCCCTGGACGCTGTTGACCAGGTTCTGCCGGGCCGTCGGGGTCATCACCGAGGCGTCGGCGCGGGCGTCGAAGCGGTCGCCGAGGCGGATGCCGTACAGGCCCGTGATGCCGGTGGCGGCGCGGAGGTCGGCGAAGAGGTGCGCGGTGGGGTAGCCGGCCGGCAGGACGGCGATGAACAGTGGCTTGTTCGCCTTCTTGATCCGGTCGGCCAGCGCGTCGGCGTCCGCCCGGGACAGCTGGGCGGACGCCGCCGGGTCGACGTAGACCGGGCCGGTGCGCAGGGCGCGGGCGATCGTGGAGACGCTGGTCTGCGCGCTCGCGCCGGGGGCGAACGCGGTCGTCAGGACCAGGACGAGCACGGCCAGCAGCAGTGCGGTCAGGCTTCGGGTCCGCGGGACGGCGTTCATGTCTCGACGCTACCCGAAGCCTTTCGCGTGGGCCGGTTCAGGGCGGTCCGGCGGTCATGCCGCGCGGTACGCCTCCGTCAGCTTCTGCACCGCCTTCCCGTAGTGGCCGGCGAGCAGCAGGTGGTCCGCGTCGGCGAAGGGCTTCGCCAGGGCCGCGGTCATCCGCTCCCCCGCCTTCTGCTGGACCAGCAGCCGGGCCCGGGTCACCAGCTGCCGCCCCTGCCGGGCGTCACCGCGCCGTTCGGCCGCCGCCGCCCGCGCGGCCAGCGACTTCAGGGCGCCCGGGCCGCCGTGCGGGACGGCGGTGCCGGTGGTCAGGCCCCACCCGTAGGGGAACTGGGGGTCGTACGACGCGTCGCCCACGTTGATCGGCAGCTGGGACTCGGACTTCGGCCAGGTGACCGGGAGCTGCCCGGTGAAGGGGCGGTCGCCGTAGAGGACGTCGGCGACGCCCTCGCCCTCGGTGCCCGGCAGCCAGGAGGCCACCAGGGAGTCGATCTCGCCGAGCCGGTCGCCGATGAGCTGGGGCCGGCCGGAGACGATCAGCACCACGCACTTCATGGCGCCGCACACCTTGTCCACGGCCGCCCGGTCCGCGGCCGACAGCGACAGGGAGTGGCCGTTGCCGACGTCGCCGACGCCCTCGGCGTACGGGGTCTCGCCGACGACGACCACGCCGACGTCGTAACCGCCCGTCGGGGCGGAGGCGTCCTTGGAGTAGGTGACGTTCGCGCCCGCCTCGCGCATGCCCTGGAGGATGGTGGTGCCGGGGACGGTGTTCCCCGAGGCGCCCTGCCAGGTGAGGGTCCAGCCGCCGGTCTGGTTGCCGATGTCGTCCGCGTCGGAGCCGGCGACGTACACCTTCTCGCTCTTCCTCAGCGGCAGCAGCCCGCCGCTGTTCTTCAGCAGCACCTGCGACTCGGCCGCGGCCCGGCGGGCGACGGCGCGGTGGGCCGGGGAGCCGATGGCGGCGGCGCCGCCGGTGTCGGCGTACGGGTGCTCGAACAGGCCCAGCCTGAACTTCTCGGTGAGGATGCGGGAGACCGCGTCGTCGAGCCGCGCCGCGCCGACCCGGCCGGCCTTCGCCTCGTCGACGAGCGTGGTGCTGAACTTCCTGTAGGTGGAGGGCACCATCATCATGTCGACGCCCGCGTCGACGGCGGTGCGGACCTGGTTCGCGTAGTCGCCGGGGAGCTGGTCGACGGCGTTCCAGTCGCTGATGACGAAGCCGTCGAAGCCCATCCTGTTCTTCAGCTCGCCGTTGATCATGTCGCCGCGGGCGGTCATCCTGACCGGGCCCTTGCCGTCACCGGTGATGTCGAGGGAGGAGAACGACGGCATGACCGTGCCGATGCCGCGCCGGACGGCGGTCTCGAACGGCGCCAGGTGGATGTCCTCCAGCTGCTGCCGGGTGACGGTGGTGACGCCCTGGTCGATGGTGTACGTGCCGGTGGTGGAGGACCCGTAGGCGGTGCCGCCGTCGCCGACGTAGTGCTTGGCGGTGGCCAGGACCTTGTCGTCGCGGCCCAGGTCGCTGCCGTCCGCCCGGCCCTGGAGCCCCTGGATCACCGTCTCCATGGACTCGACCAGTGCGGGGTCCTCGCCGAAGGACTCGTAGGAGCGGCCCCAGCGTTCGTCGCGGCTCACGCAGAGGCAGGGCGCGAAGTCCCAGGGGATGCCGGTCGCCCGGACCTCGGCGGCCGTCACGGCGCCCGTCCGCTCGGCGAGCCCGGGGTCCCTGGTCGCGCCGAGGCCGATGTTGTGCGGCATGACCGTGGCGCCGTAGAGGTTGTTGTGGCCGTGCACCGCGTCCACGCCGTAGATCAGCGGGATCTGGAACCGCGTCGCCCGCGCGCGCAGCTGGAAGCCGTCGATCATCCGGGCCCAGGCCTCGGGGGTGTTGGGCGTGGGCGTGGAGCCGCCGCCGGACAGCAGTGAGCCGAGGCCGTAGGAGGCGATGTCGCCGGGGACCAGGCCGTCGCGCTCGGCCTGGGTCATCTGCCCGGCCTTCTCCTCCAGGGACATCCGCGACAGCAGGTCGGCGACCCGCTTCCGCACCGGCAGCTTGGGGTTCAGATACGGCAGTCCGTGCGCGTCGATGACGATCTGCGGGGTCTCGGCGGGGGCCTTGGCACCGGTCACGGTGAGCTTGAGCGGGATCGTCTCGGCGGACTCGCCGGCCTTGTCCTTGCGGGTGGGGACCTGGATGGTCGCCGAGGCGCCGGAGGCGGTGCCGGCCGGGAAGGTGAGGGTGCCGGAGACCGGGGTGTAGTCCTGACCGGCGGTGGCGGTGCCGCCCTCGGTGCGGTAGGAGACGGTCACCGGTTCGTCCACGGGGCGGTCGCCGGTGGTGGCCAGGGTGACCCTGACCTTGGCGGTGCCGCCCTCCGTCACCGGGTGGACGGGTGCGTCGGTGCTGACGGCGGCGCGCAGCGTCTGGTCCGCCTTGCCGTACAACTCCACGTCGTCCATGGCGAATTCGCCCTTGGCGCCCGCGGGGAGCGTCACCGCGTAGCCCCACATCCGCGTCAGGCCGAGGACGTGGTCGATACCGCCGACGGGCTGGTAGTCGGTGCGGTAGGTGAAGTCGCCGAAGGGGAGCCGGATCTGCTTCCAGCCGGTGAAGTCGTCGGTGAAGGAGGCCGTCCACAGCTCGGAGGCCTCGCCGTTCGTGCCGCCGTCCTTGATCTCGAAGGCGACCTTCCCGCCGTTGTCGTGCCCTTCCCACCAGAAGCGGATGCCCTGGTGGGCGGACCAGTCGTGGGCGGGCCGATCGGCGGCGAAATCGTGGGTGAAGCCGCCGTAGCCGCTGATGTCGTAGGTGCCGGCGAGCACCTTGGCGCCCTCGGGGGCGTCGGCGCGGTCGGCGAGGCGGAGCGCGGGCGGGTCGTCGGTGTCGCCGCCCCAGGTGAAGATGCCGTCGGCGGGCTGGGACGCGAAGGGCACCTCGCCCTCGAAGCGGTCGACGGGCACGGGCGGCGGGTCGTCGGCGGCCTGGGCCGCCGCGGACAGGGGCAGCAGGGCGGCGAGCAGGGCCCCCGGGAGGAGCAGGGCCGTTCTTGGTCTCGGCATAGACCTTCCCTCGGCTCTCATGGTTCACTCATGGCTTAGCTCACGGCGTGAGTTAACTGACGCCTCCCCAACTCGTCAAGATGGCCCACCCGTTGGCGACCCCACCCTGTCGACCCGAGAGGAAGGGCGACGCACCATGAGGAGATCCCCCCGCGCGGTCCGGCTGCTGCTGGCCGGACTGCTCTCCGCCGCCGGCTTCACCGCGGCCGTTCCCCCCGCACACGCGGCCGGCGAGCAGGTCACGGCCTGGCTCACCACCACCGACGACTCCGCCGGACGCCATGTGGTCCGCGGCCTCCAGGCCCAGACGCCGTTCTCGTTCCAGTCGGGGACGGGCGGCGGCGGCACGAACATCACCGTGGACGAGAACACCCGCTACCAGACCTTCACCGGCGGCGGCGCCTCCTTCACGGACACCGCCGCCTGGCTGCTGAACAGCAGCGGCGCGCTGTCCCAGACGACCCGGGACGCGACCATGCGCAAGTTGTTCTCGCCGACGGACGGCATCGGGCTGTCGTTCCTGCGCAACCCGATGGGCGCCTCGGACCTCGCGCGCTACGGCTACACGTACGACGACGTACCGGCCGGGCAGTCGGACCCGGGCCTCGCCGCGTTCTCGATCGCGCACGACCTCGCCGACGTCGCGCCGCTCACCAGGCAGGCGCTCCAGCTCAACCCGTCCCTGACGGTGATGGCCTCGCCCTGGACCGCCCCGGCCTGGATGAAGGACAGCGGCTCGCTCAACGGCGGCTGGCTGAAGGCGGAGGACTACGCCGCCTACGCCGCCTACTTCGTCAAGTACCTCCAGGCGTACCAGGACCAGGGGGTCAAGGTCTCGTACGTGACCCCGCAGAACGAGCCGACCTGCTGCTCCGGCTACCCCTCGATGAGCTGGAACGCCAGTGGGCTGTCGTACTTCCTCAAGACCGATCTGCTGCCCCGGCTGCAGTCGGCCGGCCTGAGCACCAAGGTCCTGGTCCACGACTGGAACTGGGACGGCTACGACTCCTGGGCCGCCCCGCTGGTGGACGACACGGCGATCCGCAACCACCCCAACTTCGGCGGCATCGCCTGGCACGGCTACGGCGGTGACGTCGGCGAGCAGACCACCGTCCACAACGCGTACCCCTCGGTGGACGCCTTCGACACCGAGCACTCCGGCGGCACCTGGATCGCCGACCAGCAGCGCGAGGACATGTCCGACATCATCGACTACACCCGCAACTGGGGGAAGTCGGTGACCAAGTGGTCCCTGGCGGTGGACCAGAACATGGGCCCGCACAACGGCGGGTGCGGCACCTGCACCGGGCTGGTCACCGTGCACAACGGGGACGGGCGGAGCGGGACCGTCGACTACACCGTCGAGTACTACGACATGGGCCAGCTGACCAAGTTCGTCCGCCCCGGCGCCCAGCGGATCGCCTCCACGGCGTCCACCACGGTGCCGAACGTGGCCTGGCGCAACCCCGACGGCAGCAAGGCGCTGATCGCCTACAACGGCTCCTCCGCCGCGCAGACGGTGACCATCGACTGGGGCTCGCAGCACGCCACTTACCCGCTGCCCGCGAAGACCTCCGCCACCTTCACCTGGTCCGGCGCCCAGAGCGGCGGCGGCGCCCGCTCCGGCTCCTTCGTCGGCCTGGCCGGCAAGTGCCTGGACGTGGCGGGCGCCTCCAACGCCAACGGCACGGCCGTCCAGCTCTACGACTGCAACGGCACCGCCGCCCAGCAGTGGACCGTCATGGCCGACGGTTCCGTCCAGTCGCTCGGCAAGTGCCTGGACGTGACCTCGGGCTCGACGGCCGACGGGGCCAAGGTGCAGCTCTACGACTGCAACGGCACCGGCGCCCAGCAGTGGTCGTACGACGCCGCCACCCACGACGTGGTGAACCTCGCCGCGAACAAGTGCCTGGACGTCACCGACAACTCCTCGGCGAACGGCGCCCGCGCCCAGATCTGGTCGTGCACGGGCGCGGCCAACCAGAAGTGGCAGTTGCAGTGACGCGCGGCCGGGGGGCGGCCGGGGGACACTGAGGGAGACCGGCGTTCCCCGGCCGGACCATCGACCGCCGAGTCGGAGCAGGCGGCCTCGGCGTGTGGCGCGCCGCCGGGGCCGAGCCGCATGCGAGGGTGCTCGGTACGCTGTCGCCCCGGCTTCCTGGAGCCCTCATGACCACACCGCAGGATCTGTTCCTCGTCAGTGTCGACGTCCCCGGCGAGCGCCCCGTCGAGCAGGGGGATCTGTCGCTGGCCCTCGCGGGGGCCGAGCTGATCGATCTGCTCGGGACACGGGCGGTCACCCTGGACGGCGAGCGCATCGTGCCCGGCCCGGTGCTGACCACCGGTGACCGGATGCTGGACGAGGCGGGGGCGGCGCTGGTGCGCGAGGAGCCGTACGAGACGGTCGAGGACTGGCTGTGGCGCCGGGGGCGCGGGCTGGCCGGGGCCTACCACGACTTCCTGGACACCGAGGGGCAGCTCACCGGGAAGCGGCGGCGCTGGCTGCCCCGCCCGGCCGAGACGCCCCGGGCCGACACCCCCGCGCGGCGGCGCGCGGCCGACCGCTGGTGGTCCCACGAGCCCGTGCTGGCCGGTCTCGCCGACCCGCTGGGCATCGGCGAGGACCGGCCAAAGGCGCAGGAGTACACCGACGAGGCGGTCCTCACCGTGCTGACCGCCGTCGGCGACGCGGTGACGGAGCTGACGGCCGTGCGGGAGCGGCGGCGCATCGAGAACGCCGCCTTCGACAACATCTGGCGGGCGCCCTGACCGCCGCACCCGCGCGGCGCGCCGCCGACTACGCGGCCGGTGCCACGCCGGCCCGCAGCAGCCCGTACGTGTACGCGTCCTCCAGCGCCTGCCAGGACGCGGCGATGACGTTGTCCGCCACGCCGACCGTGGACCACTCGCCGGTGCCGTCCGAGGTGGAGATGAGCACGCGGGTGGTGGAGGAGGTGCCGTGCCGGCCCTCCAGGATGCGGACGCGGTAGTCGACCAGCTGGAGGCCGGCCAGCTCCGGGTAGATCTTCTCCAGGGCGACGCGCAGGGCGCGGTCGAGGGCGTTGACCGGGCCGTTGCCCTCGGCGGTGGCGACGATCCGCTCGCTCTTGGCCCACAGCTTGACCGTGGCCTCGTTGGCGTGGCTGCCGTCGGGGCGGTCCTCGGTGATGGCCCGCCAGGACTCGACGTCGAAGTACTTCAGCGCCCTGCCCTCGACCTCGCCGCGCAGCAGCAGCTCGAAGGAGGCGTCGGCCGCCTCGTACGTGTAGCCCTTGAGCTCGTGCTCCTTGACGCGGGCGACCACGCGCCCGATCAGCTCGCGGTCGCCGCCGAGGTCGACGCCGAGTTCCTTGCCCTTGAGCTCGATGGAGGCGCGGCCGGCCATGTCGGAGACCAGCATCCGCATGGTGTTGCCGACCAGCGCGGGGTCGATGTGCTGGTACAGGTCCGGGTCGACCTTGATCGCGGAGGCGTGCAGGCCGGCCTTGTGCGCGAAGGCGGAGACGCCCACGTACGGCTGGTGGGTGGAGGGGGTGAGGTTGACGACCTCCGCGATGGCGTGCGAGATCCGGGTCATCTCCCGCAGCCGGCCCTCCGGCAGCACCTTCTTGCCGTACTTCAGCTCCAGGGCGGCGACCACCGGGAAGAGGTTGGCGTTGCCGACGCGCTCGCCGTAACCGTTGGCGGTGCACTGCACGTGGGTGGCGCCGCCGTCGACCGCGGCCAGGGTGTTGGCGACCGCGCAGCCGGTGTCGTCCTGGGCGTGGATGCCGAGCCGGGCGCCGGTGTCGGCGAGCACGGTGGCGACGACCGCGTGCACCTGGGCGGGCAGCATGCCGCCGTTGGTGTCGCACAGGACGACCACATCGGCGCCGGCCTCCGAGGCCGCGCGGACGACGGCCTTGGCGTACTCGGGGTTGGCCCGGTAGCCGTCGAAGAAGTGCTCGCAGTCCACGAACACCCGGCGGCCCTGCTCGCGCAGGTGGGAGACGGTGTCGCGGACCATCTCCAGGTTCTCGTCCAGGGTGGTGCGCAGCGCCATCTCGACATGCCGGTCGTGCGACTTGGCGACCAGGGTGATCACCGGGGCGCCGGACTCCAGCAGCGCTCTGACCTGGGGGTCGTCGGCGGCCTTGGCGCCGGCGCGGCGGGTGGCGCCGAAGGCGACCAGCTGGGCGTGGCGGAACTCGATCTCGTCCTTGGCACGGGCGAAGAACTCCGTGTCGCGGGGGTTGGCGCCGGGCCAGCCGCCTTCGATGAAGCCGACGCCGAAGTCGTCCAGGTGCCGGGCGATGGCGAGCTTGTCCGCGACGGTGAGGTTGATGCCCTCCCGCTGCGCTCCGTCGCGCAGCGTCGTGTCGAAGACGTGGAACGAGTCGTCGAGCTCGCTGGTTGCCGTCTCGGTCATGGTCTCAGGACTCCTGTTGTGAATCTTCGGTCTTACCGGAATGACCGGCTCCACCGTCCCCCCAATACTCCCCCGCGCTCGGTTCACGGCTGAAGGTGGGCCGTAAAACGAAAAAACCCCTCGCGGATGCGAGAGGTCTGCGCGCGGGTCGAGGACGACGGTGGCCACCCGCACCTGGTTGTACGAGATGGTCACTGCGGACCGGCGCGCCTGCTGCCGATAATCATGGCGAACATGAGCACGGGGGCAGTCTGGCACAGCACCGCCCCCGGATCACCGGCCGTCTCAGGATGCGGTCGTCACGCTGGACTCCCCCGCAGTCACGGACCCCTGGCTTGCGGCCAGGTCCAGGTCCTTCGTCTCCCGCATGGCGACGTACACGATCAGCGACACGGCGGCACAGCCCGCCACGTACCAGAAGAATCCGGACTCCATCCCGGCGTTCTTGAACCACAGGGCGACGTATTCGGCGGTGCCGCCGAAGAGGGCGTTGGCGAGGGCGTACGGCAGGGCGACGCCCAAGGCGCGGACACCGGTCGGGAACAGCTCGGCCTTCACACAGGCGTTGATCGAGGTGTAGCCGGTGACGACGACCAGGGCGAGCAGACAGAGGCCGAGGGCGGGCCAGTAGCCCCCGGCGTGCTTGAGCAGGGTCATGACCGGCACGGTGAGGACGGTGGAGCCGATCGCGAAGGTGATCAGCAGCGGCCGCCGGCCGATCCGGTCGGACAGGGCCCCGGCGAGCGGCTGGAGCGCGGCGAAGACGATCAGCGCGGTGAAGGAGACGAGGGTGGCGGTGTCCTTGGACAGGCCGGCCGAGTTGGAGAGGTACTTGGTCAGATAGGTGGTGTACGTGTAGTACGCGACCGTGCCGCCCATGGTGAGCGCGACGACGAGGAACGCCTCGCGCCGGTGCCGCCACAGGGCGCGCAGGGTGCCGCGCTCCTCGGCGGTCGCGGTCCGTCCGGCGTGGGCGGCGTCCTCCTCGTAGATCTCGCTCTCCAGCATGGTGCGGCGCAGGTAGAAGACGACGGCCGCGCCGAGGGCGCCGACGACGAAGGGGATGCGCCAGCCGTAGCCGTGCAGGGCGGAGTCGGACAGGGTGCGCTGGAGGATGATCAGCAGGCCGAGGCCGGCGATCTGGCCGGCGGTCATGGACACGTACTGGAAGCTGGAGGCGAAGCCGCGCCTCCTCGGGTCGGTGGCCTCGGTGAGGTAGGTGGCGCTGGCCGCGTACTCGCCGCCCACCGAGAGCCCCTGGAGCAACCGGGCGACGAGCAGCACGAGGGCGCCGCCGTAGCCGGCGACGGCGTACGTGGGCGCGACGGCGATCAGCACCGCGGAGGCCGACATCAGCGTGACGGTGAGCGTCAGCGCCGCCTTGCGGCCCCTGCGGTCCCCGACCCGCCCCAGCAGCCAGCCGCCGACCGGCCGCATGAAGAAGCCGACCGCGAAGATCCCCGCGGTGTTCATCAGCTGGGCGGTGGGGTTGCCGCTCGGGAAGAACGCCCCGGCGAAGTAGGGGGCGAAACTGGCGTACACGAACCAGTCGAACCACTCGACCATGTTCCCCGCCGAACCGACCCAGATCTTCTTCCAGTGTTGTCGTCCCATGGGCCGTTACCTGCCCGGGGGCCGAGCGGACGATTCCTCTACGCGAGAAGCCCGTCCGCCACGAACTCCCGCACATGTGCCAGCACTTGCTCCCGGTCGGTGCCGCGCAGCCCGATGGCGACGTGGATGGAGAACCCGTCGAGCAGCGCGCGCGTCCTGGTGGCGAAGCGGTCCGCGTCGACCGGCCGGAACTCCCCGCGCGAGATCCCCTCGGCGATCAGCGCGACGAGGTCCCGGTGCCAGGCGCCCTCGATCGCGGCCTGGCGGGCGCGGGCGTCGTCGTCGGCGTTCTGGGACCGGTTCCAGACCTCCAGCCAGAGGGTCCAGTGCGGGTCGCGGTGGCCGTCGGGCACGTACAGGTCGACGTAGGCCTCCAGCCGCTCCCGCGCCGGCGCCGCCCGGGCGAGCAGCCGGGCCCGCTCGGCGCCGAGCCGCCCCTCGCTCCACTCCAGGGTCTGCAGCAGCAGTTCGTCCTTGGACCGGAAGTAGTAGAGCAGGTGGCCGCTGCTCATCTGCACCTCGCGCCCGAGCCCCGCCATGGTGAGCTTCTCCAGACCGCGCTCGGCGATCATGCGCATGGCCGCGGCGAGCAGGTCCTCCCGGGGCGGGGCCGGGGTGCGGCGGCGCGGGGCGGGACTCTCGCTCATGCGGGCACCCTCCGTACGGCGTCGTGCAGGAAGCGGGGCTCGGCGGCCGGCGCCGGGGTGCCCGGCCCGTCCGGGTCCGCGGCGACCGGCCGCTCGGGCAACTCGGGCAGCGGACGCACCGCCCCGCCGGGGCGACGGCCGCGGCACGCGGGGACCAGGAAGTTCACCCGTATGTTCTACCCGACCCGGGGCGCGGTCGGCCCCGCGGTGACCGCCGCGGGCGGCTCGCCCTGTGTCCAGATCGCCCGGACCGCCATCCGGTCGAACCGCCATCCCCCGGCGGTGCGGCGCAGCCCGGCCTCGAAGCGGCCGCCCACCATGAACGGCGCGTCGCCGCGGACGTGCACCATCAGGGCGTTCCAGGAGGCGGTGGCCGTGGTGTCCACGTCGGCGATGATCCCGGAGGCGAGGTGCTGGGTGCGGTCGTAGCGCCCGAGGGCCTCCTCGGTGGCGCGCACGGCGGCGGCGCCGCGGGAGTAGCCCAGCGGGGTCTCCATGCGCGCGTCGTCGGTGAGCAGTCCGGCGGTCCAGCCGGGCGTGAACCGCCGCTCGTCCAGCGCCCGGAAGAACCGGTGGACCAGTTCGCCGATCTCCGCCCGGTCCATCTGGTCCGCCCGGTCAGCGGGCGTCGTCTGTGCCGTCTGCGCCGTCTGTGCCGTCTGTGCCGTCATACGGCGAGCCTGGTCCCTGAAGCGGGCTTGAGGTCAAGGCCGGGCGGGCCTCGGCTGCTGCTGGGTGATGCAGTGGATGCCGCCGCCGGCGGCGAAGATCCGGCGGGCGTCGACCAGGGTGACCGTGCGGTCGGGGAAGAGCCGCTGGAAGAGGGCGGCGGCGGTCTCGTCGCGGGGGTCGTCGAAGGCGCACAGGACGACGCCGTCGTTGCAGAGGTAGTGGTTGATGTAGGAGTAGTCGGCCCAGCGGCCGTCGGCCTCCAGGACCGTGGGCGCGGGGACCTCCACGACCTCCAGGGGGCGGCCGTGCGCGTCGGTCGAGGACCTGAGCAGGCCGATGACCTCCTTGGTGACCTCGTGGTCCGGGTGCGCCGGGTCCGGCTGGTGGTGGGCGACGACGACGCCGGGGCGGGCGAAGGCGGCGACGATGTCGACGTGGCCCAGGGTGCCGTAGCCGTGCGGAGGGTAGTCGGCGCTCAGGCCGCGCGGCAGCCAGATCGCCTTGCGGGTGCCGAGGTGGGCGTGGATCTCGGCCTCGACCTGCTCCTTCGTCCAGTGCGGATTGCGCTCGGGGCCCAGTTGCACGGTCTCCGTGAGCAGCACGGTGCCCTCGCCGTCGACATGGATCGCGCCGCCCTCGTTGACCAGCCGGGAGGCGTACGTCCGCGCGCCCGCGAGTCCGGCGACGTACGAGCCGATCTTCGCGTCGTGCTCCCAGCGGGCCCACTCCTGGGCACCCCAGCCGTTGAACGTCCAGTCCACGGCGGCGAGTTCGCCCCGGTCGGAGGTGAGGAACGTGGGGCCGATGTCGCGCATCCAGGCGTCGTCCAGGTCGCGCTCCACGGTGTCCACGTCCGGGCCGAGCAGCGCCCGTGCCTCGGCCGACCGGCCCGGTCCGCAGACCACGGTGACCGGTTCGAAGCGGCGGATCGCGCGGGCGACCGAGGCCCAGGCGCGCCGGGCGGCGGCCAGCTCCTCGCCGTCGTCGAAGGTGGGGTTGGGGCCCGGCCACGCCATCCAGGTGCGCTCGTGCGGGGTCCACTCGGCGGGCATGCGGAAGCCGTCGGCGGCGGGGGTGCTCATCGGTGCGGGTCCGTTCCGGGGGTCAGAGGAAGTACAGGCGGTTGAGGGAGACGGAGTCGGCGGGCGCCGAGCGCAGCGGGTCGCCGTCGAGGGTGACCAGGCCGGTGCGCTGGTCGACGTCGACCGCTCCGGTACGGGCGTTGAGCCGCAGGTCGGCGGGGCCGATGCCGCGCGTGCCGCGGACCGCGACCCGGCGGCGCCGGGTGGGCATCGTGTCGTTGCCCTGGTCCGCGGCCGCGCGGGCGACGAACGCCACGGAGAGGTCGGCCGCGGTGGCCCCGTACGCCCCGAACTGCGGGCCGAGGACGAGGGGTTCGCAGGTGTCGGTGGCCGCGTTGGGGTCGCCGACGACGCCGTACGCGGGGAAGCCGGACTTGAGGACGAGCTGCGGCTTGGCGCCGAAGTACTCGGGCCGCCACAGCACGATGTCGGCGAGCTTGCCCACCTCGAGGGAGCCGACCTCGTGCGACAGGCCGTGCGCGATGGCCGGGTTGACGGTCAGCTTGGCGATGTAGCGCAGCACGCGGGCGTTGTCGTCGCCCTCGCCGTCCCCCTCCAGCGGGCCCAGTTCGGCCTTCATCTTGCCGGCCATGGCGAAGGTGCGCCGTACCGTCTCGCCCGCGCGGCCCATGCCCTGCGCGTCGGAGGAGGTGATGCCGATCGCGCCCAGGTCGTGCAGCACGTCCTCGGCGCCCATGGTGCTCGCCCGGATGCGGTCGCGGGCCATGGCCGCGTCGCCGGGCAGGTCGGGCTTGAGGTCGTGGACGGAGACGATCATGCCGTAGTGCTCGGCGACCGCGTCCCGGCCGAAGGGCAGGGTGGGGTTGGTGGAGGAGCCGATGACGTTCGGCACCCCGGCCATCTTGAGCACGTTGGGGACGTGCCCGCCGCCGCAGCCCTCGATGTGGAAGGCGTGGATGGTGCGGCCCTCCAGCACCTTCAGGGTGTCCTCGACCGACAGGCACTCGTTCAGCCCGTCGCTGTGCAGGGCCACCTGGACGTCGTGCTCCTCGGCGACCCGCAGCGCGGTGTCCAGCGCGCGGGTGTGGGCGCCCATGTCCTCGTGCACCTTGAACCCTGAGGCGCCGCCCTCGGCCAGCGCCTCGACGAGCGGTGCCTCGTGGGAGGACGAACCCCGGCCCAGGAAGCCGATGTTGACCGGCCAGGCGTCGAAGGCGTTGAAGGCGTGGCGCAGCGCCCAGGGGGAGTTGACGCCGACGCCCCACACCGGTCCGAACTCCTGCCCGATGATCGTGGTCACGCCGGAGGCGAGCGAGGCCTCCATGATGCGCGGCGACAGCAGGTGCACATGGGTGTCGACGGCGCCCGCGGTGGCGATCAGCCCCTCACCGGAGACGATGGACGTGCCCGTGCCGACGACGACGTCCACGCCGTCCAGGGTGTCCGGGTTGCCCGCCCGTCCGATGGCGCTGATCCGGCCTTCCCGGATGCCGATGGACACCTTGCGGATGCCCTGCACCGCGTCGATCACGACCACGTTGCTGATCACGACGTCGCAGGTCTCGCGCACGGCGGCGGCCTTCAGGTGCAGCCCGTCGCGGGCCGTCTTGCCGAAGCCGGCCAGGAACTCGTCGCCGTAGTGCTGGGCGTCGGACTCCACCCGGACGGTCAGGCCGCAGTCGCCGAGCCGGACGCGGTCCCCGGCGCGCGGGCCGTGCGTGGCGGCGTACGCGTGCGGATCGACATGGATCGCCCGGCTGACCTCGCGTCCCTTGGAGCGGCTCATCGGTCCTGTCCTTCCTCGTCCTCGCTGCCGGCTCCCAGATATCCGCAGGCGGCGGCCCGGCGCAGCGCCTCCCGGCGGGCGCCGGGCGCGTCCAGCGGCCCGTCCACCAGCCCGGCGAAGCCGATCGCGATCCGCTCCCCGCCGATCGGCACCAGGCCGACCTCCTCGCTCTCGCCCGGCCCGAAGCGCACGGACGATCCGGCGGGCACGGCGAGCCGCATGCCGTAGGCGGCGGCGCGGTCGAAGTCGAGGCGCGGGTTGGCCTCGAAGAAGTGGAAGTGGGAGGTGACCGAGACCGGCACCGACGCGGTGTTGGTGACGGTGAGCCGGACGGCCGGCTCCGGGTCGGCGTGCGCGGGCCCGGGCAGCAGCGCGCCGGGGGCGTCCTCGCCCAGGCCGCCCCCGATGGGGTCGGAGACCACCGCGAGCCGGGAGCCGTCGTCGAAGACGGCCTCGACCATCACCTCGGTGACCACGTCGGCGACGCCCGGCAGCACGTCCTCGGGACCGAGCACGGAGCGGGCCGCCTCGATGGCCTCCGCGAGCCGCCTGCCGTCGCGGGCGGCCTCGCAGACGGTGTCCGCGATCAGCGCGGTCGCCTCCGGCACGTTCAGCCGCAGCCCGCGGGCGCGACGGGCACGCGCCAGTTCGGCGGCCCCGAAGAGCAGCAGCCGGTCACGTTCCGTGGGGGTCAGTCGCACGGCGCGGCGCCTCCTTCTCGGCAGGGGTTTAGAGCAGCACTCTAAATGGATTGCCGGTGAATGAGAAGGGGGTGGCCAGGACCTGGACAGTGAGGGATCGAACACCGTTCAAGAAACGACGGAGGGCCGCCGCGGCCTCCCGAAGGAGTCCGCGGCGGCCCTGTGCATGCCGGTACGGGCGCGTCAGCCGACGCGGTGCATCCAGCCGTGCTTGTCCTCCTCCATGCCGCGCTGGATGCCGAGCAGGGCCTCGCGCAGCCGCAGGGTGACCTCTCCGGGCGTGCCGTCGCCGTGGGTCCACTCGCCGGACTTGGTCTTGACGTGGCCGATCGGGGTGACCACGGCGGCGGTGCCGCAGGCGAAGACCTCGGTGAGGGCGCCGGAGGCGGCGTCCGCGCGCCACTGCTCCAGGGTGATCACGCCCTCCTCGGCGGTGTAGCCGAGGTCGCGGGCGACCTGGAGGAGGGAGTCGCGGGTGATGCCCTCCAGGATGGAGCCGGTCAGCGCGGGGGTGACGATCCGGTCGCCGTAGACGAAGGCGACGTTCATGCTGCCGCTCTCCTCCACCTTGGTGCGGGTGACCGCGTCGAGGTAGACGACCTGGTCGCAGCCGTGCGCGGCGGCCTCGGCCTGCGGGAGCAGGGAGGCGGCGTAGTTGCCGCCGGTCTTGGCGTCACCGGTGCCGCCGGGGACGGCGCGGACGTGGTCCTCGGAGACCCAGATGGTGACCGGCTGGACGCCGCCGGCGAAGTAGGCGCCGGACGGGGAGGCGATCAGCAGGAACAGGTACTCGTTGGCCGGGTGCACACCGAGCGCGGCCTCGGTGGCGATCATGAACGGGCGCAGGTAGAGGGCCTCCTCGCCGCCGTGCGGCGGAACCCAGTCGGCGTCCTGCGTGAGCAGCGCGTCCAGGGCGGCGATGAACAGCTCCTCCGGCAGCTCGGCCATGGCCATGCGGCGGGCGGAGGTGCGGAAGCGGCGGGCGTTCGCCTCGGGGCGGAACAGCGCGATCGAGCCGTCGGGCTGGCGGTAGGCCTTCAGCCCCTCGAAGATCTCCTGGCCGTAGTGGAGCACGTGGGTGGAGGGGTCGAGGGAGATCGGGCCGTACGGGACGAGCTGGGCGTCGTGCCAGCCGCGGCCCTCGGTCCACCGGATCGTCACCATGTGGTCGGTGAAGTGGCGGCCGAACCCGGGGTTGGCCAGGATCGCCTCGCGCTCTGCGGCGGCGAGGGGGCTGGCGGAGGGCTTGAGCTCGATCGTGGGCATCGTCATGAGTGGTTGTCCTTCACCGGTTGTTGTGACGGGCCGCGCTCACGTCTCGCACCGGCTGGCGACCGGTGCTGGGACGTCCGAGCATTCCCTCATACCGCGGCTCCGCGTTCGATTATCGCGCGGCGCCCCGGCCGACGGAATCGGTGGTGGCGGCCCGGGGGTCGATGGTTCCTACCCGGCGGAGACATGCGGAAGCCGCCGGGTGGTCGTCCGACCCGGCGGCTTCTTGCGTGGAGCGCCGGGTCAGCCGGCTACTCGGGCGGCGAGCGCGTCGCCGATCTCGGACGTGCTGCGGGCGGGCTTGCCGGCGCGCTCGGTGAGGTCGGCGGCGACCGCCGCGTCGATGCGGTCGGCCTCGGCGTCGTAGCCGAGGTGACGCAGCAGCAGGGCGACGGACAGGACCGTGGCGGTGGGGTCGGCCTTGCCCTGTCCGGCGATGTCCGGGGCCGAGCCGTGCACCGGCTCGAACATGGACGGGAACGCGCGGCTCGGGTTGATGTTGCCCGAGGCGGCGACGCCGATGCCGCCGGAGATGGCCGCCGCGAGGTCGGTGATGATGTCGCCGAAGAGGTTGTCGGTGACGATGACGTCGAAGCGCTCGGGCTGGGTGACCAGGAAGATGGTGGCCGCGTCGACGTGCAGGTAGTCGGTGGTGACCTCGGGGAACTCGGCGGCCACCTTGTTGAAGGTGTTCGACCACAGGTGGCCGGCGAAGGTCAGCACGTTGTTCTTGTGGACCAGCGTGAGCTTCTTGCGCGGGCGGGCCTGGGCGCGGGCGAAGGCGTCCCGGACGACGCGCTCGACGCCGTACGCCGTGTTGACGGACACCTCGGTGGCGATCTCGTGCTCCGTGCCCTGGCGGATGGTGCCGCCGTTGCCGGTGTACGGGCCCTCGGTGCCTTCCCGGACGACGATGAAGTCGATCTCCGGCTGCCCGGCGAGCGGGGTGGACACGCCCGGGAGCAGCTTGCTCGGCCGCAGGTTGACGTGGTGGTCGAAGGCGAAGCGGAGCTTGAGCAGGAAGCCGCGCTCCAGGACGCCGGAGGGCACGGACGGGTCGCCGAGGGCGCCGAGCAGGATCGCGTCGTGCCGCCTCAGCTGCTCCAGGTCCGCCTCGGTGAGGGTCTCACCGGTGGCGTGGTAGCGCTTGGCGCCGAAGTCGTACTCCTCGGTCTCCAGCTTCACGTCCCCCGGGAGGACGGCGGAGAGGACCTTGAGACCCTCGGCCACGACTTCCTGGCCGATGCCGTCACCGGGGATCACTGCGAGATTGATGCTGCGAGACATGCGGGCACCCTACTCCTCGTCCCAGGTGATGACACGAGCTGTCCAGGATTCGGACGGCCCGTGTCGGCGCGGCGGCGTGGCGCGAGCGGCGCGGGCGCGGGCTCAGTGGCCGGTCTGGCCGCCGTTGTCCCTGCGGTCGAGGGCGCGCTGGAGGGCGGCGGCGGCGTTCTTGCGGTCGGACTCGCTCGCGTGGGACACGTGGCGGACGCGGCGGCGGACGGTCGTCTCGGCCATGGGAATCGACTCCTCGCATGTGAAGGGTGTTCGAGACGCCGGAGCAGGCGGGGAGCTCCCGGGCCGCAGGGGTTGCCTGCACGGGGCCCGGCTCACGACCGCCAATCGCTGGATCGAGCGAGACGTTCGGCTTCCTCCAAGCTAAGGGAGCGGCCCGCGTCTGTCTGCATCATTACTCGGACTTCCTACTATCTGAGACGGCGAACCGACTCACCCCCTTCTGAGCTGGGCTTTCGCCGTCAGGTCACGTCACCGTCGCGCCAGTCGAAGACCAGTGCGCCGGCGGGATCGAGGGCTCCGGCGGGCGTCGCGGGCCACACGTGGACCCAGCCCTCCGCGTCCGGCATCCGGACGATCCCGCGCTCCGGCGAGAGGGCGTGCACCCGGCCCTCCCACCGCCGCCAGCCCCGGGCGGCGTACAGCCGGGCCCCGTCCTCGCTGGCGGCCAGCGCGCCGAGGTCGTAGGCCCGCTCGATCACCCGCTCCAGCTCCGCCATCACCCGCCCGCCGAGCCCGGTGCGCCGGACGTCGGCGCGTACGGCGACGGCCTCGACGTAGCCGGTGCGCAGCCAGCGTCCCGCGTGCCGCACCCGCCGCAGCACCACCGAGCCGTGCGCGGCGAGCCCGGCCGCGTCCTGGATCAGCACGTGCATCCCACCGAGCCCGTGGTCCCAGTCCTCGTCGGCGAAGTCCCCCTCGAACGCGTCGTCCAACAGGGCTCGGGCGGCGGTGAGTTCGGCGGGGGTGAGGTCGGCGGTGTGGGCGAGACGGATCTGGTCGGCCATGACGGCATTGTTCCCACCGGCCGCTGCGCCGTCGAGGCCTTTGCCGGCGGCGCGACGCGGGCGAGCCGGGGGTGGGCCCGCCTGTCACCGCGCCGCGGGGAATGGGAAACGGGCCGGGAATCCCGCTCGGGGAATTGGAAACGGGCCGGGAAGCCTGCTCGGTGGCAGACTTCCCGGCCCGTCGCTCGGGTGGGGCGAGGATCAGCCCATGTGCGGGTACGTGTAGTCGGTCGGGGCGACCAGGGCCTCCTTGATGGCGCGGGTCAGCGTCCAGCGCAGGAGGTTCTGGGGGGCACCGGCCTTGTCGTTGGTGCCGGAGGCGCGGCCGCCGCCGAAGGGCTGCTGGCCGACGACGGCGCCGGTCGACTTGTCGTTGATGTAGAAGTTGCCCGCGGCGAAGCGGAGCTTCTCCATCGTGTAGGCCGCCGCCGCGCGGTCGTTGGCGATGACCGAGCCGGTGAGGGCGTAGTCGGAGACGGACTCCATCTGGGTCAGCATCTCGTCGTACTTGTCGTCCTCGTAGACGTACACGGCGAGGATCGGGCCGAAGTACTCGGTCGTGAAGACCTCGTTCTCCGGGTCGGTGCACTCGATGACGGTCGGGCGGACGAAGTAGCCGACCGAGTCGTCGTAGCTGCCGCCCGCGACGATGGTGCAGGTCGGGTCGGCCTTGGCACGGTCGATCGCGGCCTTGTTCTTGGCGAAGGAGCGCTCGTCGATGACGGCGCCGATGAAGTTCGACAGGTCCGTCACGTCACCCATGGCGAGCGAGTCGACCTCGGCCGCGAACGCCTCCTTGAAGCCCGAGTTCCAGATGGAGGCCGGGATGTAGGCGCGGGAGGTGGCGCTGCACTTCTGGCCCTGGTACTCGAAGGCGCCACGGGTCAGGGCGGTCTTCAGCACGGCGCGGTCGGCGCTCGGGTGGGCGACCACGAAGTCCTTGCCGCCGGTCTCGCCGACCAGACGCGGGTACGAGCGGTACTTCTCGATGTTGTTGCCGACCGTCTTCCACAGGTACTGGAAGGTCTTGGTCGAACCGGTGAAGTGGATGCCCGCGAGGTCGCGGTGCTCCAGGGCCACCTTGGAGACCTCGATGCCGTCGCCGGTGACGAGGTTGATGACACCCTTGGGCAGACCGGCCTCCTCCAGCAGCTGCATCAGCAGCACGGCGGCGTGGGTCTGGGTCGGGGACGGCTTCCAGACCACCACGTTGCCCATCAGGGCCGGGGCGGTGGGCAGGTTGGCCGCGATCGCCGAGAAGTTGAACGGCGTGATCGCGTAGACGAAGCCCTCCAGCGGGCGGTGGTCCAGCCGGTTCCACACGCCCGGGGAGTTCGCCGGGGGCTGCTCGGCGAGGATCTGACGGGCGTAGTGCACGTTGAAGCGCCAGAAGTCGACCAGCTCACAGGGGCTGTCGATCTCCGCCTGCTGGGCCGTCTTGGACTGGCCGAGCATGGTGGAGGCGGCGATCGTCTCGCGCCACGGGCCGGACAGCAGCTCGGCGGCGCGCAGGATGATCGCGGCGCGGTCGTCGAAGGACATCGCGCGCCAGGCCGGGGCGGCGGCCAGGGCGGCGTCGATCGCGTCCCGGGCGTCCTGCTGGGTGGCGTGCCGGCCGGTGCCGAGGACGGCCTTGTGGTTGTGCGGCTGCACCACCTGGAACGGCTCGCCGCCGCCCAGCCGCTTCTCGCCGCCGATGGTCATCGGCAGGTCGACCGGGTTCTCGGCCAGCTCCTTGAGCTTGGCCTCCAGGCGGGCGCGCTCGGGCGAGCCGGGGGCGTAGCCGTGCACCGGCTCGTTGACGGGGGTGGGGACCTGGGTCACAGCGTCCATGAGATCCGAACTCCTTGTACGTGAGCGGGTGGTGGGGCTCAGCCCTTGCTGACCATGCTGCGCAGGAAGAAGCGCAGGTTCGCCGGCTTCTCCGCCAGACGGCGCATGAAGTAGCCGTACCAGTCCGTGCCGTACGCCGTGTAGACGCGCATGCGGTGGCCCTCGGCGGCCAGTCGCAGGTGCTCGTCGCCGCGGATGCCGTACAGCATCTGGAACTCGTACTCGTCGAGCTTACGACCGGCCTTGTGGGCGAGCTCCTGCGCGATGGAGATCAGGCGGGGGTCGTGGGACCCGATCATCGGGTAGCCCTCGCCCTCCATCAGCGTCTTCAGGATGCGCACGTAGGCCTTGTCGATCTCGTGCTTCTGCTGGTAGGCGACCTCGGCGGGCTCCTTGTAGGCGCCCTTGACCAGGCGGACCCTGCTGCCGGCCTCGGCCAGGCGCTTGGCGTCGGCCTCGGTGCGGAACAGGTAGGCCTGGATCACGCAGCCGGTCTGCGGGAAGTCCTTGCGCAGCTCCTCGTGGATGGCGAACATCGAGTCGAGGGTGGTGTGGTCCTCGGCGTCCAGCGTCACCGTCGTGCCGATCGCGGCGGCGGCCTCGACGACGGGCCGGACGTTGGCGAGCGCCAGCTCGTGGCCGCCCTCCAGCGCCTGGCCGAACATCGACAGCTTCACCGACATCTCGACCTTCTCGCCGAGCTCCAGCTCCTTGAGGTGGTCGATCAGCGCGAGGTAGGCGTCGCGGGCGGCGGTGGCCTGCTCGGGGGTGGTGATGTCCTCGCCGACGACGTCCATCGTCAGCTCCAGGCCCTTGCCCGTGAGGTCCTTGATGATCGGGACGATGTCGGCCACCGTCTCACCCGGGATGAAGCGGTCGACGACCTGCTTGGTCACCGGGGCCGCCGAGATCAGGCGTCGCATCCGGTCGCTGCGCGACGCGGCGAGAATCACGGGACCCAGCACGGGGCACCTCCACAGACAAGCACCAAAAGAGGCCATTACCCGACGTTTCGGGTACGGCACGGAGAACCACCGTGAAACCTACGGACCCCTGTGATCGTCAGCCATCGACAGCTGTCACGCATCCGTGCCCGGGATCTCAGACATCTGTATGAAGATGGCCGGAAAATGGGGGAGAATGCCCGAGTGGCGGCGGATTACAAGGGTGACTACCAGGAGCTGGTGGACGAGATCTCGGAGCTGCTGGGGGTCCCGGCGACCCTGGAGAACCGCGACTTCGAGCTGATCGCCTTCGGCGCGTACGACAGCGACGACGAGCTGGACGCGTCCGCGCTGGACCCGGTGCGCACCCGCTCGATCCTGACCCGGCGCTCCACGACGGCCGTGCGCTCCTGGTTCGAGGGCTTCGGCATCACCCGCGCGACCGGTCCGGTGCGCATCCCGCCGAGCCCCGAGGCCGGGGTCTACCGTGGCCGGATCTGCCTGCCGGTGCGCCATCGAGGGGTCGTCCTCGGCTACGTCTGGCTGCTCGACGGCGACCCGGGCCCGACGGACGCCCAGCTGACGGCGGCGATGCGGGTGGCCGGCCGGATCGGCGCGCTGCTCGCGGACGAGGCGGAGGCCGGGGCGGGCCTGAGCCGTGAGCTGCGGGCGGTCCTCACCGCGGAGAGCGGCTGGCAGCGCGACATGGCGGTGGCCGAGCTGCGTACGGCGCTGGGGCCGCGCGCCGACGGCCCGCACACGCTGGTGTGCGTGGCCCCCTGGCCCTCCCCCGACCCGGACGACGCGCCGTCCGCCCGCTCCATCCCGCACGCGGCGGCACTGTGCACGATCCCCTGGGGCGCGGCGGGGCAGAGCCTGGCGGTCCTGGTACGGCTGCGCTCCACGACGGTGGGC
>NZ_VOGW01000199.1:39760-55285 GCF_007896895.1 Streptomyces misionensis | reverse complement strand
CGGTGGCCGCCGGGATCGCCGGGGCGGCCGGCTTCGCCGGGCTGCCGGGACCCGCCGCCGGGATCGGGGACCCCCGCACGGGCCTGGCCGAGCTGGGCACGGTCTGGCAGGAGGCCCGCGCGGCGGCGCGGGCGGCGCTGGCCGAACCGCGCCTGGGACCCGTCGCCGAGTGGCGGGGCATCGGACCGTACCGCCTGCTGACCGCGCTCCCGCCGGAGTCCGCCCACGACCCGGTGGCCGGCGCGCTCCTCTCCCCCGCCCACCGCGAACTGGCCCGCACCGCCGAGGTCTACCTGGACTGCGCGGGCCAGGCGGGCCGCACGGCATCCGAACTGGGCATCCACCGCCAGACCCTCTACTACCGCCTCAACCGCGTCGAACAACTGACCGGCCTCGACCTGGACGACGGCGAGGACCGCCTGCTGCTGCACATGGCGCTGAAGAGGGCGCGGCTGTAGGGGGGCGGCGGGCGCCTACGCGGATGCCCGGAGCCGCTACGAGTCCCGGTCGCCGCGCACCGCGCCTTCATCCCGCGCCTGCGGATCTTCGGGCCGCGCGTAGAGAACCTCCCGCGCCTGTTCCGCCGCGCGGGTGATGCTCTCGGAGACGAAGTCCACGAAGCGGGCGACGTTTTCGAGGCGGGTGGCGGCCCGGCTGCCGGGGCCGAGGACGCCCACGCCCTGCCGTGCGACCTCGACGACCAGGGCGTTGGAGCGGGCGGTGGACATCATCGCCTGGTACCAGATGTCGTCGTCCACGAGATAGCGCTCCCGGCGGCCTTCGTCGCGCTCGCGGCGCACCAGACCCTGGCTGTCCAGGAAGGCGATCGCCTTGGAGACGGACGCCGGGCTGACCTGGAGGCGCTGGACGAGTTCGGCTGCGGTGAGGCTGCCCGAGTCGGTGGTGTAGAGGCAGACCAGCACCCGGGCCATCATCCTGGGCAGCCCGGACTGGACGAAGACGCCGGCGAGCTTCTCCTCGTACGCGCGCACGGCCTGGGCGTCGCGCCCGTCGGGCCGCGCGGCCGGCTGCGTGTCCCGGGGGGCGCTCTGCCCGCGCCGGTGGGCGCGGCGCTCCGTGGCCCGGTGGGCCGCCTCCGCGCGGTAGGCGGTGGGGCCGCCGTTGCGCATCACCTCGCGTGTGATGGTCGAGGTGGGACGGTCGAGGCGCCTCGCGATCTCCGCGTAGGCGAGGCCGTCGGCCAGTCCCAGCGCGATCCGCTGACGTTCCTGCTGGGTGAGTCTGCCTCCCGGCATCGCGCTCTTCTCCCTCACATCCGTGGCGCCCGGCCCGCAGCTTAGCGTTCAGCTCCAATTCATTGCAACGGACGCGGGAAGTGCCGTTGCATTAGCCCGGAGCCTCGTTGCAATGAAATCGGCGTCCTGGCCTGCACATAAAGGAATTTGAAGCTATCTGTATGTTGCTCGATCCGTGAACGCAACGTAGCGTTTCCAGCATCGGAAACCACAGAGCCAAGGAGTTCACGATGCAGAAGTTCGACACCCCCACCCCCGTCTCCGTCCTCCTCGACATCCCCGCCGGACGCGTCCAGCTGATCGCCGCCGACCGGACCGACACCACCGTCGACGTCCGGCCGTCCGACGCCTCGAAGGGCCGGGACGTCAAGGCGGCCGAGCGGACCTCGGTGGCGTACGGCGACGGGGTGCTGCGGATCGAGGTCCCCGCGGCGGGCAACCGGGTCCTCGGCCCGTCCGGCTCGATCGAGGTGACCGTCCAGCTGCCCGCCGGCTCGCGCGTCGAGGCGAAGGCGGCGAGCGGTGAGTTCCGGGGCGTCGGGCGGCTCGGGGACGTCGCGTTCGCGGGCGCGCAGGGCGCGGTCAAGCTGGACGAGACCGCGGGCGCCCGCCTCGCCCTCCAGGCCGGTGACATCTCGGTCGGCCGGCTGGGCGGCGACGCGGAGATCAGCACCCAGAAGGGAGACCTCCAGGTCACCGAGGCCATGGGCGGCACCGTCACGCTGCGCACCGAGCACGGCGCCATCTCGGTCGGCGCCGCCCGCGGGGTCTCCGCGACCCTGGACGCCGGCACCTCCTACGGCCGTGTCGACAACGCCCTGAAGAACGCCGACGGTTCCGGCGCGGGCCTGCACATCCACGCCACCACCGGCTACGGCGACATCACCGCCCGCAGCCTGTGACACCGGGGGACGCGGGGTGCGGCGACGGATGAGAGCATGCCCGTCGTCGCACCCCGCGGCGCGGAGCGAGACGGGGCCCCGGCCGACGGAACACGCGGGCGAGGCGGCGGCACCCGCGCGGCCGCCCCTCCCGTGCGAGGCCATGGATGCGCGACGCGCCGGCCGCGTCACAGAAGCGACGTACGGGCACGCGCGTACCAGCGGTTCGTGCGGCCTCAACTCGCCGGTTAAAAGGCCGACTTCGGCCGACTGCGGTCATCCCTCGATGGAAGCGGGGCCCGAGGGCGCGGAGTTCGCCGCCGCCAGCACCTGCCGCAGCCCCTCCGTCAGCGCCTCCGCGTCCGGTGCGGTCTTCGGGTCGAAGGTCCCCTCACCGCACGGCTCGTGCAGCGGGGCGTCGACCGGGGGTACGTCGTCGCGGGCGGCTTCGCCGCGATGGCGGCCGGTTTCGTGATGCTCGCCCTGCTCGGCACCGACTCGCTGTGGCTGGTGCTGGCCGGGGCCGGCGTACTGGCCTGCGGGATGGTCGCCGTCATGTCCCAGCTGACCGACCTGGCCATGAGCGGCATCCCGGTGGAACGGGCCGGCACCGCCTCCTCGCTCCTGGAGACCGGCACCGAGTTCGGCGGGGCGCTCGGGATGGCGGTCCTGGGCTCGATCGGCACCGCGGTCTACCGGCGTCAGATGCCGGGCACCGCTCCGGCGGGGGCCCGCCAGACCCTGGGCGGCGCGCTGGCCACCGTCGCCCGTCTTCCCGGCGAGGCCGGGCAGTCCCTGCTGGCCGTCGCCCGGCAGGCGTTCACCACCGGGATGCGGGACGCCGCGCTGGCGGGGGCGGTGCTGCTGGTGCTGGCCGCGGTGGGGGCGGCCGTGTCCCTGCGGAAGAGCGAGGGGTAGGGGACGCGCGAACGCCGGACGGGCCGGGGGAGACTCCCCCGGCCCGTCCGGCGTGGTTCCAGCGCGCTCAGACCAGGTTCACCGAGCGGGCGGACGTCGCCCCGATCTCCTCGGCGACCTCGGCCAGCACCGCCGCCGTCACCGTGTCGTCCACGGTGAGGACGGCCAGCGCCTCGCCGCCCACCGTCGCCCGGGCGACCTGCATGCCGGCGATGTTCAGGCCCGCCTCGCCGAGGATGCGGCCGACGGTGCCGACGACACCGGGACGGTCCTCGTAGCGCAGGACGACCATGTGGTCGGCGAGGGCGAGGTCGACGTCGTACTCGCCGACCGCCACGATCTTCTGGACGTGCTTGGGGCCGGCCAGCGTGCCGGAGACCGACACCTCCTCGCCGGTGCCGAGCGTGCCGCGCACGGTCACCACGTTGCGGTGCTCGGTGGCCTCCGAGCTGGTGGTGAGGCGGACCTCGACGCCGCGCTCCTGGGCGAACAGCGGCGCGTTGACGTACGACACCGTCTCGTCGACGACGTCCTCGAACACGCCCTTGAGGGCGGAGAGTTCGAGCACCTTCACGTCGTGCTGGGTGATCTCGCCGTAGACCTCGACGTCCAGCCGGACCGCCACCTCGCCGGCCAGCGCGGTGAAGATGCGGCCGAGGCGCTCGGCGAGCGGGAGGCCGGGCTTGACGTCCTCGGCGATGACACCGCCCTGCACGTTGACCGCGTCGGGCACCAGCTCGCCGGCGAGCGCGAGGCGCACCGACCTGGCGACCGCGATGCCGGCCTTCTCCTGCGCCTCGTCGGTGGAGGCGCCCAGGTGCGGGGTGCACACGACCTGGTCCAGCTCGAACAGCGGGGAGTCGGTGCACGGCTCCTTCGCGTACACGTCGAGGCCGGCGCCGGCGACGCGGCCCTCCTTCAGCGCCGCGTACAGCGCCGCCTCGTCCACGATGCCGCCGCGCGCGGCGTTGACGATGCGCACGCTCGGCTTGACCTTGCGCAGCGCCTCGTCACCGATGAGGCCCAGGGTCTCGGGGGTCTTGGGCAGGTGGACGGTGATGAAGTCGGAGACCTCCAGCAGCTCGTCCAGGGAGACCACCTTGACGCCCATCTGGGCGGCGCGCGCGGGCTGCACGTACGGGTCGTAGGCGACGACCTTCATGCCGAAGGCGGACATGCGCTGCGCGACCAGGGCACCGATGCGGCCGAGGCCGACGACGCCGAGGGTCTTCTCGGCCAGCTCCACGCCCGTGTACTTGCTGCGCTTCCACTCGCCGTTCTTCAGCGCGGCGTTGGCCTGCGGGATGTTGCGGGCGGTGGACAGCAGCAGACCGCAGGCCAGCTCGGCGGCGGTCACGATGTTGGAGGTCGGGGCGTTGACGACCATCACGCCGGCCTTGGTGGCGGCGGAGACGTCGACGTTGTCCAGGCCGACGCCGGCGCGGGCGACGACCTTCAGCTTCTTGGCCGCGGCGATGGCCTCGGCGTCGACCTTGGTCGCGGAACGGATCAGGATCGCGTCGACGTCGGCGATGGCGGGCAGCAGCTCCGCCCGGTCGGCTCCGTTGCAGTGCCGGATCTCGAAGTCCGGGCCGAGGGCGTCGACGGTCGCGGGCGAAAGCTCTTCGGCGATGAGTACGACGGGTTTCGAGCTCACGTGGGTCCTCACAAGTCCAATGCGGACGGCCGTCCCGACGGCCGCTGGCGGAGGGGTGCTAGCCGCGTGGAAGACGCACGACGCTGTGGGCCTGACGCGTTTGTTGTGCAGCAGTCTAGTGGCGCCGCGGTCGTCGCTTTGCGCCGCTGCGGAAGGATCACCCGGACGGGGAACTCCATTGTGGAGTCATGCCGGGAGGTCGTGGCGAAAGGGGGCCGGAGCAGCATGCCCCGGCCCCCTGACGTGAGGCTTACGCCTCCTCGTTCACCCAGCTCATCAGCTGCCGCAGCTGCTTGCCCGTGGTCTCCAGCAGGTGCTCGGAGTCCTGCTTCTTGTACTCGTTGTACTTCTTCAGACCGCTGTGGTACTCGTCCATCCAGTTCTTGGCGAAGGTGCCGTCCTGGATCTCGGCGAGGACCTTCTTCATCTCCGCCTTGGTGGCGTCGGTGATGATGCGCGGGCCGGTGACGTAGTCGCCCCACTCGGCGGTCTCGGAGATGGACCAGCGCATCTTCTCCAGACCGCCCTCGTACATGAGGTCCACGATCAGCTTCAGCTCGTGCAGGCACTCGAAGTAGGCGATCTCCGGCTGGTAGCCGGCCTCGGTCAGGGTCTCGAAGCCCGCCTTGACCAGGGCCGCCGTGCCACCGCACAGCACGGCCTGCTCGCCGAAGAGGTCGGTCTCGGTCTCCTCGGTGAAGGTGGTCTTGATGACGCCGGCGCGGGTGCCGCCGATGCCCTTGGCGTACGACAGGGCCAGCGCGAAGGCGTTGCCGGAGGCGTCCTGCTCGACGGCGGCGATGCAGGGCACGCCGCGGCCCTCCTCGTACTGGCGGCGGACCAGGTGGCCCGGGCCCTTGGGGGCGACCATGCAGACGTCCACGCCGGCCGGGGGCTTGATCAGGCCGAAGCGGATGTTGAAGCCGTGGCCGAAGAACAGCGCGTCGCCGTCCTTCAGGTTGGCGGCGATGGACTCCTCGTAGACCTGGGCCTGGATCGGGTCCGGGACCAGGATCATGATGACGTCGGCCTCGGCGGCGGCCTCGGCCGGGGTGACCACGCGCAGGCCCTGCTCCTCGGCCTTGACCTTGGACGTGGAGCCCTCGTGCAGACCGACCCGGACGTCGACACCGGAGTCGCGCAGCGACAGGGCGTGCGCGTGACCCTGGCTGCCGTAGCCGATGACCGCGACCTTGCGGTTCTGGATGATGGACAGGTCGGCGTCAGCGTCGTAGAACAGCTCGGCCACTTTGGGTTCTCTCCCTATGTGTGCAGGTGGTGCGTCCCACCGTATGCCGGTGAGCGGTGAGGTGGTTCGGGGGTCTCGGCATACGGGCGACGATGATCGGGGGCCGCCCGTACGCGGTCGTACTCGGTCCTACGCGGACCGGTCGAGGGCACGCAGCGAGCGGTCCGTGATGGAACGGGCGCCGCGGCCGATCGCGATGGTGCCGGACTGGACCAGCTCCTTGATGCCGAACGGCTCCAGCATCTTGAGCATGGCGGACAGCTTCTCGCTGGACCCGGTGGCCTCGATGGTCACGGCCTCCGGGGAGACGTCCACGGTCTTGGCGCGGAACAGCTGGACGATCTCCACGATCTGGGAGCGGGTCTCGTTGTCCGCGCGGATCTTCACCAGGACGAGTTCGCGCTGGACGGCCTGCGCGGGGTCCAGCTCGACGATCTTCAGCACCTCGACGAGCTTGTTGAGCTGCTTGGTGACCTGCTCCAGCGGCAGTTCCTCGACACCGACCACGATGGTGATGCGGGAGATGTCGGGGTGTTCGGTGACGCCCACCGCGAGCGAGTCGATGTTGAAGCCGCGGCGGGAGAACAGGGCGGCGATGCGGGCCAGGATGCCCGGCTTGTTCTCCACCAGGACGGAGAGCGTGTGCTTGGACATGGTCTTTTTACGTCTCTCTCGCTCAGTCGTCTTCGCTGTCGCCGAAGTCGGGGCGGACGTCCCGGGCGGCCATGATCTCGTCGTTGGAGGTGCCGGCGGCGACCATCGGCCACACCATGGCGTCCTGGTGGACGATGAAGTCCACGACGACCGGGCGGTCGTTGATGGAGTTGGCCTCTTCGATGACCTTGTCCAGGTCCTCCGGGCGCTCGCAGCGCAGGCCCACGCAGCCCATCGCCTCGGCCAGCTTCACGAAGTCCGGCACCCGCGTGCCCCGGGCCTCGGGGTTCACGTCGTCCGGGCCGCTGTGCAGCACGGTGTTGGAGTAGCGCTGGTTGTAGAAGAGGGTCTGCCACTGGCGGACCATCCCGAGGGCGCCGTTGTTGATGATGGCGACCTTGACCGGGATGTTGTTCAGGGCGCAGGTGGTCAGTTCCTGGTTGGTCATCTGGAAGCAGCCGTCGCCGTCGATCGCCCAGACGGTCCGCTCGGGCCGGCCGGCCTTGGCGCCCATGGCGGCCGGGACCGCGTAGCCCATGGTTCCGGCGCCGCCGGAGTTCAGCCAGGTGGCGGGGTGCTCGTACTGGATGAAGTGCGCGGACCACATCTGGTGCTGGCCGACGCCCGCCGCGAAGATGGTGCCCTCGGGGGCGAGGCGTCCGATGCGCTCGATCACGGCCTGGGGGGACAGCGAGCCGTCCTCGGGCAGGTCGTACCCGAGCGGGTAGGTCTCGCGCCAGCGGTTGAGGTCCTGCCACCAGGCGCTGTAGTCGCCCTTGTGGCCCTCGCTGTGCTCCTTCTGCACGGCCTGGACCAGGTCGGCGATGACCTCGCGGGCGTCACCCACGATCGGCACGTCGGCCTCGCGGTTCTTGCCGATCTCGGCCGGGTCGATGTCGGCGTGGACGATCTTGGCGTACGGGGCGAAGCTGTCCAGCTTGCCGGTGACGCGGTCGTCGAAGCGGGCTCCGAGGGCGACGATCAGGTCGGCCTTCTGCAGCGCGGTGACGGCGGTGACCGCACCGTGCATGCCCGGCATTCCCACGTGCAGCGGGTGGCTGTCGGGGAATGCGCCGAGCGCCATCAGGGTGGTGGTGACGGGCGCTCCGGTGAGTTCGGCGAGGACCTTCAGCTCGGCGGTGGCCCCCGCCTTGATGACACCGCCGCCGACGTAGAGGACGGGCCGCCGGGCGGCGGTGATCAGCTTGGCGGCCTCGCGGATCTGCTTGGCGTGCGGCTTGGTGACGGGACGGTAGCCGGGCAGGTCCATGACCGGCGGCCAGGAGAAGGTGGTCTTCTTCTGGAGGGCGTCCTTGGCGATGTCGACCAGGACCGGGCCGGGACGGCCGGTGGAGGCGATGTGGAAGGCCTCCGCGATCACCCGCGGGATGTCCTCGGCCTTGGTCACCAGGAAGTTGTGCTTGGTGATCGGCATGGTGATGCCGACGATGTCCGCCTCCTGGAAGGCGTCCGTGCCGATCGAGGAGGAGGCGACCTGACCGGTGATCGCGACCAGCGGGACCGAGTCCATGTGGGCGTCGGCGATGGGGGTGACCAGGTTGGTGGCGCCCGGGCCGCTGGTCGCCATGCAGACCCCGACCTTGCCGGTGGCCTGGGCGTAGCCGGTGGCCGCGTGGCCCGCGCCCTGCTCGTGGCGGACCAGGACGTGGCGCACCCGGGTGGAGTCCATCATCGGGTCGTACGCCGGGAGGATCGCGCCGCCGGGAATGCCGAACACCGTGTCCGCGCCGACCTCCTCAAGGGAGCGAATGAGGGACTGCGCGCCCGTGACGTGCTCGACGGGGGCGGAGTGCTGTCCTCCGGATCGGGGCCGGGGCTGCGGATGATGGGCCCCGGTGGCCTGCTCGGTCATCGGCTTCTCTTCTCGATGCTGAGGTTTTTTGCGAGGTTTGGGCGGAGTTCGTGTGCCGCACGAGGGGCACTCGTGCAACAAAAAACCCCTCGTGCCGTAAGGCAAGCGAGGGGAGCGCGCCGGTGAGGGTCGCTGGGGATTCCGGATCGCCTTCCGGTGGGTCCCAGCTCAGCCGACGCGCTGTCCAAGTACGAGAATTCGGGTGCGCATGGAACTGACCCTCCACCCGGCACGCACCACGTGTCAAGTAGGTGGGACGGGAGTCTCAGCATGTGAGCGAAGGGCACTGCCGCCTCCGAAAACAGCGGGTACTCCTCCGGTGTACACCCCCGCAGCGCCCTTGGCGCCGAGACGCCCCTGCACGTCTCTCGCCCGGCCCGCGAACGCCGGTTCGGCCGGCGCGTGCGGCACCGGACAGGGCCCGGCACCGAGCGCCCGGCGCAGCCGGTACTCGTCCAGCGGCCCGGCGAAGGCCATGCCGGTGCCGTGGGTGCAGCCCATCGCGCGCAGCGCCACCGCCTGCTCGGGCAGGTCCACGCCCTCGGCGACCGACTGGAGCCCGAGGTCGCCGGCGATCCGCAGCAGCCCGCTGGTGATCTTGTGCAGCCGGGCGGACTCGACCACGCCCTCGACCAGACTCCGGTCGAGCTTGAGGATGTCCACGGGCAGTCTGCGCAGGGCGGCGATGGCCGCCTGGCCGCTGCCGAGGCCGTCCAGCGCGATGCGCACCCCGAGCCGGTTCAGCGCGGTCAGCCGCCGCTCCAGCTCGTCCAGCCCGAGGCCGGGATCGGTGTCGGCCAGCTCGACGACCAGCGCCCCGGGCGGCAGCCCGTGCCGGGTCAGCAGCGTCTCCACCGAGCCCGGCGGCAGTGAACGGTCCAGCAGCCGCCGGGCGCTCAGCCGCACCGCCACCGGTACGACCAGTCCGCTCGCCGCCCGCTCGGCGGCCTGCGCGACGGCCTCCTGGAGGATCCAGCGGTCCAGCTCGGCGGTCTTGTCGCCGTCCTCCGCGACCCGCAGGAACTCCGCCGGGGTGAACAGCATCCCCTGCGAGGAGCGCCAGCGGGCCTGTGCGCCGACCGCCGTGATCCGGCCGTCCTCCAGGCGCACCACGGGCTGGTGCAGCAGCGTGAACTCGCCGTCGTGCAGCGCGGCGCGCAGCCGGTTGGCCAGCTCCGCCTTGCGGACGACGTCCTGCTGCATCTGCGGCTTGTACAGCTCGACCCGGCCCTTTCCGGCCGCTTTCGCGCGGTACATCGCGAGGTCGGCGTTGCGCAGCAGCTCCCCCGCGCCGAGGCCGGGCTCGGCGAAGGCGACCCCGATGGAGGCGTTGACCCGGACGTCCCTGCCGTCGATCGCGTAGGGCTGGGAGAGCGTCGCCCGGAGCCGGTCGGCCAGCTCCAGGATGTTGCGCTCCCGGGCCTCCCGGTCATGGGTGCCGTCCCCGACGATCAGGGCCGCGAACTCGTCGCCGCCCAGCCGGGAGGCGGTGTCGCCCTGGCGGACCGCGTCCTGGAGCCTGCGGGCGGCCTGGATCAGGAGTTCGTCGCCGGCCTGGTGCCCGATGGTGTCGTTGACGGCCTTGAAGCCGTCGAGGTCGATGAAGAGCACCGCCGTACCGCGCAGGGCGTCGCCCCGGTCGGTGGCCCGGCGCCCGGACAGGGCCTGCTGGACACGCCGGGTGAACAGGGCGCGGTTGGGCAGGTCGGTGAGCGGGTCGTGCTCCGCGTTGTGCTGCAACTGGGCTTGCAGGCGGACCCGTTCGGTGACGTCCCGGCTGTTGAAGATCAGCCCGCCGTGGTGCCGGTTGACGGTGGACTCGACGTTCAGCCAGCCTCCCCCGCCCTCGGCTTCGCCCGAGCGGGCGGTGCCCCCGCCACCGGAGCGGAAGCGGCACTCGATGCGGGTGGTGGGTTCCTCCAGCGGGTCGGCGGCCAGGAAGCGGCGCACCTCGTGCAGCACGCAGCCCAGGTCCTCGGGGTGGATCAGGGCGGCCAGCTCGGTGCCCACCAGATCCTCGGCGGGGCGGCCGTAGACCCCGGCGGCGGCCGGAGAGACGTAGCGCAGGATGCCGTTGGGCGCGGCGATCATGATGACGTCGCTGGAGCCCTGCACCAGGGAGCGGAAGTGGTTCTCCTTCTGCGCCAGTTCCTGGGTGAGGGTGATGTTGTCCAGCAGCATGATGCCCTGGCGGATCACCAGGGCGAGCACGACGCAGCCCGCGGTGATCAGCACCACGTGATCGGGTCTGCGGCCGTTGAGGACGTTGTACAGGATGCCCAGGGTGCACACGGCCGCGGCGAGGTACGGGGTGAGCGCGGCGAGCGAGCCGGTGAGCGGCCGGCCCGCCGGGTAGCGGCCGTGCTCGGCGCCCGGCACCGGGGCGAGCCCCGTGGGGTGGCCGGTGCCGCGCGGTCCGGCCGACTGCTCGGGGATCGCGCGGGTGTGCTCGTCCGCCGCCCTGGCCCGCGGCCCGCTCCCGGGCCGGGGTGCGGCCCAGGGGGCGTAGGCGAGCAGCAGCGAGCCGGCGAACCAGCCCGCGTCCAGCAGCTGCCCGGAGCGGTAACTGCTGTGCAGCAGCGGCGAGGTGAACAGCGCGTCGCACATCACGGTCAGGGCGAGCGCGCCGATCGCGGTGTTCACCGCGGTGCGGTTGCCCGGGGCCCGGCGGAAGTGCAGCGCGAGCACCATGCTGACGAGCACGATGTCGAGCAGCGGGTACGCCAGCGACAGCGCGGTGTGCGCCACGCTCGGCCCGTCGAAGCGGGCCGCCTGGGCGAGCGCGAGGCTCCACGACAGGGTGAGCAGCGAGCCGCCGATCAGCCAGGCGTCCAGCCCCAGGCAGATCCACCCGGCTCTGGTGACGGGCCGTTTGGCGAGCACCAGCAGGCCCACGATGGCGGGCGGCGCGAAGCACAGGAAGAACAGGTCGGCGTAGGACGGGCTGGGCACGGGCCGGCCGAGCACGACCTCGTACCAGCCCCAGACGGCGTTGCCGAGGGAGGCCATGGTCGAGGACAGGCCGAACAGCAGCCAGGCCGAGCGGAAGCGCACCCGGCGGCGCCGGGCGTACAGGAAGCAGGAGACGGCGGCGATCCCGGCCGCGGCGCTGAGCCCGAAGTCGCCCATGACCAGGGCGATCTCGTCCGTGCCCCAGTCGCACGCGGCGCCGACGGCGTACGTCGCGCAGACCAGGGCGAGGACGAGCTGTTCGGTGGCGCGGACGCGTTCGGAGCGGACCGGCCCGCGCGGCTCCGGGTCCTGCGGGTGCGGTGCGCGCACCTCTTCGTCGATGGTGGTGGTCATCGTGGTGGTCGCGTTCACCGGGGCCTCCCGGTGGGTGCCGCGCCCGCGTCCCGCCGGTCCCGGTGCGCCGGGTGGGCGTGCTTGCGCTGGCAGGCCGGCCGGCGCGGGTGGTGGGTGTGGTGTCCGGTGTGATGACCGCGTCTGCGCGCGGCCGTGCGGTAGGGCCGCCGTCGGCGGCTCCGCCGCGTCGGATCGTTCGTCCATAGGCCGTGCATCGCCCGTCGCCCCCCTCGCAGTTCTGGAATGTCATCCCCGGCGCCGTGGTAGGCGGCGCTGCCCCTGTCGGGACGATACACCAGTATCGTCACTCAGGGACATAGCTTCTCTACGCTCCGTGACGACCAGCGGCGATGCGGGCACGGGCCGCGTCCGAGAGGTCGCGGAGGGTGCCGGAAACTCCTCAAAGCCCGTTCGTTCCAGGGCCGTCCGGTCCCGCCGGATCTGTTCCGCCGCAACCCTCGGGGGCGGTCTCCGCCGGGTCCGCGCCGGTCGTGAGGATCACGTTCCGCAGTGGCTCGTGGCGTGCGAACCGGGTCAGCTGGTCCACCAGCAGCCGCTTGGCGCGCGGCAGGAAAGCCGAGGAAGGACCGCCCATGTGCGGGCTGATCAGCACACCGGGCGCCCGCCACAGGGGGTGACCCGGCGGCAGCGGCTCGGGGTCGGTGACGTCCAGGGCCGCGGTGATCCGCCCCCGCTCCAGTTCGGCGACGAGTGCCCCGGTGTCCACGACCGGCCCGCGGGCCACGTTCACCAGCAGCGCCCCGTCCTTCATCCGGGCGAGGAACCCGGCGTCCACCAGGCCCCGGGTGGCATCGGTGAGGGGGGTGGACAGAATCACGACATCGGCGTCCGGAAGCAGCGAAAGCACATCCTCGGTCGCGTGCACAAGACCACGCGCCGTAGTGCGCCGGGAGCGTGCGACGCGTGCCACCCGCGCGACCTCGAAGGGCGTGAGCCGGTCCTCGATGGCGGCGCCGATGGGACCGTAGCCGACGATGAGGACGTTCTTGTCGGCGAGCGCCGGCCGGAACCCGCTCGCCCAGCGCTCCTCCTGCTGCGCCCGCACGAAGTCCGGGATGCCGCGCAGCGCGGCGAGCGTCAGGGTGAGCGCCAGCTCGGCGGTGCTCGCCTCGTGCACACCGCGGGCGTTGCAGAGCCGGACGCCGGGCGCGATGGACGACAGGTTCGCGGTCATGTCGTCCACACCCGCGGTGAGCGTCTGGATGACCCGGACGTTGGTCAGCCGCTTCAGCGGGCGGACCCGGACGGGCAGGGGCGTCATGTACGGCACCACGTACATCGCGCACTGCGCGGGGTCCCCGGGAAAGGCCTGTTCACCGTCCTTGCCGCCGTCCCAGAACAGATACCGGAACCCCTCGGGCAGGCCCTCGATCTCCTCCGGCGGGAGGGGAAGCCACACGTCTTCGCTCATGGCCAGGAGGCTATGTCAGGTACGCGCGGGCGCAGAGGTTAGGTTGGGGGCCGGGCTAAGGGA
This sequence comes from Streptomyces misionensis, assembly GCF_007896895.1. Classification (GTDB taxonomy): domain Bacteria; phylum Actinomycetota; class Actinomycetes; order Streptomycetales; family Streptomycetaceae; genus Streptomyces; species Streptomyces misionensis_A. The sequence continues at coordinate 41,996 of NZ_VOGW01000199.1, read as the reverse complement.
GGTTCCAGAGCAGGTGGAGCGCAGGACGATCGGCGCGGGGGCGCTCGCGGTGGGGGCCGTCGGACTCGGGTGCATGCCGATGAGCTGGGCGTACAGCGGGTCGAGGCGGCGGGGTGACGAGTCGCTGAGATGCGTCAACCGGGCACTGGACCTGGGGTCGAGCCTGCTGGACACCGCGGACATGTACGGCCCGTTCACCAATGAGCTGCTGCTGGGCCGGGTGCTCAGACAGCGGCGCGCGGAGGCCTTCGTCTCCACGAAGGTGGGGCTGCTGGTGGGCGAGCAGCACATCGTGGCCAACGGCCGCCCGGGGTATGTGAAGCGGGCCTGCGACGCCTCGCTGCGCCGGCTCCAGACGGATGTGATCGACCTCTACCAGCTGCACCGCCCCGACCCCGAGGTGCCCATCGAGGAGACCTGGGGCGCGATGGCGGAACTGGTGCGGGCCGGGAAGGTGCGGGCGCTGGGGCTGTGCGCCCTGGGAGCGCGCGGCGGACGCCGCTCGGGCGCGGGGCTGTACGACGGCACACTGCGCCAGTTGCAGCGGGTGCAGCAGATCTTCCCGGTGGCCGCGGTCGAGGCGGAGCTGTCGGTGTGGTCGCCGGAGGCGCTGCGGGCGCTGCTGCCGTGGTGCGAGACGCGGGGCGTGGGCTTCCTGGCGGCGATGCCGCTGGGCAACGGCTTCCTGACCGGCACGCTCACCCCGGGCGAGGGCTTCGAACCGGACGACGTGCGCGCCCGGCACCCCCGGTTCACCGCCGAGATGATGGCGGCCAACCAGCCGATCGTCGTCGGTCTGCGCCGCGTCGCCCGGCGGCACGGCCCGGAGGTCACCCCGGCGCAGGTGGCACTGGCCTGGGTGCTGGCACAGGGCCGCCATGTGATCGCCCTGCCGGGCACCAAACGGGAGCGGTGGGCCGCGGAGAACGCGGCGGCGGCCGGGCTGCGGCTGTCGGCGGCGGACCTGGCCGAGATCGCCCGGTTGCCCGCGGCGCAGGGTTCGTGGGACTGAGGGACCCTGAGGAGGGGAAGACCTGCCGCTGGAACGCCGCTCCGAAGGGATCATGATCGTGCGACGTCGAGCTGTGCCGGCCGTGCTGGCCGCCGCCCTGCTGCTGGCGGCGGGCTGCTCGTCCGGTTCGTCCGGAGTGGGCTTCCCCGGCCAGGGCCCGCGTACGGCGCCCCCGAGCACCGCGCCGGGCCGCCCGGCGACCGAGTCGGCGGCGCCCGCCGAGGGCTCGGTGCGGGTGCTGCGCACGGTGGCCGAGAACCTGAAGTCGCCGTGGGGCCTGGCCGCGCTGCCCGGCGGCGATCTGCTGGTCTCCTCCCGCGACGACGCGACGATCACCCGCGTGGACCCGGGCACCGGCCGCACGACCGAGCTGGGCACCGTCTCCGGGGTCTCCCCGTCCGGCGAGGGCGGGCTGCTGGGCATCGCGCTCTCCCCGCACTACGCGTCCGACCGCATGGTCTACGCCTACTTCACCTCCGCCTCGGACAACCGCATCGTCCGCATGCTGTACGACCCGCGCAAACCGGCCGGTGAGCAACTGGGCGCCCCGGACACCGTGTTCAAGGGCATTCCCAAGGGTCCCATCCACAACGGCGGCCGGATCGCTTTCGGCCCGGACGGGATGCTGTACGCGGGCACCGGCGAGAGCGGCAAGCGAGGTCTCGCCCAGGACAGGAACTCGCTGGGCGGCAAGATCCTCCGGCTGACCCCGGACGGCGAACCGGCCCCCGGCAACCCCTTCCCCGACTCCCCGGTCTACTCGTACGGCCACCGCAACGTCCAGGGCCTCGCCTGGGACGACCGGCAGCGTCTGTTCGCCTCCGAGTTCGGGCAGGACACCTGGGACGAACTGAACGCGATCAAGCCCGGCGGCAACTACGGCTGGCCCGACGCCGAGGGCAGGTCCTCCGACCCCCGCTTCCAGAACCCGATCGCCCAGTGGCACACCGACGAGGCCTCCCCCAGCGGCATCGCCTACGTCCACGGCGTGATCTGGATGGCCGCGCTGAAGGGCGAACGGCTGTGGCGCGTTCCGCTGCGCGGCACCCGGGCCGCGGCCGCGCCGCAGGCGTTCCTCACCGGCACCTACGGCCGGCTGCGCACGGTGGCCCCGGCGGGTGACGGCAAGCTGTGGCTGATCACCAGCAACACCGACGGCCGCGGCCATCCGAAGAAGGGCGACGACCGGATCCTGGAGCTCCGGGTCAACTAGCCGGCCGTAGG
>NZ_VOGW01000199.1:0-39490 GCF_007896895.1 Streptomyces misionensis | reverse complement strand
GGCAGGCGGATGACCGCTTTGCCGGAGGTGAGGTCTATCGGGCCGCGGCCGGGGTCGCTGTCGCCGACCTGCTCGCGGGTCAGTTCGAGGCGGTTCTGCTCGTCCCGGGTGTGCTTGCGGCCGGGTGTGAACAGTTCGCCGAAGGCATCGAACACGGTTTCTCTCCCCTGCCTGACGTCCGGCTGTCATTGTCCCGCCGCCACCGGGTCCTGGGCACGGGCCGGGAACAGGCCGAGCCGGTGGGCCAGGGCCGCGGCCTCCCCGCGGCTGGACACCCCGAGCTTGGCGAGGATGTTGGAGACGTGGACGCTGACGGTCTTCGGCGAGATGAACAGCTCCTCGGCTATCTGCCGGTTGGTGCGGCCGGCCGCGACCAGGCACAGCACCTCCCGCTCCCGGCCGGTGCGCTGCTGGGCGAGGTCGTAGGGGCGGTCCAGGCATTCGAAGGCGGCGACCACCGGGGCCCAGGTGTCCACCGTGTCCCGGCCGTCCGCCCGGCACAGTTCGGCCCGGGTCCAGCGCTCGTGGGCCGCCCACACGGGCGCGCCGGTGGTGAGGGTGCGCACGGTCTCCGTGAGCCGTTCGAGCAGCTCGGCCCGGCCCGGCTGGGCGGCGGGCAGGGCGCGGGCGTCGGCCTCGGCGGTGGCGGCTGCCAGCAGCAGCGGCCAGCCGTGGCGGTGCGTGCCCGGTGGGAGGCCGGTGTCCAGGGCACCGATCAGCTCGGCTCGGGCGTCGGCGATGCGGCCCTGTGCCGCGGCGGCGGCGAGGGCGACGCGGGCCAGCGGGAGGGACTGCTGGGGCATGGGGTCGTGGGAGCCGTAGCGGGCGCGGGCGGCGGCGACCTGGCGCGCCGCCTCGGCGACGTCGCCGCGGGCCAGGGCGAGCTGGGCCAGCTTGAGAGCGCCCGCGCCGCGGGGCTTGGCGCCGTGACCGGCCCGGGTGGCCTGCGCCGCGGCCTCGGCGGCCGCCGGCCACTGCCCGAGGGCGTACAGCGCGTCGGAGAGGTTGCCCCACATCCAGGCCTCGGAGTCGGGCAGTCCGTGCCGGCGGGCGAAGGCGATGCCCTCGCGCAGCAGGGGCACGGCCTCGCGGTCCCGGCCGACGCTCATCAGCTCCGACGGCAGGTTCACATAGGCGCGGTCGGCGACATGGGGCACGCCCTCGGCGAGGGTGTCCGTGAGGACCTGCCGCATCTGGGTGAGCCCTGACTCGTGCTCCCCGGCGTCCACGAGCAGGCCGCCCAGGGTGAGACGGGCGTGCAGTTCTATGTCGCGGGCGCCGACCATCCGCGCGTACTGGACCGCCTGTTCGGCGGCGGCGAAGGCCTCGGGGCCCGGCCGGTGCAGCATGGACCAGTTGGCGGCCAGGGCCAGCACCTCGGCGTGCACCTCGGACGGGGGCAGGCCGCGCACCAGGTCCTGGGCGGTGGCCAGTTCCCGCCGGCCGTCACCGCGGGCCAGGGCCTGGACGAGCCGGGATCGCTGCACCCAGAACCAGGCCGCGCGCAGCGGGTCCGGTTCGTCCTCCAGCAGGCGCAGGGCCCGTTTGGTGATCGTCAGGGCGCGCTCGCGCTCGCCGCCGAAGCGGCCCGCGACGGCCGCCTCGGCCATCAGGTCGAGCAGGCGCGGCGGGGCGCCGGTGTCGCCGCAGGGGGCGCAGGCCTCGGCCCCGGTCACGGGGCGCAGTGCGGCGCGCACCTCCGCGGGCACGCTGTCCCACAGCTCCATCGCCCGCTCCAGCAGGCTGAGTTGTTCGGTGTAGGCGTGCCGGCGGCGGGCGACGACGGAGGCGTCGAGGACGGCGGGCAGGGCCTTGGCGGGGTCGTGGGCGTGGTACCAGTACCCGGCCAGGCGCGGCACGCGGGCGTCGGCCGGGACGAGGGCGGGGTCGGCCTCCAGCGCCTCGGCGTAGCGGCGGTTGAGGCGGGAGCGCTCACCGGGCAGCAGGTCGTCGGCGACGGCCTCGCGGACCAGGGAGTGCCGGAAGCGGTAGCCGTCACCGTCCGGGGCGGGGGTGAGGATGTTGGCGCCGACGGCGGCCCGCAGTGCCTCGATGAGGTCGTCCTCCGGGAGTTTGGCGACGGCCGCGATCAGCCGGTACTCCACGGTGGAGCCGCCCTCGGCGACGATCCGGACGATCCGCTGGGCCGGTTCGGGCAGTGCCTCGACCCGGACCAGGAGCAGATCGCGCAGGGAGTCGGTGAGTCCGGCGCAGCAGCCCTCGCAGGCGGCCACGGCGAGTTCCTCGACGAAGAAGGGGTTGCCGTCGGAGCGTTCGAAGACGGCGTCGACCTGGGCGGGGTCGGGTTCCGTGGCCAGGATGCCGGCGAGCTGGCGGGCGGCCTCCTCCCGGGTGAAGCGGGGCAGTTCGAGCCGGCGGACGGTGCGCAGCCGGTCCAGTTCGGCGAGCAGGGGGCGCAGCGGGTGGCGGCGGTGGATGTCGTCGGAGCGGTAGGTGGCGAGGACGAGGAGCCGGCCGGTGCGCAGGGTGCGCACGAGGTAGGCGAGCAGATGGCGGGTGGAGGCGTCGGCCCAGTGCAGGTCCTCCAGGACGAGCGCGACGGTGCCGGCGGCGGCGACGCGCTCCAGCAGTCGGGCGGTGAGTTCGAACAGGCGGGCCATGCCCTGTTCGTCATGGCGGCCCGCCCCGCTGTCGCCCAGCTCGGGGAGCAGCCGGGCCAGTTCCTCCTCCTGGCCGGCCGCGGCGGCGGCGAACTCCCCGGGCCGTGCGCCGCGCAGGGCGCGCAGCGCGGCGGAGAACGGGGCGAACGGGAGCCCGTCGGCGCCGATCTCCACGCAGCCGCCGACGGCGACGGTCGCGCCCCGGCGCATGGCCGCCGCGCCGAACTCCTCGACGAGGCGGGTCTTGCCCACGCCGGCCTCACCGGCGAGCAGCAGGGCCTGCGGCTCGCCCGCGGCGGCACGGGCGAGCGCTTCGTTCAGCGCGGCCAGCTCTTCGGCGCGGCCGACGAACACGGGACTGACGGACCTGTTTTCCACGGGCCCGAGCATCGCACGCGGCCGCACGACCGGGACGCCGGTTTTCCACAGGCTCGGTGTGATCGTCGTACTGACAGCGGGGGTTGGAGCGGGAGACACGGCGGGAGGCCTCGCACCGAGGGTGCGCAGTGCGGTCGTCATGTACGGTCCCCCGGCCGATGAAGGCCGTGGCCCCCGAGCCTTCTGGTGCGGCGGGCGGCGCGGCGGGCCAGGGTCGCCGCGCGGGCCAGGCGATGCCGGTCGGCCTCCAGGATGAGCTGGTCGGTGTGGATCCGGGCGTGGTTCTCGATCTCGATCACGGCGGGTTCCTTCGCGCGGAAGCGGTTCTGTGACGCCTCCACACTCCGCCTCCGGCCGGGTGCGCCGCATCGGGAGAGTTCCGCATCTTCGGGCGTCCCGAGGGGCCCGCCGCACGCAATAAGGGGCCTCAGGGGACCCGTGGCATGTGCACGGATTCCCTAAGGCCCCTGGGTATCACCCGGCTATCGGCCCGGTCAGCTCGCGGACGGCAGGGCGAGCAGCGCGTCCGAGTACTTCAGGACCGCGAGGAGCAGGCCGACGACGCCCAGCAAGACACCCGCCCAGGCCACCGACTTGATCCAGGGCGCCTGCGGGCGGCCGGGGGTGCCGAACGCGGGCCGGGCGAGCACCACCACGCCGGTGATCAGCGCGGCCAGCGCGAACAGGCCGGCCCACAGCGCGGTGGCGTGCCAGGCGTCGCCGTAGACCGCCTTGATCTGCTGGGCCACACCCGCCGTGGACGACGTCCTCAGCTGGCCGATGAGCTGCTGGCGGGCACCGGCGACGGTGCCGACCCAGCCGCCGCTGAGCGAGACCAGGCCCAGCACGGCGGAGACGACGGCCCCGGCGCCCTGGCCGACCCCGGAAGGCGCCTTGGCGCCCGTGGCCTCGCCCCGCACGTCCTCGGCCGCCTCGTCCGCACCGTCCGCCGCGCCCTCGGCGCCGTCGGCCCTCTCCTGGGCGATCGCGCCCTCCGCCGTGTCCGCCGGAGCGTCCTGCGCCCTGTCCACCGCCTGCTCGGCGGTGCCGACCCCCTCCGTCGTCTCGTCGTCGTGCCGCACCGCGGCGCCTTCCGATGTCTTCGTTGCCATGCACAGCACCGTACGGACGCCGTCTGAGAGGTCCCTTAATGATCGTCAATGGGCGTGTTGCCCGGCGCCCTCGCGCGCCGCCGCCCATTCCGGGGCGAGCACCGCCCAGATCTCGGTGCTGGTGCGCACGCCGTGGTGCGGATGGTTCTCGCGAAGTACACCCTCGCGGGTCATGCCGAGCCGCCGGGCCACGTTGATGCTGGGCTGGTTGCCCGGTGCCACGTGCCACTCGACCCGGTGCATGCCGCGCTCCCCGAAGGCCCAGTCGAGCAGCAGCCGCATGCCCCGGGTGACGAGGCCGCGCCCGGCCGCCGCGGGCTCCAGCCAGCAGCCGGCCTCGCACACCCCGCTCGGCGTGTCCCAGACCCGGAAGAGCAGCCCGCCGACGAGCGTGCCGTCCTGCCAGATGCCGTGCAGTGAGCCGCCGTCGGCGGCGCGCTTGTCGGCGTACGACCGCAGCCAGGCACGGGCCCCGTCCAGATCGGCCACCACCTCGGGCAGGCCGACGTGCCGGCCGATGAACGCGCGCCCGCGGTCGATGTTGGCCAGCACCTCCTCGGCGTGCCAGACCTCCAGCGGGCGCAGTTCGGCGCCGTCACCCAGGGATATCGCGTACATCGTGCTGCTCTTCCTCCCGCAGTTCGTCCATGTGGACCCGGCCGAGCCTCTCATGTGCGGCCCGGCACTCGGGCGGCTCGATGCTGATGTGCGGCAGCCGGCGGTCCAGCCAGCCGGGCAGCCACCAGTTGGCGGCGCCCAGCAGGTGCATCAGCGCGGGCACCAGCAGGGTGCGCAGCACGAAGGCGTCGAGGGCCACGGCGGCGGCCAGGGCGATGCCGAACATGGCGATCACCCGGTCGCCGCTGAGGACGAAGGCGAGGAACACCGAGATCATGATCACGGCAGCGGAGTTGATCACCCGGCTGGTCTCGGCGAGGCCCACCCGGACGGCGCGCCGGTTGTCGCCGGTCTCCAGCCACTCCTCGTACATCCGGCTGACCAGGAAGACCTGGTAGTCCATGGAGAGCCCGAAGAGCACCGAGACCATGATCACGGGCAGGAAGGGCTCGATGGGGCCCTCGCGGCCGAGCCCGAGGAGTTCGCTGCCCCACCCCCACTGGAAGACGGCGACCACGACGCCGAACGCGGCGGCGACGGCGGCGATGTTCATCACGGCGGCCTTCAGCGGGATGCCGAGGGAGCGGAAGGCGACGAGCAGCAGCAGACAGCCGAGACCGATGACGGTGCCGACGAACAGCGGCAGTTTGCCGATGATCACATCGGCGAAGTCGTCGTATCCGGCGGAGACCCCGCCGACCTGGAGGTCGAGGGAGGTGCCCTGTTCGGCCTCGGGCAGCACCCGCTCGCGCAGCCGGTCCACGAGGGCGCTGGTCCGCGCCGACTGGGGCGCGGAGTCGGGCACGACGGTGAGGTAGGCGGTCTCGCCGCCGGTGGCGTAGGCGGCCGGGGTGACGGCTGCCACACCGGGGGTGTCGCGCAGGGTGGTGTCGAGGTTGTCCAGGGCGATCCGGTCGGCCGCGCCGTCCACTCGGGTGACGAGGGTCAGCGGTCCGTTGACGCCGGGTCCGAAGCCCTCGGCGAGCAGGTCGTAGGCCTTGCGGGTGGTGGAGGTGCGGGGATCGTTGCCCTGGTCGGAGGTGCCGAGGTGGAGCGAGAGGGTGGGCAGGGCGAGCAGCGCGATCACGGCGACGGCGAGCGAGCCGAGCAGTTTGGGGCGCCGCTCCACCAGCGCGGACCAGCGGGCGGCGAGTCCGGTGGGCACCTCGGGGCGCGGCCCCTGGGCGGCGAGCCGGCGCCGTTCGCGGCGGCTGAGGGCGCGCGGGCCGATGTACGACAGCAGGGCGGGCAGCAGGGTGACGGAGGCCGCGACGGTGAGGACGACGGTCAGACAGGCGGCGATGGCGACGCCGTTGAGGAAGCTCAGCCGCAGGATCAGCATGCCGAGCAGCGCGATGCACACCGTGGCGCCCGCGAAGACGACGGCGCGTCCGGTGGTGGCGACGGCGTTCGTGGCGGCCTCGCTGACGCCGAGGCCGCGTTTGAGTCCGCGCCGGTGCCTGGTCACGATGAACAGCGCGTAGTCGATGCCGACGCCGAGGCCGATGAGCATGCCGAGCATGGGGGCGAAGTCGGCGACCGTCATCCCGTGCCCGAGCAGTGCGATGCCCGCGTGGGCGGTGCCGACGCCGATCAGGGCGGTGGCGATGGGCAGCAGGGAGGCGGCGAGGGAGCCGAAGGCGACAAGGAGGACGACGGCGGCGACGAGCACGCCGACCACCTCCGCGGTCTGGTCGTGCGGTGCCTCGGTGAGCCCGATCGCACTGCCGCCCAGCTCGACCTGGAGGCCGTCGCCCTCGGCGGCCTTGGCGGTCCGTACGACGGAGTCGGCCTCGGCCTTGCCGATGTCCTCGGCCTGCTGCGCGAAGGTGACGGTGGCGTAGGCGGTGCGGCCGTCCCGGCTGATCTGATCGGCGCCCTGGGCGCTGTAGGGGCCGTCCACCGAGGACACGCCGGGCAGCGCGGCGATCCGGTCGAGGGCGTGGGTCATGCCCTGTTCGACGTCGGCGGCCCGCACGGTGCCCCGGGTGGTGTGCCAGACGACGGTGTCGCTGTCGCCGCCGAGTCCCGGGAAGCCCTCGTGGAGCAGCTGGGCGGCGCGGCCGGATTCGGTGCCGGGGACCGAGTAGTCGTTCGAGTACGACGTCCCGGCCACGGCGGCGGCCGCGGTGGCGCCGCCGAAGGCGCACAACCACAGCAGAACGGCGATCAGTCGGTGCCTGACGCACCAGCGCGCGAGGGCTGCCACGGACGTGCTCCCAGGGAGGATGTGGGGATCTTTGACCGGGAACAGTCGTCCATGAACCGAACGGCCCGCAAAGAACGTATGAGCAATCGCTTGCCACTCTTACAGGCAGAAGAGATCATTTGCTGTGTTCGTGGGCTTATTCACAGCAGTCGGGTGGAATGCCGAGGGGGGACGCGCCGGACACGGCACGTCCCCCCTCGGGTCGGACGGTGGCTCAGCCCTCGCTGACGCCGAGCTTCTCCAGGATCAGCTCCTTGACGCGGGCCGCGTCGGCCTGGCCGCGGGTGGCCTTCATGACCGCGCCGACCAGGGCGCCGGCCGCGGCCACCTTGCCGCCGCGGATCTTGTCCGCGACGCCGGGGTTGCCGGCGATGGCCTCGTCCACGGCGGTGCCGAGGGCCGAGTCGTCGGAGACGACCTTCAGACCGCGCTTGTCGACGACCTCGTCCGGGGTGCCCTCGCCCGCGAGGACGCCCTCGATGACCTGGCGGGCCAGCTTGTCGTTCAGATCGCCCTTCGCGACCAGCTCGGCGACCCGGGCCACCTGCTGCGGGGTGATCGCCAGCTCGTCCAGCGCCGTGCCGGACTCGTTGGCGCTGCGCGCCAGTTCGCCCATCCACCACTTGCGGGCGGACGCCGCGTCGGCACCGGCCTCGATGGTGGCGACGATCGGGTCCAGCGCGCCGGCGTTGAGGATCGCCTGCATGTCGGTGGCGGAGATGCCCCACTCGGCGAGCAGCCGGGTACGGCGGGCCAGCGGCAGTTCGGGCAGCGCCGCGCGGATCTGCTCGACCCACTCGCGCGAGGGCGCGACGGGCACCAGGTCGGGCTCCGGGAAGTACCGGTAGTCCTCGGCCTCCTCCTTCACGCGGCCCGAGGTCGTGGACCCGGTGTCCTCGTGGAAGTGGCGGGTCTCCTGGACGATGGTGCCGCCGGAGGACAGCACGGCCGCGTGCCGCATGATCTCGAAGCGGGCCGCGCGCTCCACCGAGCGCAGCGAGTTGACGTTCTTCGTCTCCGAGCGCGTGCCGAACTTGTCGGCGCCCTTGGGCATCAGCGACAGGTTCACGTCGCAGCGCATCTGGCCCATCTCCATGCGGGCCTCGGAGACGCCGAGGGCACGGATGACCTCGCGCAGCTCGCGGACGTACGCCTTGGCGACCTCGGGGGCGCGCTCGCCGGCGCCGACGATCGGCTTGGTGACGATCTCGATGAGCGGGATGCCGGCGCGGTTGTAGTCCAGCAGGGAGTGGGACGCGCCGTGGATACGGCCGGTGGCGCCGCCGACGTGCGTCGACTTGCCGGTGTCCTCCTCCATGTGGGCGCGCTCGATCTCCACGCGGAAGGTCTCGCCGTCCTCCAGCTGCACGTCGAGGTAGCCGTCGAAGGCGATCGGCTCGTCGTACTGGGAGGTCTGGAAGTTCTTCGGCATGTCCGGATAGAAGTAGTTCTTCCGGGCGAAGCGGCACCATTCGGCGATCGAGCAGTTCAGCGCGAGGCCGATCTTGACGGCCGACTCGACGCCGGTCGCGTTGACGACCGGGAGCGCGCCGGGCAGGCCGAGGCAGACGGGGCAGGTCTGCGAGTTGGGCTCGGCGCCCAGCTCCGTGGAGCACCCGCAGAACATCTTGGTCTTGGTGCCGAGTTCGACATGGACCTCGAGGCCCATGACGGGGTCGTACGACGCCAGCGCGTCCTCGTACGACACCAGGTCGGTCGTGGTGGTCACGGTGAAAACTTCCCTCTCAGCCCAGCAGGACGTCGTCGTCGCCCAGCCGCTTCAGCTCGCGGTAGAGGATCGCGAGGCCGGTCGCGATCGCGACGGCGGAGACCGTGGCGTCGATCAGCCGCAGCGTGTCGTGCTCGGCGCGGGCCTTCTTGATCTGCTTGGTGACACCGATCGCGCCGAACGCGGTGGTGGCCATGGACAGGTACGTACCGGACTTGGACTTCTTGAAGTCCTTGGCCTTGGACAGCTTGCTCACAGCGACGGAGCCTCCTCAAGCAGCGGGTGTCCCCACTTTTCCACGAAGGCGGCCTCGACGGCGGCGCCCACCTTGTACAGGCGATCGTCCTGCATCGCCGGGGCGATGATCTGAAGACCCACCGGGAGGTTGTCCTCCGGGGCGAGACCGCAGGGCAGGGACATGGCCGCGTTGCCCGCCAGGTTGGTCGGGATGGTGCACAGGTCCGCGAGGTACATCGCCATCGGGTCGTCGGCGCGCTCGCCGATCGCGAAGGCGGTGGTCGGGGTCGTCGGGGAGACGATCACGTCGACCTGCTCGAACGCCTTCTCGAAGTCGCGCGTGATGAGGGTGCGGACCTTCTGCGCGGAGCCGTAGTAGGCGTCGTAGTAGCCGCTCGACAGGGCGTAGGTGCCGAGCATGATGCGGCGCTTGACCTCGGGGCCGAAGCCGGCCTCGCGGGTCAGGGAGGTGACCTCCTCGGCCGAGTGCGAGCCGTCGTCGCCGGTCCGCAGGCCGTAGCGCAGGCCGTCGAAGCGGGCGAGGTTGGAGGAGCACTCGGAGGGGGCGATCAGGTAGTACGCCGACAGGGCGAGGTCGAAGGACGGGCAGTCCAGCTCGACGATCTCGGCGCCCAGCTCCTTCAGCAGCTCGACGGACTCGTCGAAGCGCTGGATGACGCCGGCCTGGTAGCCCTCGCCGCGGAACTGCTTGACGACGCCGACGCGCATGCCCGCCACGCTGCCGTTGCGGGCGGCCTCGACCACCGGCGGGACCGGGGCGTCGACGGAGGTGGAGTCCATCGGGTCGTGACCGGCGATGACCTCGTGCAGCAGGGCCGCGTCCAGGACCGTGCGGGCGCAGGGGCCGCCCTGGTCGAGGGAGGAGGAGAACGCCACCATGCCGTAGCGGGAGACCGCGCCGTACGTCGGCTTCACGCCGACCGTGCCGGTGACGGCGGCCGGCTGGCGGATGGAGCCGCCGGTGTCGGTGCCGATGGCGAGCGGGGCCTGGAAGGAGGCGAGCGCGGCGGAGGAACCGCCGCCGGAGCCGCCGGGGATCTTGGTGAGGTCCCAGGGGTTGCCGGTCGGGCCGTAGGCGCTGTTCTCGGTGGAGGACCCCATGGCGAACTCGTCCATGTTGGTCTTGCCGAGGATGACGACGTCGGCGGCCTTGAGGCGCTTGGTCAGCGTCGCGTCGTACGGCGGGATCCAGCCCTCGAGGATCTTCGAGCCGACGGTCGTCGGCACGCCCTCGGTGGTGAAGATGTCCTTGAGCGCGAGCGGGACGCCGGCCAGCGGGCCGAGCTTCTCGCCGCGGGCGCGCTTCTCGTCCACGGCGCGGGCCTGGGCGAGGGCGCCCTCGCGGTCGACGTGCAGGAAGGCGTGCACCTTCTCGTCGACGGCGTCGATGCGGGCCAGGTGGGCCTCGGTGACCTCGACCGCGGTCAGCTCGCCGGAGGCGATCTTCTCGGCGGTCTGCGCGGCCGTGAGCTTGATGATGTTGTCCGTCATGACGGTCACTCCTCCCCCAGGATCTGCGGCACCTTGAAACGCTGCTGCTCCTGGGCGGGGGCGCCGGAGAGCGCCTGCTCGGGGGTGAGCGAGGGACGGACCTCGTCCGCCCGCATGACGTTCGTCAGCGGGAGCGGGTGCGAGGTCGGCGGTACGTCTTGGTCGGCGACCTCGCTGACGCGGGCGACCGCGCCGATGATGTCGTCCAGCTGTCCCGCGAAGTGGTCGAGCTCTTCGGGCTTCAGCTCCAGACGCGCCAGCCGGGCGAGGTGGGCGACCTCCTCGCGCGTGATGCCAGGCATGCAGCGATCCTCTGGGGTGAGTGTGTGTGGTTTGGGGCCAATCCTATGGGGCCGGGCGGGGTGGCCGTGAAACGGTTTCCCCGGGCACGCCCGCCGAACGGTGCCGGCCGCGACGCGCCCGGGGGTCCGGTCAGGCCGCGAAGAGCAGCGCGGCGGCGACCAGGACGACGACGGCGGTGGCGAGGTGGACGCCGAACGCGACGGCCTTCGGGCCGCCGTGGCGCAGGACTATCCGGGTGTCCAGGAGCGGGACGAGGGCCACGCCGACCATGAACCAGGCCTCGGCCCGCGCCCCGGCGAAGGCGAGCAGGAGCAGGCCCACCACGCCGAAGGTGCCGTCCCTGAGGCCCTTGACGGAGAGGTAGGCGCCGGCGTCTCCCCCGGGATCGGCCGGGACGCCGTAGCCGGCGGCGGCGGGGCCGGGCCGGAACCAGAAGCGGTAGCCGAGGAACAGGCAGAACAGATCGAGCAGCACGGCCAGGGTGTAGGCGGTGACGGTCACGACTCCCCCTTTGCTAGCAACGCTAGGAATGAGAGTGACGCTAACAGAGCGACGACAGAATGGCTAGCGTTGCTAGAATCACGGGCATGACGATCCAGACGCGCCGGGAGCGCGAACGAGCGGAGCGCAGGCGGCTGATCGTGACGGCGGCCCGGGAACTGGCCGAGGCGGAGGGCTGGGACGCGGTGACCACACGCCGGCTGGCCGCCGAGATCGAGTACAGCCAGCCGGTCCTCTACAGCCATTTCAAGGGCAAGGGCGCGATCATGGCGGCGGTCGCGGTGGAGGGCTGCGCGGAGCTGGCGGTGGAGATGCGCCGGGCGCGGGAGGCGGCGCCGGGCACGCGGGCCGCACTGGCGGCGGTGGCGGAGACGTACACGTCCTTCGCCCGCCGCCGGCCCGCCCTCTACGACGCGATGTTCACCCACCTGGTCGACCTGCCGTTCGCGACCCCGGAGGCCCCGGCGGCCCTCCAGGAGGCCTTCGGCCAACTGCTGGCGGTCGTGACACCGGTCACGGCGCCCGAGGAGGAACCCGGCCTGGTGGCGGAGACCTTCTGGGCCGCGCTGCACGGCCTGGCGACACTCATGCGCAGCGGCCGCCTGCCGGAACCGGCCCACGCCCGGCGCCTGCGCCTTCTGGTGGACCGCTTCGCGAAGGCGGGGGACGAGTAGCGGAGGGACACGGGGAACCGCGCGGCGGACCGCGCCCGGCCCGAGGCCTGCCCCGGGCCGGGAACCGGGCCGGCCGTCAGGGGCGGGCCGGCGGGAGTGCCGAGGCTCCGCACGCGCTCGCTTCCCGCGCCCGGAGCCACGCCGTCGTCTCGTCCGCCGGCATCGCCGCCGCGACCAGCCAGCCCTGGACCGCGTCACAGCCGAGGTCGCGCAGCCGTTCCCAGGTCTCGTCGTCCTCCACGCCCTCGGCGACGACGAGCAGGCCCAGGGAGTGGGCGAGGTCGACGGTGCAGCGCACGATCTCCGCGTCCTCGGTGTCCACGGCCAGCCGGGCCACGAAGGAGCGGTCGATCTTCAGCTCGCTGACCGGCAGCCGGCGCAGATGCACCAGCGAGGAGTACCCGGTGCCGAAGTCGTCCAGGGACATCTTCACGCCGTGCCCGGTCAGCCCCGCGAGCGTGTCCGCGGCCCGCTGCGGGTCCTCCAGCAGGACGTGCTCGGTGATCTCCAGTTGCAGCGCGCCCGCCGGGACCCCGTGCCGCGCCAGCCGCGCGGCGACCGAGCCGGCGAAGCCGGGGGTGTGGACGTCGCGCGGGGAGACGTTGACCGCGACCGGCACCCGCAGCCCCTGCGCCCGCCAGCGGGCGACCTGGGCCAGGGCGGTCTCCAGCACGTACTCGGTGAGGTGGGGCATCAGCCCGGACGACTCGGCGATCGCGATGAACTCGTCCGGCGGCACCTTCCCGCGCTCCGGATGCACCCAGCGCACCAGCGCCTCCAGGCCCGCGACCTGGCCGTCGAAGCGGACCTTGGGCTGGTAGTGCAGCTGCACCTCGTGCGCGTCCAGCGCCCGGCGCAGATCGCCGAGGAGGCCGAGCCGGTCGGGGGTGTTGGAGTCCCGCTTGGACTCGTAGACCTCGACCCCCGTACGGTCCCGCTTCGCCTGGTACATGGCCACGTCGGCCCGCCGCAGCAGCCCCTCCGCGTCCATGGCGTGGTCCGGGAAGACGGCGACCCCGGCGCTGGCCTCCAGGACGAGGGTGAGGCCGTCGAGGTCGAGCGGGGAGCTGAGCGCGGTGACCAGGCCGCGGGCGACGCGCATCGCCGATGTCGTGGAGTCCGCGACGGGCAGTAAGACGGCGAACTCGTCCCCGCCGAGCCGGGCCGCCTCGGCGCCGCGAGGCAGGGCGAGCCGCAGCCGCTCGGCGATCTGCAACAGCAGCCGGTCACCGGCGAGATGGCCGAGGGTGTCATTGACCGACCGGAAGCGGTCGAGGTCGATCAGCATGAGTGCGGAGCGCGCCCCGATGCGGTCGGCCTCGTCCAGCGCGGTCCAGATCCGCTCCTGGAGCCACTGCCGGTTGGGCAGCCCGGTCAGCGGGTCGCGCAGCTGCTCCTCGGCCCGCGCGCGGGCCATCCACAGCGCGGAGTCGAGGGCGATCAGCGGGATCGCGAACAGCGGCAGCAGGATCGGCTGGGCGTCGGCGACCACGCACAGCAGCGGCGCGATGCCGAGTAACGCCACCGCCACCAGGCCCTGTCTGACCAGCGCGGGACGCGCGATGGCCGGCAGTGCGCCGTCACGCGGGGCATTCAGGTACCACAGCAGGCCCCGGCTGACCGCCAGATAGGCGACGGCGACCAGGGCGATCTCGGGCGCGGTGGCGACGCTCCAGTTGTGCGTGCGCCAGGGCGCCTCGACGCTGGGGAACCGGCCGAACGCGCCGAGCAGCAGGGCGCCGGCGGCGATGCCGAGCAGGTCCGCCGCGCCGTGCAGCACGCCCTGCCCCCGACGCTGCCGGCGGGCTATGCCGACCAGGACGACGACGGTGAGGCTGATCATGCCGGCGCTGACCCAGCCGAAGAGCAGCAGTACGGCGAGGGTGAGGGCGGCGCCCGAGCCGGTGCCGCCCCACCAGCGGGCGCGGCCCAGCATCACGAGGTGGCCGACGATGATCCCGGTGAGCAGGGCCAGCGACCAGCCGGCGGTGCCGGACGGGAAGAGGGCGTGCCGGCCGCTGAAGGCGCCGTAGAAGCCGGTGCCCAGCACGACGGCCGCGGCGGCGACCACGGCGGCGGGCAGCGCGGGCCGGGGCAGCCGGCGTCCGGGCTCCTGGCCGGCGCCGAGGCCGGGGACGGGCTCGATGGCCAGCGGCGGACGCAGGGGCGGCTGGACGGCACCGGCCGCGGCCGGACGGACGCCGGGGCGGTTGCGGCCCCCGCCCGGGCGCAGGATCTCCCGCCAGGCGACGGCGCGGCGGCGCAGGCGCAGCCGTGAGTCCGGGGCGACGCTCTCGGTCGGTTCCATTCCCGTCCCTCTCACAGCCGGCGGTGCCCACGCCACGCGGCCCGGTGTCCGACACCATCGGCGGCTTCACGCTGAAGAACCCCCGCCGCGCCCACGGCGCGGCAGGGGAATGCCCCGGCCGCCGCCGGGCTCGGCAGGTGCACATCTCAACACTAGGCCGCGCAGGGCTTCCACGGGCACCGGTCGTCGGCGGTTGCCCGAATGCGCCCGGGCCACCCGTATGCAACTGGTATGCGCCGATCGGGTGGCCTTCAACCGCTACTCCTCGGTCGGAAGCGCCACTTCGGCCGCGGCCTCGGGGCCCTGCGCCAACAGGACGCCGAATCCGTCCTCGTCGAGCACCGGGACCTTCATTTGCACGGCCTTGTCGTACTTCGAGCCCGGGTTGTCACCCACAACGACGAACGAGGTCTTCTTGGAGACCGAGCCGGTCACCTTGGCGCCCCGGCTCTGCAGCGCCTCCTTGGCGCCGTCCCGGGTGAACTTCTCCAGGGTGCCGGTGACCACGACGGTGAGCCCCTCCAGCGGACGCGGACCCTCCTCCTCCTCGCTGACCTGCTCCTCCAGCGGGACGCCCGCGGCCTTCCACTTGCGGACGATCTCCCGGTGCCACTCCTCCGCGAACCACTCCTTGACCGCCGCGGCGATGATCGGGCCGACGCCGTCGGTGGCCGCCAGTTCCTCTTCGGTGGCCTGTTCGATTCGGTCGACGGAGCGGAACTCCCGGGCGAGGGCCTGGGCGGCGACCGGGCCGACGTGCCGGATGGACAGTCCGTTCAGGAAACGGGCCAGCGGGCGGGTCTTGGCCGCCTCGATGTTCTCCAGCAGGGCAAGCGTGTTCTTCTTCGGCTCGCCCTTCTGGTTGGCGAAGACGGTGGCGACCTTCTCCTCGCCCGTCCTGGGGTCGCGCTTGGGCAGACCGCTGTCCGGGTCGAGGACGTAGGCCTTGATGGGAAGCAGCTTCTCCACCGTCAGGTCGAACAGGTCGCCCTCGTCCACCAGCGGCGGGTCGGCCGGCTCCAGCGGGCGGGTGAGCGCGGCGGCGGCCACCTCGCCGAAGTGCTCGATGTCCAGGCACGCGCGGCCCGCCAGGTAGGAGACCCGCTCGCGCAACTGGGCGGGGCAAGTGCGGGCGTTGGGGCAGCGGAGGTCGATGTCGCCCTCCTTCATGGGCCGCAGCGGGGTGCCGCACTCGGGGCACTCGCCCGGCATCACGAACTCCCGCTCGCTGCCGTCCCTGAGGTCGACCACCGGGCCGAGGATCTCCGGGATGACGTCGCCCGCCTTGCGGATGACGACCGTGTCCCCGATCAGGACGCCCTTGGCCTTGACGACCTCCTGGTTGTGCAGGGTGGCGAACTCCACCTCGCTGCCCGCCACCGTGACCGGCTCGACCTGGGCGTACGGCGTGACCCGGCCGGTACGGCCGACGCCCACCTTGATGTCGATGAGCTTGGTGTTGACCTCCTCCGGCGCGTACTTGTACGCGATGGCCCAGCGGGGCGCCCGCGCGGTGGAGCCGAGGCGGCCCTGCAGGCGCAGCTCGTCCAGCTTGACGACGACGCCGTCGATCTCGTGTTCCACCGAGTGGCGGTTCTCGCCGTAGTGGGCGATGAACTCCCGTACGCCGTCGAGGCCGTCGACCACCCGGTTGTGCGGGGAGGTGGGCATGCCCCAGGTCTTCAGCAGGTCGTACGCCTGGGAGAGCCGGGTCATCCCCGTGAACCCCTCCAGGGCGCCGATGCCGTGCACCACCATGTGCAGCGGGCGGGTGGCGGTGACGCGGGGGTCCTTCTGGCGCAGTGAACCGGCCGCCGCGTTGCGGGGGTTGGCGAAGGGCTTGTCGCCGGCCGCGACCAGGCGCTCGTTGAGTTCGAGGAACTTCTCCATCGGGAAGTAGACCTCGCCGCGGATCTCCACCAGGTCCGGGACGTCGTCGCCGCGCAGCCGGTCGGGGATCTCCGCGATCGTGCGCACGTTGGGCGTGATGTCCTCGCCGGTGCGGCCGTCGCCGCGGGTGGCGGCGCGGGTGAGGCGGCCGTGCTCGTAGGTGAGGTTGACCGCGAGGCCGTCGACCTTCAGCTCGCACAGGAAGTGGTACTCCTGGTCGCCGAGTTCACGGGCGATGCGGTCGGTCCAGGCGGCCAGCTCCTCGTCGTTGAAGGTGTTGTCGAGGGAGAGCATGCGCTGGCGGTGTTCGACCGCGGTGAACTCCGTCTGGTACGACCCGGCCACCTTCTGGGTGGGCGAGTCGGGGCCGCGCAGCTCCGGGTACCGCTCCTCCAGGGCATCCAGGGACTTCAGGAGCTGGTCGAACTCCGCGTCGCTGATGACGGGAGCGTCCTTCACGTAGTACCGGAAGCGGTGCTCCTCGACCTGCTCCGCCAGCTGCGCGTGCCTGTCGCGGGCCTCTGCGGGCACCGCCGTCGTCTCCGCCTGCTTGTCGCCGGCCACCGTGTTGTCCTCCCGTTACTCTGGGTTGTCCGCGAGGGATCTCGCCGCCCGGACGCAGTGGGCGAGCGCCTGGCGCGCATAGGCGGGGGAAGCGCCCGCGAGACCGCACGCCGGGGTGAGGGTGACCGCCTCGGCGAGCAGCTCCGGGTGCAGCCCCAGCCTGCGCCACAACGTCCTGACACCCATGACGCTACCGGCAGGGTCTGACAATGGGCCGTCCGTGCCGGGCACGACACCGGCGAACAGGCGGGTGCCGCCCTCCACGGCCTCGCCGATCGCCTCGTCGTCACGCTCGGTGAGGAGCGCGAAGTCGAAGGAGATCGCGTCGGCCCCGGCCCGGCGCAGCAGCGCGAACGGCACGTCGGGGGCGCAGGAGTGGACGGCCACGGGTCCGCCGGGGTGGGCGCCGATGACGTCGCGCAGGGTGGCCTCCACGGTCTGGCGGTCGACGGCGCGGTGGGTGCGGTAGCCGCTGGCGGTGCGGACCTGCCCGCGCAGCACGGCGGTGAGGGAGGGCTCGTCGAGCTGGAGCACGATCCGGGCGCCGGGGACGCGGCGCCGGACCTCGGCGAGGTGCAGGCGCAGTCCCTCGGCGAGGGAGGCGGCGAGGTCCCGGCAGGCGCCGGCGTCCGAGAGGGCGACCTCGCCGCCGCGCAGCTCCAGGGCGGCGGCGAGCGTCCAGGGCCCGACGGCCTGGACCTTCAGATCGCCCTCGTACCCCTGGGTGAACTCCTCCAGCGCGTCCAGGTCCTCGCGCAGGAACGACCACGCCCGGCGGGTGTCCCGGCCCGGCCGATCGCCGAGCCGCCAGCCGCTGGGCTCCACGCGCGCGTACAGCTCGACCAGCATCCCGGCGGTGCGGCCGATCATGTCGGCGCCGGGGCCCCGGGCGGGCAGCTCGGCCAGAAACGGGAAGTCCTCGAAGGACCCGGTGACGGTCTTGGCGGCCTCCCGGGCGTCCCCGCCGGGCATGGACCCGACTCCGGTGGCCCCGGCGAACCTGAACTCGCTGTTTTCGCTCACCAGGGAAGCCTACGGAATGCGTAGGCGCCGGTCAGCGGCCCGGGCGCACCGTCAGGTCGTTGACCTCCGCGTCACGGGGCAGGTCCAGGGCCATGAGGATGGTCGTGGCGACCGATTCGGGGTCGATCCACCTGCCGGCGTCGTACTCCTTGCCCTCCTGCTGGTGCACCTTGGCCTGCATGGGGCTGGCGGTGCGGCCGGGGTAGACGGAGGTGACGCGGACGCCGGCGGCGTGCTCCTCCTGGCGCAGCGCGTCGGCGAGGGCCTTGAGGCCGTGCTTGGAGGCGGCGTAGGCGCCCCAGCCGGCGCCGGCGTTCAGGCCCGCGCCGGAGTTCACGAAGAGGACGTGGCCGCGGGCCGCGCGCAGCTGGGGCAGCAGCAGCCGGGTCAGCTCGGCGGGCGCGACGAGGTTGACGCCGAGCTGGTGGTGCCAGGACTTCGGGGTCAGTTCGCCGATGCCGCCGAGGTCCACCACGCCGGCGATGTGCAGCAGGGAGTCCACCCGGTCGGGCAGGGTCTGGTGGGAGAACGCCCAGGAGAGCCGGTCCGGTTCCGCGAGGTCGCCGACCAGGGTGCGGGCGCCGGGGAACTCGGCGGCCAGTTCCTTGGCGCGGCCCGCGTCGCGGGCGTGCAGGACGAGCTCGTCGCCGCGCGCGTGCAGGCGGCGGGCGACGGCCGCGCCGATGCCGGAACCGGCCCCGGTGATCACATGTGTAGCCATACCCGCCATGCTCGCATCAGCGGGTGCCCGTCTGCTCCTCCAGGTAGGCCATGGCCCCGACCGGCTCCTCGGCGAAGAACACCAGGTCGGCCAGGGGGCGGGGCAGGAAGCCCTCGTCCTCCATGCGGCGGAACTGCTCGCGCAGGCCGTCGTAGAACCCGGCGGTGTTCAGCAGCACCACGGGCTTGTGGGTGCGGCCGTGCTTCTTCAGCTCCAGGATCTCGGTGGCCTCGTCCAGGGTGCCGGTGCCGCCCACCATGATGACCACGGCGTCGGCCTTCTCCAGGAGCAGCTTCTTGCGCTCGGCGAGGTCCGGGGCGATCACCATCTCGTCGGCGCCGGGCCGCGTCTTGTTGGCCAGGAACTCCACGGACACGCCCACCAGGCGCCCGCCGGCCTCCTCCACGCCGTCGGCGACGACCTTCATCAGACCGACGTTGGAACCGCCCCACACCAGGGTGTGGCCGCCCTTGCCGATCAGTTTCGCGAACTCGCGGGCGGGACGGGTGTAGCGCTCGTCGAGGTCGGCGGCGGACAGGAAGACGCAGATGTTCATGGTCCCTACGGTACGCGGGAAGAACTCCCGCCCGTACGGCGCTGTACCGGTATGGCCGAAGGACACACCATCACGATCGAACCCGGCGAGCGGCACGTGCGCGTGGTGCACGGTGACCAGGTGCTCGCTCAGACCGACCGCCCGCTGCTGCTGCGCGAGACGGGCTGCCCGGTGCGGTACTACATCCCGGCCGAGGACGTGCGCCTCGACCTGCTGACCCCGTCCGGCACGCACACGGTGTGCCCGTTCAAGGGCACGGCGTCCTACTGGTCGCTGCCGGACGCGCCCGATCTGGCCTGGGCGTACCCGGACCCGAAGCCGGAGGTGGCACCGATCAAGGACCACCTCTGCTTCTACGACGTCGACGTGTCGTGACCGCCGTCCCCGCCGTCGTGCGGCAGTCTGCACGGACATGGACGACAAGACGACTTCCCGCGACGGCACTTCTCTCGCGTACCGGGTGACGGGCGAGGGGCCCGTGGTGATCCTGGTGAGCGGAGCGATGTCCACCGGCGGCACCCTGGCCCCCCTGGCCGAGCGGCTCGCGGACCGGGTGACGGCCGTCGTCTACGACCGCCGGGGCCGCGGCGCGAGCGGCGACACGAAACCGTACGAGGTGGCGCGCGAGGTCGAGGACCTGGCGGCGCTGCTGGCCGCGGTGGGCGGCGAGGCGGCGCTGTTCGGGGTCTCCTCGGGCGGCGCGCTGGTGCTCGACGCCCTGGCGAGCGGGCTGCCGTTCACCCGGGCGGCGGTGTACGAGGTGCCGTACGCGGACCATCTGGCGGGCGGCGCCGAGCGGGAGGCCGTCTACAAGCAGAACCTGGACCGGGCACTGGCGGAGGGCCGGCGCGGGGCGGCGGTGGAGCTGTTCCTGCGGCTCACCGGGCTCGGCGAGGAGATGATCCAGCGCGCCCGCCAGTCCCCCATGTGGCCCGGCCTGGAGGCGGCCGCGCCGAGCCTCGCGTACGACGACGCCGTCATGGCCGACGGCCTGCTCCCCCGCGACCGGCTGGCCGCCGTCCCCGTGCCCGTGCTGGCGATCGCGGGCGGCGCGAGCCCGGACTGGATGCGGCAGGCCTGCCGGGACATCGCGGACGCGGTGCCCCGGGGCGAGTACCGGGTCCTGGAGGGCCAGACCCACATGGTCGAGCCCGATGTCCTGGGTCCGGTACTGACCGAGTACCTCACGGCGTAGCCGGGGTCACGCCCGCCGGCCGGACCGACCGCCCGCGTGCTGGAGAACCCGGTGGCGTCACGCCGCCGCGGTCGCCCGGGTGGTCGAGGCGATCGTGGCCGAGCCGACCACCCGCGTGCCGTCGTAGAGCACGATCGCCTGGCCGGGGGCCACGCCGCGGACGGGCTCGGTGAAGGTGACGCGCAGTTCGCCGTCGACCGGTTCGGCGCGTACCTCGGTCTCGCCGCCGTGGGCGCGCAGCTGGGCGGTGTAGGTGCCGGGGCCGGTGGGGGCGGTGCCGCACCAGCGGGGCTTGATCGCGGTAAGGCCCACCACGTCCAGGGCGGCGGCCGGGCCGACCGTGACCGTGTTGGTCACCGGGGAGATGTCGAGGACGTAGCGCGGCTTGCCGTCGGGGGCCGGGGTGCCGATGCGCAGCCCCTTGCGCTGGCCGATCGTGAAGCCGTACGCCCCCTCGTGCGTGCCGAGCCGGGTGCCGGACTCGTCCACGATGTCGCCCTCGGCCTTGCCGAGCCGCTGGGCGAGGAAGCCCTGGGTGTCGCCGTCGGCGATGAAGCAGATGTCGTGCGAGTCGGGCTTCTTGGCGACCGCCAGGCCCCGGCGCTCGGCCTCGGCGCGGATCTCCTCCTTGGTGGTGACCGTGTCGCCGAGCGGGAACATCGCGTGCGCGAGCTGCCTCTCGTCCAGCACGCCGAGGACGTACGACTGGTCCTTGGCCATGTCGGAGGCGCGGTGCAGCTCGCGGGAGCCGTCCTCGCGGACGATCACCTTGGCGTAGTGGCCGGTGCAGACGGCGTCGAAGCCGAGGGCCAGCGCCTTGTCGAGCAGCGCGGCGAACTTGATCTTCTCGTTGCAGCGCAGGCAGGGGTTGGGGGTGCGGCCGGCCTCGTACTCGGCGATGAAGTCCTCGACGACGTCCTCGCGGAAGCGGTCGGCGAGGTCCCAGACGTAGAAGGGGATGCCGATGACGTCGGCGGCGCGGCGGGCGTCGCGGGAGTCCTCGATGGTGCAACAGCCCCGCGCGCCGGTGCGGAAGGACTGGGGGTTCGCGGAGAGCGCGAGATGGACGCCGGTGACGTCATGGCCGGCTTCCGCGGCACGCGCGGCGGCGACGGCGGAGTCCACCCCGCCGGACATGGCGGCGAGGACGCGGAGGGGGCGCTGCGGGGTCTCAGTCATAACGCTTCCAGGGTACGGGGCCGCGGGAACCGGGCCCCGAAAAAATCATGGATAGGGCCCTTTATGTCTGGTATGGGCAGTCTTATTCTGTTGGTAGGCCTACGGGACGAGTGAGGGAGTCCGAGTGGAGTAGCCGACGTCAGCGAGACACCGCAAGGTATCCGCTGGTGCCGACGTCGACGCTCGGGCTGAGAGGCCGGAAGGTCGCGAGACCGGAAGGCGACCCCCAGTACCTGATCCGGGCAATACCGGCGAAGGGAACCCGCCTCGTAGGTCGTTTCGTGTGTCCGGGGCCGGTTCGGGGGCTCAGGTGAGACCGGCCGCGCGGGCGCGTTCCACCGCCGGGCCGATGGCCGCGGCGACGGCGGCCACGTCCGCCTCGGTGGAGGTGTGGCCGAGGGAGAAGCGCAGGGTGCCGCGGGCCAGGTCCGGGTCCACCCCGGTGGCCAGCAGGACGTGGCTGGGCTGGGCGACGCCCGCGGTGCAGGCGGAACCGGTGGAGCACTCGATGCCCTGGGCGTCCAGCAGGAGCAGCAGGGAGTCGCCCTCGCAGCCAGGGAAGGTGAAGTGCGCGTTTGCGGGCAGCCGGCCGCCGGGCGCGGGGTCGCCGCCGAGGATCGCGTCCGGCACGGCGGCCCGCACGGCGTCCGCCAACCGGTCGCGCAGGGCGCCGACTTCACGGGCGAACTCCTCCTGCCGCGCGGCGGCGATCCGCCCGGCGACGGCGAAGGAGGCGATGGCGGGGACGTCGAGGGTGCCGGAGCGCACGTGCCGCTCCTGGCCGCCGCCGTGCAGCACCGGGACGGGGGTGTGCTCGCGGCCCAGCAGCAGGGCGCCGATGCCGTAGGGGCCGCCGATCTTGTGGGCCGAGACGGTCATCGCGGCGAGGCCGGAGGCGGCGAAGTCCAGCGGGACCTGACCGAACGCCTGGACCGCGTCGGCGTGCAGCGGGATGCCGAACTCGGCGGCCACGTCGGCCAGTCGGCGGATCGGCATGATGGTGCCGATCTCGTTGTTGGCCCACATCACGGTGGCCAGCGCGACGTCCTCGGGGTTGCGGGCGATGGCCTCGCGCAGGGCCTCCGGGTGGACGCGGCCGTGGGTGTCGACGGGCAGGTACTCGACGGTGGCGCCCTCGTGCTCGCCGAGCCAGTGCACGGCGTCGAGGACGGCGTGGTGCTCGACGGGGCTGGACAGGACGCGGGTGCGGGCGGGGTCGGCGGCGCGGCGGGACCAGTACAGCCCCTTCACGGCGAGGTTGTCGGCCTCGGTGCCGCCGGAGGTGAAGACGACCTCGCTGGGCCGGGCGCCGAGCGCTTCCGCGAGGGTCTCGCGGGATTCCTCGACCGTGCGGCGGGCCTGGCGGCCGGAGGCGTGCAGGGAGGAGGCGTTGCCCGTGACGCCCAACTGGGCGGTCAGGGCCTTGGCCGCCTCCGGGAGCATGGGGGTGGTCGCGGCGTGGTCGAGGTAAGCCATGGTGTGCAGAGTCTACTTTGACCGGCCGGCGCACCCCGGCGCGGCCGGACGTGGCGGCGGGGCCGCGGCGGCACGGCGGCCGCCGCCCGCCCGGCGGGCTCCGGCCGCGTCACAGGCTCCAGGACACCGTGTGCGACATCTGCATCGCCGCCAGCAGGACCGCGAGGTCGGCGACGCCCAGGGCGAGGCCCAGGTAGGCGCGGCCCCGGCGGGCGGTGCCACGCCACAGGGAGACGGCGGCCAGGACGATGGCGACCGGGCCGAGGAAGAGGTTCAGCACGAGCAGGCCGAGCAGGCCGAGGATGAAGGACGCGACGGCCATGCCGTCGGCGTCGCGGGTGCGGGCCGGGGCCTTGGCGCGGCTCGTGGCCGGTGCGGTGAGTTGCATGGTGCTCGAGCTCCCGATGGTGGTCGTCGGACGGTCAGTCGGCCGAGGTGTGGCGGCGGCGGCCGAGACGCTCGCGGACGGCGAAGACGCCGAGCCAGACGGCGATGACGGCGGCCAGCGCGCCGGTGACGGTCAGCGGTGCGTGGGCCACGGTGCCCAGCACCACACCGAGCAGCATGAATGCGGCGACGAGGAACAGCATGGGAATCGGGTCCCCCCTCTGGGATGCCTCGCGTTCCGGTCTCTGTGAAGTCTCGGTGAACAGTTGTAGTAACAGTTGTTCACTGACTTCAGCATAACCCGTCCGACGGCTTTTCAATTCCAGAGAACAGTTGTTAACTGGATGACATGAGTCACACCCTCGGCATCCGGCAGGCGCAGAAGCAGAAGACCCGGCAGGCGTTCCTCGACGCGGCGCTCGCGCTGCTGGCGGAGCAGAGCCTGAGCAGCCTGGGCCTGCGCGAGGTCACCCGGGCCGTCGGCCTCGCCCCCACCGCCTTCTACCGGCACTTCCGCTCGATCGCCGACCTCGGTGTCGCCCTGGTCGACGAGGCGCTGGGCAGCCTGCACCCGATGGTGCGCGAGACGGTGGCGACGACCGGCGACAGCGAGGAGCGCATCGCGCGCGGCATCGAGCTGATCGCCGACTACGTGGCCGCGCACCCCGCGCACGTACGGTTCATCGCCCGCGAGCGCAACGGCGGGGTGCAGCCGGTGCGCCGGGCCATCGGCGACCAGCTGGACCGGTTCGCCGAGGAGGTGAAGGCCGAGCTGGCCAAGGACCCCCAGACGGAGGGCTGGAGCGACGCGGACGTGCTGATGCTCGCGCACCTCTACGTCGACCAGATGCTGATCACCGCCTCCCTGTTCCTGGAGGCGCTGGAGGGTCCGGCCGAGGAGCGGGAGCGGGTGACCCTGCGGGCCACCCGGCAGCTGCGGCTCATCACCATCGGCCGCGACCACTGGCTGGACTGAACTCCCGGGCCGCTCAGGCCCGTTCGTACAGCGCGCCGACCGCGCGCACCCCGTCGAGCAGTTCCGCGCGCGCCTCGGGCGGGTCCAGGATCTCCACCTGGTCGGAGAAGGCGAGGAGTTGGCGCACGGCCCGCAGCACCGGGTAGGTCAGCCGGGCGGTGACCCAGTCGCCCTCGCCGTCGTCCTCGGGCGGTTCGGCGAGGTCGGCCGCGGCCATCCGGCGGAACATGTCGAGCCGCTCCCGCCGCACCCGTACCGTGACCTCGATCCCGCCCGGCCGCTCCTCCACCTGGCGGCGCAACTCCTCCCAGACGTCCGCGAGTTCGACGCCCGGCCGGCGCCGTACGGGATCGTCGAGGAGACGGGCCGAGCGGACCCGGTCGGCGCGGAACAGCCGGGGCCGGCCGCGGGTGTCGGCGACCAGGTACCAGACCCCCGCCTTGGCGACCAGGCCGTACGGGTCCACGGTGTACGCCCGCGGCTCCCGCTGCCCGCTGTGCCGGTAGCGCAGCGCGAGGCGCCGGTCGCCGAACACGGCGTCCTGGAGGACCTCCAGGTCGGCGGCCTGGCGCGGGCCGCTCTTCCAGCGGGTGGCGTCGACCAGGATGCGGCGGCTGGTCACCTCGGCGGCGGGCCGGTGCGGCGCGGGCAGCGCGGCCATCACCTTGCGCAGGGCCGAGCCGAGGGCCGCGTCGAGGCCGAGCGCGGCATGGGCGCCCTGGGCGGCCAGCACGAACAGGGCGCGGGACTCGTCGGCGGTCAGCCCGGTGACGTCGGTGCGGAAGCCGGCCAGGAGTTCGATGCCGCCGTGCCGTCCGCGCTCGGCGTAGACCGGGACGCCGGACGCCGACAGCGCCTCGATGTCCCGGTAGACGGTGCGCACCGACACCTCCAGCCGGTCGGCGAGTTCGCGCGCGGGCACCCGGCCCCGGGTCTGGAGGAGCAGCAGGATCGACAGCAGTCGGTCGGACTTCACGCGGGCCAGCATCGCGCGCGCACGAACGGCTCGCAAATGTTGACGGATCCTGTCAGGTTATCGGCGCACCCTCGTCCCGCAACGGCTTACGAGAGGAACGCCATGACCACCGGTTTCACCGACCCCCGCCCCGTCTACACCCGCGCCACCGAGCAGGCGGCGGCGGTCATCGCGGCGGTGCGCCCCGAGGACCTCACCCGGCCCACCCCCTGCGCCGAGTTCGACGTACGGGCCCTGCTGAGCCATGTCGTCGGCGGCACCCGGCGGATCGCGATCGTCGGGGAGGGCGGTGACGGACCGGCCGTCGAGGCGGTCGCCGAGGGCGTGCCGGACGACGGCTGGCCGGCCGCCTACGACGAGGTGCGCGTCCGGGTGCTGAAGGCGTGGGAGAGCGACGAGCGGATGACCACGCCGGTGACGGTGCCCTGGGGCGAGTCGCTCCCCGGGCACGCGGCCCTGTCCGGTTACGTGATGGAGCTGGTCACCCACACCTGGGACCTGTCCGAGGCGCTCGGCCACCCGCTCCCGCTCGACCGGGAGCCGGCCGAGTTCGCCCTCGCGACGGCCCGCCGGGTGCTGCCGGACTCGCGCCCCCGGGACGAGCGGACGCCGTTCGGCGCCCGCCGCGAGGCTCCCGAGGGCGCGGGCCCCTACGAGCTGCTGGCGGCCTGGCTGGGCCGCGCCCCGCTCAGCCGAGCCTGACCCGGGCGAGCTGCCGGGACTGGGCGACCAGCCGGTCCGCGCTGTCCCAGACCTCGGCGTCCTCCTCCAGGAAGCCGCCGGCCAGGTTGCGGGTGCTGATCGACACCCGCAGCGGGCCGGGGGCCGGGCGCTGCCGGACGTGGACCGTCAGCTCGACCGTGGGCACCCAGCCCTGCAGGCCCATCTCGAAGGCGGTGGGCGGCAGGGCGTCCACCGCGAGCAGCAGGGAGAGCGGATCGGCGTCGCGTCCGTCGGCCAGGCCGAACCAGGCGCGCATCTCGCCCTTGCCCGAGGGCTGCCCGAGCGCCCAGCCGAGGGTCGCGGGGTCCAGCTTGAGCATCAGCCGGCCGGCGATGGCGGAGCCGCCCTGGAGCGGGTCGGGGCCGTCCTCGGGCCCGAAGCACTGCTCCAGGGGCGGGATCGGGGGCGGCGTCGCGGTCGTGCGGACGTCGTCGGGCAGGCCGGCGAGGTCGCCGTAGGAGGCGAGGACGCGGATGCGTTCGACCTCGTCGCCCTCCTCGTCGTACTGGAAGAGCGAGGCCTGACCGGTGGAGAGGGTGCGTCCGGTGCGCACCGTCCGGGTGCGGACGACGGCCTTGCCCGGCCGCGAGGCGGTCAGGTAGTGCGCGGAGATGGTGAAGGGGTCGGGGTGCGGGAGGGCGTCCCCGAGGGCCCGGCCGAGCACGGCCAGCAGGTAACCGCCGTTGACGGCGCCGAGGATGGTCCAGCCGGCCGAGAGTTCGAGGTCGTAGACCCCCTCCTCGCGGCGGAAGACGGCGGTGTCGCGGTCGAACTCGCTGTCGCCGATCAGAGCCCGTGCGGCTGCTGCGGAAGCTGCGTCTGACATGGCTGAACGGTACAACAGGAAATTACTAAGCGGTAGCTTTTCAGGCTCCCGGGTGAGGTTCCGGCAATTTCTCGGTAAGTGTCCGGACACGTCCGTAACCCCAAGCCCCCGTTTCCCCTCTATGAGGGCATGAGCCTCACCGGGACTCCGTTCCTCTACACGACCGTCGTGCTGGCCGTGGTCGCCCTCATACTGCCGCTCGCGCTGTGGTCGCGCACCCGCGGGCCCAAGCCCCTGCGCGTCGCGACCCGGGTGCTGATGCTGCTGTTCGCCCAGGGTACGGCCGTCACGCTGGTCTTCGTGCTGGTGAACAACCAGAACAACCTGTACGACAACTGGGCCGACCTCTTCGGCACCGGCAACCACGTCCAGCAGGCCGCCGACCTCGGCCGCGACGGCACCGGCGGCATAGCGGTGAAGCGGTTGCCCCCGGTCAAGCAGACCTTCGCGGCGGCCTCCGGGCCCGGTATGCGCGCGGCCGGCGGGGTGCGCGTCACCCAGCTCAAGGGCCGCGTCTCCGGGGTGAACGCCGAGGTCTACGTCTGGCTGCCGCCGCAGTACGACGAGCCGGCCTACCGCCACAAGAAGTTCCCGGTGGTCGAGCTGCTGCCCGGTTACCCCGGCTCGGCGAAGGCCTGGTTCGGCTCGATGAAGACCCACGAGCAGTTGCTGCCGCTGATGCGCAGCGGCCGGGTGGCGCCCTTCATCCTGGTCGCCCCGCGCACCAACCTGCTGGCCGGCGTGGACACCGGCTGCGCCAACATCCCGGGACAGGTCAACGCCGACACCTGGCTCAGCATCGACGTGCCGAAGATGGTCATGGACAACTTCCGCGCCCAGCCGGCGCCGCAGGGCTGGGCCGTGGCCGGTTACTCGGCGGGCGCGCACTGCGCGGTCAAGCTGGCCGTGGCGCACCCCGACCGGTACCGGGCCGCGGTGAGCATGTCCGGCTACAACGACCCGATCGGCGAGCGCAACTCGCTGGCCGCGCAGACCCCCGCGCTGCGCGCGGAGAACAACCCGTTCCTGCTGCTGAAGAAGGCGGCCGTGCCGCCGCCGGTCGCCCTCTACGCCTCCGGCGAGTCCGGCGACGGCTACGAGGCGGGCATGGCGCTGGAGTCGGTCGCCAAGGCGCCGACCACCGTGCACGTGGTCTTCCTGCCGCGCAGCGCGGGCGGTCACACCATGGCGCTGTGGCGGCCGCAGGTGCCCACGGTGTTCCGCTGGCTGACGCTCCAGATGGGCCAGAACCACGCCCCGGGCACGGACCGTTCGCTGACCGGCGGCGCCGGCTCGGCCCACGGGAAGGCCGGCTCCCCCACCGGCACCACCGGTACCACCGGCACCGCCGCGGGACAGACGGGGACTACTCCTCGGTCACCGTCGACCGACGGTTCCACGCGCGCGGCGCTCGCCAGTGGTACCGCATCGCGAGCAGGCGCAGCACAAAAGCCGTGACGGCCGCGAGCCCACTGGTGAGGGGGGTCAGCGCGTCGTAGCGGATGCACAGCACCACCATGCCCGCGCCGACCATCGCCGGGACCGCGTACAGGTCGCGGTCCCAGCGCAGCAGCGAGGGGACCTCGTTGGCGAGGACGTCGCGCAGCACACCGCCGCCGACGGCGGTGGCCAGCCCCAGGGTCGCCGACGCGGTCAGGCCGAGGCCGTACCCGTAGGCCTTCGTCGTGCCGCTGACGCAGAACAGGCCGAGGCCGGCCGCGTCGAAGACCAGGACCGCCGTCTGGATGCGCTCCACGTGCGGGTGCAGGAAGAAGACGACGAGCGTGGCGAGCAGCGGGGTCACGAAGTACCCGAGGTCCGTGAAGGCCGCCGGGGGCACGGCCCCGATGACCACGTCCCGGAAGAGCCCCCCGCCCAGCGCGGTGACCTCGGCGAGGACGGCGATGCCGAAGACGTCGAAGTTCTTCCGGACGGCCAGCAGGGCGCCGGAGATCGCGAAGACGAAGATGCCGATCACGTCAAGCGTGTGCTGGACGGAGGGACTGAAGAACTGTTGGAGCTGCACCCTGACATTCTCACCTGTCGCCCGGGCTGCACCTTACAAAGCCAGGCTCACAGGGTCGGTTTACCTGTGGTGAACAGCCAGGTGTCGAACAGGTCGCCGAGCTGCTGCCCGCTGATCCGCTCGGCGAGGCGGATGAAGTCGGCGGTGTCCGCGTTGCCGTACCGGTGGAGCTTCGTCCAGGCGGGCAGCAGCTCGAAGAACGCCTTGTCGCCGATCCGCTCGCGCAGCACCTGGAGGGTCATGGCGCCGCGGTCGTAGACGGCCGACGCGAACATGGTGTCGCGCTGCGGGTCGGCGACCTTGGTCCGCCAGAAGGAGGAGCCGGCGGGCGTGGCGTCGTACCGGGCGAGGAAGGCGTCGTGCGCCGAGCGGGTGCCCCGGTGCTCGGCCCACAGCCACTGGGCGTAGGTGGCGAAGCCCTCGTTGAGCCAGACGTCCTTCCACTGCGCCACGCTCACCGAGTCGCCGAACCACTGGTGGGCCAGCTCGTGCACGATGGTCGTCTCGCTGCGCACGGCCGAGTACGCGGGCTTGGACTGCACCTCCAGCGAGAATCCGGCCTCGGGCATGTCGTCCACGATGGCGCCGGTCTCCTCGAACGGGTACGGCCCGAAGAGCTTCGACCAGTAGTCGGTGGCCTCGGCGGTGACCGCGTACACGTCGACGCCGTTGGCGTTCTTCAGCACCGGGTCGATGGCGACGTAGACCGGGGTGCCGCCGGGGGTGCGGCCGGTGCGGACGTCGAACCTGCCGATGGTGGCGGTGGCGAGATAGGTCGCCATCGGCCGCGACTCCCGCCAGTGGGTGTACGTCGAGCCGCCCTGGTCGTGGGTCGAGACCAGCACGCCGTTGGAGACGCCGGTCAGACCCTTGGGCGCCTTGATCCGGATGTCGTAGGTGGCCTTGTCGGACGGGTGGTCGCTGGACGGGAACCAGGTGGAGGCGGCGTTGGGCTCGCAGGCGACGAAGACGCCGTCGGCGGTCTTCATCCAGCCGTACTTGGAGCCGAAGACGATGGGGCCGCTGAGGGGCTGGGGCACGCCGCCGTAGGTGACGGTCACGGTGAAGTGCCGGCCCTTGGCCAGCGCGCCGCGCGGGGTGACGGTCACCTCGTCGCCGTCCCGGCTGAACGCGGCCGGTCTGCCGTTCACCCGGACCTCGGTGATCTCCAGCTGCTGGAGGTCCAGGTCGAAGGAGGAGAGGGCCTGGGTGGCGCGGGCGGTGAGGGTCGTACGACCGTCCAGCCGGCCGGTGTCGGGGGCGTAGGCGAGGTCGAGGTCGTAGTGCAGGGCGTCGAAGCCGCCGTTGCCCAGGTTCGGGAAGTAGGGGTCGCCGATGCCGGGAGCGCCCGGGGTGGGGGCGGGGGCCGCGCCGATCAGGAGGAAGGAGACCGCCGCGGTGGCGACGGCCCCTGCACGTGCCGAACGGGAGAGTGCCATGAGTCGTCCCTTTCGAGCGTGTACCGATCACGTGTCGGACACGGACGACTCTGCACTCTCCCGTTCAGGCATGTACATGCCCTTGCGCGCCCTCTTCTGGGCTATTTGCCGCGCGGCTTCTTCGCCTTGGCCTGCTTCGCGGGCTCCGCCGCGGGCTCGGCGGGGGCCTCGGCCTCCGGCTCGGCGGGGGCACCGGCTTCCGGCCCGGCCCCGGAAGCGGACCCGCCGGGGGCCTCCGGCTCGGACTCGGAAGCGGCCTCGGCCTCCGGCTCCGACTCGGACGCGGACCCGGCCTCGTCCGAGGTCTCCGACCCGGTCTCGGACTCCGACGAAGTCTCCGGCTCCGGCTCGGACGTCGCCTCGGGCTCGGCGTCCGCCTTGGCCTTGGCGCCGTTGTCGGCCTCAGGCTTCGTGTCGGCCTCAGGCTTCGAGTCGGCCTCAGGCTTGGCGTCCGCCTTGGCCTTGGCGCCGTTGTCGGCCTCGGCCTTGGCATCGGCCTCGGGCTTCGCGTCGGCGGTGGCCTTCGCGTCGGGGGCGGACGGGGACGCCGCCCCGGTCTCCGCCGTGGCCTGCGCGCCGGACTCCTCGGCGCCGGCGGAGGTCGCCGTGTCCGGCACCAGCTCCGACGCCTCCTTCGCCGCGGACAGCAGGACCGTGTCCTGCGGGGCCTGGTCGGCGAAGTTCTCCGGGTGGTGGCAGGCGACCCGCTGACCGGGCCTCAGCTCCAGCAGCGGCGGCTCGGTCGTCTTGCAGATCTGCGTCGCCTTCCAGCACCGCGTGTGGAAGCGGCAGCCCGACGGCGGGGCGATCGGCGAGGGCACGTCGCCACGCAGCAGGATGCGCTCGCTCTTCTGCCCCCGGCGCTGCGGGTCCGGCACCGGCACCGCGGACATCAGCGCCTTGGTGTACGGGTGCATCGGCGACTCGTACAGCGCCTTGCGGTCGGCGAGTTCGACGATCTTGCCGAGGTACATCACCGCGATCCGGTCCGAGACGTGCCGGACGACGGAGAGATCGTGGGCGATGATCACGTAGGTCAGGCCCAGCTCCTCCTGGAGGTCGTCCATCAGGTTGACGACCTGGGCCTGGATCGACACGTCCAGCGCGGAGACCGGCTCGTCGGCCACGACCAGCTTCGGCTTCAGGGCGAGCGCGCGGGCGATGCCGATGCGCTGGCGCTGGCCGCCGGAGAACTCGTGCGGGTAGCGGTTGTAGTGCTCGGGGCTCAGACCGACCAGCTCCAGCAGCCGCTGGACCTCCTTCTTCACCCCGCCCTCGGGCTCGACGCCCTGGAGCCTGAACGGCGCCGAGACGATCGAGCCGATGGTGTGCCGGGGGTTCAGGGAGCCGTACGGGTCCTGGAAGATCATCTGGATGTCGCGGCGCAGCGGGCGCATCTCGCCGGTCGACAGCCGGGTGATGTCCTGGCCCTCGAAGGTGATCTGTCCGCCGGTCGGGTCCTGGAGGCGGGTGATGACCCGGCCCATGGTCGACTTGCCGCAGCCCGACTCGCCGACCACGCCCAGGGTCTCGCCCCTGCGCACCTCGAAGTCGATGCCGTCGACGGCCTTCACCGCGCCGACCTGGCGGCGCAGTATGCCCTTCCGGATCGGGAAGTGCTTGGTCAGGCTCTCGACCTTGA
Source organism: Streptomyces misionensis (assembly GCF_007896895.1). GTDB lineage: Bacteria > Actinomycetota > Actinomycetes > Streptomycetales > Streptomycetaceae > Streptomyces > Streptomyces misionensis_A. Next base: position 7,689 of record NZ_VOGW01000199.1, on the reverse strand, counting down.
GCAGCACCTCGCGCTCGTCCGGAGCCGACGCCTGCTCGGGTACCACGGCCTTCGCGGCGGCGTCCGTCTTCTTCGTCTCACTCACAGCTTCGGCGCAATCTCTTCGGTCCAGATCCGCTCACGGTCCTCGGCCGACAGGTGGCAGGCGGACCAGTGTCCGGCGCCGACCGGTTCCAGCTCGGGGCGCACCGTGCGGCTGACATTGTCCGCGGGGATGTCCGCGTACGGGCAGCGCGGGTGGAAGGCACAGCCCGAGGGGACGTTGATGAGGCTCGGCGGCTGGCCCTTGACGGGGATGAGCCGTTCGGAGGTCTCGCGGTCGATGCGGGGCATCGAGCCGAGCAGGCCCCAGGTGTAGGGGTGCTGCGGCTTCTCGAAGACCTGCCCGGCCGGGCCGCGCTCCACGCAGCGGCCGCCGTACATCACGAGGACGTCGTCGGCGATCTCGGCGACCACGCCGAGGTCGTGCGTGATCATGACGACCGCGGAGCCGAACTCCTTCTGGAGGTCCCGGATCAGGTCGAGGATCTGCGCCTGGACGGTCACGTCGAGCGCGGTGGTGGGCTCGTCCGCGATCAGCAGTTCGGGGTTGTTCACCAGCGCCATGGCGATCATGGCGCGCTGGCGCATGCCGCCGGAGAACTCGTGCGGGTAGCCGTCGACGCGCTTGGCCGGCTCGGGGATGCCGACGCGGTCGAGCATCTCGATGGCGCGCGCCCGGGCGACCTTCTTGCTGACCTTGTGGTGCACCCGGTAGGCCTCGACGATCTGGTCGCCGACCTTGTAGTAGGGGTGCATCGCGGACAGCGGGTCCTGGAAGATCATCGCCATCTCGCGGCCGCGGAGCTTGCGCACCTCGTCCGGGGAGGCGCCGACCAGTTCCTTGCCGTTGAGCCAGATCTCGCCGGACATCTGCACGTTCTTGCCGCGCGCGCCGAGCCGGTGCAGGCCCATGACGGCGAGCGAGGTGACGGACTTGCCGGAGCCGGACTCGCCGACGATGGCGAGGGTCTTGCCCTTCTCCAGCGAGAAGGAGAGCCCGTCGACGGACTTCACGAGGCCGTCGTCGGTCGGGAAGTGCACCTTGAGGTCGCGGACCTCCAGGAAGGCCGACGGCGCCTTGTCGCCCGCGGTCTCGTCCGTGGCGGTCTTGGAGAGTTCGGTCACGAGAGCCTCACCCGCGGGTCGGCGGCGGCGTAGAGCACGTCCACCAGGAGGTTTGCGATGACGACGAAGGCGGCGGCGAGCAGGGTCACGCCGAGGATCTTCGGCAGGTCGTTGTCGGTGATGCCCTGCACCGCGTACTGGCCGATGCCGGGCAGCGAGAAGACCGACTCGGTGATCACGGCGCCGCCGAGCAGCAGGCCGACGTCCATGCCGAAGACGGTGATGATCGGGGTGAGGGCGGCCCGCAGGCCGTGCCGGACGACGACGGTGCTCTCGGGCAGGCCCTTGGAGCGCGCCGTGCGGATGAAGTCCTCGTTCATCGTCTCCAGCATGCCCGAGCGGGTGAGCCGGGCGTAGATCGCGGAGTACAGCAGGGCGAGCGAACACCACGCGGGGAACAGGGTGTTGGCCCACTGCGCCGGGTTCTCGGTGAACGGGACGTAGGTGCGGCCGAAGATCGGCCACTTGTAGGTGAAGAGCAGGATCGCCAGGTTGCCCGTGAAGAACATGGGCAGCGAGACGCCGGCGAGGGCGACGCCCATGAAGGTGCGGTCGAACAGCGAGCGCGGCTTGAGCGCGGAGACGACACCGACGGCGACACCGGAGAGCAGCCAGAGCACGGCGGCACCCGCGGCCAGCGAGAGGGTGATCGGAATGCGGGAGGTGAGCTGCGACCAGACCGCGACGTGATCCTTGAAGGAGTAGCCGAAGCAGGGAACGTCGCAGTGCACCGTCTTGGGGCCGAGGTTGTAGTCGGTGCCGACCACGATCCCCTTGATGAAGTGCCAGTACTGGACGTAGACGGGCTGGTCCAGACCGAGATTGTGCTTGACCGCGGCGATGTCCGCCTTCGACGGGCTCTTTCCGATGTACTGCTGCGCCAGTTGGTCCGCTGTCTGGCCGACGAGCCGTGGCAGCAGGAAGAAGATGGCGAAGGTGACCGCGGTGACGACCAGCAGCAGGATCACTGCCGCGAACGTCCGGCGGAGGATGTACGAGATCACGGGGACCGGCGCTGGTGCCCGCGGGCCGCGAAGCCCGCGGGCACCAATGCCTTCACCTGCCTTCCGGGGCTGCTACTTCTTCGTGGTGCCGAGGTTGAGGTAGTCGTACTGACCGCTGAAGGCGGCCGTGGAGACCACGTTGGTGGCGTACGGCGAGCGGTACAGCAGAACCTTGAAGTAGGTCAGCGGGACCAGCGCGGCGTCGTCCATCACCTGCTTGTCGATCTGCGCGTACAGGGCGTTGCGCTTGGCCGTGTCCGGCTCGGCGATCGCCTGCGCGAGCAGGCCGTCGACCTTCTTGTTCGAGTACTGCGACAGGTTGGTGTTGCCGGACTGGCTGATCGCCTTGCTGTTCAGGATCTGCTGGAGGAAGCCGTAGCCGGAGGGCCAGTCGGCACCCCACTGCATCATCATCAGACCGATGTTCTGCTTCTCGGTGAAGCTCGGCACACCCGCGTAGTCGGTGAAGTACTTGCCCGCCGGGTACTGCTTGAGGGTGGCGTTGATGCCGACCTTCTTCAGCGAGTTGATGATCGCGGTGGCCGCGTCGACCTCACCCGGGCGGTCGGACCGCGCCGTGATGTTGGTGTTGATCGTCTTCTGGCCGCAGGCCTTCAGCTGGTCCTTGGCCTTGGCGATGTCGCCCTTGCCGCCCGCGGTCGCGTAGACGTCCGCCTTCTGGTAGCCGGTGATGTCCGGCGGCAGCACGGTGGAGGCGACGTCACCGCGGATCGGGCCGCCCAGGGCGGTCTGCACGGAGACCTTGTCGATGGCGTACTCGACGGCCTTGCGGCAGGCGACGTTGTCGAACGGCTTCAGCTTGGTGTTGATCGCCGCGTAGACCAGACGGCCACCGTAGGTGTTGTCCGTGCTGGCCTTGCCGTCCGCGGAGTTGAGCAGGTCCGCCTGGGTGGAGGCCTGGACGCCGGTGCCCACGAGGTCGACGGTGGCGTCGCCGGACTGGAGGTCCTTGTCGATCGTCTCCGGGTTGACCTTCAGGTTGACGACGATCTTGCTGGCCAGCTGCTTGCGCAGCGGGTCGGTCTTCGGGTCCCAGTTCTTGTTCGGGACCAGGACGGCCTGCTTGCCCTCCTGGTAGCTCTGGAACTGGTACGAGCCGGAGGACACGATGTGCTTGATGTAGTCGACGCCGTCGTCCTTGGCCTGCGGCACCGGCGCCGTCTGCGGCGTGGCGACCAGGTAGTCGAACTCCTGGAAGGCCCGGTTCAGGTGGAAGACGATCGTGCTGTCGTCCGGCGTCTCGATCGAGGACAGGCCCTTGGCGCTCTTGTCCTTGTACGGACCCTTGTACTTGTCGCCGTCCTTCATGAACTGCTGGAAGTAGTTCGGACCGAGCGAGAGCACATCACGCGCGAAGTTGGACCGCTCGACGGCGTACTTGACGTCCTTCGAGGTGATCGGCGTGCCGTCCTGGTACTTCAGACCGGAGCGCAGCTTGTACGTCCAGGTCTTGCCGCCGTCGCTGGCGACACCCTTGCTCGCGGCGAGGTCCGGGACCAGGGTGTTGCCCTTGGGACCGGCGCCGGGCTGGAACGTCATCAGCGGACGCGCGTAGAGGCGGCTGAAGTTGTACATGTACGCGTAGTACGTGTTGCCGGGGTCGAAGGAGTCCGGCACGTCCGACATCTCGTAGGTGACGGTGCCACCCTTCTTGTCGGACGCGTTGACGACGCCCTTGGTCGCCGCGTTGGCGCCGGCCGCCTTCGGTGTGTCCTTGTTGTCATCGGCCTTGCTGCAGCCTGCGAGCAGCAAGCTTGCGGAGCCGATGGCCGCGACCGCGGCCAGCGCTGACCTTCGCATGATGGTCTGCTTCCCCTCCATTGATCGGAAACTTGATGGGCTCTCTGGCTGCCTAGCGGCTGCGCGGGTCGAGAGCGTCGCGGAGACCGTCGCCGAGCAGGTTGAACGCCAGGACGGTGATGAAGATGGCCAGGCCCGGCACGATCATGTACTGGGGATCGACCTGGTAGTAGGTGACCGCTTCGCGGAGCATGCCGCCCCAGGAGGCCTGCGGGGGCTGGATGCCGACGCCGAGGAAGCTCAGGGACGCCTCGAAGATGATGTTGGTCGGGATGAGCAGCGTCGAGTAGACGATGATCGGGCCGACCAGGTTCGGCATCAGCTCACGGAAGAGGATGTACGGGCCCTTGGCACCCATGCCGCGGGCCGCGTCGACGAACTCGCGCTCGCGCAGGGCCAGCGTCTGGCCGCGCACGATCCGGCCCAGATAGGGCCAGTTGAAGAAGCCGATCACGAAGATGAGCACCGCGAGGTGGAGCGGCAGCCCGTTCAGACCGAAGGCGCCGCCCTGGAGGGTGGCGGAGATCGCGATGGCGAACAGCAGCAACGGGAAGGCGAGGAAGACGTCCATCAGCCGGCTGATGATCGAGTCGACACGGCCGCCGTAGTAACCCGCGATCACGCCCATGATCGCGCCGATCACATTGGACAGGATCGTGGCGCCGAAGGCGACGACCAGGGAGACCCAGGAGCCCTCCAGGACGCGGGTGGCGATGTCCCGGCCGAACTTGGGGTCCACGCCGAGCGGGTGGTCCATGCTCATGCCGCCCCAACTGCCCTTGGGCAGCGAGGTGTCGGGCACGATCAGGTCCTGGTGGAAGGCGTTGGGGTCGAGGCCGAAGAGGGCCTGGACGGGGCGCGAGAGGATGGCCAGGAGGATCAGCAGGATCACGATGACCCCGCCGGCCACGGCGACCTTGTCCCGCTTGAACCGGGCCCAGGCGATCTGGCCCAGGGAACGACCCTCGATCCGCCCCTTGTCGGCTCCCGCGAGCACAGCCTCCGGCTGCGCGTCGGCTGCCGCCCCGGTGGTCTCGATCGGTGCGGTCACGATGTGCGACCCCTCTCGCCGGTGGTGACCGGCCTGCGCTGCCGCGGTTTGCGGCTTTGTCGACTTGCCATCGATCACGAGGCTGGGCCTCATGTCTGAGTGGGGAGTCTTCAGCGTCTTTGCGATCACTCGCCAGAGCTGACGGTGAAAGTATGCGCAACCGTGATGCACTCCGGAGGATTCCGTTATCCGAACAGTGGGTAACGCCCCCCGGACACGGGGCAGTTGGGACACAACGCCGCAATGCCGCGGTTCGGGAGGTACGGCCTCAGGGGCGCCCGTACCGGCGGTGGCTCAGTAACCGCCGTGCACCGGTGGATATCCGTACCCCGGCGCATGGGCCCGGAGTTGGGGCCGGGGCGCGGGGGCGGGCGCCGCGGCGTGGGCCTCGCGGTCGTAGAACGGGCGGGCGTTGGCCCGCATCCACATCACGACCGGGTCGTGGTCGTCGGTCAGCGCGACCGTGGAGACGGCAAGGCCCTCCGGGACGGCGCCGACGGACTGCTGCATCATCGCGCGCACCGAGTCGACGGCGGCCGGCGAGGTGTCGTACAGGTCGAGGCCGATGGCGAGGTAGGGCGCTCCGAGCGCGGGCTGCACCCAGGCGCGGCGCAGGGAGCGCAGCGCGGGGGTGCGGTGGGCGTGCTGGGCGAGCAGGGCGTAGAACTGCGGGATCTCGATGCCGGGTTCGGACAGCCGCAGTGGTCCGGCGGGCTGGCGGTCCAGCCCGGTGGCGATGCGGCGCAGGTCCAGCCAGGGGATGCCGACGCCGCCGCCGGGGGCGTGCGGGTTGAGCCAGAGGCCGTAGTGGTCGGGGTAGAGGGTGCGGGCGACGTCCAGGCCGTCGATCACCTCGTAGGAACGGTTCCAGCCGCTGGCCGACAGTTCCTGGGCGGAGGTCACACAGGGGGCGTAGTGGAAGCCCTCCACCTCCATGTCCCCGTACTGGGCGTCCGGGGAGCCGGCCTGGCCGTGCCACAGCAGCATCCAGATCTGGCCGGCGGAGGGGGTGGCGAGGGCGCGCAGGAGGGCTTCGTAGGCGTCGTAGCGTCCGGGCGTGACGTGGCGCAGCGTGTGTTCGACGCTTCCGCTGTGGGTGGCGCTCACCTTGTCATGCCCTTCTTTTTCATCATGTCCCGCGTGTGGAGACAGCTTATGCGCCGATGGGCCCGGGCCTCGTTGTCCGTACGCGGGTGCCCGGCCTACTGAACGTAGAAGGGTCGGACGCTTGACTTCAGCCACTCCGCGACCGGGTCGTCCGTGACGTCCAACAGGACCAGGTTGACCGGCCACCGGACCGGGACCTGGCCGAGGGCGCGGCCCAGGGCCTCCAGCGGGACGGCCCGGAAGTCGCCCTCCCACTGGGAGAGTTCGACGCCGACGAACATGACCGGGTCGGCCGTCTCGATGGCGGCCAGGCAGCGGCGGGCGGTGCGCACCACGCCGGTCGCGGCGAACTCGGCGGACGCGGCGGAGAAGAAGTCGACCGGGTCGTCCTGCCAGTCGGGCTCGAACAGGCGGACGCGGCCGCCGCCGGCCGGGCCGTCCAGCGGGGTGCGGCCGGCGCGGCACAGCTCGGCCACGGCCTCGGGCGGCAGCGGGATGCCGACCACACCGCCGGGGTTGACCGCGATGCCGGCCTGCGGGGGCAGTCCGCGGGCGAACTCCACGGCCGGGGCGATGGTGTACGCCATGTGGGAGCCGGTCGCCTGGCGCAGCTGCTCCTCGGAGCTGAACACCGGGACGTACGCCTGGCCGTCGATCTCCAGTCCGGGCAGGTCCAGCGGGCCGCTGCCCGGACCGCCACCGTTGGGCAGCGGCACCCACAGGAAGCTGCGGCCGAGGACCTCGATGATCCGGCCGCCCGCCGCGGGTATGCCGAGGGAGGCCGACAGCACCTCCTCCAGTTCGTTGCCGGGCCAACCGCCGTGCGGGTGGGGGTGCGCCTGTGCCGGGAAGTCCGCGGGAATGTCCGCCGGGAAGTCCATCTGCCTACCGCCTGCTGGGAACCACTGCTGGGACCATGAAGGCTAACGGTTGCCGGTGACGGAGCCGCACCCCCTGAACACGATCCGCTGTATCGCGTCCGCCGCGGGCCGGTCCAGCAGCACCGCGGAGCCGCAGCCCGCGGGCAGCTCGCCGCGCTGCACCGCGCCGAGCAGCCGGGCCGTCGTGCGGCGGTGGCGGCCGAAGGCGAACCGCGAGACGCCGCGGCCGCGTTCGCGCTGGCCCGCGCGGGCGGTCCGCTCCGGCACGTCCAGCAGGACCAGGTGCAGGGTGCCGCCGGCGCGCCGGGCCGCGCGGGCGAGCCAGGCGCGCACCCAGGGCTGGGTGCCGCAGTCGTGCACCACCAGTCCCGGTCCGGTGCGCAGGGCGCGGCGCAGCGCGAGGTAGTGCGCGGCGCGCACCAGGGGTCGGTAGAGGGCGTACGGCAGGCACCGGGGCAGCCGGGCGGCGAAGCGCTCGCGGGTGTCCTGGGAGTCGATGCGGCGGCCGGCGACCGCACGGCGCATCAGCGTGGACTTGCCGCTGCCGGGCAGTCCGCTGAGGACGACGAGGTCACGGGGGCCGAAGCACAGTGTGCGGGGTGCGTGGTCCGCCCGGTCGCGCAGGTCCCAGGCCCGTGTCCGCTCCGCCATGCCCGCT
>NZ_VOGW01000198.1 GCF_007896895.1 Streptomyces misionensis | reverse complement strand
ACGGCTGGGGACTCTCCCGCGCGGATTCAAGCGGCCGGTATGCAGTTGGCGGCCACATCATTGCACGTCGCACCCGTGCCCGTCAGGGCCCGCATCCGTCACCGGCCCGTGGCAGCGCGCGCACCCGCCGTCGGCACAGGCTCCATTACCTTCTCTTTACCGCCGGCCGGCGCCCCTGTCCCCGGTCGGTTTTCTGCCCGCCGGCGGTAAAGAGAAGGTAATGGAGCCTGTGCCGACGGCGGGTGCGCGCGCTGCCACGGGCCGGTGACGGATGCGGGCCCTGACGGGCACGGGTGCGACGTGCAATGATGTGGCCGCCAACTGCATACCGGCCGCTTGAATCCGCGCGGGAGAGTCCCCAGCCGTCTGCGCTGGGGCGCCGAAGGAGCAAGTCCCTCCCTTGAATCTCTCAGGCCCCGTTACCGCGCGGGCGAGGCACATCTGAAAAGCGGGTCGCTGTGACAGTGGCTCCACCCAAGGTGCAAGCCGTGGTCGCCCCCGTGGCGGTCCCGGCGAACCTCTCAGGTTCCGATGACAGATGGGGAGGAACGTTCCTCGCCCCATCCCTGTTGCCCTGGGAGACGACCGACCGATGAGCAGTACCGAACTCCGACACACCGCGCTGGACGCCGTGCACCGCTCGCTCGGTGCGACGATGACCGACTTCGCGGGCTGGGACATGCCCCTGCGCTACGGCTCCGAGCGCGACGAGCACGTGGCCGTGCGGACCAAGGCGGGCCTGTTCGACCTCTCCCACATGGGCGAGATCACCGTCACCGGCGCCGAGGCGGCCGCCTTCCTGAACCACGCCCTGGTCGGCAACATCGCCTCCGTCGGCGTCGGCCGCGCCCGCTACACCATGATCTGCCGGGCCGACGGCGGCATCCTGGACGACCTGATCGTCTACCGGCTCGCCGAGACCGAGTACATGGTCGTCGCCAACGCCTCCAACGCCCAGGTGGTCCTGGACGCGCTGACCGAGCGCGCGGCGGGCTTCGACGCCGAGGTCCGCGACGACCGGGACGCCTACGCCCTGATCGCCGTGCAGGGCCCCGAGTCCCCCGGCATCCTCGCCTCGCTCACCGACGCCGACCTGGACGGCCTGAAGTACTACGCCGGGCTGCCCGGCACGGTCGCCGGCGTCCCCGCGCTGATCGCCCGCACCGGCTACACCGGCGAGGACGGCTTCGAGCTGTTCGTGAAGCCCGAGCACGCCGTCGAGCTGTGGCAGGCGCTGACCAAGGCCGGCGAGGGCGTCGGCCTGGTGCCGTGCGGCCTGTCCTGCCGCGACACGCTGCGCCTGGAGGCGGGCATGCCGCTGTACGGGCACGAGCTGACCACCGCCCTGACCCCCTTCGACGCCGGGCTCGGCCGCGTGGTCAAGTTCGAGAAGGAGGGCGACTTCGTCGGGCGCGCGGCGCTCACCGAGGCCGCCGCCCGCGCCGAGCAGAACCCGCCGCGCGTCCTGGTCGGGCTGATCGCCGAGGGCCGCCGCGTCCCGCGCGCCGGGTACGCGGTGGTCGCCGGCGGCCAGGTGATCGGCGAGGTCACCTCCGGCGCCCCCTCCCCCACCCTGGGCAAGCCGATCGCCATGGCCTACGTCGACGCGGCGCACGCGGCGCCGGGCACCGAGGGTGTCGGCGTGGACATCCGCGGCAACCACGAGCCCTACGAGGTCGTGGCGCTGCCGTTCTACAAGCGCCGGAAGTAACCGGCGAGCCCGGTCCCGCTCCCGCCCGGCGCCGGGCGGGCACGTGACCCTGCGCACATTCACCCGCCCAGCGGCGGTACCCGCACTCCCCCCGTCATCAGCACTCCCGCGCGTACAGGAGAATTCAGGCCATGAGCAACCCCCAGCAGCTGCGTTACAGCAAGGAGCACGAGTGGCTGTCGGGCGCCGACGAGGACGGCGTCTCGACGATCGGCATCACCGAGTTCGCGGCCAACGCGCTCGGCGATGTGGTCTACGCCCAGCTCCCGGCCGTCGGCGACACCGTGACCGCGGGCGAGACCTGCGGTGAGCTGGAGTCCACCAAGTCGGTCTCCGACCTGTACTCCCCGGTCACCGGCGAGGTCACCGCGATCAACGAGAACGTCGTGGACGACCCGTCGCTCGTGAACTCCGAGCCCTTCGAGGGCGGCTGGCTGTTCAAGGTCCGCGTCTCGCAGGAGCCGCAGGACCTGTTCTCCGCCGCCGAGTACGACGCCCACATCGCCGGCTGAGGAGTCGCCGCCCCATGACTGTCCTGAACACGCCCCTGCACGAGCTGGACCCCGAGGTCGCGGCCGCGGTCGACGCCGAGCTGCTGCGCCAGCAGTCCACGCTGGAGATGATCGCGTCCGAGAACTTCGCGCCGCTCGCGGTGATGGAGGCGCAGGGCTCGGTCCTCACCAACAAGTACGCCGAGGGCTACCCGGGCCGCCGCTACTACGGCGGCTGCGAGCACGTCGACGTCACCGAGCAGATCGCCATCGACCGGCTCAAGGAGCTGTTCGGCGCCGAGTACGCCAATGTGCAGCCCCACTCCGGCGCCTCCGCCAACCAGGCGGCCCTGTTCGCGCTGGCCCAGCCCGGGGACACCATCCTCGGCCTGGACCTGGCGCACGGCGGCCACCTCACCCACGGGATGCGGCTGAACTTCTCCGGCAAGCAGTTCGACGTGGTCGCCTACCACGTGGACGAGGAGACCGGCCTGGTCGACATGGCCGAGGTCGAGAAGCTCGCCAAGGAGCACCGCCCCAAGGTGATCATCGCCGGCTGGTCGGCGTACCCGCGGCAGCTGGACTTCGCCGCGTTCCGCCGGATCGCCGACGAGGTCGAGGCCTACCTGTGGGTCGACATGGCGCACTTCGCGGGCCTGGTCGCGGCGGGGCTGCACCCGAACCCGGTCGAGCACGCGGACGTGGTCACCTCCACGACCCACAAGACCCTGGGCGGCCCGCGCGGCGGCGTCATCCTGGCGAAGAAGGAGTTCGCGAAGAAGCTGAACTCCTCCGTCTTCCCGGGTTTCCAGGGCGGCCCCCTGGAGCACGTGATCGCGGCCAAGGCGGTCTCCTTCAAGATCGCCGCCTCGGAGGACTTCAAGGAGCGCCAGCGCCGTACGGTGGAGGGTGCCCGCATCCTCGCCGAGCGCCTGACGGCCGCCGACGCCCGCGAGGCCGGGGTGAACGTGCTGTCCGGCGGCACGGACGTGCACCTGATCCTGGTGGATCTGCGCGACTGCGAGCTGGACGGCCGGCAGGCCGAGGACCGCCTCCACGAGGTGGGCATCACGGTCAACCGCAACGCGGTCCCGAACGACCCGCGCCCCCCGATGGTCACCTCGGGTCTGCGGATCGGCACGCCCGCCCTCGCCACCCGCGGCTTCACGGCCGAGGACTTCGCCGAGGTCGCGGACGTGATCGCCGAGGCGCTCAAGCCGTCGTACGACGCGGAGTCCCTCAAGGCCCGGGTGCAGACCCTGGCCGACAAGCACCCGCTTTACCCGGGTCTGAGCAAGTAAGTCACCCGGTGGGGCACTCGACGGAGAGTGCCCCACCACTGCCCCAAGGAGTGACCGTGGCCATCTCGGTCTTCGACCTGTTCTCGATCGGCATCGGTCCGTCCAGTTCCCACACGGTGGGCCCGATGCGCGCGGCGCGGATGTTCGCCCGCCGGCTGCGCAACGAGGGCCTGCTGGACTCGGTCGCCGCCCTGCGCTGCGAGCTGTACGGCTCGCTCGGCGCGACCGGGCACGGCCACGGCACCCCCAAGGCGGTCCTGCTCGGACTGGAGGGCGCCTCCCCCCGCACGGTGGACGTGGAGACCGCGGACGACCGGATCGAGTCGATCAAGCGGACGGGCCGGCTCTCCCTGCTCGGCGAGCACGAGATCGCCTTCTCCTTCGACGACGACCTGGTCCTGCACCGCCGCAAGGCCCTGCCCTACCACGCCAACGGCATGACGGTGTGGGCGTACGACGCCTCGGGCGCGGAGGTGCTGACCAAGACCTACTACTCGGTCGGCGGCGGCTTCGTCGTGGACGAGGACGCGGTCGGCGCGGACCGGATCGTGCTGGACGACACGGTCCTCAAGTACCCCTTCCGCACGGGCGACGAGCTGCTGCGCCTGACGAAGGAGACCGGCCTGTCGATCTCCTCGCTGATGCTGGAGAACGAGCGCGCCTGGCGCACCGAGGAAGAGATCCGCACGGGCCTGCTGGAGATCTGGCGCGTGATGCGCGCGTGCGTGCAGCGGGGGATGACCCGCGAGGGCATCCTGCCCGGCGGCCTCAAGGTGCGCCGGCGCGCGGCCGTCTCCGCCCGTCAGCTGCGCGCCGACGGCGATCCGCTGGCGCACGCGATGGAGTGGATCACGCTCTACGCGATGGCGGTGAACGAGGAGAACGCGGCCGGCGGCCGGGTGGTGACCGCCCCGACGAACGGCGCGGCCGGCATCATCCCCGCCGTACTGCACTACTACATCAACTTCGTGCCGAACGCGGACGAGGACGGCGTGGTCCGCTTCCTGCTGGCCGCGGGCGCGATCGGCATGCTCTTCAAGGAGAACGCCTCCATCTCCGGCGCCGAGGTCGGCTGCCAGGGCGAGGTGGGCTCCGCCTGCTCCATGGCGGCGGGCGCGCTCGCCGAGGTGCTGGGCGGCACGCCCGAGCAGGTGGAGAACGCGGCCGAGATCGGCATGGAGCACAACCTGGGCCTGACCTGCGACCCGGTCGGCGGCCTGGTGCAGATCCCGTGCATCGAGCGCAACGGCATGGCCGCGGTGAAGGCGGTCACGGCCGCCAAGATGGCGATGCGCGGCGACGGTTCGCACAAGGTCTCCCTCGACAAGGTCATCAAGACCATGAAGGAGACCGGCGCGGACATGTCGGTGAAGTACAAGGAGACGGCGCGGGGCGGGCTCGCGGTGAACATCATCGAGTGCTAGACGAGTAGTTCCGATGTGGCTCAGTGGTCGTAGGCGATCAGTGACCTGGTGATGGGTGCGCCGATGGTGCGGTTGTGCCAAATTGCGCAGGTCATCGCCAGGATCCGTTGGGCCACGCGGACGCCGACGCCTTCGATGGTGCGGCCGCCGTGCTGTTCGAGGTCGAGCTGGCCCTTGAGGGTGTCGTTGACCGACTCGATCAGCTGGCGCACGGTCTTGAGCAGGCCCTCTCCCGGGCGTGGAGTGCCGCGGTTGCGGTAGGAGGGCCGCAGCAGGCTGATGCCGCGGGCGGCGAGAAAGCGGTCCAGTTCGGCGGCGATGTAGCCCTTGTCGGCCAGGATGAGCAGGCCGGCCCGGTCGGTGGCCAGGTGCGGCTCGTTGTCGATCAGGGCGGCCAGCACCTGCCGTTCGTCGATCTTCGGGTCAGCGAGGGCCCAGGTGACGGGCAGGCCGGCTGGGGTGCACACCAGGTGCAGCTTCAGGCCCCAGTAGAAGCGGGAGTGAGAGCGGCAGTAGCCGTAGCCCGCCCAGCCGGCCAGGTCGGAACGTTTGACGGTCTCCCGCGAGCGGGCGCACTCCACGGGGGTGGAGTCCACGATCCACACCGGGTCCAGCCACAGGTCGGTGTCCGCAGCCAGGGACCGGATCACCTGTTTGACCAGCCCCAGGGCGGCCCGCAGGCGCTTGTTGTACGCCGGCCGCTGGGGCAGGTAGGGGAACATCGCGTGCAGGTGGGCGTGGGCGAAGCGCAGCCAGCGGGCCTCGCAGTGGAAGCCCAGCATGGCCTGGGCCACGGCCAGGGTGACCAGTTCGGCGTCGGTCAGCCGAGGCGGCCGGCCGCGTCGGCGCGGGGTCTTCAGACGGTCGTCGATGTGCACGTACAGTGCGGTCAAGAGGGTGTCTAACTCGGTCGTCACAACCCGATGTTGGGCACCCTCCCCACGTCCGTGAACCCCGCATTCGGAACTACTCGTCTAGGGCCTCGAAGACCCTGGGGAGGCAGGTCCCCGCGGGCGCTGCCCGCCTGTGAGCGCGGGCCGTCCGTGGCGGTCAGGAGGTGGTCGCCGTCGGCCCGCCCCGGCCGGCCTCCAGGAACGGGCGGAGCAGGGCGAGCAGCGCCTGCGGCCGGTGCAGCGGAATGATGTGGCCGCAGTCCTCGACGAGGTGCCCGGTGAGGTCGTCGGCGATCGGACGGAGCTGGCGCTCCAGCGCGGCGCCGACGGGATGCGCGCCCACCGCCATCGTCGGCACCGTCAGCCGCGCGGCTGCCACGGCTTGCTCGATCTGCGCCGCGCTTTGCGGCAGTGCCCGGTAGTAGGAGAACGCGCAGCGCAGTGCCTGGCGGCCGGTGTAGGCGCGGGTGAAGGCGTCCCGCAGCGGCGGGCGCACCCCGTCTCCGAGGGTGCCGGCGCGGAGGAACCAGTCGACGTAGTCGGCCTCCCGGCCTTCCAGGACCGTCTCGGCCAGGTCCGGAACGGCATGGAAGCCGAACCACCACGGAGGGCCGGCGGTGAGGAAGTCCTCGGCGCCGGGAAGCCTGCCCAGCAAGGACTCCATGACGACGAGCCGCCGCACCCGGTCGGGACGGCGCAGGGCGAGGAGGAAGGCCGGCGGGGTGCCGGCGTCGATGCCCACCACGGCGGCCGAGGACACCCCGAGCGCCGTGAGCAGGGCCGCGGCGTCGTCGGCCAGGGACTCCGCGTCGTACCCGGTCGCGGCTCGGCCGCTGGCGCCGAACCCCCGCAGGTCCGGCGCGATGACCTGGTACCGGTCGGACAGGTCCGCCATGACGTCCATCCACACTTCCCAGGTGTGGGGGAAGCCGTGCAGCAGCAGGACGGCCGGACCCGAGCCGGCCACGGCCACGTTCAGCTCGATGCCGTTGACGGATACGGAATGCAACTCGGGCAAGGAGAACTCCAGGTGCGGGCTGGTAACCAAAGGTGACAACCACACGTTAGGGAACTAACCTCGGCCCTCCAAGAAGGCACTTTTCGTTCAGGTGGTGAGTTGCAGGTGACCACGGCGAAGCCGGCCCCGCGCGGAGACCTGTTCGATCCCCGGTGCCCGACACGGCAGTTGCTCGACCGCATCGGCACCAAGTGGACCTCGATGACGGTCAAGGTGCTGGCCGAGGCGGCCCCGGGCGAGGTCCGCTTCGCCGAACTGCGGCGCCGCATGCCGGGCATCTCGCAGAAGATGCTCTCCGTCACCCTGCGCGGCCTCGTCCGCGACGGCCTGGTGTCGCGCCGCGTGGAACCCACCGTGCCGCCCGGCGTCCACTACCGGCTCACCGGTCTCGGCCTGTCCCTCGAAGGCCCGCTGTCCGCGCTGCGCACCTGGGCCGAGGCGCACGTGGCGGACATCGAGCGCAACAACCGGCTCGCCGACGGCCTGGACCAGCCCGCCGACGACGCCTGAACGGGCGTCCGCGCCGGCGGGCACCCCGGGGCGCGCCGTACCGCGCCGACGGGGTTCACCGGGCTCCGGCGTGAGCGGACGCGCCGCCGTCGGCGGTTGCGGCCGGCCGCGCATCGATGGGGTCCGGCGTCGTGGACGCCCCGCGACCGGGGCACGTTTCCGGGGGGTCGTGCGGCGGGCACACACTCTGCATGCTCCACGGCATCGACGTAAGTTCCTTCCAGTCCACGTCATATGACACGGACGGTCTCTCGTTCGTCTTCATGAAGGCGACGGAGGGCCGTTCGTACGTCAATCCCCGGCTCACCGCCCAGACCAAGACAGGCCGCGACGCCGGGCTGGTCGTGGGCTTCTACCATTTCCTGTGGCCCGGCGATCTCACCGCGCAGGCCGAGTACTTCCTCCAGCACGCCCCGGAGCGCCCCGGCGACATCCTGGCCGTCGACTGGGAAGGCACCAGCGACGGCAGTCACGCCAGCAACGCGGAGAAGGACTCGTTCATCCGCAAGCTGAAGCACCTGCGGCCGCACAACAAGGTCGTGCTCTACACCAACAGGGACTACTGGCTGAACGTCGACCGCACCTCGTACGCGGGGGACGGCCTCTGGATCGCCGACTACGTCACCGCGGGCAAGCCCCGCATCAAGGCCAAGTGGCGCTTCCACCAGTACGCGAGCCAGCCCCACGACAAGGACGTGGCCGACTTCGCGTCCAAGGCGGCGCTGAAGGAGTGGGCGGGCGGCTGACGCGCCCAGGGGTGCCCGCTCCGGGCGGAAGGGGCACCCCTGTCGAGCGGGGTCACTTGTTCAGGTAGGTCCAGAACTCGTCGAAGGACAGGACCTTGTCGCCGTTGAGGTCGCGGGAGCCGATGATGGCTTCCGCCACCGTGTCGGTGACGTTCCAGTCGCCCCCCTGGGCCAGGGCGGACTTGAACTCGGCGGCGGTGATGAACCCGTCGCCGTCCGCGTCGATCCGCTGGAATTCCTTGCGTGCTGCCTCGATGTCCGCCACCGATCCGCCCCTTTTCGTTCGTGTTTCTCGTGCCGTGCAGGCGTACTGACGCTGGTCAGATTAGCTGTCCGTGCGGGCGCGGAGTGCGGCGACCACCCAGGCGAAGTCCTCGGTGTGCAGTGGTGCCGGGGTGCGGTTGACGAGGGCGATCAGTTCTCGGTAGCGGGCGACGCGCTCGTCGAAGCCGGCCGTCATGCGGTCCAGCAGGTCGGCCCGGTCGGCGTCGCCGAAGAGGTCGTGCAGCACCTGGTCCGCCTCCGGTGACCCGGGGTCGATGCCGCGTTCGCGGGCCGGGGCGGCCACCTCCACGAGCCGCTTGGCGAACCATAGGGAGCGGCCGCGGCCCCGGCCCGGCTCCCCGTCCGCCGCGTTGGCCTCCAGCGCCCGGCGCATCCGGGCACGGAAGTCCGGGTCCTGGATCATCTCCGCCAACTCCACCCAGGCGTCGACCTCTTCGGGGGTGGGGTCGTCCGCCAGGTCGACGGTGGTGGCGCGCATGCGCTCGCGCAGCTCGGGGTCGACGACGTCGAGTCCGTGCAGGGTCTGCGCCACGAACTCCGCCATGATGCGCTGCCGTTCGGCGGCCGACAGCCGGGCCAGTCTGTTCATCAGGGTCGTCTCCTCCGTGGTCGAGCCGCGCCGTGCGACGGTCGACAGCACCGCGCGGGTCACCCTCAGCGATCTGATCTGTGCGTCGAGGGCCGCCACATGGGTCGCCGCGACCTCCGCCACGGTCCGCTCCCCCGCCACCACCCGGCGCACGTCGTCCAGGCCGAGGCCCAGCTCGCGCAGGGTGCGGATCAGTTCCAGGCGGGCCACCGAGGCGGCGTCGTAGAGGCGGTAGCCGCCGGGGGAGCGGGTCACCGGGGTGAGCACGCCCTCGTCGGACCAGTAGCGGATGGTGCGCACGGACAGTCCGGTGGCCCTGGCCAGCTCGCCGATGGTGAGAAGTCCGGTGCCGTCGTCGTTCATGTCTGGGAGTCTGGTCCTTCCAGTGGGTGGAGACTCAAGGAGCGGCCGTGGAGACCTTGCGGGAGATGCTCGACCGCGTGGCGCGGGACGTCTTTCCGGCGGCGGACGGCCGTACCCGCGTCGTGCCGCAGCCCTCGCCCCGGGACGCGGGGGTGCTGGCGTTCACCGCGCACTGCGTCGTCGTCACGGACGAGGATCCCGCATGGGTGTACGAGGTGCTGCGCGACCTGGACTGCGATCCGCCGGCGGGCGCCCTGCACCCGGCGTTCCTGGCCGCGCTGGCGGAGCGGACCGGGCGGCGGGCGGAGACGGTGGACGCGCTGCTGGTGGGCACCCCGCTGCCGGGCGCCCCCGACCTCGCGCTGACCGAGATCCGGGACGCCGGCCATCCGCGGATCCGGTACGCCCGCGAGCGCCGCGAGGAGGTGCGGGCCTGGCAGGCGGACGGCGGGGTGCTGGTGCTGGGGCGCGGGATGGCCGGGCGGCTGGAGGTCGCGGTGGAGGTGGACGAGCGGGCGCGGGAGAAGGGGCTGGGGCGGTCGCTCGCGGGGGCCGCCCGGCAGCTGGCCGGTGAGCCGCTGTGGGCACAGGTGGCGCCGGGGAACGCCCGGAGCCTGCGGGCGTTCCAGGCGGCCGGTTACCGCGCGGTCGGCGCGGAGCTGCTGCTTCAGCGGAAGATGCCCGTGTGCCCCAGTGAGTAGCGGCCCGGCTGGGGGTAGACGGCGAGGCCGTGCGGGCCGCTGCCGACCGGGATGCGGGCCAGTTCCCTCCCGGTGCCGGTGTCGATGGCGTACACCTCGGCGTCGTACCGCCCGGACAGCCACAGGACCTTGCCGTCGGCGGAGACGCCGCCCATGTCGGGGCTGCCGCCGCCGCCCCCGCCGCCCCCCCCCCCCCCCCCCCGCCCGCCCCCCCCCGGGTGATCGAGCTCCCCGCCCCCCCGGCGGCGAGCGCGCCCCCCGCGACGAGCCCGGCACCCGCGCGCAGCACATCACGACGGTTGGTGGTGGTCACGCGGGCCATTTAAAGCATGAAAGGTAAGAAAAGCGCGTTTTGCCCGAATCGTTCGACCGTGCACGCGTCGCGCCACCGTGCCGCCACGCCACCGGCCGCCCCCTCCGGCGCCAAGGGCCTCCCTACCGGTCACTCACCCGCATCTCGAACCACGTCGTCTTGCCGCGCGGCAGCAGATCGACGCCCCAGCGGTCGGAGAGCTTGTCGACCAGGAAGAGGCCGCGGCCGCTGACGTCCAGGTCCTGGACCGGCATCAGACAGGGCAGCCCGCGCGAGGGGTCGCGGACCTCGACCCGCGTCCAGCCGGGGCGGCAGCGCATCCGCAGCCCGAAGACCCGGGCGCCGGTGTGCCGTACGGCGTTGCCGACCAGTTCGGAGACGAGCAGGACCGTGTCCTCGGTCAGCTTGGGGCCGAGCCGCCAGGTGCGCAGCACGACGACCTGGGCGAGGCGGCGCGCGGTGGCGGCGGATTCCGGGCGGGACGGCAGCTGCACCTCGCGCTCCGTCGGATCGCCGAACAGTTCGAGCGCCTTGAGCGCCTGTTCGTCCTCGACCGTGGGCGACCAGCGTGCCACGGACGCGCGGCTGTGTCCCCGCGGCTGTTCGATGCCCTCCAGCCCCGCCATGCCCCCATGATGGCCGTCCCGCGCCTCCTTGGTGGGCGTTCCGGAGGAATACGCCCCCCGCACGCCCCCGTCCCGCCTCGCCCGAACGGCATATGCCGCTGACATCTCAGCTTCCGGTACACCCTGGCTGAGCTGCGGTGATGACTCACTTTCGGGCAATCGCCGGGCTCCCTCGACGTGACGGGCTTAAGGGTGCCTTAAGGCTCCCATAATCCGCCCCATCGAGGGACGCGAATAAGACGGCACGTCAACTATGCGTGGACGCAAGGTAGTTCATTCAACTATCACCGGTCGGTTGTCGCGAACGGGCGGCCGTTCAGAGGAACTTGGCCTTGCCCGGTCCCTCCTCGACGAAGCTGCGCATGCCCCGCTCGCGGTCCTCGGTGGCGAACAGGCCCGCGAACCAGTTGCGCTCGACGGCGAGCCCGGTGTCGATGTCGGTCTCCAGACCGGTGTCGACGGACTCCTTGGCGGCGCGCAGCGCGATGGCCGGGCCCTGGGCGAGCCGCGCGGCCCAGGCGTGCGCCTGCTCGTAGACCTCGGCGGCCGGGACGACCCGGTCCACCAGGCCGATCGCGAGGGCCTCGTCGGCCTTGACCATGCGGCCGGTGAAGATGAGGTCCTTGGCCTTGGAGGGGCCGACCAGCCGGGGCAGGCGCTGGGTGCCGCCGGCGCCCGGGATCAGGCCGAGCAGGATCTCGGGCTGGCCGAGCTTGGCGTTCTCGGCGGCGATGCGGTAGTCGGCGCACAGGGCGAGTTCGCAGCCGCCGCCGAGCGCGTATCCGGTGACGGCGGCGACGACGGGCTTGGGGATGCGGGCCACGGCGGTGAAGGAGTCCTGGAGGGCGCGGGCGCGCAGGACCATCGCGGTGTGGTCCATGTTCTGCATCTCCTTGATGTCCGCGCCCGCCGCGAACACCCGCTCCCCGCCGTAGATCACCACGGCGCGCACGTCCTCGCGGCGCGTGGCCTCCTCGGCGAGTTCCTTCAGCCGGTCCTGGGTGGCGACGTCCAGCGCGTTCATCGGGGGACGGTCCAGGCGCAGGGTGCCGACGCCTTCGGCGACTTCGAGAGTGACGGTCATGCAGGTCAGGTTAACGGCCACTAACGGCGGCGGGCCCGGTGCCGTAGGTCACAGCACCGGGCCCGCGCACGGACCGGGTCCTACTTCTTCCAGTCCGCCCAGGACATGTTCCAGCCGTTGAACCCGTTGCCCGGGTCCACGGTGCGCTCGTGGGAGCGCTTGACGACCACCACGTCGCCGATGATCGAGTGGTTGAAGAACCAGGCGGCCGGGGTCGAGGAGTCGTACCCGCCCTTCACGTCGCGCAGACCGATGCAGCCGTGGCTGGCGTTGTAGTTGCCGAAGGCGCCGCCGCCCCAGTAGTTGCCGTGGGCGAAGGTGCCGGAGGTGGTCAGGCGCATGGCGTGCGGGACGTCCTTGATGTCGTACTCGCCGCCGTAGCCGACCGTCTCGCCGTTCATCCGGGTCACGCTCAGCTTCTCGCTGATGACCATCTGGCCGTTCCAGGTGTCGTAGCCGGGCTTGCCGGTGGTGACCGGGAGGGTCTTGATCGTCTTGCCGTCCCGGGTGACCGTCATGGTGTGCTTGCTCGCGTCCACGACGGAGACCTGGCTGCGGCCGATGGTGAACTTCACGGTCTTGTGCTGCTTGCCGTAGACGCCGTCGCGGCCCTGGACGCCGTCCAGGTCGAGGTCGACGGTGACCTTGGTGCCGGCCTTCCAGTAGTGCTCGGGGCGGAAGTCCAGGCGGTCGTTGCCGAACCAGTGGCCCTCGACGTCCACGGGCGGGTCGGTCTTGATCCTGATGGACTTCTCCACGGCGTCCGGGTGGGTGATGCCCCGGGTGAAGTTGACCGAGAACGGCATCCCGACGCCGACGGTGGAGCCGTCGTCGGGGGTGAAGTTGCCGATGAAGGTGCTCTTCGGCGTGAGGGTGGTGAAGCTGGAGTCCTTGGCGGTCGCGCGTCCGTCGGTGTCCTTGGCGACCGCGTGCACGGTGTACTCGGTGTCGGCGGCCAGATGCGACGACGGCGTCCATGTGGTGCCGCCGCCGGTGATGCTGCCGTCGACCGTCGCGCCCTTCGTGTCCTTGACGGTGACCTCGGTGAGCTTGCCCCGGGCCGCGCTGACCTTGAGCGCTCCGCTGGTGTCGACGTCCGTGGCGCCCGCCGCGGGCGCCACGGACGTCGACACCAGCGGAGCGCTCAAGGTCAGCGCGGCCCGGGGCAAGCTCACCGAGGTCACCGTCAAGGACACGCTCCACGCGACCGTCGCCGGCCCCCTCTCCGGCGACGCCACCGCCTGGACGCCGCCGTCGCATCCGGCCG
>NZ_VOGW01000197.1:138168-143129 GCF_007896895.1 Streptomyces misionensis | reverse complement strand
CCCCCGATATCGGCCGCACGTTCAAGTTGTTCTCCCCTCGCCGGGCCTGCTCGGCCCGCTCCCCACCACATCGGTGCGCGCATATTAACTGCCCGGTTTTGAGCGGGGTGTCAGGCGTTGGTCACTGTTCCGTCGCAACTTCCGCCCGGCACCCGCATCGTCCCTCCGCGCGCCGCCTTGTGGCAGTCCCCCGGGGTCACTTCACCGCGGCACCCGCCTTCCACGCCGCCCACGTCATGTTCCAGCCGCTCAGCCCGTTGCCCGGGTCGACGGTCTTGTCCCGGCTGTTGACGATCTCGACGACGTCACCGATCAGGCTGCGGTCGAAGAACCACCCGGCGGGCGTGTCCGAGCTGCCGCCCTGGACGTCCCTGAGGCCCACGCAGCCGTGGCTGACGTTGGAGACGCCGGGCGCGGTCGGGTCCCAGTAGTTGCCGTGCAGGAAGGTGCCGGAGTCGGTGAGCCGCATGGCGTGCGGGACGTCGGGGATGTCGTACTCGCCGCCGAAGCCGACCGTCTGACCGTTCATCCGGGTCTCCTCCAGCATGTCCATCACCACCATCTTCCCGTTGTAGGTGGGGGTGTCGGGGGCGCCCGCGGTGATCGGGACGGTGGCGAGCAGCCGGCCGTCGCGCCGCACCTCCATGGTGTGCGCCGCCGCGTCGACCACGGAGGTCTGGCTGCGCCCGACGGTGAAGGAGAACGACTTGGCCTGGAGCCCGAAGACCCCCTTGGCGGCCTCGACGTCACGCAGGCCCAGGTCGACGGTGACCTTGGTGCCCGGCTTCCAGTACCGCTCGGGGCGGAAGTCCAGCCGGTTCTTGCCGAACCAGTGCGGGCGGATCTCCACCGGGGGCCGCGCGCTGACGCGCACCGCGCGTTCGACGGCGGCCTTGTTCACGATGTCCGTGCTGAAGGCGAGGGAGACGATCATCCCGGTGCCGACGACGGAGCGGTCCTCGGGGGTGGCGTAGGCGATGAACCGCTTGTCGGGGACGTAGGTGGTGAACCAGGTGTGCCGGGCCGAGCGGTGTCCCGCGGAGTCCAGCGCCACCGCGTCCACGGTGTATCTGGCGGCGAGCGCCAGCCGGTCGTCGTCCGGCCGCCAGGTCAGTCCGTCGGTGCTGAGGTGCCCGGCGACCGGGGTGGCCCGCGCGTCCTGTTCCACGACGACCTTCACCTTCTCCAGGCGCCCGTCGGGCACCCGCACCCGCAATCGCCGGCTCTGCGGGACGGCGGTGCTGCCGTCGTCGGGGGTGACGCGGATCGCGTCCCGGGGTGCCGGTGTTCCGTCGGGCCCCCCGCCGAGGCCCAGCGGGCCCGAGCCCCCGGTGCATCCGGCCAGCAGTCCAACCCATGTCAGTACGGCGGCCAGTGCGCCCGCCGCGCGCCGTGCGCGTCCTTGTACGTGCATCACGCGGTGTGCAACGACGGGGCACGCTCCGGGGAAACGTGAGTGCGAGCCATGCGGTGGGCAGAACTGTGGGAAGGACGACACGTCAGGGAAGCCGCGACCGCGCCGGAGCCGCCGGGCCGTGGCCGCACCGGGTGGCCGAAGGGGCCGGCGGCCCGGCGCGGCGGCCCGCGCCGCTCCCGGGCCGAGCCACGGGAAGAGGGCCGACAGGTGACGAGCGCAGCCGAGCAGCGGGCACCGGCCACGGCGCCCTCCACGAACGGCGCCCGGCGCGCCGCGGTGCCCGCCCCGGCGGTGTGGCCGGGAGCGCCCACCCCGCTGGGGGCCCGCTTCCGGACCGGCCCGGACGGGGTGGCGGGCACCAACTTCGCGCTGTGGGCGGCGGGCGCGGAGGCGGTGCGGCTGTGCCTGTTCGACGCGGACGGCCGGGAGACGCGGATCGAGCTGACCGAGCTGACGCACGAGATCTGGCACGGCTTCGTGCCCGGGGTGCTGCCCGGGCAGCGGTACGGCTACCGGGTGGACGGCCGCTGGGACCCGTGGACCGGCGCCCGCTGGAATCCGGCGAAGCTGCTGCTGGACCCGTACGCGCGCGCGGTGGACGGCGAGTTCACGCTGCCGCCGCAGGTGTACGGGCATGTCCGGGACTGGCCGGAGCAGCATGTCGCCGACACCGTGCGCGACGACCGGGACTCGGCGCCGTACGTCCCGAAGGGGGTCGTCGTCCACGACGACGACGACTGGTGCGACGACCGCCGCCCCAAGACGCCGTGGGCGGACTCGGTCATCTACGAGCTGCACGTGCGCGGCTTCACCAAGCTCCACCCGGGCGTCCCCGAGGAACTGCGCGGCACCTACGCCGGACTCGCCCATCCGGCCGCCGTCGAGCACCTGGTGAAGCTGGGCGTCACCGCCGTGGAGCTGCTGCCGGTGCACCAGTTCGCGCACGAGGACCACCTGCTGCGCCGGGGCCTGAGCAACTACTGGGGCTACAACTCCATCGGCTACTTCGCCCCGCACGCGGCCTACGCGGCCTCCGGTACGACGGGGGCGCAGGTCGGCGAGTTCAAGCGGATGGTGCGCGCGCTGCACGCGGCCGGCATCGAGGTCATCCTCGACGTGGTCTACAACCACACCGCGGAAGCGGGCGAGCTGGGCCCCACGCTGTCCCTGAAGGGCATCGACAACCGCGGCTACTACCGGCTCCAGGGCGACGCCCGCCGCTACGCCGACTACACCGGCTGCGGCAACACCCTGCACGTGGTGCGGCCCCAGGTGCTGCGGCTGATCACCGACTCGCTGCGGTACTGGGTGACCGAGATGGGCGTGGACGGCTTCCGCTTCGACCTGGCGGCGGCGCTGGCCCGCTCCATGCACGACGTGGACATGCTCTCCCCGTTCCTCGCGGTGATCGCCCAGGACCCGGTGCTGCGCCGGGTCAAGCTCATCGCCGAGCCCTGGGACATCGGCTCCGGCGGCTACCAGGTGGGCTCCTTCCCGCCGCTGTGGGCGGAGTGGAACGACCGCTACCGCGACGCCGTGCGGGACTTCTGGCGGCACGCGCTGCCCGACGTGCGGGAGATGGGCTACCGGCTGTCCGGCTCCAGCGACCTGTACGCCTGGGGCGGCCGGCGCCCGTACGCCTCGGTCAACTTCGTCACCGCGCACGACGGTTTCTCGCTGCGCGACCTGGTGTCGTACGAGCGCAAGCACAACGAGGCCAACGGGGAGGAGAACCGGGACGGCACCGACGACAACCGGTCCTGGAACTGCGGGGCGGAGGGCGAGAGTGACGACGCGGCGGTCCGCGCGCTGCGCCGCCGCCAGCTGCGCAATCTGCTCACCACCCTGCTGCTGTCCACGGGCGTGCCCATGCTGGTGGCCGGCGACGAATTCGGCCGCACCCAGGGCGGCAACAACAACGCCTACTGCCAGGACAACCCGACCAGCTGGCTGGACTGGTCGCTGCCGGCCGACCCGGGCTGGCGGGCCCTGTACGACCTCACCGCACGGCTGATCGGGCTGCGCCACCGGCACCCGGTGCTGCGCCGCCGCGCCTTCTTCTCCGGCCGGGCGCAGAGCGCGGACGGGCTGCGGGACCTGGCCTGGTTCACGGCGCGGGGCGCGGAGATGACCGAGGACGACTGGTACGCGCCCGCCGCCACGCTCGGCATGTACCTCTCCGGGCGGGACATCCCGGGCCGCGACGAGCGGGGCGCGCCGGTGCGGGACGACAGCTTCCTCGCCGTGCTGCACGCGGGCGAGCGGCCGACGGCCTTCGTGCTGCCGGGCCCGCCGTGGGCCGAGCGGTACGAGGTGGTGGTGGACACCTCCCGCGAGGACCAGGCCGGTGCGCCGGGCACGGTGCTCGCGGCGGGCACGGAGCTGGTGGTGCCGGGGCGGACGGTGCTGCTGCTGCGGGTCGTCTGAGCGCCCGGGCCGGCCGCGCGTGACGCGGATCACGCCCCCCGGGTGCAGCGCGCGCGGGGGCCCAGGGCCTTTCCCCCTGTGAAGAGTGCCGGCGAGAACGGGGACCGTGGGGATGGAGCAGGCTCGGGCCGGTGAGTACGACGCGTTCGTGGCGGCCCGCTGGTCGGTCCTGTGCCACCTGGCCCGTCTGCTCACCGGGGGCGATCGGCACCGTGCCGAGGACCTGTTGCAGGAGGCCCTGGTCAAGCTGTGGTTCGCCTGGCCGCGGGTGGCCGACGAGGCGCCGGAGGCGTATGTGCGCACGGTGCTGGCGCGGGCCGCGGCCCGTTCGGCCCGCCGGCGCTGGTGGGGCGAGCGGCCGGTGGAGGAGCTGCCCGAGGTGGCGGCGGCCGGCGACCTGTCGGCGACCGTGGCGGAGCGCTCCCGGCTGGAGGCGGCGCTGGCCCGGCTGACGCCGCGGCAGCGGGCCGCCGTCGTCCTGCGCTACTACCAGGACCTGCCGGACCGGCAGGTCGCCCAGACGCTGGGCTGTCCGGTGGGCACCGCCCGGTCCCATGCCGCGCGCGGGGTGGCCCGGCTGCGGCAGTTGCTGTCGGACGTCATCGAGCCGGTGGGGTGAGAGGGGTCATGGAGCCCGGGAGTCAGGTGGACGAGATCGACGGCCAGGACGGGTTCGAGCGGCGGCTGGCGACGCTGATGCACGGCACGCTGGAGCCGACCCCGTTCGAGCCCCGGCACCGGGAGCGGCTGCGCGCGGGCGTGCGCACCCGGCGCCGGGTGCGCGCGGTGTACCGGGCCGCGGGCTCGGCGGCGGTGATGGCGGGCCTCGGGCTCGGCCTGTTCCTGTGGCCGCACGGGCCCACCGAGAACCCGCCGGGCGCGCCGCTGCCCCGGCCCGCCACCAGCCCGGCACCCGGGCCGTCCGTCTCCCGGACGCCCTCGCCGGCCACACCGCCCCCGAACCCGCCCGGCACCTCGCCGGGTCCGACACCGACCGACCGGCCGAGTTCGACGCCGACCACGTCGTACCCGCCGGGCGGCCCCGCGACGAGCGTCGCGCCGCCGCCCACCACCACCATGTCCGCCCACCGTTGACGGGGAACCACCTGATGAACCT
>NZ_VOGW01000197.1:118328-137888 GCF_007896895.1 Streptomyces misionensis | reverse complement strand
CCTGCCCACGCACCGGGACGAGCCCGTACTGGACATGGCCGTACCGGTGTTCAACGAGGAGAAGGACCTGGAGCCGAACGTCCGCAGGCTGCACGCGCACCTGCGGGACACGTTCCCGTACCCCTACCGGATCACGATCGCCGACAACGCGAGCACCGACCGCACCCCGCTCATCGCCGCCCGGCTGGCCTCCGACCTGGCGGAGGTGACCTCGCTGCGGCTGCCGGAGAAGGGGCGCGGGCGGGCGCTGCGGGCGGCCTGGTCCAGCTCGCGGGCGCCCGTGCTCGCGTATCTGGACGTGGATCTGTCCACCGGTCTGACCGCGCTGCTGCCGCTGGTCGCCCCGCTGATATCGGGCCACTCGGACCTGGCCATCGGCACCCGGCTGGCGAGCGGCGCGCGGGTGGTGCGCGGGCCCAAGCGCGAGATCATCTCCCGCTGTTACAACACGCTGCTGCGCTGCACGCTCGCCGTCGGCTTCTCGGACGCGCAGTGCGGGTTCAAGGCGCTGCGGCGCGAGGCCGCCGAGCGGCTGCTGCCGCTGGTGCGGGACGGGGAGTGGTTCTTCGACACCGAGCTGCTGGTGCTCGCCGAGCGGGCCGGGCTCAGGATCCACGAGGTGCCGGTGGACTGGGTGGACGACCCGGACAGCAGCGTCGACATCCTCGCCACCGCGCTGGCCGACCTGCGCGGGATCGTCCGGATGCGGCGCACCCTGGCCACTGCCGGCCGCCGGCCGGGTACGGCGGTATGACCGCGATCCTGCCGCGCCCGCGGCCCCTCGCCCCGGTCACCGGGCCCGGCTCCCGGCTCCGGGCGGCGGCCCGCCGGCACGGCCCGGTGCTCGCCCTGTTCGGGGCGCTGAAGCTGACCGGTTTCTGCTCGTTCCTGTATCTGCTGTCCTCCGCCGGGGACTACCGCGGCAAGGACCCCCGGTTCGGCGGCGGCGCGCACGCCTGGGACGTGCTGGCCACCTGGGACGGCTGGTGGTACCAGCAGATCGCGCTGCACGGCTACGACCCGAAGCTGGTCCCGGTGCCCGGCGCCACCGGTCTGATCACGCTGGAGGGCAACTCGGCGGCGTTCTTCCCGCTGTACCCGGCGCTGATGCGGCTGACCTCCGCGGTGACCGGACTCGGCTCGTACGGCGCCGGGATGCTGGTGTCGGTCCTCGCGTCCTTCGCCGCGGCGCTCGGCGTCTGCGCGGTGGCGGAGCGCTTCGGCGGCCGGCGCGCCGGGCTGGCGGCGGCCGGGCTGTGGGCGGTGTGGCCGGGCTCGGGCGTGGAGTGGGCGGTCTACTCCGACTCCCTCTACGTGGCCCTGGCCGCCTGGGCCTGCCACGCCGTGCTGACCCGGCGCTGGCTCACCGCCGGGGTGCTCACCTTCGCGGCCGGCCTCAACCGGCCCACGGCCGGCGCGCTGATCGCCGCGCTCGCCGTGGCCGCGCTGCTGGCGCTGCGCCGCCGCGAGGACGAGGACGGGGTGCTGCGCCCGCTGCTCGCCCTGGCCGTCGCCCCGCTCGGGCTGCTCGGCTATCTGCTGTGGGTCGGCGACCGGATGGGCGACCTCGGCGGCTACTTCAGGCTCCAGTCGGGCGCGTGGGCGCACCGCTTCGACTTCGGCAGCCAGACCCTGGACGTGCTGACCTCGGTGCCGGTGGGCCACTTCGGCGGCTATCTCTTCGCGTACCCGTTCGCGGACATGATCGGGGTCGCCGTCGTGGTGCTCGCCTTCGCGCTGCTCCCGCTGCTGCTGCGGCTGCGCCCGCCGGCGGTGCTGGTCGTGTACACCGTGCTCACCCTCGCGCTGGTCCTCGGCAGCCAGCAGATCTTCGCCAACGTCTCGCGCTATTTGCTGCCCTGCTTCCCGCTGTTCCTGCCGCTCGCCGCGGCCCTGCGCCGGCTGTCCCTGCCCGTGCTGTGCACCCTGCTCACGGTGGCGGCCCTGGCCTCCGGCTCGTACGCGGGGTACGCGCTGTTCGAGCTGGGAGTGCCGTGACCGGGCCCCGCCACAGCACCTCGCCCTCGTCCACCCGGTCCGTCGCGCGCAGCCCGAGCGCCCGGGCGATGCCCGCGGACGCCCGGTGCCCGGGGTGGATGTGGGCGGTCAGTACGTCCACCCCGTCATCGCGCAGCCGGCCGGCCATGGCGAGGGCCGCTTCGCCGCCGTAGCCCCGGCCCTGGTGGGCGACGCCGATCACCCAGGCGAGTTCGGCCTCCAGGCCGCCGCGTTCCGGGCGGGAGAGGGTGGCCTGGACGGTGCCGACGAGCCGCCCGTCGGCGAGCCGCCGCAGCATCCAGTTCAGCCAGCCGTGCCGGCCGTCCGGCGACCGCCCGGCCGCCTGCCGCCGGTACCTGGCCTCCAGCTCTTCGAGGGTGCACGGGGACCCGCCGGTCCACGCGTGCAGTCGTACGTCGTCGAGGACGGTGACGGCCTCCGGGGCGTGCTGGACCCGCAGGGGTTCCAGGCGCAGCCGGGGCGTCAGGACGGGCGTGGCACGCGGCCAGGCGGGAACGTCGGTCATGGGTGCCCCTTTCATGCCAGGCTGTCCCGCCAGGCCTTGTGGAGGTCGGCGAACCTGCCCGTGCCGGCGATGAGGTCGGCGGGCCGGCCGTCCTCGACGACGCGGCCGTCGGCCATCACCAGGACGCGGTCGGCGATCTCGACGGTGGACAGGCGGTGCGCGATGACCACGGCGGTGCGGCCGCGCAGCACCGTGGACATCGCCCGCTGGACGGCCCGTTCGCCGGGGACGTCGAGGGAGCTGGTGGCCTCGTCCAGGATGAGGACGGCCGGGTCGGCGAGCAACGCGCGGGCGAACGCGACCAGTTGGCGCTGGCCCGCGGAGATCCGGCCGCCGCGCTTGCGGACGTCGGTGTCGTAGCCGTCGGGCAGGGCGCTGATGAACTCGTGGGCGCCGATCACCTTCGCGGCCCGCTCGATCTCCGCCCGGCCGGCGTCCGGCCGGCCGATCGCGATGTTGTCGGCGACCGTGCCGGAGAACAGGAACGCCTCCTGGGTCACCATCACCACCCCGCGCCGCAGCTCGGCCGTGGGCAGGTCGCGCAGGTCCACCCCGTCCAGCAGCACCCGCCCGTCGGTGGGGTCGTAGAAGCGGGCGAGCAGCTTGGCCAGCGTGGACTTGCCCGCGCCCGTGGAACCGACGACCGCGACCGTCTGCCCGGCCGGGAGGGTCAGGTCGAAGCGGGGCAGCACCTCGCCGCCGGTGCGGTAGGCGAAGCGGACCCCCTCGAAGACCACCTCCCGGCCCGGGAAGTCCCGTGCGGCGGGCGGCAGTTCACGCGGCGAACGGGGCTCGGGCACCGACGGCGTCTGCGCCAGCAGGCCCGCGATCTTCTCCAGGGAGGCGGCGGCCGACTGGTAGGAGTTCAGGAACATCCCGAGCCGGTCGATCGGGTCGTACAGCCGGCGCAGGTACAGCACCGCCGCCGCCAGCACACCCAGCTCCAGCGTGCCGTCCGCCACCCGGTAGGCGCCCCAGAGCACGATCCCGGCGACGGCCGTGTTGGCCACCAGCCGGGAGCCCACCACATAGCGGGCCATCTCCAGCAGCGAGTCGCCGTTGGCCCTCTCGTGCCGGCGGTTGAGCGCCGCGAACTCGGCGTCGTTGGCCGCCTCCCGGCGGAACGCGCGCACCGGCCGGATGCCGTTCATCGTCTCCACGAACTTCACGATCACCGCGGCGATCGCCGTGGACCGCGTCCGGAACACCCGCCCGGCGCGCCGCTGGTAGAGCCGGACCAGGAAGTACAGCGGCACGAAGGAGGCCACCGCGACGGCGCCGAGCCCGAGGTCCAGCCAGAGCAGCATGGCCGCGATGTAGACGAACGACAGCACGACCGTCACCAGTTCCTGGAGCCCCTCCTCCAGGAGTTCGCGCAGGGCCTCGACGTCCGTGGTGGAGCGGGAGATCAGCCGCCCGGAGGTGTACCGCTCGTGGAAGTCGATGCTCAGCGCCTGCGCGTGCCGGAAGATCCGCCCCCGCAGGTCGAGCAGCACGTCCTGGCTGACCCGCGCCGACTCCCGGATGAACGCGAACTGGAGCCCGCCGGAGACCAGGGCGCACAGCAGATAGCCGGCGCCGACCGCGATCAGCGGCCCGTGCCGGTGGTCCCGGAACGCCGGCACGGCCCGGTCGATGGCGTACGCCACCAGCAGCGGGCCCGCCTGCACGGCCGCCTGCTGGAGCAGCAGCAGGGTGGTGGTGAGGGCCACGCGGGCCTTCATCGGCGCCAGCAGGGAGCGCAGCAGGGCGGCCGTGGCACCGGGCGGGGTGGGCAGGACGTCCCGGTCGAACGGGTCGCCCTCCTTCCCTTCGGGGGGTTCGGTGGTGCTCGTGGGGGCGGTGGCGGTCAACGGGAGTCCTCCTGTTCCCCGGACATGAGGTGGGCGTACTCGGCGTTGCCGCGCAGCAGTTCCTGGTGGGTGCCGACGGCGGCGATCCGGCCGCCGGACAGCAGGGCGACCCGGTCGGCGAGCAGCACGGTGGAGGGGCGGTGGGCCACGATCAGCGCGGTGGTGTCGGCCAGCACCCGGCGCAGCGCGGCCTCCACGGCGGCCTCCGTGTGCACGTCCAGCGCGGACAGGGGGTCGTCCAGCACCAGGAACTCCGGCCGGCCGACGACCGCGCGGGCCAGCGCGAGCCGCTGGCGCTGGCCGCCGGACAGGCTCAGCCCCTGCTCGCCCACCCGGGTGCCGGTGCCCTGCGGGAGGGCGTGCGCGAAGTCGGCCTGCGCGATGGCGAGGGCGCGGTCGAGTTCGGCCTCGCCGGTGCCCTCCGGGGCGCCCATCAGGACGTTCTCGCCGACGGTCGCGGAGAACAGGGTCGGCTCCTCGAAGGCCACGGCGACCTTCTCGCGCAGCTCCGCGCGGGACATCGCGGTGATGTCGACGCCGTTGAGGGTGATGCGGCCCGAGGTGATCTCGTGCAGCCGGGGGACGAGGGAGGTGAGCGTGGTCTTGCCGCTGCCGGTGGCGCCGACCAGGGCCATGGACTCGCCGGGGCGGATGTGCAGGTCGATGTGGTCGAGCAGGGGCGGTGAACCGGGGGGCGCGTCGGGGTAGCGGAACCGGACGCCCTCGAAGCGCAGCCCGTCGCCCGGCGCGCCGGGACCGGCGGCCCGGCCCGTGGCCGACTCCGCCTCGGGCGCCTCGTCCATCGCCTCGAAGTACCGCTCCGTCGCGGTCGCCGCCTCCTGGCTCATCGCCAGCAGGAACCCGATGGAGTCGACCGGCCAGCGCAGCGCGAGCGCCGTGCTGAGGAAGGCCACCAGCGTCCCGGCCGACAGCCCCCCGTCGGCGACCCGGACCACGCCCAGCACCAGCGCCGCCCCGATCGCCAGCTCCGGCAGGGTGACGATGACCGCCCAGATCGTCGCGAGCAGCCGCGCCTTGTGCAGCTCGGTCCCGCGCAGCTCGGCGGAGAGGCCGGAGAACGCCCGCGCCTGGGCGCGGTGCCGGCCGAACCCCTTGACGATGCGGATGCCGAGGACGCTCTCCTCGACCAGCGTGGTCAGGTCGCCCACCTGGTCCTGCGCCCGCCGCGCCGCCCGTGCGTACCGCCCCTCGAAGACCACGCACGTCCACAGCACCGGGACCGCGGGCCCGAGCACGACCAGCCCGAGCACCCAGTCCTGGGCGAGCATGATGGCCACGCCGACGAGGATCGTCACGCCGTTGACCAGCAGGAAGGTCAGCGGGAAGGCGAGGAACATGCGCAGCAGCATCAGGTCGGTGGTGCCGCGCGACAGCAACTGACCGGAGGCCCAGCGGTCGTGGAAGGCGACCGGCAGCCGTTGCAGGTGCCGGTAGAGCGAGGACCGCATCTCCGCCTCGACGCGCGACAGCGGCCGGGCCACCAGCCAGCGCCGTACGCCGAACAGCACGGCCTCGGCGATCCCGAGGAGCAGGAGGTACAGCGCGCCGAGCCAGACCCCGGCCGGGTCCCGGTCGGCCACCGGGCCGTCCACCATCCACTTGAGGACGAGCGGGATCACCAGCCCCGTACAGGAGGCGACGACCGCCACGAAGGCGGCCGTGAACAGCCGGGCGCGGACGGGGCGCACATACGGCCACAGCCGCAGCAGGGAGCGTACGGCGGAGCGGTCCTGGGTGGTGGAACGTGTCGTGGGCATCACAGGCGAGCGTACGGACCGGCCCCGGCCTCGCCCACCGAGTTTTGGCCGGACCCGGCTCGGTCGCCGGTCCTACGACCCCGCCGGGCCCCGGCCTGGTCCGAGGGGTCGTAGGCCGCATCATCCGATCGGCCGATGCCGGTTCGAGCGGGCCGGCCGATGCCGCGCACGCGGGCCGCGCGCGAGCCTCGGAGCATGCCATCCGTCATCGAAGTCACCGATCTGCGCAAGTCGTACGCCGGCCGCGCCGTGGTCGACGGGGTCTCCTTCGCCGTCGAGGAGGGCGAGATCTTCGGGATCCTCGGCCCGAACGGCGCGGGCAAGACCACCACCGTCGAGTGCGTGGAGGGGCTGCGGGAGCCCGACGCCGGCCGGGTCCGGGTCACCGGGCTCGATCCCGTGGCGGACCACGAGCGGGTCGCCCGCGTGCTCGGCGCGCAGCTCCAGCAGAGCGAGCTGCAACCGAAGCTGACCGTGCGCGAGGCGCTGGAGCTGTACGCGTCCTTCTACCCGGACCCGGCCGACTGGCGGCCGCTCGCCGAACGCCTCGGGCTCACCGCCAGGCTCGGCGCCCGGTTCGCCAAGCTGTCCGGCGGGCAGCGCCAGCGCCTGTTCATCGCGCTGGCGCTCATCGGGAACCCGCGGGTCGTCGTGCTGGACGAGCTGACCACCGGCCTCGACCCGCGCGCCCGCCGGGACACCTGGCGGCTGGTCGAGGACGTCCGCGCGAGCGGGGTCACCGTGCTGCTCGTCACCCACTTCATGGAGGAGGCGCAGCGGCTGTGCGACCGGATCGCGGTCCTCGACAAGGGGCGGATCGCGGCGCTGGACACCCCGGCCGGGCTCATCCGCCGCTCGGCGGGCGCCACCGTCATCAGCTTCACCCCGTCGGTCCCGCTGGACGACCACGACCTCGCCGCGCTGCCGGCCGTCGCCTCGATCGCCCGCAAGGACGGCCGGATCACCCTCTCGGGCACGGACGAGACCGTGAACGCGGTGATCACCCTGCTCGCCCGCCACCACGTCACCGCCCACGAGCTGCGCGTCACCGACGCCACGCTCGACGACGCGTTCCTCGACCTGACCCGGGAGGCCACGGCATGAACACCGCCGTCCTGCGCACGGAGTTCCGGCTGTTCCGCCGGGAGCCCGGCGCCGTGTTCTGGATCTTCCTGTTCCCGACGCTGCTGCTGGTGATCCTCGGCTCGATCCCCTCCTTCCGGGAGGCGGACGAGTCCCTGGGCGGGCTGCGGCCGGTCGACGCCTACGTACCCATCGCGGTGCTGATCGCCCTGATCATGTCCGGGGTGCAGTCGCTGCCCCAGGTCCTGACCGGCCACCGGGAGCGGGGCATCCTGCGCCGGATGCGGCTCACCCCGGTACGGCCCTCGGCGCTGCTGACCGCGCAGATGGTCATGACGGGCACGGTGGCGCTGGCCTCGGCACTGCTCGTGCTGACCGTCGGCCGGCTCGCCTTCGACGTGCGGCTGCCCGCCCAGCCGGCCGGGTACCTGCTGGCGCTGCTGGCGGCCACCGCGTCGGCGCTCGCCCTCGGCTCCGTCGTCTCGGCGCTGTCCCGGACCACGAAGACCGCGGGGGCGATCGGCACGGCGGTGTTCTTCCCGATGATGTTCTGCGCGGGTGTGTGGCTGCCGGTGCAGGAGATGCCGCACACGCTGGCGCGCGTGGTGCAGCTGACGCCGTTCGGGGCGGCGGCCCGCGCGCTGGGCGAGGCGGCGGCCGGGGACTGGCCCGGCTGGGGGCACCTCGGTGTGCTCGGGGCCTGGGCGGTGCTGCTGACGGCGGCCGCGGCCCGCTGGTTCCGCTGGGAGTGAGCGTGGGGTGGCCGACACTGTGGACATGACGAACACCGCCCGACAGCAGTCCCGGGGCTCCTTCAACAAGTGGGGGCCCTGGGCGCTGCTGGGCGTCAGCGTCGTCGCGGCGGCCATGTCCGCCCGGGTCACCGGCATGGACCGCACCGGGATGACCGCGGCGGCGGTGCTGGTGCCCGCGGCCGTCGTGCTCCAGGGGTGCTGGGCGTGGGTGAGGCGCAGGCGGCCGGGCCCGAGCCGGACGGGCGTGTGCCTGTACGCCCTGCGCTGGGCCATCGGCTTCCTGCTGACCTGGGCCAACCCGTTCTTCGCCTTCTACGCGGTGACCGGCTACTACACCGCCGGCCTCGACCTGCCCCGCCGCCTGGTGCTGCCCGGTCTGTTCCTGACCGCCGTCACCATGTCCGGCAGCGAGATCGGCGGCTGGCCGCCGCACGGGCTGCTCCTGTGGCTCGGCTTCCTCCTCGTTCTCGCCGTCAACATGGGCATGGTCAGCGTGTTCACCCGGTACGCCCAGCAGGAGCAGGAGCACGCCGTGGTGCAGGCCGACACCATCGGCGAGCTGGAGCGCACCAACGCGGCGTTGCAGCAGGCGCTGGACGAGAACGCGGCCCTGCACGCCCAGTTGCTGGTGCAGGCCCGGGAGGCGGGCGTCGCGGACGAGCGGCGCCGGCTCGCCGCCGAGATCCACGACACCATCGCGCAGGGCCTGACCGGGATCATCGCCCAGCTCCAGGTGGTGGCGAACGCGCCGGACCTGGCGACCGCCCGGACCCATCTGGAGCGCGCCTCCGCGCTCGCCCGGCACAGTCTGGGCGAGGCC
The DNA here is from genome assembly GCF_007896895.1 of Streptomyces misionensis. Classification (GTDB taxonomy): domain Bacteria; phylum Actinomycetota; class Actinomycetes; order Streptomycetales; family Streptomycetaceae; genus Streptomyces; species Streptomyces misionensis_A. The sequence continues at coordinate 129,075 of NZ_VOGW01000197.1, read as the reverse complement.
CGGCGCTCGGTGCACAATCTGGCCCCGGTGGAGCTGGCCGCCGCCGGACTGCCCGAGGCGCTGGAGAAGACGGTCGCCGAGTGGGGCGAACGCACCGGTGCGCGGGCGGAGTTCACCGTCACCGGCACCGCCGAGCCGCTGCACGAGGAGATCTCGGCGACGCTGCTGCGGATAGCCCAGGAGGCCCTGTCCAACGCGGCCCGGCACGCCCGCGCGAGCCGTCTCGGCCTCACCCTCTCCTTCATGGGCGAGGAGGTCAGCCTCGACATCCGCGACGACGGCACCGGCTTCGACCCGGCCGCCGTCCCCGCCCGCACCCGGGCCGGCGGCTTCGGCCTGGCCGGCATGCGGGCGCGCGCCGAGCGGATCGCGGGCACGCTCACGGTGGAGTCCGAACCGGGGCACGGCACGGCGGTGTCGGCTCGCGTACCGTTGGTCCGCGATGACCACTGAATCCCTGATCACGCTGCTGATCGTCGACGACCATCCGGTGGTCCGCGACGGGCTGCGCGGCATGTTCGAGTCCGCGCCCGGCTTCCGGGTGCTCGGCGAGGCCGCGAGCGGACCGGAGGGGGTGGCCCGGGCGGCGGAACTCGACCCGGACGTCGTCCTGATGGACCTGCGCATGCCGGGCGGCTCCGGCGTGGCCGCGATCCGCGAGCTGACCCGGCGCGGCGCCCGCGCCAAGGTGCTGGTCCTCACCACGTACGACACCGACTCCGACACCCTCCCGGCGATCGAGGCGGGCGCCACCGGCTACCTCCTCAAGGACGCCCCGCGCGACGAGCTGTTCACCGCGGTGCGCGCCGCCGCCGAGGGCCGCACCGTGCTCTCCCCCGCCGTCGCCTCCCGGCTGGTGCGGGCGGTCCGCGCCCCCGCGCCCGGCAACGAGCCGCTGTCCGCCCGCGAGCGCGAGGTCCTCGCCCTGGTCGCCAAGGGCACCGCGAACCGCGAGATCGCCCGCGAGCTCTTCATCAGCGAGGCCACGGTCAAGACCCACCTCACCCACCTGTACGCCAAGCTGGGCGTCAACGACCGCGCGGCGGCGGTGGCGGTGGCGTACGACCGGGGAATCCTCGGCTAGGGCCTCTCGTTTGGATCAGGCCGGCCGCGCCGCGCCTTATTCGATGGAGCCGTGGCCGCCGCTCCCACTACCGTCGATGCTCCCGGAAAGTCGGAGCTGAGCGGGGGTCGGATGGTCGACGCGTACGAGGATCCGGGGACGCCCGAGACGCGCGGTGGCTGGTGGTACCTGTGGTGGCTGGTGGCGCGGCAGCGGGGGCGGGCGGCGGCCGCGGCCGTTCTCGGCATCGTTTGGATGGCGCTGCTGGCCGCGCAGCCGTACCTGATGCAGCGGGCCGTGGACGGCGGGCTGGTGCCCGGGCGGCTGGGGGTGCTGGCCGGGTGGACCGGGGCGATGTTCGTGGTGGGGGCGGTGACCGCCTGGCTGAGCATCCTGCGGCACCGGACGATGACCCGGCTGCGCATGGACGCCGGTTTCCGTACGGCGAAGGTGGTCGTGGGGCATGTGGTGCGGCTGGGCGCCGCGCTGCCCGGCCGGACCGGGGCCGGCGAGGTGGTGACGATCGGCGTCGGCGACGTGAAGTCCGTTTCGGACGCGCTGACCATGGTCGGGCCGGGCGTCGGCTCGCTGGTGTTCTACGGGGTGGTGGCCGGGCTGCTGGTGACGGTGTCCCCGCGGCTCGCCCTGGTGGTGCTGCTCGGTCTGCCGGTGCTGGCGCTGGTCACCGGTCCGCTCACCCGCAGGTTGCAGGGCGTGGAGAGCGAGTACCGGGAGCGGCAGGCGGTGCTCACCGCCCGGATCGCCGATCTCGCGGGCGGACTGCGGGTGCTGGGGGGCCTCGGCGGCAAGGGGCTGTTCGCGGACGCCTTCCGCGCGGACTCGCGACGGCTGCTGGACCAGGGCTACCGGGTGGGCGCGGTGGCCAGCTGGATGCAGGCGCTCGCCGTGGGCCTGCCCACCCTGTTCCTCGCCGTCGTCGCCTGGCTGGCGGCCCGGATGACGGCCCAGGGCGAGCTGAGCGTCGGCCAGTTGGTCGCGGTGTACGGCTATGTCGCGGTGCTGGTGGGGCCGGTGACGTTCTTCGTGGAGATGGCCTACGACCTCAACCGGGGCGTGGTCGCCGCGCGCCGTGTGGTCCGGCTGCTGCGGCTGACGCCGGAACCGGACGAGGGCACGCTGGCCGCGCCCGAGGGACCGGCCGAACTGTACGACCCCGCCTCGGGGCTGCGGCTGGCACCGGGCAGGCTGACCGCGCTGGCCGCCGCCCGCCCCGCCGACGCCACCGCCGTCGTCGACCGGCTCGGCCGCTACGGCCCGACCGACGCCACGTGGGGCGGGGTACGACTGGACGCGGTCCCCCTGGCCGACGTACGCCACCGCATCCTGGTCGCGGACCACGAGGCCTACCTCTTCGCCGGCCCACTGCGGGAGATGGTCGCCACGGGACGCCTGCCTGCCGGGGACGGGCCCTGCGAGGAGGCGCCCCCTGAGCACCGGCCGGGCGGGACCGCACCCCGCAAGGCGGCGACCGCCGAAACCCGGCCCGGCCGGAACGCCCCACGGGAGAAGGTGCCCGCCGAGGACACGGCCGGAGCCGGCACGCCACGCCCGGAGACGACCGCCGAGGGCACGCCGGGCGGGGACGTGCCCCACCGGGCGGTGACCGCCGACCGCACACCCGGCGGGCACCCCCCTCACCGGGCGGCGACCGCCCAGGACCCGCCCGGCGGGAACGCCCCACACGGCGCGGCGACCGCCGGAGCCCCGGCCGTCGGCGCGGCGACCGCCGGGGCCCCGGCCGGCGGGGCCGCTCGGGCACAGGCCACCGGCCGGCCGGTTCTGGCCGACGCGCCGTCGGAGGCGACGCGCGGCGAACGCCCGCGGGATGAGGACGCCCTGCGCCGGGCGGTGTACGCGGCTGCCGCGGAGGATGTCGTGCGCGGGTTGCCCGAGGGGCTGGACTCGGTGGTCTCCGGGCAGGGCCGCAGTCTGTCCGGTGGGCAGCGGCAGCGGTTGCGGCTGGTGCGGGCACTGCTGGCCGACCCCGAGGTGCTGCTGGCCGTCGAGCCGACCTCCGCGCTGGACGCGCACACGGAGGCGACGGCGGCCGGGCGGCTGCGCGCGGCCCGGGACGGCCGTACCACCCTGGTCACCAGTACCTCCCCACTCGTACTCGACCAGGCGGACACCGTGGTGTTCCTGGCCGACGGCAAGGTCGTCGCGAGCGGCCCGCACCGGCGGCTGCTGGCCGAAGAACCGCGCTACCGGGCCCTGGTGGCCCGCGACACCGGCATCACCGGCACGGAGGGAACCGCCCCATGACCACGGACGAGACGCTGCTGCCGGTCGCCGGGCGGGTGGAGGTGCGGCGGGCGGTGGCGCGGCTGGTACGGGCCGATCGGGGGGCGTTCGCCGGGACGTTGCTGCTGAACGTGCTCGCCGCGGCGGCGGGGCTCGCCGGGCCGTGGCTGGTCGGCCGGATCGTCGACGAGGTGCGGGCCGGGCGCGGGGTGGGCGCGGTGGACCGGCTGGCCCTGTGGATCCTGCTGTGCGCGCTGGCCCAGCTGGTGCTGGCCCGCTGGGCGCGCCTGGCGGGCTACCGGTTCGGGGAGCGGACGCTGGCGCGGGTGCGCGAGGGGTACGTCGACCGGGTGCTGGCGCTGCCCTCCGCGGTGGTGGAACGGGCCGGCACCGGGGATCTGACCGCGCGCGGCACGGCCGATGTGACGACCGTCGGCACCACGCTGCGGGACGTGGGCCCGGAGCTGCTGGTGAACACCGTGCAGGGGCTGTTCGTGCTGGGCGCGGTGTTCGCGCTCGATCCGCTGCTCGGCGCGTTCGGGGTGCTCGGGCTGACCCCGATCTGGCTGGTGCTGCGCTGGTACCTGCGGCGCGCCCGGGACGGTTACCTCGCCGAGGGCGCGGCCGGTTCCGCGGTCGCCGAGATCATCGCGACGACGGCGGAAGGCGCCCGCACCGTCGAGGCGTTCGGTCTCGCGGGGCGGCGGATCGCCGCGAGCCGGGACACCCTCGAACGGTCCCGGCGGGCCCGCCTGTACACGCTGTTCCTGCGCACGGTGTTCTTCCCGGCGGTCGAGACGACGTACACCGTCCCGTCGGTCGGCGTGCTGCTGCTCGGCGGCTGGCTGTACACGCGGGGCGCGGTCGGGGTCGGCGCGGTGGTGGCGGCGGCGCTCTATCTGCGCCAGCTGGTGGAGCCGTTGGACCAGATCCTGATGCGGGTGGAGCAGCTGCAGTCCAGCGGTGCCTCCTTCGCCCGGGTGGAGGGGCTGGCCCCGGCGGCCGGCCCGGCGGCGGACGGCGACGGCGCGGAGCCCGCCGACGACCGGATCGAGGTGCGCGGCGTGGGGTACGCCTACGAGCACGGCGACGAGGTGCTGAGCGGCGTGGACCTGGACGTGCGCCCCGGTGAACGCCTCGCCGTGGTGGGCCCCTCGGGGGCCGGGAAGACCACACTGAGCCGGCTGATCGCGGGCGTCGACCGGCCCGGGACCGGCACGGTGACGGTGGGCGGGGTGCCGGTCGCCGGGCTCTCCCCGGAGCTGCTGCGCCGCCAGGTCGTCCTCGTCACCCAGGAGCACCATGTCTTCCTGGGCACGGTCCGGGACAATCTGCGCATCGCCGAACCGGACGCCACGGACGAGCGGTTGTGGGCGGCGCTGGTGGCCGTGGGCGCCGACGGCTGGGTCGGCGAGCTGCCCGACGGGCTCGACACCCGTCTCGGCGCCGGGGGCCACCCGACCGACGGCTCCCAGGCGCAGCAACTGGCCCTGGCCCGCGTGGTGCTGGCAAACCCGCACACCCTGATCCTGGACGAGGCGACCGCGCTGCTGGACCCGGCGACGGCCCGGCACACCGAGCGCGCCCTCGCCGCCGTGCTGCGCGGCCGTACCGTCATCGCCGTCGCCCACCGCCTGCACACCGCCCATGACGCGGACCGGGTGGCGGTGATGGAGCGGGGCCGGTTGACCGAACTGGGCACGCACGAGGAGCTGGTGGCGGCCGGCGGCGCCTACGCGGCGCTGTGGCGGACGTGGCACGGGGGCGCCGTCCGGCCATGACCGGTGGGCGAATCGGCCAACCAGGGGGAAGTTCCCGGGGGATGATTTCAGCCACGCACGGCATAGGCGCGCGGGGCGACCGGAACCTGACGTTCCTGTGAACCATTCCCCAAAGCCCAGGTAATTCAAGGTCACTTGGGGACTCGACTCCTCCGGGAGGCCCCCGTTCACACGCCCGCAACGTTTACCGGGCAGTCGACTTCCAGCCAACATCACTTCAGGGCCATGACATGTACGCGTCCTTGATGTCACTCTCTCTCCACGCCGCAAGCAGCACAGCAGCTTCACAGCGAAACACTTCCCGGCCAGTAACCCCACGCTGACCGGTCTCCCCCACGAGAAGGAGCTTGCGTGAGCCCCCTCTACGCGCGTCACAAGCGCACCACCCTCGCCATCGCCACCGCCGTCGCCGCCGGAGCCCTGATCTCCGGCGGACTGGCCACGAGCGCCTCGGCCACCCCCGCCCCGGCCGCCGCCAAGGTGCCGGCCGCCGCCCCGGCGATGCTGTCCGCCTCGGCCCACACCTCGCTGATCAAGCAGGCGCAGGCCGACGCCCCCGAGACCGCGCAGCAGATAGGTCTCGGCGCCAAGGAGAAGCTGGTCGTCAAGGACGTCGTCAAGGACGTCGACGGCACGGTCCACACCCGCTACGAGCGCACCTACGCGGGCCTGCCGGTCCTCGGCGGCGACCTGGTCGTCCACACGTCCAAGGCCGGCAAGACCGAGGGCGTCACCAAGGCGAACAAGGCGACCATCAAGGTGGCCTCGCTCACGCCCAAGCTCGCCCCGGCCAAGGCCGAGAAGCAGGCCGTGTCCGCCGCCAAGGCCCTCGGCTCCGCCCAGTCCACCGCGGACGGCGCCCGCAAGGTGATCTGGGCCGGCTCCGGCACGCCCGTCCTCGCCTACGAGACGGTCGTCGGCGGCCTCCAGGACGACGGCACCCCGAACCAGCTGCACGTCATCACCGACGCCGCCACCGGCAAGAAGCTCTTCGAGTACCAGGGCATCGAGAACGCGACCGGCACGGGCAAGACCCTGTACTCCGGCACCGTCAGCCTCGACACCACCCTGTCGGGCTCGACGTACCAGCTCACCGACGCCACCCGGGGCGGCCACAAGACCTACAACCTGGCCCACAAGACGTCCGGCACCGGCACGCTGTTCACCGACGCCGACAACGTGTGGGGCACCGGTGCCGCCTCCAGCTCCACGACGGACCAGACGGCCGCCGCGGACGCCGCCTACGGCGCCCAGGAGACCTGGGACTTCTACAAGAGCACCTTCGGCCGCAACGGCATCAAGAACAACGGCGTCGGCGCCTACTCCCGCGTCCACTACGGCAGCTCGTACGTGAACGCGTTCTGGGACGACAGCTGCTTCTGCATGACGTACGGCGACGGCTCCGGGAACACCCACCCGCTGACCGCGCTGGACGTGGCCGGCCACGAGATGAGCCACGGTGTCACCTCCAACACCGCGGGCCTCAACTACAGCGGCGAGTCCGGCGGCCTGAACGAGGCCACCTCGGACATCTTCGGCACCGGCGTGGAGTTCTACGCCAACAACTCGACCGACAAGGGCGACTACCTCATCGGCGAGAAGATCAACATCAACGGCGACGGCACCCCGCTGCGCTACATGGACAAGCCCAGCAAGGACGGCGGCTCGGCGGACTACTGGTCCTCCTCCGTCGGCAACCTGGACGTCCACTACTCGTCCGGTGTCGCCAACCACTTCTTCTACCTGCTGTCCGAGGGCAGCGGCGCGAAGACGGTCAACGGGGTGTCGTACAACTCCCCGACCTACAACGGCTCCACGGTCACCGGCATCGGCCGGGACAAGGCGCTCCAGATCTGGTACAAGGCGCTGACGACGTACTTCACGTCGACGACCAACTACAAGTCGGCCCGCACGGGCACGCTGTCCGCGGCGGCCGCCCTGTACGGCTCCGGCAGCACCGAGTACAACGCGGTGGCGGCGGCCTGGTCGGCGGTCAACGTCAGCTGACCTGACCAGGGTTGTGAAGAGGGCGGCACCCGGAGCGGATCTCCTCCGGGTGCCGCCTTACCCTTGGGCCCCATGTCCTCGGCACCCTTCAGCTACGAACCGGTCGGAGCGACCCGCGACGACCTGACCTTCTGCCCGCCCGGCTACCGCCCCTTGTGGGTGCGCGCCCGCCTCGGCGAGGGCACCAAGGTCTTCGACCGGGCCGCCGAGGCGGTCCTCACCTGGGAGATGCACCGGGCGATAGGCGTCGGCATCACCGCCGCCGCCGACCGCGCCGCCCCCGGCGTGGACGTCACGGTCTCCCTGGCCGGCCTGGTCAAGGCGCCCTGCCGGATCATCTGGACCGCCGAGGAACCGCGCCGCGCGGGCTGGGCCTACGGCACCCTCGACGGCCACCCCGAGTGCGGCGAGGAGGCCTTCGTGGTCGACCGCACCGGCGACGGCACGGTCTGGCTGACCGTCGCCGCCTTCAGCAAACCGGCCAAGTGGTACGCCAGGGCCGGCGGCCCCGCCACCAGGGGCCTGCAGCACGCCTACGCCCGCCGCTGCGGCACGGCCCTGCGCAGGCTGTGCGAGGGGCTGACGGAGGAGTGATCCGGCGCGCCCTGCGGGTCCCCCTGCTGACGCTCCTGTCGGCCGCCCTGCTGACGGCGCACCTCTCCTTCGGCGCCGACATCTACCGGGACTGCGCCTACGTCGGCCCCTCCACCCGGATGTACCTCACCTCCTGGGCCGCTCTCGCCTGCGCCCTGGGCGCCCTGCCCGCCTTCGCCGGCCTGCCCCGGTCCGAGCGCCGCGGACTCGCGCTGCTGTCCGTGGTGGCCGCCGTGCTGCTGACCCTCGCGACGGTGACGACCACCTACTGGCTGTACGCCCCGGACCCGGCCGGCGGGGCCGACTGCTCGGGCCTCGCGCGGCCGGTCACGCCGTGGACCGCCCACTAGCGGAGCAACACCCCCTCGTGCTCCACCAGTTCGTCCGCCGGCAGGGCCACCAGGCCCGGTTCCGCGGCGGAGGCCAGCAGGCGGTGGGTGGGCAGGATGCGGACCGTGTAGCCGTAGGGGCCGGTGCGGTCGAGGGCGAGGGGGCCCTCGTAGAGGAGGCGGCCCTCCAGGTCGGGGGTGCCGGCCGGCTTCAGCGGGACGACGGTGGCGTCGGTGATGCGGTCCTGCGCGTCCACCCGCCCGGACACCGCCTGCACCTCCACGTCGTCCGGGGTCAGCCCGCCGAGGCCGACCCGGACCCGCAGGCCCAGCGTCGTGCCCAGTTCGGCCGTGGCCATGGTCTCGGTGGTCTCCACGTGGTCGACGCTCACCCCGTGCCAGGCCTCCCGCACCCGCGCCTTCCACCCGGCCAGCTCCCGCGCGGTGTCCGGGGTCAGCGCGCGGTGGGAGCGGGCGGCCGGGGCGTAGAGCCGGTCGACGTACTCGCGGACCATGCGGCCGGCCAGCACCTTGGGGCCGAGCAGGGCGAGGGTCTGGCGGACCATCTGGATCCAGCGGTCCGGCAGCCCGCCCCGGCCGCGCTCGTAGAAACGCGGGGTGATCCGCTGTTCCAGCAGGTCGTACAGGGCCGCCGCCTCGATGTCGTCGCGCCGCTCCGCGTCCGTGCCGGTGCCGTCGGCGGTCGGGATGGCCCAGCCGAAGTCCGGCCGGAACCACTCGTCCCACCAGCCGTCCCGCACCGAGAGGTTCAGACAGCCGTTGAGCGCCGCCTTCATCCCGGAGGTGCCGCAGGCCTCCAGCGGGCGCAGCGGGTTGTTCAGCCAGACGTCGCAGCCGGGGTACAGCTTCTGCGCCATCGCCATGCCGTAGTCGGGCAGGAAGACGATGCGGTGGCGCACCCGCGGGTCGTCGGCGAAGCGGACCAGCTCCTGGACGAGGCGCTTGCCGCCGTCATCGGCCGGGTGCGCCTTGCCCGCCACCACGATCTGCACCGGCCGCTCCGGATGCAGCAGCAGCGCCCGCAGCCGGTCGCGGTCGCGGAGCATCAGGGTGAGGCGCTTGTACGACGGCACGCGCCGGGCGAACCCGATCGTCAGCACGTCCGGGTCGAGCACGCCGTCGATCCAGCCCAGTTCGGCGTTGCCCGCGCCGCGCTGCCGCCAGGAGGCGCGCAGCCGCTCCCGCACCTCCAGCACCAGCTGTTCGCGCAGGGTGCGGCGCAGCTCCCAGATGTCCTGGTCCGTGATGTCCGCCACCGCGTCCCAGCGCTCGGAGCCGCCGACGGCCAGCGCGTCCTCGGCGCGCTGGGCACCGATCTGCCGGGCGCCGAGCCGCAGCACCTCGGGGGCCACCCAGGTGGGCGCGTGCACCCCGTTGGTCACGGAGGTGATCGGCACCTCCTCGGCGTCGAATCCCGGCCACAGCCCGGCGAACATCTCCCGGCTGACCCGGCCGTGCAGCAGTGACACCCCGTTGGCCCGCTGGGCGAGGCGCAGCCCCATCACCGCCATGTTGAACAGGTTCGGCTCGCCGCCCGGGTAGGTCTCCATGCCCAGCGCGAGGATGCGCTGCGTCTCGACCCCGGGCAGCTCGGCGTCCGGACCGAAGTGCCGGGCGATCAGCTCCCGTTCGAAGCGGTCGATGCCGGCCGGCACCGGGGTGTGCGTGGTGAACACCGTGCCGCCGCGTACCGATTCCAGCGCCGCGTCGAACTCCAGCCCGCGGGCGCACAGTTCCGCGATCCGCTCCAGACCGAGGAAGCCGGCGTGCCCCTCGTTGGTGTGGAACACCTCCGGCTCCGGGTGCCCGGTGAGCCGGCAGTACGCGCGCACCGCGCGGACCCCTCCTATGCCGAGCAGCATCTCCTGGAGCAGCCGGTGTTCGCTGCCGCCGCCGTAGAGCCGGTCGGTGACGGAGCGTTCGCCGAGGTCGTTCTCCTCCACGTCGGAGTCGAGCAGCAGCAGCGGCACCCTGCCGACCTGCGCCAGCCAGATCCGGGCGCGCAGGGCCCGGCCGCCGGGCAGCGCGAGGGAGATGCGCGCACAGGTGCCGTCGGCCTCCTTCAGCTGGGTGAGGGGCAGTTCGTTGGGGTCGAGCACCGGGTAGTGCTCCTGCTGCCAGCCGTCGCGGGACAGGGTCTGCCGGAAGTAGCCGTGCCGGTAGAGCAGTCCGACCCCGATCAGCGGCACCCCGAGGTCGCTGGCCGCCTTCAGATGGTCGCCGGCGAGGATGCCGAGCCCGCCGGAGTACTGGGGCAGCGCGGCGGTGATGCCGAACTCCGGGGAGAAATAGGCCACCGCGGCGGGCAGGCCTTCCGGCTGGGCCTGGTACCAGCGGTCGCCGGTCAGATAGTCGTCCAGGTCGTCGGCGGCCGCGTTCAGCCGGCGCCGGAACCGCCGGTCCCCGGCCAGCTCGGCCAGCCGCGCGGGCCGTACCCGGCCCAGCAGCCGCACCGGGTCGCGGCCGGCCGCGGCCCATGCCGCGGGGTCGACGGACTGGAACAGATCGCGCGTTTCCGCATGCCAGGACCAGCGCAGGTTGTGCGCGAGGTCGCTCAGCGGCCGGAGGGGTTCGGGGAGAACGGGACGGACGGTGAACCGACGGATCGCCTTCACATTCCACCTCGGGCGCGTTACGGGATGAGACGTACGGCGGAGTACGTCTCGTTCGTCCCTCCCGACGGTAGTGGT
>NZ_VOGW01000197.1:102812-118065 GCF_007896895.1 Streptomyces misionensis | reverse complement strand
CCTCCATACCCACCCCACAGGTCGCGCCCAGCACATCCCGCAGGACCCACCTCCCCATAGTCATCCGCCCACAGCCACGTTGACGCGGACAGGAGCGGTCATGCCCGCCACGCACCATTCGTCAGCACCCCAGCCCGGCAGCAGGGCCCCGGCGGCCCGGCAGAAGCCGGCGGACCGGAAACGCCCGAAGTCCCCCGCCCCGAAGCCACCCGGGCCGGCTCCCGTGCTCGGCCGCATCCCGGTCCTCGACGTGCGCCCCGTGGTCCAGCACGGGCGCCGGCCCGCCAAGGCGGTGACCGGGGAGTCCTTCGAGGTGTCGGCCACCGTGTTCCGGGAGGGGCACGACGCGGTCGCGGCGAACGTGGTGCTGCGGGACCCGGCGGGCCGGCCCGGGCCCTGGACCCCGATGCGGGAACTCGCCCCGGGCACCGACCGCTGGGGCGCCACCGTCACGGCGGGCGCGCCCGGCCACTGGACCTACACCGTGGAGGCCTGGGCCGATCCGCTGACCACCTGGCACCACCACGCCCGGATCAAGATCCCGGCCGGGATCGACACCGAACTCGTCCTGGAGGAGGGCGCCCGGCTCCACGAGCGCGCCGCCGCCGGGGTGCCCGAGGGGCGGCGGCAGCGCGTGCTGGACGCGGCCCGTGCCCTGCGGGACGAGGAGCGCCCGGCCGCCTGGCGGCTCGCGGAGGCGCTGCGGCCCGAGGTGCGGGAGGTCCTCGCGCGGTATCCGTTGCGGGAGTTGGTGACCGCGTCGGACCCGATGCCGCTGCTGGTCGAGCGCGAGCGCGCGCTCTACGGCTCCTGGTACGAGTTCTTCCCGCGCAGCGAGGGCACGGCCGAGCAGCCGCACGGCACCTTCCGCAGCGCGGCCCGCCGGCTGAAGCCGATCGCGGACATGGGCTTCGACGTGGTCTACCTGCCCCCGATCCACCCGATCGGCAGCACCTTCCGCAAGGGCCGCAACAACAGCCTCACCGCCACCCCCGACGACGTCGGGGTGCCCTGGGCCATCGGCTCCCCCGAGGGCGGCCACGACGCCGTCCACCCCCAGCTCGGCACGATCGAGGACTTCGACCACTTCGTCGCCCAGGCCCGCGCCCTGGGCCTGGAGATCGCCCTCGACTTCGCCCTCCAGTGCTCCCCCGACCACCCCTGGGTGCACAAACACCCCGAGTGGTTCCACCACCGCCCCGACGGCACCATCGCCTACGCCGAGAACCCGCCGAAGAAGTACCAGGACATCTACCCCATCGCCTTCGACGCGGACATGGACGGCCTGGTCAAGGAGACCGTGCGGGTGCTGCGGCACTGGATGGACCACGGGGTGCGCATCTTCCGCGTCGACAACCCCCACACCAAACCGGTGCTCTTCTGGGAACGGGTCATCGCCGAGATCAACGGCCGCGACCCCGACGTGATCTTCCTGGCCGAGGCCTTCACCCGCCCCGCCATGATGCACACCCTCGCGCAGATCGGCTTCCAGCAGTCCTACACCTACTTCACCTGGCGCACCACCAAAAACGAACTCACCGAATACTTCACCGAGTTGAGCGGGGACGCGGCCGCCTACATGCGGCCCAACCTCTTCCCCAGCACCCCCGACATCCTGCACGCCTACCTCCAGCACGGCGGCCGGCCCGCCTTCGAGGTCCGCGCCGTCCTCGCCGCCACCCTCTCCCCCAGCTGGGGCGTCTACAGCGGCTACGAACTCTGCGAGAACACCCCCCTGCGAGAGGGCGGCGAGGAATACCTCGACTCCGAGAAGTACCAGCTCAAGCCACGCGACTGGGAAACCGCGGCACGCGAGGGCCACACCATCGCCCCCCTGATCACCGAGCTCAACCACATCCGGCGCCGCAGCCCCGCCCTGCGCCAGTTGCGCGATCTGCACTTCCACCACACCGACCAGGACGCCGTGATCGCCTACTCGAAGCGCGGCGGTTCGAACACGGTTCTGGTCGTCGCCAACCTCGACCCCCACCACACCCAGGAGGCCACGGTCTCGTTGGACATGCCACAACTCGGCCTGGACTGGCACGAGTCGGTGCCGGTGCGCGACGAGCTCACCGGCGAGACCTACCACTGGGGCAGGGCCAACTACGTGCGCCTCGAACCGGGCCACCGGCCCGCGCACGTCTTCACCGTCCTGCGACCGTCCAACCCGCAGATCGGAGGGTCACCCATCACATGATCGTCAACGAGCCCGTACCGGACACCTTCGAGGACACTCCGGCCGGGGACCGTGACCCGGACTGGTTCAAGCGCGCCGTCTTCTACGAGGTGCTGGTCCGCTCCTTCCAGGACAGCAACGGCGACGGCGTCGGCGACCTCAAGGGCCTGACCGCCAAGCTCGACTACCTCCAGTGGCTCGGCGTGGACTGCCTGTGGCTGCCGCCGTTCTTCAAGTCGCCGCTCAGAGACGGTGGTTACGACGTCTCGGACTACACCGCCGTGCTGCCGGAGTTCGGGGACCTCGCCGACTTCGTGGAGTTCGTGGACTCCGCCCACCAGCACGGCATGCGCGTGATCATCGACTTCGTCATGAACCACACCAGCGACCAGCACCCGTGGTTCCAGGAGTCCCGCCGCGATCCGGACGGCCCCTACGGGGACTACTACGTCTGGGCCGACGACGACAAGCAGTACCAGGACGCCCGGATCATCTTCGTCGACACCGAGGCCTCCAACTGGACGTACGACCCGGTACGCAAGCAGTACTACTGGCACCGCTTCTTCTCGCACCAGCCGGACCTCAACTACGAGAACCCGGCGGTGCAGGAGGAGATGATCTCCGCGCTGAAGTTCTGGCTGGACCTCGGCATCGACGGGTTCCGGCTGGACGCGGTGCCGTACCTGTACCAGCAGGAGGGCACCAACTGCGAGAACCTGCCCGCGACCCACCAGTTCCTCAAGCGGGTGCGCAAGGAGATCGACGCCCAGTACCCGGACAAGGTGCTGCTGGCGGAGGCCAACCAGTGGCCGGAGGACGTGGTCGACTACTTCGGGGACTACACCTCGGGCGGCGACGAGTGCCACATGGCCTTCCACTTCCCGGTGATGCCGCGGATCTTCATGGCCGTACGGCGCGAGTCCCGCTACCCGGTGTCCGAGATCCTCGCCAAGACGCCCGCGATCCCGTCGGGCTGCCAGTGGGGCATCTTCCTGCGCAACCACGACGAGCTGACCCTGGAGATGGTCACCGACGAGGAACGCGACTACATGTGGGCCGAGTACGCCAAGGACCCCCGCATGCGCGCCAACATCGGCATCCGCCGACGGCTCGCCCCGCTGCTCGACAACGACCGCAACCAGATCGAGCTGTTCACCGCCCTGCTGCTGTCCCTGCCCGGCTCGCCGATCCTCTACTACGGCGACGAGATCGGCATGGGCGACAACATCTGGCTCGGCGACCGCGACGCCGTGCGCACCCCCATGCAGTGGACCCCCGACCGCAACGCCGGCTTCTCGTCGAGCGACCCGGGCCGCCTCTTCCTGCCCACGATCATGGACCCGGTCTACGGCTACCAGGTCACCAACGTCGAAGCCGCCATGTCCTCGCCGTCCTCGCTGCTGCACTGGACCCGGCGCATGATCGAGATCCGCAAGCAGAACCCCGCCTTCGGCCTCGGCACGTACACCGAACTCCAGTCGAGCAATCCCGCCGTGCTCGCCTTCCTGCGCGAGTACGAGGACGACCTGGTGCTTTGCGTGCACAACTTCTCCCGCTTCGCCCAGCCCACCGAGCTGGACCTGCGGGCCTACGACGGCCGGCACCCGGTCGAGCTGATCGGCGGGGTGCGCTTCCCCGCCATCGGTGAACTGCCCTATCTGCTCACCTTGCAGGGCCACGGCTTCTACTGGTTCCGGCTCACCCGAGTCGCATCCCGCATCGGCCGCCGCCGCTGAGCGCGCGGCGCCGAGGAAAGGACGCGTCACCATGCCGAAGACCATCACCGTCCGGCCGAGGACCGCGGCCGGTGTCGACGGCCCCCTCGCCTCGCTCGGCGGGCTGCTGCGGCAGTGGTTGCCGCGGCAGCGCTGGTTCGCGGGCAAGGACCGGCCCGTGACCGATCTGTCGGTGCTGAGCGTGACCGAGCTGTTCCCCGGGTGCCTGCATCTGCTGGTGCACGCCTCGCACGCGCCGGTGCCCGCCCCCGGCGGCACCGCCCCGCCCGGCGACTGCTACCAGCTGCTGCTCGGCCTGCGCGAGCGGCTCGCGCCGCGCCTGGAGCGGGCGTTCATCGGGCGCGCCACCACCGGTCCGCTGACCGGGCTCGCGGTCTACGACGCGCTGTACGACCCGCGCGCGGCCAGCCTGCTCCTGGAGCGGCTGCGCCGGCCGGGCACCGCGGGCCCGCTCCGCTTCGAGGCGGACCCCGGCGCCCCGGTGCCCGGGGGCCTGCCGCCGCGGCTGCTGGACGCCGAGCAGTCCAACAGCTCGCTGGTGTACGGCGACGCGTACATCCTGAAGCTGTTCCGCCGCATCCAGCCGGGCGTCAACCCGGACCTGGAGGTGTCGGCGGCGCTGGCCGCGCAGGGCTGCACCCGGGTGCCCGCGCCGGTGGCCTGGTTCACCACCACCGCGCCGCGCCCGGCCACGCTGGGGGTGCTCCAGCCGTTCCTGCCGGACGCCTCCGACGGCTGGACGCTGGCGCTGGCCGCGCTCGCGGCGGGCGACGACTTCACCGCGGAGGCCCGGGCGCTGGGCCGGGCGATGGCCGAGGTGCACCTGGCGCTCGCCGAGGCGTTCCCGCCGGCCGGGCCGGGCGAGAACGGCCGTACGGCCGAGGAGATGCGCGCGCGCCTGGACGCGGCCGCGCACGCCGTGCCGGGGCTGAAACCGTTCGTGCCCGGACTGCGGGCCGCGTTCGGGGCGCTCGCCACCTGCGACACCGGGCCGCCCGCCCAGCGCATCCACGGCGATCTGCACCTCGGGCAGGTGCTGCGGGCCGGCCGCGACTGGTTCGTCATCGACTTCGAGGGCGAACCGTCCCGGCCGCTGACCGAGCGGCGGGCCCCGCAGTCCCCGGTGCGGGACGTGGCCGGGATGCTGCGCTCCTTCGACTACGCGGCCCGGCAGCGCCGCCCCTGGCGACCCGAGTGGGCGCGCCGCTGCCGGGAGGCGTTCTGCGCGGGCTACGCGGCCCGCGCGGGCTGGGACCCACGAAAGAAGCACGCGCTGCTGCGCGCGCACGAGACGGACAGGGCGGTGTACGAGGTGCTGTACGAGGCGAGACACCGGCCGGACTGGCTGCCGGTACCGATGGCCGCGATCGAACGACTCGCGGTGTGGGGAGGGTGAGGCATGGCGCTGCGTGACACCTCGCGCCCCGAGACCGCGGGTCCGGCCGCGGCGGCGGCCGCCCTGGACGCCGCGGACCGGGACCGGCTGCTCGGCGGGGCGCACCACGACCCGCACGCCCTGCTGGGCGCCCATCCGGTGCGGGGCGGCACCCTGTTCCGGGCGCTGCGCCCCCACGCGCGGGCGGTGAGCGTCCTGGTCGACGGGATGCGCAACCCGCTCGTGTCCGAGGGCGGCGGGCTGTTCTCGGCCGTGCTGCCCTACCCGCGAATCCCGGCGTACACGCTGCTGGTGACGTACGACGAGGACGAGCGGGAGGTGCACGACCCGTACCGCTTCCTTCCCGCGCTGGGCGAGCTGGACCTGCATCTGATCCG
This sequence comes from Streptomyces misionensis, assembly GCF_007896895.1. GTDB lineage: Bacteria > Actinomycetota > Actinomycetes > Streptomycetales > Streptomycetaceae > Streptomyces > Streptomyces misionensis_A. The sequence continues at coordinate 112,377 of NZ_VOGW01000197.1, read as the reverse complement.
CGAGGGCCGGCACGAGCAGCTGTGGCGGGCGCTCGGCGCCGAGCCGATGGTCCACCAGGGCGTGGCCGGCACCCGGTTCACGGTGTGGGCGCCCAATGCCCAAGGGGTGCGGGTGGCGGGGGACTTCACCTACTGGGACGGCACCCAGTACCCGATGCGCTCGCTGGGCGCGTCCGGGGTGTGGGAGCTGTTCCTGCCCGGGATCGGCGAGGGCGACCGCTACAAGTTCGAGATCACCTCCCGCCACGGCCACCGGTTCCTCAAGGCGGACCCGATGGCGCGGTGCACCGAGGTGCCGCCGGACACGGCGTCGGTGGTGACCGCCTCGCACCACCAGTGGGGCGACGGCCAGTGGATGGCGCACCGCGGCGACACCCCGGTGCACGAGGCGCCGTTCTCCGTGTACGAGGTTCATCTGCCGTCCTGGCGGCCCGGCCTGACCTATCGTCAGCTGGCGGACGAACTGCCCGCCTACGTCAAGGAGATGGGCTTCACGCATGTGGAGCTGATGCCGGTCGCCGGGCATCCGTTCAGCGGCTCCTGGGGGTACCAGGTCACCTCGTACTACGCCCCCACGCCCCGGCTCGGCTCCCCGGACGACTTCCGGTACCTGGTGGACCGGCTGCACCAGGCCGGCATCGGCGTGATCGTGGACTGGGTGCCGGCGCACTTCCCCAAGGACGACTGGGCGCTGGCCCGGTTCGACGGCGATCCGCTGTACGAGCCGGGGAACGCCGCGCGCGCCGAACACCCGGACTGGGGGACGTACGAGTTCGACTACGGCCGCACCGAGGTGCGCAACTTCCTCGTCGCCAACGCCGTCTACTGGTGCGAGGAGTTCCATGTGGACGGGCTGCGCGTGGACGCGGTCGCCTCGATGCTCTACCTGGACTACTCGCGGGACTCCGGGCAGTGGGAACCGAATGTGTTCGGCGGCCGGGAGGACCTGGACGCGGTGGCGTTCCTCCAGGAGATGAACGCCACCGTGTACCGGCGCTGCCCGGGTGTGGTGACCATCGCCGAGGAGTCCACCGCCTGGGACGGGGTGACCCGGCCGACCGACGCGGGCGGGCTGGGGTTCGGGCTGAAGTGGAACATGGGCTGGATGCACGACTCGCTCCAGTACATCCAGAAGGAGCCCGTGCACCGCAAGTACCACCATCACGAGATGACCTTCTCGATGGTGTACGCCTACAGCGAGAACTACGTCCTGCCGATCTCCCACGACGAGGTGGTGCACGGCAAGCGGGCCCTGGTGTCGAAGATGCCCGGCGACTGGTGGCAGCGGCGCGCCAATCACCGCGCCTACCTGGGCTTCATGTGGGCCCACCCGGGCAAGCAGCTGCTGTTCATGGGACAGGAGTTCGCCCAGGGCGCGGAGTGGTCCGAGGCCCAGGGGCCCGAGTGGTGGCTGCTGGACGACGGCTACCACTCGGCGGGTGACCACCGGGGCGTGCAGGCGCTGGTCCGGGACCTGAACGCGCTGTACCGGGCACGGCCGGCGCTGTGGCAGCGGGACACCGACCCGGGTGGCTTCCGCTGGGTGCTGTGCGACGCGGCGGAGGACAACGTCTTCGCGTTCCTGCGGTTCGCCGCGGACGGCTCCCCGCTGCTGGCGGTGTCGAACTTCTCGCCCGTGGTCCGCCACGACTACCGGCTGGGGGTACCGCGGGAGGTCCCGGCCTGGCAGGAGGAGCTGAACACGGACGACGCCCGCTACGGGGGCGGCGGGGTCGCCGTCGGCCCGCCGGGGGCGCTGAAGCCAGCGGACGGTTCGCTCGCCCTCACGCTGCCGCCGCTGGCCACGGTGTTCCTGGCACCCGTGCCCTGAAACGCGCAGGTGTCGGCGGCCGTCACCGGGGCAGTCGGGGTCGTACAGACCCCTGGCTGCCCCTGGTGACGGGGAGGAAGGCGGCACCGAGTGCGCACGGTCGGAGTGGAGGAGGAGCTCCTCCTGGTCGATCCGGACAGTGGCGACCCGAAGGCGCTGGCGGCTGCCGCGCTGGCGCGAGCCGCGCACGACGATCCCGGGCAGGACGTGTTCGAACGGGAACTGTTCGGGCAGATGCTGGAGTTCGCCACCCACCCGCAGGCCGAGATGACGGACCTCGGCGAGGAGATCGCGCGCTGCCGGAAGGAGGCGGCCCGGCTCGCCGGGCAGATCGGCTGCGCGGTCGCCGCGCTCGCCACCTCGCCGCTGCCGGTCAGCCCCTCGCTCACGGTGAACGAGCGGTATCTGTGGCTGGCCGACCGGTACGGCGTCGGCACCCGTGACCAACTGGTGTGCGGCTGCCATGTGCATGTGTCGGTGGAGTCCGACGAGGAGGGCGTGGCGGTCCTGGACCGGCTGCGGCCCTGGCTGCCGGTGCTCACCGCGATCAGCGGCAACTCCCCTTTCTGGCAAGGGCATGACACTGGTTACAGCAGCTATCGCAGCCGGGTGTGGGGGCGCTGGCCGTCGGCCGGGCCCACCGAGCCGTTCGGCTCGCCCGAGCGCTACCACCGGCGGGTGGCGGACATGGTGGCCACCGGGGTCATCCTGGACGAGGCGATGGCCTACTTCGACGCACGGCTGTCGGCCCGCTACCCGACGGTGGAGATCCGGGTCTCGGACGTGTGCCTGTACGCGGAGGACGCCCTGCTGATCGCCACGCTCACCCGGGGCCTGGTGGAGACGGCCGCCCGGGACTGGCGCGCGGGCCGGCCGGCCCCCGACCACAGCGTGAGCCTGCTGGCGCTGGCGTCCTGGCAGGCCGCCCGCTCGGGACTCGACGGCGATCTGCTGGACCCCCACACCCTGCGGCCCCGGCCGGCCGGCCGGGTGCTGCGCTCGCTGCTCGACCACATCGGGGAGGCGCTCGACGACAGCGGCGACGGGGCCCGCGCCGAGAAGGGCGTCGAGGAACTGCTGCGGCGCGGCACCGGCACCCGCGAGCAGCGCCGGCTGCTGGACCACACGGGCTCCCTGCGCGACGTGGTCACCGAGTGCGTCCACCACACCCAGGGCTGACGCCCCTCCGCCGACGCGGCGCACGTGGGCCCCGCCGGCGGTACGGCCGGCCGTACCGTCGGCCGGGTCGCCCGGCCCGCGGCCCGCGCCGAAGGCCCGCCGCCCGGTTGGTACGGCACGGGCTGGTGGTCAGCGGATCAGGACCAGGGCGTAGACCAGGAAGAACGCGGCGATCAGCACGACGACGGCCCCGATCAGCGCCAGCGGTGCCTTCGCCCAGCCGCGCTGGGTCGCGTGCGGCTCCCGGGTCGCGGCCTGGGGCATGCTGCTCTCCGCGGGCGGGGTCTCGCCGGGCGGCACCGAGCCGCCCGGCTCCAGGCCGGTGGTGCGCTCGGGTTCCGGGTCGGGGTTCACATGGCTCATGTCACTCATGTCCGCCGAGTCCCCAGGACGGGCCCGCCTCACCGGCCGATCACGCGCGGACCCCGCCGCGGCCCGGAGGCGGTGTGCCGCACCGGGCACCTCAGGGTCTACCGTGTCCTGCGGGATCCGTCCGCGCCCGGACCACGGGCCCCTCGCGCCGTCCGCCGAGCCGCACCGGCAAGACGGCCGCACGGACGGATATCCGGCCCGGCTGTGGGAACCCGCACCGCAGCGAAAGATCAGCGACGACGACCGTCCTGGCCGCACGGGGCAGCGCAGGGGCTCCGTACGGCCGAGGCCGGGGGAATGCGAGACCGTGACCGAGCCGCGTTGGGACGAGACCCCGCCCTCCGAGGAGACGTACGAACGCACGTTCTCCTTCGCGGGCGAGCTGCGCAACGTCACCGAGGCGCGGCTCGCCGCGGAGGACTTCCTGGGCGCGCTGGCCCGCGCCGCGCCACCGGGCGAGGACGAGTACTGGGACGACATCCTGCTGGTGGTGACCGAACTCGCCGCCAACGTGATCCAGTACGCGCCCGGCCCGTTCGACCTGCGGATGCGGCGCACCTTCGACGGCGTGCACGTGACGATGCGCGACACCAGTACCACCAGGCCGGAGCCCCGGCCCTTCCATCCGCGCACGGGCGGCGGCGGCATCGGCTGGCACCTGGTGCACACCCTGTGCACCCAGGTCAGCGTGGTGGTGCACGACGAGGGCAAGGACATCCACGTCTTCCTGCCCTGGTGAGAGGGCCGACGTGTAACCGCGCGTCAGCCGGTTACTCCACCGCGTGCGGGGGCCCGCATTCGTCTGCCTGCCGCACCCGGCTGGCACAACGGCCCGGGGCGCGGTGGGATCGGAGCCGGTGCGCATCGATCCAGGGCATGCGAACGGCGACGAGTCGGACCGCCGCCTGGAGCCGCAGAAAGGGATGGACACCGTGACACGACCCAGGATCCTGGTGGTTGGCGCCGGCTTCGCCGGAGTCGAGTGCGTCCGCCGCCTGGAGCGGAAACTCGCCCCCGACGAGGCCGACGTCACCCTGGTGACGCCCGTCTCCTACCAGCTCTATCTGCCCCTGCTGCCCCAGGTCGCCTCCGGTGTGCTCACACCGCAGTCGATCGCGCTCTCCCTGCGCCGCAGCAGGCGGTACCGCACCCGGATCCTGCCGGGCGGCGCGATCGGCGTGGATCTGAAGGCCAAGGTCTGCGTCGTCCGCACCATCACCGACAAGATCGTCAACGAGCCGTACGACTACATCGTGCTCGCCCCCGGCAGTGTGACCCGCACCTTCGACATCCCGGGGCTGACCGAGCACGCCTTCGGGATGAAGACGCTCGCGGAGGCGGCCTACGTCCGCGACCACGTCATCTCCCAGCTCGACCTGGCCGACGCCAGCGAGGACCCCGCCGAACGGGCCGCCCGGCTCCAGTTCGTGGTGGTCGGCGGCGGGTACGCCGGCACCGAGACCGCGGCCTGTCTGCAACGGCTCACGCACGCCGCCGTACGCCGCTACCCGCGTCTGGACCCGGGCCTGATCAAGTGGCATCTGATCGACATCGCGCCCAGGCTGATGCCGGAGCTGGGCGAGAAGCTCGGCCGCAGCGCGCAGGAGATCCTGCGGCGGCGCGGCATCGACGTCTCCCTCGGAGTGTCGCTCGACAAGGCCGGGGCGCAGGAGGTCACCTTCACCGACGGCCGGGTGGTGCCCACGCGCACCCTCATCTGGACCGCCGGCGTGGTCGCCAGCCCGCTGATCGCCACGCTGGGCGCGGAGACGGTCCGCGGCCGGCTGCTCGTGGACCCCGAGCTGACCGTGCCGGGCCAGGACGGGGTGTTCGCGCTCGGCGACTCGGCCGCCGTGCCCGACCTCGCCAAGGGCCAGGAGGGGGCGATCTGCCCGCCGACCGCGCAGCACGCCTCGCGCCAGGGCAAGCGGGTCGCCGAGAACGTCATCGCGACGCTGCGCGGCGAGCCGCTGCACCCGTACGTCCACAAGGACCTGGGCCTGGTCGTGGACCTCGGCGGCAAGGACGCGGTGTCCAAGCCGCTCGGCGTCGAGCTGCGCGGGGTGCCCGCGCAGGCGGTGGCCCGCGGCTACCACTGGTCGGCGCTGCGCACGGGCGTCGCCAAGGCGCGGGTGATGACCAACTGGCTGCTCAACGCGGCGGCGGGCGACGATTTCGTCCGTACCGGCTTCCAGGCCCGCAAGCCCGCCCGGCTGAAGGACTTCGAGTTCACCGACTCGTACCTGACGCCGGAGCAGGTGCGGGCCCGGGTGGAGGGCGGGGCCGTCGGCAGCCAGTGATGTGACACAGGACACCAGGGGCCGCCGATCAGTTCGCCACCGGTCGGCGGTCTTCTCCGGTGACCGCAGAACGTCGCATCGAAGGAGCGCGTGCACATGTCCGAGAAGCAGGCCGTGAAGGGCCCGGCGAGCTACTTCCCGTCCATCGAGAAGAAGTACGGCCGCCCGATCGGCGCGTGGCAGGAGCTGATCCGTTCCTCGCCGCTGACCAAGCACATGGAACTGGTGGCCTGGCTCAAGTCCGAGCACGGCTTGGGCCACGGGCACGCCAACGCTCTGGTGGCCGCGACCCTGGCCGGAAGCAGCTGATCCGGTCGCTCGTGCGATGCTGGAGCGTAGATCGATTTCTGGCACGGATTCACGGACACGGGAGAGCGCGGCGGCGTGAGGGCAGTGGGACGGTCGGGGCGGGTACGGATGTGGGACCGGCTCGCGGCATGGGATCCCGGACTGCTCCGGCTCACGGCGGGGTTGCGCACGGTCGCCTCGATCGCCCTCACCCTCGCGGTGCTCGCCGCGCTGCGCGCCCCGGTGCCGCTGCTGGTCGCCGGGGCCATCGCGGCGATGGTCGCCACCTTCGCGATCCGGGAGAAGCAGCGCGGCCCGCAGGCCGTCACCCTCGCCCTCGGGCTGCCGGTGGCCCTCGTCTCCGTCACCCTCGGCACCCTGCTGAGCCGGTATGTGATCGCCGGTGACCTGTTCTTCGTCGCGCTCATCGCCGGCGCCGTCTACGGCCGCCGGTTCGGCGACCGCGGCACCGCGCTGGGCCTGATCGGCTTCCAGACCTACTTCCTCTCCCTGTTCGTGCACGCCACACCGGCCCTGCTGCCGAAGCTGTACGGCGTGGTCCTGGCCGCGTTCGCGTGTGGTGCCCTGGTCCGGTTCGTGCTGCTGCCGCAGACCCCGGCGGGCACCCTGGAGCGGCTGCGGCAGGCCTTCCGGGCCCGGCTCGCCCAGCTGATCGACACCCAGATCGAACTGCTGGACGCGGGGCCGGAGGAGGTGGAGAAGGTCCTGGAGGAGCTGCGCACCGGCACCGCGCGGCTGCACGAGACGGCGCTGCTGATCCAGGGCCGGCTGGAGGACGGCACCGCCGACGAGTCCGTGGCCCGGCTGCTGCAACGCCGCGTCGCGGACGCGGAGATCGCCTCCGAGCGGCTCGGGCTGCTGCTGCTCACCGCGCGCAGCGCCGAGCGCACCGACACCCTCACCCTGCATCTGCCGGGCGCCCCGCTGCCCTCCGGCGGCGAGCTGCCGGTGCGGGACGAGGCGACGGCCGCGCTGCGCCGGGACCTGAGGGCGCTGCGGCTGCTGGCCCTGCGGCCGGCCCACGAGGCCGCCGGAACCGCTCTGGCGCAGGTGCGCAACCGGCTGCTCGGCTACCGCGAGGAGGAGAACCTGCCGCAGGCCTCGCCGCCCGTGCAGGACGTCTTCCGCGGGCTCGGCGAGGCGGCCCGCGCCGCGCTGGGCCTGCGCATCGCCCTCGACGGACCGCAGGACGAGTCCGACGACTCCCCCGCCACCGCCCGCTCCCGCGAGGAGCTGGACGCGGAGGACGCCGCGATCGAGGTCAGCGAGGAGACCGAACCCAAGGCCGCCGAGCCGGGCGGGCTGCGGCGGCCCACCACCCGGGCCGCGGTCCAGATCGCCGTCGGCTCCTCGCTGGCCATCCTCGGCGGCGAACTGCTGTCCAGCCAGCGCTGGTACTGGGCGGTGCTCACCTGCTGGATCGTGTTCATCAACACCGCGTCCACCGGGGAGATCCTGGTCAAGGGCTACCGGCGGCTGGTCGGCACGGTGCTCGGCGTGGTCGCAGGTATCGGGCTGGCCGGGCTGGTCGGGCACCACACCTGGACCGCGTTCGCGCTGGTGCTGCTGTTCGTGTTCGCGATGTTCTACACGGCGCCGCTGTCGTACACGCTGATGTCGTTCTTCGTCACCGCCGCGCTCGGGCTGCTGTACACGCTGCTGAACACCTACAGCGCGGCCGTCCTGGTACTGCGGATCGAGGAGACGGCGCTGGGCGCGGCCTGCGGTGTGATCGCGGCGGCGGTGGTCCTGCCCATCCACACCAACCGCCGTACCAACGAGCTGCTCGTCACGGTGCTCGACCGGCTGGCCGAGGTGACCCGGGCCGCCGTCGACCAGCTCAGCGGCGGGACGGGCGGCGACCTGGTGGAGCAGGCACGCGAACTGGACCAGGCGCTGGCCGACCTGCGCTCGGCCACCCAGCCGCTGACGCATCCGATCACCCCGATGCGCGCCCGCCGCAACACCGCCCGCTACGTGGTGGCGCTGCTGGAGACCTGCGCGTACCACGGTCGTTCGCTCGCGGCGACGGCGGAACTGCTGCCGACGCATCCCGCGATAGCCGCGGACCCCCGGCTGCGCGGGGCGGGCGCACGGATCGTGCACAACATCGAGACGATCGCCGCGCACGTGGCGGACCCGCGGTCGGGCGGCGAGATCGAGACCGGCCCCAGCATCGCGTCGATGCTGGAGCCGGGAACCCTGGGCACGCCCCGCTACGGCCGGGTCACCGACCGGGTGCTGCGTCATCTGCAGCGGATGGACGAGGCGGTCTCCGGTCTCGCCCGCCCGCTGGGCCTGCGCCCGGAGGCGTCGTCCGCCAAGCGGTGACGCCCGCGGGCGCCTTCAGGCGGCGCCGCCCGTGCGGCGGCTGCCCAGCGCCTCGTCGCGGACCCGGGCGCAGCTGCGGCTGATCAGCCGGGAGACGTGCATCTGGGAGATGCCGAGCCGGTCCGCGATCCGGCTCTGCGTCATGTCCTCGAAGAAGCGCATGTAGAGGATGGCCCGCTCGCGCTCCGGCAGCCGGCGCAGCCCCTCCTTGGCGGCCTCGCGGTCGACCACGACGTCGTACGAGCCGTCCGCCGCGCCGAGGGTGTCGGCCAGGCTGTAGCCGTCGTCGCCGCCGGACAGCTCGGCGTCCAGGGACAGGGTGCTGAAGCTCTCCAGCGCCTCCAGGCCCGCGGCGACGTCCTCCTCGCTGAGCCCGGTGTGGGCGGCGAGGTCGGCGACGGTGGGTTCCGGGCTGCCGGGGTTCTGGGTGAGTTCGCGGCGCGCCACGCGCACGCGGTTGCGCAGTTCCTGCACCCGGCGCGGCACCCGCAGGGCCCACATCCGGTCGCGGAAGTGGCGCTTGACCTCGCCGGTGATGGTCGGCACGGCGTAGCTCTCGAAGGCGCCGCGCGAGGGGTCGTACCGGTCGACGGCCTTCACCAGGCCCAGCGCCGCCACTTGGCGCAGATCCTCCACGGACTCGCCGCGGTCGCGGAACCGGCCGGCGATGCGGTGCGCCATGGGGAGCCAGGCGGCGACCAGTTCGTCGCGTACGGCATCCCGCTCGGGGCCGTCGTCCAGGGCCGCAAGCCGGGTGAAGAGCTCCACGGTGTCCGGGGCGTCGTCGTGACTCCGTCGCGCGGTCGCAGGGGCGGTGGCGGGCGTGCCGGGACGGCTTGTCGACATATCGGTCAGCATGCGGATTCGCTCCTGAACGTGGTGTCTGGGCTCGGCCGGAACGTGATTCCGGTTCTGGCCCGAACGGTGCTGTCAGGGTTCGCCGGGGGAACGCCCAGGGCCCGCCGAGAGGGGGCCCGGTCCTGACGTTCCCGCCGGGCGCGCGCCTCCGGTCCGAAGCACGAGATTCCGCCTGCCCCCCGACCCCGGAGGCAAACACCCGCGTCGAAAGGAATCCGTGGGCGCTGGTGAGGGGGGTGCGGCGGCGGGGGTGGAGCTGGGAGGGCGGGGCGAGCGTGTCGGCGTTGAAGGGGGCCGGGCTGGCGGCGAGGTGGGGGGGGGCGACGGCGGGGAGGGCGGCGGGGGGGGCCGTGGCTTAGTGGGGGGAGAGCGGGGAGGAGGGAGG
>NZ_VOGW01000197.1:18479-102532 GCF_007896895.1 Streptomyces misionensis | reverse complement strand
AGGCGGGAACGAGCGCGGAAGCGGAAGCGGAGGCGGGAGGCGGGGCGCACGGCCGGGCGCGGTCAGCAGGGCCCGCCGGGACTCGCCGGGACTCGGGGCGGTGCCCGGCGCGCTCAGCGCAGCGGTACGACGGCCGTGATCCGCTTGCCCCCGCACGGCAGCTCGCTGACGCGCACGTCCCGGGCGAGGTGGCAGACGATGGGCCAGCCCCGGCCGTGGCGGCGGGTGGGGGCGTGCCCGTCCGCGGGGGCGGTGGCGACCGGGAGTTCGTCGCTGCGGTCGCTGACCGAGACCCGGACGCCGCCGGAGTCCACGTCGACGTCGAAGCCGGTGATGCCGCCGCCGTGCACGATGGCGTTGGTGGTGAGTTCCGAGGTGACCAGGAGCGCGTCGTCCATGGTGTGCGGGCCGAGCGGCAGATGCCGGGCCCGGCAGCGCTCGGTGACCACGCGCTGTACGGTCCTGCGGGCGTCGGCCGGGCGGCACGGCGGCCGACGCAAGGGTTCGTCCGTCGGGGCGCAGGAGCTGGTGGGGTGTATGTCTGGCATCCCTTCCCTCCCTGGGGCACTGCCGGGATACGCGCTCTCTCCCTGTCCGGCTGACCCTTGACGGCCCCCTCAAACACGCTGGGTGCCGGTGTCATCACCTCGCCCGGACGGGGTACCCGTGGCGCATGACCGACGTGGTGGACGCGGACGAGTTGCTGCGGCGCATCCAGCGGGGCAGGGACCGCGCGGCCGAAGGGGAACGGCTCTGGGCGGACCGCGCCCGGACCCTGACGGCCGAGGACCCGGAGGGCGCGCGGGAGGCCGCGGTGCGGGCACGGGCGTACGAGGCGGTGCTGCGGGTGCTGGAGGAGATCGTCCAGCCGGGTGGACCCCCGCTGACGGCGGAGGGGGTGAGACGAGTCACCTAGGCCGCTTCCGGGTTGCGTGAATCGGCCACGGATGGTTTATCGTTCATCCATAAGTGATGGCGGAGCGGGCCACCGAGCCCCCGCCCCACCCTGAACTGCCCTGGCTGGCCTCCCCCGTCCAGCCAGGGCTTTTTTCTGCCCGCGCGACGGCTCCCCGCAAGAAATCCGCGTCCTTCGAGGTGCCCTGGGCGGCGCCAGCGGCTGAAATGGGTGTGACGAACGCACCCGGCCCGCACAGAGCCCCGCAGCACCCGAACCGCCGCCGGCGAGGAGCCCGCGCCATGACCAAAGCGATAAAACTGCTGACCGCCCTGCCCCAGGCGCAGCGCGAACGCCTGATGGAGCTGGCCAAGGAGGTGTCCTTCCCGGAGGACACCCGTATCTTCGAGGCGGGCGGCACGGCCGACCGGTTCTGGGTGATCCGTTCGGGGGCGGTCCATCTGGACCAGGAGGTCACCGCACGAAAGCGGGTGACCGTGGGCACGCTCGGCGCGGGCGACCTGCTCGGCTGGTCCTGGCTGTTCCCGCCGTACCAGTGGGACTTCGGCTCGGTGGCCTTCAGCAACGTGCGCGCCTACGAGTTCGACGGGCCCTCGGTGCTCGCGCTGTGCGTGGAGGACCCGCTGCTCGGGCTGTCGCTGGTGCGCTCGGTGGCCGAGATCCTCGCCCACCGGCTGGAGATCACCCGCGGCAGGCTGATGGACGAGTACGCGCTGGGCCGCCGCAGCCCGCTGTAGGGCCCGTCCTCCCCGTCCCGCCGAGCGGGCCCGGTCCGGAGGAAGGGCCCCGGCCTCAGATCCGGTAGCGCCGCAGCGCGGGCACGGCCGCGGCCAGGGCCAGCATCAGCACCACGACCAGGGCACCGCCGCCCGCGACGGCCGCGCGCGGGCCGAACAGGGAGCCGGCGGTGCCGTGCAGCACGTCGGCCAGCCTGGGGCCGCCCGCCACCACGACGGTGAACACCCCCTGCATCCGGCCGCGCATCTCGTCGGTCGCGGCGGACAGCAGGATCGCGCCCCGGAACACCATCGAGATCATGTCCGCGACCCCGGCCGCGGCGAGGAAGACCAGCGCGACCCACAGGTTGCCGCTGAGCCCGGACCCGGCGATGGCCACGCCCCAGCCGACGACCGCGCCGATGACCATCCAGCCGTGCCGGCGGGCCCGGGAGAAGACGCCCGAGAAGAGCCCGCCGAGCACCGCGCCGACCGGGATGCCGGCGAACAGCACGCCGAGCGCCAGCCCTTCGCCCCAGGCGTGGTAGGTCTGCGCGGCCAGCTGCGGGAACAGGGCGCGGGGCATGCCGAACACCATGGCGACGATGTCGGCGAGGAAGGACAGCAGCAGCACCTTGTGCCCGGATATGTAGCGGAACCCCTCGGCTATCTCGCGCACCCCGGCACGGCGGGCGGGGCCGTCGCCGAGCGGGGGCAGCGCGGGCAGCCGGAAGACGGCCCACACGGTGACGCACAGCGCGAGGGCGTCGATCAGGTACAGCTCGGGCAGCCCGATCACCGGGATGAGCACACCGGCGAGCAGTGGCCCGGCCACCAGTCCGGTCTGCATCACGGTGGAGCTGAGCGCGTTGGCGGCGGGCAGTTCCCGGGCCGGGACCAGCCGGGCGATGGAGGCGTTGCGGGCCGGGGAGTTGAGGCCGAAGAAGGCCTGCTGGAGCGCGAGCAGCACCATGAGGACGACGACCGAGTCCAGCCCGCCGACGGCCTGCGCCCAGAACAGCAGGGAGGTCACCGCGATGCCGATGTTCGTCACCAGCAGCAGCTTGCGGCGGTCCACCGTGTCGGCGACCGCCCCGCCCCACAGCGCGAACACCACCATGGGCACCAGGCCGGCGAGGCTCGCGTAGCCGACCCAGGCCGAGGAGTGGGTGATGTCGTAGATCTGCTTGGGTACGGCGACGGCGGTGAGCTGGCTGCCCACGGAGGTGACGATGGTCGAGGACCACAGGCGCCGGTAGGCGGGGATGCGCAGCGGACGGGTGTCCATCGCCCAGCGCCGCCAGCCCCGGCGGGGCGGGGTGTCGGCCGTCTGCGCGTCGCCGCCGGTCTCGGTCGTGCTCTCGCTCGTGTTCACGGATGTCCTGGTTGCTCGTTACATCTTTTCAGTTCGAGAGCCTAACTATCGCATCCGTCCGGGCGGGAGACCCGTCTCGGCCTTCGGAGGGGCGACGGCACCGCCCGCGCGCTCAGCCCCGCAGAAGCAGGGAGCCGCCCAGCACGAGCATGGTGGCGGCGACCAGGCCGTCCAGGACCCGCCAGGCGCCGGGCCGGGCCAGGTACCGGCCGAGCAGCCGGGCGCCGAAGCCGAGCGCGGTGAACCAGCACAGGCTGGCGAGCGCGGCGCCGAGCCCGAAGGTCCAGCGCATCGGGCCCCGGTCGGCGGCCAGGGAGCCCAGCAGGAAGACGGTGTCCAGGTAGACGTGGGGATTGAGCCAGGTCATCGCCAGACAGGCGAGCACCGCCCGGCGCCGCGAACCGGCGGCCTCGCCCGCCGCCACCAGGCCGGTGGCCGCGGGCCGTACCACCCGGCGGGCGGCGAGCAGCCCGTAGCAGAGCAGGAAGACGCCGCCGACGATCCCGACCGCGCGGACCGCGCCCGGCCAGGCCACCACGAGGGCGCCGACGCCGCCGACACCGAGGGAGATGAGCACCGCGTCGGACAGGGCGCAGATCCCGACCACGGCGAGTACGGCGTCCCGGCGCACCCCCTGCCGCAGGACGAAGGCGTTCTGGGCGCCGATGGCGACGATCAGGGACATGCCGGTGCCGAATCCGGCGACCGCTGCGGTCAGGGCGGTGTTGTTCATGCGTTCGAAGCTAAGGGCGTAGGGGCATCAAGTACAGCTAAAGATTCTTACGTATCCTTAGCGCTCGTGATGGACCTCCCCCTGGATCAGGTACGGACGCTGCTCGCGGTGGTCGACGAGGGCACCTTCGACGCGGCGGCCGCCGCCCTGCACGTGACGCCCTCGGCGGTCAGCCAGCGGGTCAAGGCGCTCGAACAGCGCACCGGGCGGGTGCTGCTGCAACGGACCAAGCCGGTGCGGCCCACGGAGTCCGGCGCGGTGCTGGTGCGGTACGCCCGCCAGCTCGCCCGGCTCGAACACGACGCGTGGGGAGAACTGGGGCTCAGCGGCGCCGGGGAGCCCACCCGGGTGTCGGTCGCGGTGAACGCGGACTCGCTGGCGACCTGGTTCCTGCCGGCGCTGAGCCGGGTGCCGGGACTCTGCTTCGAGCTGCACCGCGAGGACGAGGGGCACACCGCGGTGCTGCTGCGCGAGGGGCTGGTGATGGCGGCGGTGACCTCCTCGCCCGACCCGGTGCCCGGCTGCACGGCGCGCCCGCTCGGCCGGATGCGCTATCTCCCGGTCGCCGCACCGGAGTTCGCCCGCACCCGGCTCGGTGGGCGGCCCCTGGTGGACGGGCTGGTCTCGGTGCCCGTGGTGCTCTTCGACCGCAAGGACGACTTCCAGGACGGCTACGTCCGCCGGCTCGGCGGTGTCTCGGCCGGTCCGCACCGGCACTACGTGCCCACCTCGGAGGGCTTCCTCGACGCGGTCGTCGCGGGCCTCGGCTGGGGCATGGTGCCGGAGGTCCAGGCGTACCCCCTGCTGGACGAGGGCCTGCTCACCCTGCTCGCCCCCGGCGAGTGGATGGACGTCACCCTGTACTGGCAGCAGTGGAGGCTCGACTCCCCCTCGCTGGCGGCGCTGGCCGAGGCGGTGACGGCCACGGCGGCGAAGGCGCTGCGGGCCTGAGAGCGAGAGGTGGCCGGAAGTCGTCGGTCCGGCGCCGATCCCGGGCCCGTTGCGGCCGTCGCCGTTTCACTCCGCGACGACCGGTCACCCGCCCCCGGAACGCCTTCGACAGGACACGGACATTTCCCGATCCGACCCAGGAGACTTCCATGGAGAACTGGCGCGAACATGCCGCGTGCCGTCATGAGGATCCCGACCTCTTCTTCCCCATAGGCACCACCGGGCCCGCGCAGGTGCAGGCCGAGCAGGCCAAGGCGGTCTGCGGGCACTGCCCGGTCCGGGAGCAGTGTCTCGACTGGGCGCTGGAGACCGGTCAGGGCATCGGTGTCTGGGGCGGTACCACCGAGGTGGAGCGCCGGGCGCTGCGCCGCCGGGCCCGCTCCCGCCAGCGCTCGGGCTGACCGGGAACCGGGTTCAGCCGGCCCCGCGGCGCAGGGTGCCCCACGCCCGCTCCTGGCGGCTCACCTCCGTCCGGGCCGTCTCGATCACCTCGTCGGCGATCCAGCACAGCGGCTCGACGTCGGTCACCAGGGGCTCGTTGTCGGGGCCCCGGCCGCTCTCCCGGCCCTTGAGGACCCAGGGACGGACGCCGGGGCCCTTGTCGTGGGGCAGGTGCGCGTAGTCGTACAGGCGGCGGGCCACCCACAGCTCGGGCGAGCGGTCGCCCCACCAGTCCGCCACGTCGAGGGGGTTGGCGGACAGACCGGGCAGAGGGACGCCGGTCAGCTCGTCGGCGCTGGAGACGGCCTCCAGGTCGAGGCCGGGCCCCCTGGACCAGCGCACGTACAGGCCGCGGTGGCGGGCCACCAGCTCGGCCGCCTCGGCGAGCGTGGAGACGGTGGGCAGGTCCTCCGGTGCGCTCATGGGCTCCGGGGTACCCCCGGGACGCGAGGGGAACCGGACCACGGCGGTGCACGACGCCCCGCTCACGGCTCCTCGCCCGGTGCCTCCCCGGCGGGCAGCCGCAGGGTGAACACCGAGCCCGCGCCGGGCTCGCTCGCCGCTTCGGCGGTGCCGCCGTGCGCGGCGACCAGCTGCCGGACGATGGACAGCCCGAGCCCGCTGCCCCCGGTGCGGCGACTGCGGGACTTCTCCGCGCGCCAGAACCGCTCGAAGACCTGCGGCAGTTCCTCGGGCGCGATGCCCGAGCCGGTGTCGGCGACGGTGAGGACGGCGTCCGGGCCGTCCCGGCGGGCGGTCAGCGTGACCGTGCCGGCGGCCGGGGTGTGCCGCAGCGCGTTGGAGACGAGGTTGCCGAGCACCTGCCGCATCCGCACCGGGTCGGCGTCCAGCCAGACGGCCGGGTCGGCCTCGGTCGCCAGCGTCACCCGGGCGGCGTCCGCGGCCACCCGGTGCGCGGCGGCGACCTGGGCCAGCAGTTCCGCCGCCGGCAGCGGCTCGCGGTGCAGCCGCAAGGTGCCGGCGTCGGCGGCGGCGAGGTCCTGGAGGTCGTCGATGATCCGCTGGAGGACGACCGCCTCCTCGTGCAGCGAGTCCAGCAGGCCCGGGTCGGGCTCCACCACGCCGTCCCGCATCACCTCCAGCCAGCCGCGGATGTTGGTGAGCGGGCTGCGCAGTTCGTGCGCGATGTCGCTGACCATGGCCTTGCGCTGGGCCTCCAGGCGTTCGCGGCGCTCGGTGAGCGCGTTGAACGCCTCCGCGAGGATGCCGGTCTCGTCGCGTGTGGTCACCGGAACCCGCACATGCCGCTCGGGCGGCGCCTGCGCGGCCTCGGTCAGCGCGCGCAGCGGCCGTACCAGCCGGACGGCGACGGCGGCGGTCACCGCGACGGTGACGGCGAGGACCAGCCCGGCGGCGGAGACCACCTTGGCCTTGTTGGCCGGGGACATGTCGAAGCGGGAGGGGTTGCGGTCGCCGATGCCGAGGAAGAGTTCGGCGCCGGGGGCGACATAGGGCTCCAGCTGCGTGCGGCGGGCGGTGAGCACACAGCTCCGGGCCGCCCGCGCGGTGCCGCCCCGGGCGGCGGCGAGCTTGACGAGCAGGGGGCCGCCGCCGAAGTGGTCCTCGGCGTTCGGCTCGTAGAGCGGGAACAGCGGCCCGTCGCCGACCGCCAGGCCCGCCTGCCGCAGGCAGGGGCGGGCGAGGCCGGACAGCGTGTCCAGGGCCCTGCGCTCGGTGGGTGTGGGGATGCTCAGCCCTCCGTCCGCGCACACCGCGAGGCCGTAGCCGGCGGGGTCGGTGCCGTCGGTGGCGGTGAGCCCGGGCCGTCCGCTCGGCGTGTGCGCCACGGTGGTCCGGATGCCGTAGCGGGCGTAGCAGTCCTTGTTCCGGCCGGCGAGCGCGTCCAGTGCGGCGCGTTCCTTCGCGGGCAGCAGATACGGGCCGACCGCGCGCGGGTCGATGCCGCTGAGCTGGGCGCCGGTCTCGCTGTAGGTGTCGGTGCGCAGCGGGTCGACGCCCGCGGCGGGCCGGGGCGGCAGCGGGGTGCCGCGGGGCGCGGAGTCGGCCAGCAGGGCGCGGTCGGGGGTGGTGAGCGCGATCCGGCGGCCGGTGCGTTTCGCCAGCTCGCGCACGGTGTGGTGGACGCCGGACCAGTCGGGGTGCGTGGCCGCGTACCCGCTGAGTTCGGCGAGGATGCTGTTGTCGGCGGCGAGGTCCTGGCCCTGCTCCTCCTTCAGGGCGCTGGTGGTGGTGGTCACCGCGAGCCAGGCGGTGGCCGCGACCGAGCAGACGGCGATCAGCGCGGAGACGGACAGGAGGCGGACGAGGAGCCGCTTGCGCAGCGGGATCCGCCGCCGCGCCGCCGGGCGCCGGCTCCCCCGCCGGGTCCCGAACCTCACATCCGGCCCCCGCTGAGCTTGTAGCCGACGCCGAACACGGTGAGCAGCCGGACGGGGTGCCGGGAGTCGGCCTCGATCTTGCGGCGCAGGTTCATGATGTGCACGTCGATGGCGCGTTCGGTGGAGGAGCGGTCGAACCCGCGGGTGCTCTGGAGGAGTTGATGCCGGGTGAAGACCCGCTCGGGCTCGGCCGCCATGGCCAGCAGGATCTGGAACTCGGCCGGGGTGCACTCCACCGGCAGGCCGTCGCAGCGCACTTCGTGGCGCACGGGATCGACGCTGATCCCGGCGGCCCGTACGGCCGGGTCGTCGCCGCGCGCCCCGCCGCCGCGCCGCAGCACCGTGCGGATGCGGGCCATCAGCTCGCGCGGGCTGTACGGCTTGGTGAGGTAGTCGTCGGCGCCCAGGTCGAGGCCGAGCAGCAGGTCGTCCTCGCCGGAGCGGGCCGTGAGCATCACCACCGGCACCGCCAACTCGCCGTCAGGACGCCGCAGTCGGCGGCAGACGTCGAAGCCGTCGAGGACCGGCAGCATCAGGTCGAGGACGAGCAGGTCGGGCCGCAGGCGGCGGGCCGCGTCGAGCGCGGCCGCGCCGTCGTGCACCACCGTCGCGGTGTGTCCCTCGGCCAGCAGGGAGCGGCGGATCAGCTCGGCCTGTTTCTCGTCGTCCTCGGCGACCAGCACATGTGCGCACACAAGTGCGGATCCTAAGCGGCTCAAGCGGCGAGCCAGTCGGCGTACCCCATCGCGACCACCGGGTGCCGGGCCGGATCGAGGGTGCGCAGCAGCTCCTTCATGTGTCCCTTGGAGACGCTGACGCAGCCGTGGGTGGGGCCGCCGTGGTCGACGTGCAGCCAGACGCCGCCGCCGCGCTTCTCGCCCAGCGGGCGGGTCCAGTCCAGCGGGGAGGTGCCGGGCTTGCGGTTGTAGTCGATGGCGATGACGTAGTCGAAGCAGCCGTCCAGGGGTTCGCCCTCGAAGCCGGTGCCGGGCGAGTGGAACCGGGGGGACTGGTGGTACGGCAGTCTGCTGCCCGGGTCGGGCAGCAGCCCCCCGGCGTCCGTGAGGGTGTAGACGCCGAGCGGGGAGCGCAGGTCGTTGAGCATGTGGTGGGCGCTCCAGCCGTGCAGCGCGTTGTGCGCGGGCCAACGGGGGCCCGCCTGCCAGCCGTCGGCGGTGCGCTGGTGCAGGACGACCGTGCACTGCGGGGAGTCGGGGCCGCGCCCGGTGGCGACGACGACCTGGGTGCACTGCTCGGGTATCGCCGCCGACCGGGTGGGTCCGAGTCCGGGTATGCCCTGGTGGGCCTGTTCGGCCTGGGAGGTGGTGCCCGTCGCGGGCGCCGGCCGGGTGGGCGGCGTGCGGCGCCCGGTCTCCCCGGCCCCGCCGCCGCAGCCGGTGAGCAGCAGCGGGGAGGCGAGGAGGGCGACGGCGGTTCTGCGGTTGATCATGTTGTCGAGCTTCGCCGACGGTTATGTGGAAATGGTAAGAAATCAGGGCCTGTTCGGCTTGCCCTTCGTGAACAGCCAGGTGTGGAAGAGGGAATCCAGCCGCTTGCCGGACTCCTGCTCCGCGAGCCGGACGAACTGCGCGGTGGTGCCGTGTCCGTGGCGGTGCGCGGTGGCCCAGGCGCGCAGGATGCGGAAGAAGGCCGGGTCGCCGACCGCCTTGCGCAGTTCGTGCAGGGCCATGGCGCCGCGGTCGTAGACGGGGGCGCCGAAGATGTTCTCGCCGCTGCCCGGGTCGCCGGGCGGGTAGGCCCACAGTCCGTCGCCGGCCGGGCGGGCGTAGAGGCCGTCGAAGGTCTTCTGGGCACTGGCGCCGCCGTGCTGTTCCGAGTAGAGCCACTCCGCGTAGGTGGCGAAGCCCTCGTTGAGCCAGATGTCCTTCCAGGAGGTCGGGGACACCGAGTCCCCGTACCACTGGTGGGCGCTCTCGTGCACGAGGGTGAGGATGCCGGGCGCGGAGTCGTAGAGCGGACGGGTCTGGGTCTCCAGGGCGTAGCCGACGTCCGCGTGGTCGACGATGGACCCGGCGGACGTGAAGGGATAGGGCCCGAACAGCTTGCTCTCCCACTCCAGGACGGAGGGCAGCTTGGCGAGCACCGGCGCGGCGGCCTCGGCCTCGCGGGGGTCGACGGCGTCGTAGACCTGGACGCCGTCGCGGGTGGTGTACCGGTGGACCTGGAAGGTGCCGATGGTGGCGGTGGCCAGGTAGGCAGCCATCGGCTGGGTCTCGCGCCAGCGGAAGGTGGTCTCGCCGCCGGCGGTGCGCTGCCCGAGCAGGACGCCGTTGGCGACCGCGGTGCGGCCCTTGGGCACGGTGATCGTGAAGTCGTACGACGACTTGTCCTTGGGGTGGGCGTTCCCCGGGAACCAGGTCATGGCGCCCTGCGGTTCGTTGGCGACGAACGCGCCGTCGTCGGTGGGGATCCAGCCGTCCGCCGAGCCGTCCGGGTCGGTGACCGGCTTCGGGGTGCCGTGGTATCTGACGGTGACCGTGAAGTCCCGCCCGGCGCGCAGGACGTGGCGCGGGGTGACGACGAGTTCCTGTCCGGAGCGTTCGACGGCGGTGGCCGCGGTGCGGTCGACGGTGACGCCGTCCACCGTCAGCCCTTTGAGGTCGAGGTCGAAGCGGCTGAGCTGCTGGGTGGCGCGGGCGGTGAGGACCGCGGTGCCGGTCAGCCGGCCGCCGCTTCGGTAGCGCAGCGTCAGGTCGTAGTGGCGCACGTGGTAGCCGCCGTTGCCGCTGAGCGGGAAGTAGGGGTCGCCCGCGCCGGCCGCGCCGGTGGTGCCCGTCCCCGTCGGCGCGGCGGCGCCGACGAGGGCGGCGACGGCGACGGGGACGGTGGCGAGAACCGCCCGGCGGCCGAATCCCGTGCCACGGCGGCCTGCGGGCTGTCTGCGGGGTGGCGTCACATGCGCTCCTTGTACGGTGGCTGGTGCTCGGCAGGCCCACAGACTAGGGGTCCGGGCCGCTCGGTCTCCGTCTCGTTCCGGCCAAGTGGCGCCGACCGGCGCGCACCGGGTGCGCGCAGTACGCTCGCGGAATCGGCCCCTGTCGTGAAGGGCGGTCCCGACCGTGAGCGTGCGTGTACGACGGATCTATGACGAACCCGATCCCGACGACGGCCTACGGGTCCTGGTCGACCGGTTGTGGCCGCGCGGGGTGGCCAAGGACGCGGCGCACGTGGACGAGTGGCCCAAGGGGCTCACTCCCTCGGCCGGACTGCGCACCTGGTTCCACGGCGGCGGTTCCTACGAGGAGTTCCGCCGCCGCTACGAGGCGGAACTGGACGCTCCCGAGGCCGCCGAGCTCCTCGACGGCCTGCGCGAGTCCGTCCGCAAGGGCCGTGTGACCCTGCTGACGGCGTCGAAGACACCGGAGCGCAGCCACGCCCAGGTGTTGCTGGAACAGCTCGGCGGCTGACCCGGGGGCCGGGTGGCGCCGGACGGCCGGGCTCAGCCCGTCCGGCGGGCGGCGTGCCGGCCCGCGGCGCGGCCGGAGAAGAGGCAGCCGCCGAGGAAGGTGCCCTCCAGGGAGTTGTAGCCGTGCACCCCGCCGCCGCCGAAGCCGGCCACCTCGCCCGCCGCGTACAGCCCCTCGACGGGGTTGCCGTCGGTGCCGAGGGCGCGGGAGTCGAGGTCGGTCTGGATGCCGCCGAGCGTCTTGCGGGTGAGCACGTGCAGCCGTACGCCGATCAGCGGGCCCGCGGCCGGGTCCAGCAGGCGGTGCGGGACGGCGACCCGGCCGAGGCGGTCGCCGAGATAGCGGCGGGCGTTGCGGATGCCCTGGATCTGGGAGTCCTTGCTGTAGGGGTTGGCCATCTGGAGGTCGCGGGCCTCGATCTGGCGGCGCACCTCGGCGGCGTCGAGCAGCGGCTTGCCGGTGAGGCCGTTCATCTTCTCGACCAGGTGCTCCAGCGATCCGGCGGTCACGAAGTCGGCGCCCTTGTCGAGGAAGGCCCGCACCGGGCCGGGCGCCCCCTTGCCGAGGACCCGGTCGCGCAGCACCGCCTTGCGGTCCTTGGCGGTGATGTCGGGGTTCTGCTCGGAGCCGGAGAGGGCGAACTCCTTCTCGATGATCTTCCGGGTGAGGATGAACCAGGAGTGGTCGTAGCCCGCGATGTCCTCGGTGGTGCGCAGGTACTTGAGGGTGTTGAGGGTGTCGTAGCCGGGCAGGCAGGGGTCGGGCAGCCGGCGGCCGAGGGCGTCCAGCCAGATGGAGGAGGGGCCGGGCAGGATGCGGATGCCGTGGCCGGGCCAGACGGGGTCCCAGTTCCGCAGGCCCTCGGTGTAGTGCCACATCCGGTCCCGGTTGACCAGCCGGACGCCGGCCGCCGCGCTGATGTCGAGCATGCGGCCGTCGACGTGGGCGGGCACGCCGGTGACCATCTCGGCGGGGGGTGTGCCGAGGCGGGCGGGCCAGTGGCGGCGCACGATGTCGTGGTCGGCGCCGATGCCGCCGGTGGTGACGACGACGGCCTGGGCGGTGAGTTCGAAGTCGCCGACGCGCTCGCGGTTGGTGGCGACGCCGCGCGGCGCGTCGTCGGGGGCGAGCACGGTGCCGCGCACGCCGCGGGCCGTGCCGCCCTCGATGACCAGTTCGTCCACCTGGTGGCGGTGATGAAAGGTCAGCAGTCCGTCGCGGGCGGCCTGCCGGGCGTGTTCGACGAAGGGTCCGACCACTCCGGTGCCGGTGCCCCAGGCGATGTGGAAGCGGGGCACGGAGTTGCCGTGTCCGTCGGCCCTGAGGTCGCCGCGCTCGGCCCAGCCGACGGTGGGCAGCAGCTCTATGCCGTGGCCCCGCAGCCAGGACCGCTTCTCACCGGCCGCGAACTCCACGTAGGCGCGGGCCCATTCGACCGCCCAGGAGTCCTCGTCGTCGGTCCGGTCGAACTGGGCGCTGCCGCGCCAGTCGTTCCACGCCAGTTCGAGGGAGTCCTTGATGCCGATGCGGCGCTGTTCCGGGGAATCGACGAGGAAGAGCCCGCCGAAGGACCAGTACGCCTGGCCGCCGAGGTTGGCGCTGTTCTCCTGGTCGACCAGGGCCACCCGGCGTCCCCGGCTGGTGAGTTCGTGGGCCGCGACCAGGCCGGCGAGGCCCGCTCCGACGACGATGACGTCCGCGTCCATGACGTGGGGTTTCCTTCCTCAGTGCGGGGATGCAGTGCGTGGGTGCCTCGGCGCGTGACTGCCTCGGCGCGTGGGTGCCTCAGCGCGTGGACGAGGGGGTGGAGGCGGTGGGCGGCGCGGTGCCGCCGTCGGTGAGCAGCGCGGTGAGCAGTTGCTTGAGCCAGGCCCGCGCGCGCTCGACGTCCTTGTCCAGCAGCAGCTGGACGGTGACGCCGTCGTACGCGGCGACCACGGCGTGCGCGGCGCCCGCCACGTCGCCGAGCACGGCGGGCAGCGCGGTGTGGCCCCGGGCCCGGAAGAGGCGGTCGGCGACGGCCTCCCGGAGCCGGGCCCGGTGGTCGAGGAGGGCCTTGGCGACGACCGGGTCGCGGGCGGCGTGCACCAGGAAGTCGGTCTTCACCAGCAGCCAGTCCACGTCGAGCAGCAGCACCGCGGTGACGCGGTCCACGGCGGCCGGTACGTCGAGGCCGGGGCCGTCCTCGGCGAGGGCGCCCGCGACCTGGTCCGCGATGAGGTCGGCGCGCTGCCGGTAGAGGGCGAAGAACAGCTCGTCCAGGGTGGCGAAGTTGGAGTAGAAGGCGCCCCTGCTGTATCCGGCCGCCTCGCAGACCTCCTCGATGGAGACCCGGCCGAAGCCCTTGGCGGCGAACACCCGGAACGCGGCGTCGAGCAGCCGGGCGCGGGTGTGCGCCCGGCGCCGGGGGACGCGCTCGGCGGTCTCCTGCATGGCGGCACCTCGCTTTCGATACGGGAATGTATCCAATACATCGGTGTATCGAAAGGGCCTGTGCGGCGCGGCGGTGCCGCCGGTGATCAAATGGAACGTATTTTCGATTAAGGAGTACGCTGGGCTCCATGGCCACGCACCTCCAGGGCTCCCTGTTCGACCAGACCGACGAGCTGCGCCTCGGCCCGCTCGACGGCCTGCGCCGGACCGTGCTGGGCGCCGGCGCCTGGATCGACGTACTGCCGGGCTGGCTCGGCGGCGCCGACACCCTGTTCGAAAAGCTCGCGGCGGAGGTGCCCTGGCGCGCCGAGCACCGCAAGATGTACGACAACGTGGTCGCCGTACCGCGCCTGCTGGCCTTCTACGGTGCGGCGGACCCGCTCCCCCACCCGGTCCTGGACGAGGCCCGTGCGGCGTTGTCCCGGCACTACGCCGGGGAGCTGGGCGAGCCGTTCACCACCGCGGGGCTGTGCTTCTACCGCGACGGCCGGGACAGCGTGGCCTGGCACGGCGACCGGATCGGCCGGGGCTCGCGCGAGGACACCATGGTGGCGATCCTCTCCGTGGGCGAGCCCCGCGATCTGCTGCTGCGCCCGGCCGGCGGGGGCGGCGCGACGGTGCGGCGGCCGCTCGGGCACGGCGATCTGATCGTGATGGGCGGCTCCTGTCAGCGCACCTGGGAGCACTGCGTGCCGAAGACGGCGCGGGCGGCGGGACCGCGCATCAGCATCCAGTTCCGGCCGCAGGGCGTGCGCTGAGACTCCGGCCGGCCCCTTGCGCCCCGCGGTGTTCGATCTGATTGGCTGTCCTCCCGACGATCAACGACACCCGGGGCGGAGAGAGCATGCGGGCACAGGTACACCAAGTCGCCGACGGCACCTATCTGGTGCACGGCAACAACGTCAACTGGGTGATCCTCAAGGACGGGGACGGCATCACGCTGATCGACACCGGCTACCCCGGGGACCGGCCGGGAGTGCTGGAGTCCCTCGCGGCGGTGGGCGGTTCACCGGAGGCGGTCGCCGCGGTGCTGATCACCCACGCGCACAACGACCACCTGGGCTCGGCCGAGTACCTGCGCACCACGCACGGCACCCCCGTCTATCTGCACCCGGCCGAAGTGCCGCACGCCCGCCGGGACTTCCTGCACCAGGCCACCATCGGTGACGTGGTCCGCAACGCCTGGCGGCCGGGGCTGCTGCCCTGGGCGGCGCACGTCATCAAGGTCGGCGGCATCGAGCACAACCCGGTCACCGCGCCCGAGCCGTTCCCCGCCGAGGGCGCGCTGGACCTGCCGGGCCGCCCGGTGCCCGTGCACACGCCCGGCCACACCGACGGCCACTGCGTCTACCACCTACCCGAGGCGGGCATCGTGATCTCCGGCGACGCCCTGGTCAGCGGGCACGCCACCTCGCGGGTCAAGGGGCCGCAGCTGCTGCACGGCTTCTTCCACCACGACGGCGGCCAGGTGCTGGACTCCCTGGACGTGATCGCGGCGCTCGACGGCGACACCCTGCTGCCCGGCCACGGCCCGGTCCACCGGGGCGCGATGCGCGCCGCCGCGGAACAGGCACGGGACCGGGCCGGCCGCAACGCCCGGCGCGGGGCCTAGAGTTCATGTCCCGCGCTACGCGTGCGGGACCACCGCCACCGGGCAGTCCGCGTGGTGCAGCACGCCGTGGGCGACCGAGCCGATGCGGGCGCCCACGGCGGTGCGCCGGGCCCGGCGGCCGACGACCATCAGCTGGGCCCGGCCGGCCAGCGACAGCAGCACCTGCCCGGCGCTGCCCATCTCCACCTGCTCGGCCACCGCGACCCCCGGGAACCGCTCGCGCCAGGGCCGCAGCGCGTCGGCCAGCGCCTGCCTCTCGTACGGTTCGAGCCCGCCGGCCTCGTCCAGCAGCCTGAGCGAACCGGGGCTGTAGGCGAAGACCGGCGGCAGGGTCCACGCCCGTACGGCCCGTACGGTGGCGCCGCGGGCCGCCGCCGTCTCGAAGGCGAAGCGCAGGGTGGCCGCGCTGTCCTCCGGGTCGCCGTGCTGGCCGACCACCACCTCCCGCCCGGCCGCCTCCAGCGCCGGGCGGTCACCGGCCCGCACCAGCACCACGGGCCGGGTGGCCTCGGCGACGACCTGCTGTCCGACGGAGCCGAGCAGGAAGCCGACGACCGGTCCGTGCCCGCGCGAGCCGAGCACCAGCATCTCGTCCCGCGAGGCCGCGCGGCCCAGTGCCGCCACGGCCCCCTCCTCGACCACGTCGACGCTCACCGTGAGCTTCGGGTGCCGCTCGGCGAGCGCGCGCACCGCCTCCGCCACGCCCTGCTCCGCCCAGCCCCGCTGGGTCTCCCGGCCGGCCCCGGCGAGCGTGTCTGCGTACGTCCACGCGTGCAGCACCCGCAGGGGCAGGCCCCGGCGCACGGCCTCCCGGGCCGCCCAGTCGAGCGCGGCCCGGCTCTCCTCCGTGCCGTCCGTCCCTGCCGTGATCGCCCGTGCCATGCCTGGTCTCCTCGTCGTCCCACGTGTGCGTGCTGCCGGTGCCCACTATCGGGCACCGCGTGGCGCCGCCCGCCCCCGGCCCCGCGTCCGTCCGGACGAACCAGGGCCGCGCACCACCGGGCCACCGGGCACCCGGTGATCCGGAGTTTCGAGCCGGGCGAGCAGTGGTTCTGGGACTACACCACCGAGGAGTTGTACACCTCGGGGCCCGAACTCGCCCCGCCCGCGGCTCATCCCGCCGACCAGCCGGTGCCGGGTCCCGCGGGGCGGCTGCCCGAGGACTGGGCGCGCACGTCGGGGTGAGCCCCGGCGCGCGCGGGGCGTACGGCCCGGCGGGCGCACTCCAGGCGGTCCAGGCCGACGCCGTCGGCGAGGGCCCGCATGCCCCGGTCGCCGGGGTGCAGATGGTCGCCGCCGTCGAGGTCCGGCCGCAGCCGCTCGGGGTCACGGGGGTCGCGCAGCACCCGGTCGAAGTCGGTGACGGCGTCGAACGCCCCGCCGGTGCGGACGAACCGGTTGACCTCCCGGCGCGCGGCCTCGACGCCGGGGTTCCATTCCGGCCATCCCTTGAACGGGCCGATGGTCGCGGCGACCACGCACAGGTGGGCCGCGTGCGCCCGCCGCACGATCCGCCGGTACCCGGCGATCAGGTCGGCCGCGGTGGCGCCGGGGCGGGCCTTGAGGTCGTTGACGCCCTCGAAGAGGAAGACGGTGCGCACCCCCGGCAGCGACAGCACGTCCCGGTCCAGCCGGTGCAGCGCGCTGGGCCCGGCGTCGTCCGCGAGCACCTTGTCGCCGGAGATGCCCTCGTCGGCCACGCCCTCGACGGCGGCGCGGGCCGCGCGCAGGCGCCGGGCGAGGTGGTCGGGCCAGCGGCGGTCGGTGTCGGGGGTGGACCTCTCGCCGTCCGTGAGGGAGTCGCCGAGCACGGCCACGGCGCCGGTCGCCGGGCGGTCCGGCCGTACGGAGACGGCGTCGAGGTACCACCAGGAGCCGGTGGTCCCCGTCCAGTGCGCGGCGCCCGGCTCGGCGGTGTGCGCGCCCTGTCCGGTGTACGACGTCCGCAACGCCATCCGGTGGCCGCTGGCCGGTCCGGCGGCGTGCGGGGTGTGCAGGCTGACGGCGAGGTCCGCGCCGGCCGGCAGCCGGCCGGGCAGCGGGTCGCTCCAGGCCGTGGCGCCGGCGGGCAGGGTGATCCGGCGGGCGCCGCCGAAGGTCACCGGGCGGTTGCCGCCGGGCCGCAGGGCGGCGCCGCGCAGGCGCGGTCCGGCGTGGACGTGGTCGAGGGTCAGCGGCCGGTCCCCGAAGGCGTTGGTGAAGCGGACGCGGAGGGCGGTGCCGCCGACGCTGGTGTGCACGATCATCCGGTACTCCCGGTCCGCCGCGCCCGGGCCCAGCCGCTCGGCGCTCGCCGCCCAGGTGACCACGCCGGAGGGGCGGCCGGCGGCGCCGGGCAGGTGGGGCGCCGCGCGGGCCGGCCCGGCCTGGCAGGCGACGGCCGTCAGCAGGGCGGCGGCGACGCGGCAGCCGCGTCCGCACCGGCCGTTCACGGGGTGCCCGGTCCGCCGGGTCCCGGCCGGGCCCCGGGGGACGTGTCGGCGTGTCCCACGCTCGTCATGGTCGCGCCGCCACGCCGGCCGCGCACCTCGGTGGGCGCTCTCACCAGGGGTGCCCATCCGCTGTCCCTCCCGCCGTACGGTTCCGGTCCCGCCGCCGGGGCGGGTGCCCGGGGGAGGCGCCACGATGCGGGTGCCGCGCGTGCCCCGCGTGCCCGGAGTCGGGCCCGTCCGGGGAGTCGTCGAGAGCGTCCGGCGGATCGGCGGCGGACATGCGGATGCCCCGCGCGGGGCGGGGCATCCGGTGGTGCGAGGGGCGTCAGTGCCTGGCGGCCGGCGTGTTGGCGGCGGTCACGTCGACCGCGGCCCACGCCTTGTCCACCGTCTTGTACTCGGTGCTGCCCGCGCCGTACAGGTCCTGGGCCGCCTTCAGCGTCGCGACGCGCGCGTCGTGGAAGTCGGTCGTGGAGACCATGTAGCGGGTGAGCGCCCGGTAGAAGACGGCGGTGGCCTTGGTGCGGCCGATGCCCTTCACCGTGGACCTGTCGTACGTCGGCGAGTCGTAGGCGACACCGTTGATCGTCTTCTTGCCGCTGCCCTCCGCGAGGAGGTAGTAGGCGTGCGACGAGACGCCGGAACCCGCGTGCACCTCGGTGTCGTAGGTGTCCGGCGTCCAGTAGTCGATCGTGCCTTCGAGCTTGTCGAGCGAGGGGTGGTCCAGGCGGCGCAGGAACTTCTGCCCGATGCCCAGCTTCTCGCCGATCAGGTAGTCGGGCGTGTCGCTCTTGTTGGCCGCGAAGAACTCGACGTTGGAGCCGAAGATGTCCGCCAGCGACTCGTTGAGCGCGCCCGGCTCGCCGTACTGGTTGCCGTACGGGTCGACGTAGGTCGGCTCCAGCTTCGCGGTGGAGTCCACCACGCCGTGGGTCAGTTCGTGACCGGTGACGTCCAGGACGACCAGCGGCTTCTTGAAGGTCCGCCCGTCACCGTCGCCGTACAGCATGCAGGCGCAGTTGGGGTCCCAGAACGCGTTGGCGACCTTGTCGCCCCAGTGGACCATCCCGCGGGCTGCCTTGCCGTTGCCGGCGATCCCCTTGCGCCCGAACGTCTTCTTGTAGAAGTCCAGGGTCTTGGCGATGCCGTACTGGGCGTCGGCGGCGGCGCTGGCACGGTTGGCGGTCGTGCCGTTGCCCCACACGTTGGTGGTGCTCGTGAACTTCGCGCCGGCGCCGAAACTCTCGGTGCTCCTGCCCTTGGCGTCGCGCACCTCGGTGCCGTACCGGGTCGGGTCGGCGAGCTGGTAATGGCCGCGCGAGGTCTGCGTGGTGGTGAGGCCGACGCTGCCGACGAAGAGCGTCTTGCCGGTGCCGCTCGCGGCCGACGGGTACGACGTCGTGGCGCCCGCGGTGCCGCCCGAGCCGGCCAGGGCGGCGCTGCGCGCGGCCCCGACGGCCGGGTCGAGCGTCACGCCCTTCTTGCGCAGGGAGGCGAGCAGCTTCGGCGACAGGAACTGGTCGCTGTCGGGGGTGTTGCTGCGCACCTTGCCGGTGACGGCGTCCACGACGACGGTGTTGGTGCCGTCCTCGGCGGTCACGGTCACCTGGTAGGCGAGCGCCGAGGCGCCGCCCCGGGCGTCCACGACGAGCCGGGCGGTGCCCGCCTCGCCCTTGGCGGCCTGGGCGGCCTTGGCGGCGGCCTGGCCGGCGGTGAGCCTGGCCCGGGTCGCGGCGGCCGGCTCGACGGTGTGGTCGGCGGCGCGGGTCACGCCCGTGTAGCGAAGCGCGCGGTCGAGGTGGACCACGAGGTCGCCGCCGAGCACCGGCATGCCGTCGTGGGTGCGCTCGAAGCGGACGTGCCGGGCGCCCTCGGGGTCCAGCATGACGTCCTGGGCCCGCAGTTCGTCGCCCTGCGTGACACCGGTCGCGGTGGCGTGCGCGAAGGCCGCGGTGCGCGCCGCGGTCACCACGGCGGTGTCGGTGCCGGTGGTGGCGGACGCCACGGAGCGCGCCTGCCCCGTCGTGGCGGGTCCCGCGAAGGCCGTACCGGCCAGGCCCGTGGCAGCCGTCGTCACCGCGACGGCGACCGCCACCGAGCGTATGTGCGGTTTACGCAATCTGATCAGGGTTCCTTCTGTTGAGGGCGGCGGGATCCTCAACCGCCCCGTGACATGGCGCGATTGGGCGCCACGGGGGCTGGTCGGGCCCCCGGGAGTCACCCTTACGGAACAGTCATGTGCACGTAAAGCTGGAATGATCCATTTCGCGATCTTCTATGGCAATCTTTTGCAAACCAAGGCCAGAGAGTGATCGCTGCATGACCAGCTGTGTGTCGACTGTGGAGATGCCGCCTCCATCCCCTAGGTTCCCAGGCCGGAATGTGACTGATGTCGCATCAGCCGACGTACGGATGGGAGTGGATGCCCGATGGTGTCAGCCACGGTGGGCAGGGGCGCGGTGCTCGGGGCGGTCGCGCTGGCCCTGCTGGCGGTGCCGGCGCAGGCCGCGACCGGGGAGGTGAGGTCCCCGGCGGCGGCCGGGCTTCCGGCGCCGGATGCCGCGGGGCTCGCCCGGGTGCTGGGCTCGGCGGTGGCCCAGGGCGCGCCGGGCGCACTGGCCCGGATCGACGACCACGGCACGGTCTACACCGCCACCCACGGGTTCGCCGACCGGAACACCCGGCGGGCCATGGCGGCGGGCGACCGGTTCCGCGTCGGCAGCGTCACCAAGACCTTCTCGGCCGTCGTGCTGCTGCAACTCGTCGACGAGCACAAGCTGGCACTGGACGCGCCCGTCGACCGGTATCTGCCGGGACTGCTGCCGGACGACCGGATCACCGTCCGCCACCTGCTGAGCCACCGCAGCGGACTGTACGACTACACCGACGACATGTTCGCCGACAGCGTGCCCGGCTTCGAGGCGGTGCGGAACAAGGTCTTCACCTACCGCGAGTTGGTCGCGCTGTCCCTGAAGCACCCGCGCACCAACGCGCCCGGCGCCGCCTACTCCTACTCCAACACCAACTTCGTCGTCGCGGGCATGCTCATCGAGAAGCTCACCGGGCACTCCGTGGCGACCGAGTACCGCGAGCGCGTCTTCGAGCCGCTGAAGCTCGACGACACCTTCTACGTCCACCCCGACACCCGCATCCCCGGCGCCCACGCCCACGGCTACCTCACCCCCGACACGGCGGGCGACCCGCTGGTGGACGCGACCGACCAGACGGCCTCCTGGGCGCAGAGCGCGGGCGCCGTCATCTCCAGCGCGCGGGACCTCGACACGTTCTACGGCGCGCTGCTGGGCGGCAGGCTGCTGTCCGCCGCACGGCTCGCCGAGATGGAGAAGACGACGCCGGTCAACGCCACGACCGCGTACGGGCTCGGGCTGCGCCGCCGCGACCTGTCCTGCGGCATCTCCGTCTACGGGCACACCGGCACGGTGCAGGGCTACTACACGTACGCGTTCGCCACCAAGGACGGCGGCCGCCGCATGACCGCCGTCGCCACCACCTCGAACAACGGCAAGGTGCTCGACACCCTTGCCGGGACACTCGATTCGGCGTTCTGCGGCAAGCCGAAGAAGGGCTGATCCCCGTCGGGCGGATCACGATCTTGGCGGAACGTCCCCTTCCGGGCCAGGATTCCCCCATGAAGGGTGATCTTTTCTCCGGTCGGTACGTGGTGCGCCCCACCGCCGAACCCGGCATGTCCGTCGAGAACGCCAAGTGCCTCAAGTACACGGTGGACGGCGAGATGTACGCCCGGCAGGGCGCGATGGTCGCCCACCGCGGCAGCCTCCGCTTCGAGCGCAAGGGCCAGGGCGTCGGCGGCATGCTCAAGCGCGCGGTCACCGGCGAGGGGCTGCCGCTGATGGCGGTGCGCGGACAGGGCGAGGTCTGGCTCGCGCACGAGGCGCAGAACTGCTTCGTCCTGGAGATCGAGCCCGGCGACACGTTCACCGTGAACGGCCGCAACGTCCTGTGCTTCGATTCGACGCTGTCGTACGAGATCAGGACGGTGAAGGGCACCGGCATCACCGCGGGCGGCCTGTTCAACAGCGTGTTCGGCGGACACGGCCGGCTCGGCCTGGTGTGCGAGGGCGACCCGCTGGTCATCCCGGTGTCGGCGCGGCAGCCGGTGTACGTCGACACGGACGCGGTGGTCGGCTGGACCGAGCGGCTGGAGACCTCGCTGCACCGCTCGCAGTCGGTGGGGTCGATGCTGCGGGGCGGCTCCGGGGAGGCCGTCCAGCTGATGCTGCGGGGCGAGGGCTTCGTCGTCGTACGGCCGAGCGAACTGACCCAGCACAAGCCGCAACAGCACTGACGGCAAACGCCGTTGACCTGGGATCGCCGCACGCGTCAAGGTGCGTGCGGCGCGGTTCCCACCCCGCGCCGGAAGGGTGAAGCACCTTGATCGGCATCTCGGACATCGAAGCCGCCGCCCGGCTGATCGCCCCGCACATCGTGCGGACGCCGACCGTGGCGAGCCCCGGGCTCGGCGCACTGCTCGGCGTCCCCGTCACCGTCAAGCTCGAACTCCTCCAGCGCACCGGCTCGTTCAAGGCCCGCGGGGCCGCGGCGAAGCTGCTGTCGCTGGGCGAGGCCGAGCGGGCGGCCGGCGTGGTGGCGGTCAGCGGCGGCAACCACGGCGTCGCGCTCGCGGCGATGGCGGCGGCCCTCGATGTGAAGGCGACCGTGGTGATGCCGCGCACCGCGCCCGCCCGCTCCCTCGCGCTCGCCGAGGAGGCCGGGGCGACGCTGCGGCTGACCGACGGCATGGACAGCGCCTTCGAACTGGTGAACACGCTCAGGGACGAGGGGCTGACCCTCGTCCATCCGTTCGACGACCCGGTGGTGATCGCCGGGCAGGGCACGGTCGGCCTGGAACTGGCCGAGGACGCGGACGACGAGCCGACCGACGTCGTCGTCAGCGTCG
The DNA here is from genome assembly GCF_007896895.1 of Streptomyces misionensis. Classification (GTDB taxonomy): domain Bacteria; phylum Actinomycetota; class Actinomycetes; order Streptomycetales; family Streptomycetaceae; genus Streptomyces; species Streptomyces misionensis_A. The sequence continues at coordinate 80,196 of NZ_VOGW01000197.1, read as the reverse complement.
GCGGGGGCGGCCTGATCGCGGGCGTCGCGGCGGCGCTGCGGGCCCGCCGCCCCGGCGTGCGGGTATGGGGCGTGGAGACGGAGGGCGCCGAGTCGATGTCCGCCGCGCTGAAGGCGGGCGGTCCGGTGCCGGTCCCACTGTCCTCGGTGGTCACCACGCTCAGCCCGCCCGCCGTCTCCCGGCTGACCTACGACCATGTCCGCGAGCTGGTCGAGGAGGTGCTGGTGGTACCGGACCGGGAGGCCGTGCGGGGCTGCCTGGAGCTGGCCGACCACGCCAAGGTGTGGGCGGAGCCCGCCGCGGGCTGCCTGCTGCCCGCCGCCCGCGAGATCGTCTCCCGGGTCGGCCCGGGCGCCCGGATCGGGCTCGTGGTGTGCGGCGGCAACACCTCGTTCGGTGAGCTGACCGACTGGGCGGACCGCTTCGGCCTGCGATGACTCCGGCAGTCCGCCCTCGGCCGTTTTCCGGCGGCCGGCCCGGGGACTCGGCCCGCATGGTGCAAATCGGATACACGATGATGACCGAGCAGGCCGGCCCCCGGGAGCTGGTGGACCATGTGGTGCGCGCCGAGGAGGCCGGGTTCGACTTCTCGGTGACCTCGGACCACTACTTTCCGTGGCTGCGCGCGCAGGGCCACTCCCCGTACGCGTGGAGCGTGCTCGGCGCCGCGGCCCAGGCCACCTCGCGGATTCCGCTGATGACCTACGTGACCTGTCCCACCCGGCGCTACCACCCGGCCGTGGTCGCGCAGAAGGCGGCCACCGTGCAGCTGCTGTCCGAGGGCAGGTTCCGGCTCGGTCTCGGCGCCGGTGAGAACCTCAACGAGCATGTGGTGGGCGGTGGCTGGCCCCCGGTGGACGTGCGGCACGAGATGCTGGAGGAGGCCCTGGAGATCATCCGCGCGCTGTTCCGGGGCGATCACGTCACCTACCACGGCGAGCACTTCGACGTGGAGTCGGCCCGGCTGTGGGACCTGCCGGAGCAGGCGCCGCCGATCGGCGTCGCGGTCTCCGGCGAGCAGTCCTGCCGGCTCGCCGGGCACCTCGCCGACCTGGTGATCGCGACCGAGCCGAAGGCGGATCTGCTGGAGGCCTTCGACCGGCACGGCGGTGAGGGAAAGCCCCGGGTCGGCCAGCTGCCGGTGAGCTACGGCACCGACCGGGACGCGGCCGTCGAGCGCGCCCACAGCCAGTTCCGCTGGTTCGGGCTGGGCTGGAAGGTGAACTCCGAACTGCCGCACCCGGACTCCTTCGCGGCCGCGACACAGTTCGTCACCCCCGACGACGTGGCCTCCTCCATCCCGTGCGGCGACGACCCGGACGACTTCGTGGCGGCCGTACGCCCGTACGCCGAGGCGGGATTCGGGGAGATCGCCCTCGTGCAGATCGGCGGCGAGACCCAGCCGGAGTTCCTGGACTGGTCGGCGAAGACCCTGCTGCCCGCGCTGCGCGAGGCGTTCGACTGACGTCCGCGCGTCCGGCGATGTCAACTTCCGCCGAACCGGGGTACCCGGAAGATCCACGCCGATCGTCCCGGAGGTCCTCGCGTGAACACGTCCGCGCACACGTCCATGGTGGTGCAGCTCCACACGCCGGGTACCGGCCGGTGCCCGGTGTTCGTCCATCTCGGCTACGACGCCGCCGACCCGTTCGCCGTCACGGCCGTCTTCGCCCATGACGGCCGGGTGCTGGCCCGCTGGCGCCTGGACCGGGAGATGCTGGCCGCCGGACTGGCCGGGCCGGTCGGCGTCGGCGACGTACGGCTGCGCCCGGTCGGCACCGGTGCGGGGCACGAACTGCGCATGGAGTTCCTCGGCGACACCCGTCCCGACGGCGGCCGGCAGCGCGCGGTGGTGTACGCGTGGGCGCCGGCCGTCGCCGGGTTCCTGCGCGAGACCCACGCCGTGGTGCCGCCCGGCTGTGAACGGGCCCCGGTGGACGATCTGCTGGCGGACATCCTGGCCGCCGGCTGAGCCGTCGGGAGACGTCCCGCGGCGTGGGGCGAGCTCCTCGGCAGGGCCGACGCGATCGACCCGGCCGAGGACCCCGCCCGCGGCGGCCGCTCAGACGTCGTCCCCGCGGGTGGTGTGCCGGCGGCGGACCCACATGGGGAGGCCGAACCAGCACACCAGGTACCAGACGACGACCCCCGTGACCAGCCAGGGCACATAGCTGTCGTGCGTGGCCACCCGGAGGATGAGCAGCAGGGCGGAGGTCGTGGTGGCGAGCAGCATGACCAGGCCCACGAAGGTCAGCCGGGCGGCGAGCCGCACCGCACGGGGTTTGATCCGGCGCCCGGCGACCAGCCGGTGCAGGGAGACCGGCCCGATGAGGGCGCCGGTGGTGCAGGCGCCGAGGACCACCGTGACGATGTAGATGTGCTGGTCGTCGACGGGCAGCCGGGTGAACTTCGGGTAGAAGACGACGGTCAGCAGGAAGCCGAACAGGATCTGCACGCCCGTCTGGGCGACGCGGACCTCCTGGATGAGTTCACCCCACATCCGGTCCGCCCGCTCCTCCTCGGTCTCGTGTCGTCCTCTGCGACGTCCGTCCTCGGTCATGCGATGCAGGTAACCGCCCGGCCGTTCCTTCAAACGGTGGGCGTCCGGGCCGTCACCAGCGGTGTTCGACCTGCTCCCGGATCCGCTTCTCGTACAGGTCGCGGATCGCGGCGAGGGTGTCCTGCGGCAGCGGCGGCAGCTGGGCGGCGGCCGCGTTGGCGCGGGCCTGCTCGGGGTTGCGGGCGCCGGGGATCACCGTGGTGACGCCCTCCTGCTCGATGATCCAGCGCAGCGCCAGCTGGGCCGGCGTGCCCCCGACCGCCCGCTCAGGCCTCCGCGGTGCGGCACTCCGGGTGGCCCCAGCCCTGCGCGTTCTTGGCGATGGACTCGCCGGCCGCGTAGGAGCGGCCGCAGACGCAGCGGCCGGGGAACTTCGCCTTGAGGGTGCGCGAGGAGGACGCGCCGCCGCCGCGACGGACCGTCTTCTTGCGGGGGGCGGCCGACTTGGGGGTGTCGGGCGAGGGCGGCGGCACCGGCGAGCCGAGCGCGCTGCCCGCCGCCTCCTGCACCGAGGCGGCCTGGCTGGCGGCGCGGTCGGCGAAGTCGTTGAGCGGGTCGCCGTCGACCTGGTGGGCCGGGACGTAGCGGAACTCCACCGAGCGGCCGTCCAGGAGGGCGTCGATGCGCACCACCAGCTCCTGGTTGGCGACCGGCTTGCCGGCGGACGTCTTCCAGCCGTTGCGCTTCCAGCCCGGCAGCCAGGTGGTGACGGCCTTCATGGCGTACTGGGAGTCCATCCGGACCTCCAGCGGCACCTCGGGGTCGACGGCGGTCAGCAGCCGCTCCAGGGCGGTGAGTTCGGCGACGTTGTTGGTGGCCCGGCCGAGCGGGCCCGCCTCCCAGCGAGCGGGCGTCCGCTCGTCGTCGTCCGAGACCACCCACGCCCATCCGGCCGGTCCGGGGTTTCCCTTCGAAGCCCCGTCGCACGCGGCCACCACTCGTTCACGCATGCGCACGATCATCCCACGACCGCGCGGGTGCCCGGTCCGGTCCGGTCAGGGGCCCTCGATCCGGGGCGGCTCGCCCTCTGTGGTCATGACGTCGATCACCGAGAAGTCGGCGCCCTGGGGATCGCTGAGCGCCGCGAACCGGCCGAAGGGGCTGCTCATCGGCCCGAACCGGACGACGCCGCCGAGCCGGACCGCCGCGGCGACGGCAGCGTCGCAGTCGGCGACGGCGAAGTAGACGTTGATGTACGAGGGCACCTCGGGCGGGAAGTCGTCGGTCATCCGCATCCGGCCGAGCACGGTCTCCTCGCCCACGTCGAACACCCGGAAGTCCACCGCGTCGTCCGCGAGGTCCCGCGCCCGGTACGGGAAGACCGCGGTGAGGAAGGCGTCCGTCCGCTCGGGCTCACGGGTGAAGACCTCGGCCCAGCAGTAGGCGCCGGGGACGGCCGTCTCCTCGAAGCCCTCGTGGGTGCCCGCCTGCCACACCCCGAACACGGCCCCGCTGGGCTCGCGGGCCAGGCACATGGTGCCGAAGTCGGCGATCGGCATCGGCTCCATCAGCACGTCGCCGCCGGCCCGCCGTACCCTCTCCGCCGTGGCGGCGGCGTCCGGTGAGGCGAAGTACAGGCACCACTGCGACTGCCCCTCCTGACCGGGCATGGGCGGGACCACGGCGGCCACCGCCCTCCCGTCCGCGTAGGCCTGGGTGTAGTTGCCGTACTCGGACGTGGACGCGCCGAAGGTCCAGCCGAGGACCTCGCCGTAGAACTTCTTGGCGCCCTCCAGGTCGGTGAACATCGCATCGGCCCAGCAGGGGGTTCCTTCCGGTTGTACGGCCATCGGCGCCGCCCTCCTGGTGTCGTGCCGGCCCCCGTCTGCCCACGCTAGCGCTGCGACCGGAAAGGTTCACCGGCTCGCGACGCCCGGCACGGCACCTCGCCGCGTTGTCGCATCACCCGAGTACATCCAGTACGCGGGTCATGCTCCGCCTTGCGATGCACCGCACCGGACGCCGCGAGCTTCCCGGCAAACCTTTCCAGCCACAGCACTAGCCAGCCCCTGGCCGGGCCGCGCGCCGAGCGGGGGCCTGCCGGACACTGGGGAGGGGAGCGGACTTCCGCGGAAGGGCACGGGCGATGACGGCAGCGGCGATGCGGGCGTGGTCAGTGGTGGAGCAGGGACCGGTCGAGGGCGAGCCGCTGAAGGAGATCGAGCGGCCGGTGCCCGAGCCCGGGCCCGACGAGCTGCTGGTGCGGGTGCGGGCGTGCGGGGTGTGCCGGACCGATCTGCATGTCGCGGAGGGCGACCTGCCGGTGCACCGGGCAGGGGTGACGCCCGGCCACGAGGTCGTCGGCGAGGTGGCCGGCACCGGGGCGCAGGTCTTCGGCTTCGCCCTCGGCGACCGGGTGGGCGTGGCCTGGCTGCGCCGCACCGACGGGGTGTGCGCCTACTGCGCCCGGGGCGACGAGAACCTGTGCCCGCGCTCGCGCTACACCGGCTGGGACGCGGACGGCGGATACGCCGAGTACACCACCGTCCCGGCGCCGTTCGCCTACCGGCTGCCCGAGGCGCTGGACGACGTGCCGGCGGCGCCGCTGCTGTGCGCCGGGATCATCGGCTTCCGCGCGCTGCGCCGCTCCGGGCTGCCGCGCGGTGGCCGCCTCGGGCTGTACGGCTTCGGGGGCAGCGCCCATCTGTGCGCCCAGGTCGCGCTCGCCGAGGGCGCGACCGTGCATGTGATCACCCGCGACGAGGTGTCGCGCCGGCTCGCCCTGGAGCTGGGCGCGGCCTCCGCGCGGGACCTGGCCGAGCCGCCGCCGGAGCCACTGGACGCGGCGATCCTCTTCGCCCCGGCGGGCGAGCTGGTGCCGGTCGCGCTGCGCGCCCTGGACCGGGGCGGGGTGCTGGCGCTCGCGGGCATCCACCTCACCGACGTGCCGCCGCTGCACTACGAGACGGACCTGTTCTACGAGAAGGAGGTGCGCAGCGTCACCGCCAACACCCGTGCGGACGGCCGGGAGTTCCTCGCGCTGGCGGCCCGCTACGGCGTCCGCGCGACCACCCACCGCTATCCGCTCGACCGGGCCCCCGAGGCGTTGCGCGATCTGAAGGCGGGCCGCTTCGACGGCGCGGCGGTGCTGGTACCCGGGTGACGGGGCGCCCGAAATCCCTCGACGGCACGGGCCCCGGGGCGCTCGGATGGGGGCCGTGAACGCGCAGAGAATGCACGCCGACGAAGTCGGCATCGACGCCGCGCTGGTCCGGCGGCTGATCGCCCGCCGCTTTCCCGAGTGGGCCGGGCTGCCGGTGCGGCGACTCGTGTCCTCGGGCACGGAGAACGCCATGTTCCGGCTGGGCACCGAGCTGGTGGTACAGCTCCCCCGGCACCCCGGCGCGGTCCCCGGCGTGGCCCATGAGCAGCGCTGGCTGCCCCGGCTCGGCCCGCTGCTCCCGGTGGCCGTGCCCGAGCCGGTGGGCCGGGGCGAGCCGGACGAGGACCATCCGTGGCCCTGGTCCGTCTACCGCTGGCTGGAGGGCGCCAACCCGACGGCGGGCGCCGTGCCCGGGCCGCGGAGGCTGGCCGAGGACCTCGGGCGGTTCGTCCGCGCCCTGCGCCGGGTGCCCCCCGGGGACGCGCCGGCCGGCTACCGGGGCGGCGCCCTGAGCGAGCGGGACGCGCCCACCCGTGCGGCCATCGCCGAGCTGGGCGAGCGGATCGACGCGGCCGCCGTCACCGCGCTGTGGGAGCGGGCGCTGCGCGCCCCGCGGCACAGCGGCCCGCCGATGTGGTCCCACGGCGACCTGTCACCCGGCAACGTCCTGGTCGACGGCGACCGGCTCGGCGCGGTCATCGACTTCGGCTGCGCGGGCGTGGGCGATCCCGCCGTGGATCTGATGCCGGCCTGGAACCTGCTGCCCGCCGCCGCCCGGCCCGCCTTCCGCGAGGCAGTGGACGCGGACGACGCCGAGTGGGCCCGCGGCCGGGGCTGGGCCCTGTCGGTGGCCCTGATCCAGCTCCCCTACTACTGGCACACCAACCCGCCCCTGGCGGCGAACTCCCGCCATGTGATCGGCGAGATCCTGACGGAGGGGTGAGCGCTCACTCCCCCGCGTACGCCCGCTCCAGCGCGGCCACGTCCAGCTTGCCCATGCCCAGCATGGCGCGGGCGGTGCGCGCGGCCTTCTCGGGGTCCGGGTCGCTCATCAGGGTGAGCAGGCGGTCGTAGACGACCTGCCAGGAGACGCCGTAGCGGTCCTTGAGCCAGCCGCAGGAGCCGCCCTCGCCGCCGTTCTCGGTGAGCTTGGTCCAGTAGTGGTCGATCTCCCGCTGGCCGGAGCAGAGGATCTGGAAGGAGATCGACTCGTTGAAGGTGAACTGAGGGCCGCCGTTGAGCGCCATGAACCGCTGGCCGTTGGCCGTGAACTCGACGGCCAGCACCGAGCCCGCCGGGCCGGGGCCGGCCGCGGTGTGGCGGCTGACGCGGTCGATGCGGGAGTTCTCGAAGATCGAGACGTAGTGATGCGCGGCCTCCTCCGCGCGGCCGTCGAACCAGAGGCATGTGAGGAAACCGTCGGTGGTCATGAGCACCTTCCGGATGGAGGAACGGATTCAGCTGTACAGACTCCCGCCGGAGCCGGAAGTCATCGGTGTTCCGCGCCGGGTGGTGCCGGCGCGCACCGGCGGTTTCACGCCAGTGCCGCCCGGCGGGTGCATGCGCCGTGTCACGGGGGGTACCCGCCCCGTGAGCGACCCCGCCGGCGGGCATGAGACGCCGATTGCGGGGTACGCGCGGAGGCACAGCAGCGCAGGGACCGACGCGAGCCGAACGGCGCCGGACCGTGACTTTCGTGGGGAGAGGTAATGGACACCGCAGGGAAGCGGGTGCAGGCAGCGGTCATCGAGAGAACCGGGCAGGACGGGACGGGCGAGGAGGCGCTGCCCGGCATCGCCGATCCCTCCGCCGTGGCCCCGCTGGACGCACGCTCGCTGTCCCGCCAGTTCTTCCGCCGGCTGACCGAGCTGGAGGAGGGCACCCACGAGTACCAGTACGCGCGCAACACCCTCATCGAGATGAACATGTCGCTCGTGCGGTTCGCGGCCGGCCGGTTCCGGAGCCGCGGCGACGACATGGAGGACATCGTCCAGACCGGCATGATCGGCCTGATCAAGGCCATCGACCGGTTCGACCTCTCCCGGGAGGTGGAGTTCACCTCCTTCGCGCTGCCGTACATCGTCGGCGAGATCAAGCGGTTCTTCCGGGACACCACCTGGGCGGTGCACGTCCCGCGGCGGCTCCAGGAGCTGCGGGTGGAGCTGGCCAGGGCGCGCGAGGAGCTGTCCAGCCGGCTCGACCGTGAGCCGACGGTCTCCGAGCTGGCCACCCTGATGAACCTGTCCGAGGACGAGGTGATCGAGGGCCAGCTCGCCGCCAACGGCTACAACTCCTCCTCCCTGGACGCCGCGCTGACCGGCGACGGCCCGGAGAACGGCGAGGCGGTGCTCGCCGACTTCATCGGCGTGGAGGAGGAGGGGCTGCGGCTGGTGGAGGACTTCCACGCGCTGGCGCCGCTGATGGCGGAGCTGAGCGAGCGGGACCGACAGATCATCCATCTGCGGTTCGTGGAGGAGGCCACCCAGGCGGAGATAGGGGAACGGCTCGGCTGCTCCCAGATGCACGTCTCGCGGCTGATCAAGCGGATCATCGGCCGGCTGCGCCAGGGCATGCTGGGCGAGCTCGGCTGCGCCTGAGCCGGCGGGTCGCCCGGGAACCTGGGACGGTCCCGGGCGGCCGTGACGCGCGCCGGGCGTTCAGCGGCGCAGTGCGAGGCGGGCGATCACGCGCTTGCCGACGGGGATGCGCTCGACGACGACCTCGGTGGCGAGGGCGTGCACGATCTCCAGGCCGTGCCGTCCGACGCGCTGCGGGTTCTTCGGGAACAGGTGCGGCAGGGCCGTGCTGCTGTCGCTGACGGACACGGCGACGGCCGCGTCCGTGCCCTCCAGTTCCAGGATGTAGGGGCCGTCGCTGTGCCGGTCGGCGTTGGTGATCAGCTCGCTGACCAGCAGGAGCAGCTCGCCGTCCACGGCGCGGTCGATCCGCGCGCACCACTCGGTCCGCAGCTGTTCGAGGAACTGGGCGGCGAACGCCCGTGCCTCGGCGATGCAGCCGGGCTCGCCGGTGAAGTGCGTCGCGCGTCTCAGCGGCTCGACGGGTACGTCGAAACCGGTCGGTATCACTGCCCCGCCCAGGTGCTCGGTCATACTGTCTTCCTCGCGGGCCACGGGCCCCGTCCGTTCGGTCGTCTGCGTCGCACCTGTCCTCCTACCCCGAGCCGCGCCGTGCAGTCCAGGCGTTCGCCCACCGCGCACAGTGGCACGCGTCACGGCGCCGGCCCGGCCGGGGCGGCGCGCGGACGGACCACCCGGCGGGCAGGACGCCCGGCCGCTGCTTAGCGTGGCAGGCGTGAGCCCTGTGACCGTCTCCGCGCGGCCCGCCGCCCGGCACGGCCTGCCCGAGGCCCTGGCCGTGGTGCTGACCGGGCTCGCGGTGATGGTGCTGGTGGCCGCGGCCGGGCTGTGGGCGGCGGGTGCGGCGGGACTGCCGGACGGCGCGTTCCCACGGGTGCTGGCCGCCACCGTGGTCACGGCGGTCGGCGGCAGCATCCGGTTCACCGGGAACGCGGGTGCCCTGGCCAGGACCGAGGCCGGTATCACCGTACTCCCCCTGTCGGTGGCGCTCACCGGTGCCCTGGTGATCGGTGCGGGCTTTCTGCGTCCGCTGCGGCACCGCACGGTCGCCTCGGCCGGGGAACTGGCCCGCTGGGCCGCCCGGATCGTGGTGCTGTGGCTGCTCGCGCTGACCGGGCTCGCCTTCGCGGCCCGGCAGACGTTCGCCGTGGACGTGGGCAGCGGGACCCTCAGCGATCTCACGCAGTTGTTCGAGGTGGAGCCACGGGTCGGGTTCGCCGCGGACGTGCCGTCGAGCGTGCTGTTCGCGCTGCTGTGGCTGGCCGGGGTGCTGCTGGTGGCACTGGTGGTCGCGGACGGGGTGCCGCTGCCGGGGCGGCTGCCGCGGTGGCGGGGGCGGGTGCGGCCCGCGGCCCGGGCGATGGTGGAACTGCTGCTGGCCGCCGTCGCCGTGGGCCTCGTCGTCGCGCTGGTCACGGCGGGCACCCGGGGGCACGCCCGGGCGACCTTCGCGCTGATCCTGCTCGGCCTGCCCAATCTGGTCTGGCCCGCGCTGACCATCGGCCTCGGGGCGACCTGGCACGGCCGGGTGGACGGCCCGTTCGGGCTGCCGGTGCCGCACGTCCTGGACGTGCTGCTGCGCACCCCGGGCGTCTCCGAGGTGAACCTGCGCACGCTGACCGGGTACGACGGGCGGATGTGGTGGCTGCCGGTGGCCGCCGGGGCGCTGCTGCTCGTCGCGGCCGTGCGGGCGGCGCTGCGCTCGCCGGCCGGTGCCCCGCTGTGGCCGGCCGCCGCCCGGCTGGGGGTCGCGCTCGCGCTCACCGTGCCGGCGATCGGTCTGCTGTGCCGGATCTCCGCGCACTACGGGCTGTCCCTGCTGGGCATCGGCGATCTGGGCGGCGGTCTGTCCGGGGAACTGCTGCTGCGGCCGCTGCTGTGGCAGGCGGTGGGCCTGGGCGCCCTGTGGGGGCTGGTCGCCGGTTTCCTGGGCGCGCTGCTCGCCCGCCCGCTGCGCCGCCGCCGCGCGCCGGGCGGGTCAGCCGATGGGCACGACGAGCGCGGGCACGGTGCGCTGCATCCGTAGCGCGTCGACGGACTCGGCGAGCAGTTCGTACTCGGTGGTGTCGTCACTGGCGGCGATCCTGACCAGCCGTCCGTCCGCCAGTTCGTCGGCCACCCGCTCCTGCTGGCCGTCGTCGGCGCACCAGGCGCGCAGCAGGGCGGGGACGTCGGCCACCGTGTCCGCGACGGGCACCAGCGCCCCGGCGGGAAAGGGGGCGGCCTCCGGGCTCGGGTCCAGCCGCTCGGCGATCCAGGACGCGCGGTCGCGCAGCCACCACAGGGCCAGGGCCAGCGTGGGCGCGCGGTAGGTGCCGAGCGGGACGCCGATGCGCCGTCCGTCGCACATCCCGTATGCCGTGACATGGCACAGGAACTCGTCGTGCACGTATCACTCCCCGTCGCCTCGTCCGGGTGTGCCGGGCGGACCTCGCTCTCCGTGCGGCTCCGTGCGGTGAAGTGCCCCTCGTTGTCGAGTATCGCCACGGCCGAAACACTGTCACCACGACTTTCCGGCCAGTCTGTCGGCATTTACCCCACCCTTTTTGGCCGGAATGACCCGATGCCCGGAGGGAGCCGGAGCATGACCCCGGAGGTAATCGACCCGCCGGGCGGCTGTGCGGCAAGGTGTTCACACCGGGTCGGCGAGACCCCGATCCGGGGTCCGACCAGCACAGACGATCCTCGACGGAGGCTGATTCACCATGTCCGAGAACACCGACCGCTACGAGAGCGCTGCCGCCCGTTACTTCGAGGCCTGGAACGCCACCGAGCCGGAGGCGCTGCGCAAGGCGGTCGCCGCCGCCTGGACCCCGGACGGCGGCTACACCGACCCGCTGGCCGACGTCCGCGGCCACGAGGGCATCGCCGCCGTGATCACCGCCGCGCACGAGCAGTTCCCGGGGTTCGTCTTCCGCCCGCTCGGCGCGGTGGACGGGCACCACGACACCGCGCGCTTCGGCTGGGAGCTGGTGAACGAGGCCGACGGCTCGGCGCCGGTCGCCGGGTTCGACGTGGTCACCCTGGACGCCGAGGGTCGTATCCGGCAGGTGCTGGGCTTCCTGGACCGGGTGCCGGCGGGTGCGTGACGGCACCGGGGCCCGGCTCCCGCACCCCGAGGCGGGGAGGGAGCCGGGCCCCGGTGGGAGCCTCGGGCCGCCAGGGCCCGGCGGGAGCGGCGAGGCGCCGGCGGAGCGGTCCTACGACCGTACGATCGCGTCGATCCGCTTGAGTTCCTCGGTGTCGAAGTCCAGGTTGCGCAGCACGCCCACGCTGTCCGCCAGCTGCTCGGGGCTGCTCGCGCCGACCAGGGCGGAGGTGACCCTCCCGCCGCGCAGCACCCAGGCCAGGGCCAGCTGGGCGAGGCTCTGACCACGGGCGGCGGCGATCTCCGCCAGCGCGCGCAGCCGTCCGAGCAGGTCCTCGGTGACCGCCTCCGGCTTGAGGAAGGGGCTGTCGCCCGCGGCACGGGAGCCCGCCGGGATGCCGTCGAGGTAGCGGCCGGTGAGCAGGCCCTGCTCCAGCGGGGAGTAGACGATGGAGCCGGTGCCGAGGTCGTCCAGGGCGTCGAGCAGCCCCTCGTCCTCGGGGCGCCGGTCGAGCAGGGAGTAGCGCGGCTGGTGGATGAGGAGCGGGGTGCCGAGTCCGGCGAGGATGCGGGCGGCCTCCCGGGTCTGCTCGGCGGAGTAGTTGGAGATGCCGACGTAGAGCGCCTTGCCCTGCTGGACCGCCGTGTGCAGCGCGCCCATCGTCTCCTCCAGCGGAGTCTCCGGGTCGGGGCGGTGCGAGTAGAAGATGTCGACGTACTCCAGGCCCATCCGCTTCAGGCTCTGGTCCAGGGAGGCCAGCAGGTACTTGCGCGAGCCGAACTCCCCGTACGGACCCGGCCACATCAGATAGCCGGCCTTGGTGGAGATCACCAGTTCGTCGCGGTAGGGGGCGAGGTCGGCGGCGAGGGCGGCGCCGAACGCGGACTCGGCGGCGCCGGGCGGCGGACCGTAGTTGTTGGCCAGGTCGAAGTGGGTGACGCCGAGGTCGAACGCCCGGCGCAGGATGGCCCGTTGGGTCTCCACCGGACGGTCGGGGCCGAAGTTGTGCCACAGGCCGAGCGACAGCGCGGGAAGCTTCAGCCCGCTGCGCCCGGTGCGCCGGTAGGGCATCTCGGCGTAACGGTCGGGGGATGCGGTGTACAACGCGACTCCTGGGGATGGGCACGGATCTACGGACCCCAGCATTCCCCGGACGGCGGCCAGCGGTCCAACCGGAGAATCGGATGGAATTGAGCGACTAGGCTGCTCAATCATGGAACTGCGCCATCTCCAGCACTTCGTCGCGGTCGCCGAGGACCAGCACTTCACCCGGGCCGCCGAGCGTCTGATGGTGTCCCAGTCGGGCCTGTCCGCCTCCATCCGGGCGTTGGAGCGCGAGCTGCGGGCGCCGCTGTTCGTGCGCACCACCCGGCGAGTGACGCTGACGGAGGCGGGGCGGGCGCTGCTGGTGGAGGCCGAGCGGGTGCTCGCGCAGGTGCGCGCGGCGCACGAGGCGGTGGCCGCGGTGCAGGGCGTGCTGCGCGGCACGCTGGCGCTGGGCACCGAGCAGTGCATCGCCGGGGTGCACGTGGCCCGGCTGCTCGCGGCCTTCCGGGGCCGGCACCCCGACGTGGAGATCCGGCTGCGCCAGGCGGGCTCGGGCGCGCTGGCCGAGGAGGTCGCGGCCGGGCGCCTCGACCTGGCCTTCGCCTACCGCACCCGGGCCGACGGCGACCAGCTGCGCTCGGTGTCGCTGACCAGTGAGCCGATGACGGTGCTGTGCCATCCGAGCCACCGGCTGGCCGCCGCCGGGGCGCTGCTCGCCCCGGACGACCTCGCCGGTGAGGTGTTCGTCGACTTCCACCCGGACTGGGGCCCGCGCCGCGCCACCGACGCCGCCTTCGCCGCGGCCGGGGTCCGGCGCACGGTCGCGCTGGAGGTCAACGACGTGCACAGCCTGCTGGACCTGGTGGACGAGAACCTGGGGATCGCGGTCGTCCCCCGCCACTTCCGGCACAAGCGGCCCACGCTCAGCGCGCTCCCGCTGAAGGGCTCGGGCGAGGCGGAGTACGAGACGGTGGCCCTGCTGCCGCCCGAGCGCTCCACCAGCCCCGCCGCCCGCGCGCTGGTCGCCCTGCTGGAGACGGAGGGCCCGGCATCGCCCGGGCCGTCCTGAATTCCGCACGCGGGAGCGCCGCCGATCTGTGATGGTGGACGGTATGCATGCGAAGGACATCCTCATCGACGGCTACGGCCGCATCCAGGAAGAAGTCCACGACACCCTCGACGGCCTCGGGCCGGACGAGCTGCATCACCGTCCGGCCCCCGGCGCCAACACGATCGCCTGGCTGGTCTGGCACCTCACGCGGGTGCAGGACGACCATGTCGCCGACGCCTTCGGGCTCGGCCAGGTGTGGCTCGAACAGGGCTGGGAGAAACGGTTCGGCCTCGATCTGCCCCGGCAGGACACCGGTTACGGGCACACCCCCGCCAAGATCGCCAAGGTGCGGGTCGACAGCGCCGAACTGCTGACCGGGTACTACGACGCCGTGCACGAACAGACGCTCGGCGCCCTGCGCTCCCTCGCCGCCAAGGACCTCGAACGCGTGGTGGACGAGGGCTGGGACCCGCCGGTCACCCTGGGCGTGCGCCTGGTGAGCGTCCTGTCCGACGATCTCCAGCACATCGGACAGGCCGCCTACCTCAAGGGGCTGGTTCAGAGCACGGGCGCGTAACCGGGCAGGATCACGTCCTCGATGAGGGCCTTGCGCTCGTCGAACGGGATGAACGCGCTCTTGACGGCGTTCACCGTGACGGTGCGCAGGTCCTCGGCCGTCCAGCCGGCCTCCTCGACCAGCAGCGCCATCTCCCGGGTCATCGTCGTCCCCGACACCAGCCGGTTGTCGGTGTTCAGGGTGACCCGGAAGCCGAGGTCCTTCAGCTCCGTGACGGGGTGCTCGGCGATCGACGTGGCGCAGCCGGTCTGGAGGTTGGAGGTGGGGCACATCTCCAGGGCGATCCGGCGGTCGCGCACCCAGGAGGCGAGCCGGCCGAGCTTGCCGTCCACGATGTCCTCGGTCAGGCGCACCCCGTGCCCGATGCGCTGGGCACCGCACACCTGGACGGCCTGGTGGATGCTGGGCAGCCCGTACGCCTCCCCGGCGTGGATGGTGAACGGCACGCTCTCGCGGCGCAGGTGTTCGAAGGCGGCCAGGTGGTCGGCGGGCGGGAAGCCGGCCTCGGCGCCGGCGATGTCGAAGCCGACGACCCCGGCGTCCCGGTAGGCCACGGCGAGGTCGGCGGCCTCCCGGACGCGGTCGAACATCCGCATGCCGCACAGCAGCGTGCCGACCCGCACCGGGGTGCCGGCGGCCGCCGCCCTGGCCATGCCGGCGGCCAGGCCCTCCTGCACCGCCTCGACCACCTCGGCGAGGGTCAGCCCGCCGCGGGTGTTCAGTTCGGGTGCGTAGCGCACCTCGCCGTAGACCACGCCGTCGGCGGCGAGGTCGAGCACGTACTCCTCGGCGGTGCGCAGCAGGCCCTCGCGGGTCTGCATGACGGCGAGGGTGTGCTCGAAGGTGGCGATGTAGCGCACCAGGTCACCGGAGCCGGCGGCCTCGACGTACCAGGCGGCCAGCTCCTCCGGGTCGGTGGTGGGCAGCCGGTGGCCCACCTCGGCGGCGAGTTCCACGACGGTGGCGGGCCGCAGACCGCCGTCGAGGTGGTCGTGCAGCACGGCCTTGGGGAGGCGCCGGATGGTGTCGGTGTCGATGCGGGGGGCGGTCATGGCAGGGCGTTCCTCAGCGGGTTGTACCGGGGTCGATCAAGGCGGCCGACGGTGCCGACAGGGGTGGTTAGCCGGTGAGGTTATACGTAAAACGACACGGGCGCCACTCCCTTGTCTACGCGCGTTGCCCAGGGCGGTGACCGGGGTCTCGGTGCGTCGGGGCGTCAGGGCGCCGTCTCGCCCTGCGCCACCTCCACCCGGTGATGGAAGTCCGCCAGCCCGGCGGCCGCGGTCACGCCGGACAGCGCCGTGCAGGCGATGAGCAGGGCGGCGACGGCACGTCCGGCGCGGGGCGCCCGAGGGGTGCCCAGGAGGGCCTGGACGCGCTGGGGCACGGGCCCCGCGGTCGCGGCGGCGGCGAAGTCGGGGCGCGGGGTGCCGGCCGCGTGGCCGGCGAGCGCGGCACGGGCGATGGCCCGGGCGGTCAGCCGCCGGTCGCCCACCGAGGCGGCCGCGGCCTCGTCGGCGGCGCGCTCGACGGCGAGCCGGATGGTCTCGCGGACCGGGCGCAGGGCCGGGTGGCAGTGCGCGGCGAGTTCGGCGGCGGCGAGGAAGTAGTGGTGGCCGCCCTCGTTGTGGGCGCGCTCGTGCGCGAACAGCGCCTCGCGCTCGGCGCCGTCGAGGCTGCGCAGCATCGCGGTGGTGACGACGATGCGGTGCGGACGGCCGGGCAGGGCGTAGGCGTCGGGGCGGGGCGAGTCCACCACGCACAGGTCACCGGCGGCGGGGCCGCGGCCGGCCGCGGTGCGGGCGGCCCGGAAGGCGCGGCTCTGGCGCAGCACCGACCGCACGAGGGTCCAGGAGCAGACCGCGAGGACGCCGACGGAGGTGGCGGCCGCCGGTACGACGATCAGCGCCGGGGCGGTGTGCAGCGGGTGGGTCAGCTCGCCGAACGCGGCGAAGAGGGGCAGCTTGAGCAGCCCGATCAGCACGAAGGCGCCGAGCGCGGCGAGCGAGCAGCCCGCGAGCGCGACCGCGCAGCCGGTGACCGCCCACAGCGCGGCGGCCGGGACGAGCCGGGCCAGCGCCCGCCGGGCCAGCGCCGGCAGGACGCAGGGCAGCAGCAGGGGCAGCAGAAGCAGGGCGGTCATGGGCCGTCGGATTCCAGCAGGTCCCGCAGGATGCGCTCGTCGGCCGGGCTGAGCTGCGCGACGAAGCGGGCGAGCACGGTCTCCCGGTCGCTGTCCCGGTCCAGCTCGCTGTGCATCCGGCGGGCGGTCAGGCCATGGGCGTCCTGGACCTCCTGGACCGGGTAGTACACATAGCCCCGGCCCTTGCGCTGCCGCTCGACGACGCCCTTGTCGTACAGCCTGCTGAGGATCGTCGTGACCGTCGTGCGGGCCAGGTCCGCGCCCAGGCCGGCCTGGACCTGTCCGGGGGTGCGGGGCCCGCCGGCGGCCCAGAGCGCGGCCAGTACGCCCGCCTCCAGTTCACCGGCCGGCCGGCGTTCGTCCTTGCCGTCGGTCATGGATACGTTCTCACCCCATCCTCCTCGTCCGTGTGCGGACCGTCTACACGATGGTAGTCATACGAGCGCGCGATACCCCGTGAGGTCCCGCGGGCGGACGCGGCGGTCCCGGCCGATCACCGCGAGCCGGAGCCCGGCCGTGCGGCGCGCGGCGCCGGTCCGGCGCCGCGGGACCCCTACGCCCGAGGCGCCGTTCCCGCCTCGAGACGGCTCAGTTCGCCGGGGGTGAGGCGCAGGGCGCCGGCGGCGATGTTCTCGACGAGGTGGTCGGGGTTTCCGGTGCCCGGGATGGCGAGGACGTGCGAGCCCCGCTGGAGGGTCCAGGCGAGCTGGACCTGGGCGGGGCTCGCCCCGTGCGCGCGGGCCACGGCCCGCGTCTCGTCGTCCGGGCCGGGCTCCACGGCACCGGCCTCGGCGCCCTTGCCGGCCATGGCGTAGTACGGCACGAAGGCGATGCCCCGCTCGCCGCACATCCGCAGCAGCTCGTCGGTCTCGGGGTCGCGGGTGCCGAGGCCGTACCGGTTCTGCACGGCGACCACCGGTGCTATGCCCAGCGCCTCGGTCAGGTGCCGGGGCGCGACGGACGAGATGCCGAGGTGCCGGATCAGCCCCGCCGCGCGCAGTTCGGCCAGGGCGCCGAAGTGCTCGGCGATGGACTCCTGGCGCATCCGGCGCAGATAGACCAGGTCGAGGTGGTCGCGGCCGAGCTGGCGCAGGTTCTCCTCGACGTGGGCGCGCAGCTGGTCGGGGCGCGCGGAGGTGCCCCACTCGCCGGACCAGTCGCGGAAGGGGCCCACCTTGGCGGCGATCACCAGGTCGTCGGCGTACGGGGCGAGGGCCGTGTTGATCAGCTCGTTGGCGGAGCGGCGGGCGGAGAAGTAGAAGGCGGCGGTGTCGATGTGGTTCACGCCGAGCTCGACGGCCCGGCGCAGCACGGTGATCGAGCGCTCCCGGTCGCTGGGCGTGCCCAGGTGGAATGCGGCGCTGCCGGTGAGCCGCATGGCCCCGAGGCCGATGCGGCGCACGGTCAGATCGCCCATCCGGAAGCTGCCGGAGGCCTGCGCGGTGACTGTTTCGAAGATCATTCGGCGGAGTGTGCCACAGCCGCCCGCGGCGGCGGGACCGGTGAACCGCCTTGCCGGGCAACCCCCGTACATGACAATCGACCCCCTCTACACATAAGCCGCCGATAAGAGCAAAATGGGTACTGCCGCGCTCTTCGAACGACGCGGTGGAAGAGGTCCGGTCTGCACAGCCGAAGGAGACGAGAGTCATGGCCAACGTCTCGCACCGGGGCGACATGTCGACCCACCCCGACGTCGGCGAGATGCGGGAACGCTACGCCCGCATGCTGGGCGGTCGTGATGTGGCGCTCGTGGACGGGCCGGTGTTCCTGCTCGGCCTGTACTGCGCGGCATCCCCCTGGATCGTGCACTACACCGCCAGCCAGCCGGCGCTCATGACCCACAACCTGATCATGGGCATCGCCATCGGACTGCTGGCACTCGGCTTCACCAGGGCCCCTGAGCGGATGTACGGCCTGAGCTGGGCCATGTGCGCGCTGGGCATCTGGATGATCATCGCGCCCTGGATCGTGGGCACCGCCCCGGACACGGGCGTGATCATCAACAACGTCGTCATCGGAGCACTGACGCTCGCCCTCGGACTCGTGTGCGCCGCCACGGCGGCGAAGAGCACCCCCAAGCCCTAGCGGGGAAGGAAGCACAAGGGAAAGCACGAGGAAGGAGAGATCGTCGAGCAAGGGAAGAAGCGCAAGGAAGGAAGAAGGACGGAGGGCCGGTGCGCCCGTGCGGACCGGCCCTCCCGCCTGTCCGCTCAGGACCCCACGGTCAGGGAGATCCACAGGTCCGGCGGCAGCTCCGGGCGACCCGGCACCGGCCGGGCCTCGCGGGTCCAGCCGCCCGGGGCGAGGTCCTCGGCAAGGCGGTGCCAGAAGGCGACCGCGCCCGGGTTGTCCTCCTGGAAGGCGATCTCCCAGCGCCCGGGATGCCGTCGCAGCACCTCCCGCGCCGCCCGCAGCCCGACCCCGGCGCGCCGCGCCCCGCGCACCACGAAGAAGCTGTTGAGCACCCGCACGGGGCCGTCGAGCCCACGTACGAAGGCGAACCCGGCGGCGCGGTCGCCGCGGGTCAGCAGGTAGGGCGCCCAGCCGGGCGCGGAGAAGGCGGCGTCGACGCGCTCGCTGCGGAACGTGCCGTCGGCGGCGGGCAGGGTGCCCTGGAACTCGGACAGGTCGTGGCGGAACATCAGCCACAGCCGCTCGACGGCGGGCCGGTCCTCGATGGTCGCGGGGCGGACGCGCACGTGCGTGTCGTCGCCCGTGGTGCGGATCAGGTCATCGGTCATGAACGAAAGCCTCCCCGGCGGACTTCGTCCGTGCCGGGGAGGCTTTCACGCAGAGCATGGATCTTAGCGCATCGAGCCTCAGACCGGCTCCGCCTCCGCCAGGAACTCCTCGCCGATCTCCTTCGCCCCGAACGGCCACACCCGCTCCAGCCTGGCCCACACCAGGAAGGCCGCGCACCCGAGGACGAGCCAGGCCAGGGACCACTCGACGGGGTGGCGGCCCGGGGAGTTGCGGTCGGCGTAGCCGTAGATCACGCACCAGCCGGAGAAGGCCACGAGACCGGGCAGGGGGTAGAGCCACATCCGGTACGGCCGGTGCAGGGCCGGCTGCCGGGCGCGCAGCACCGTCAGCGCGATGATCTGGGCCAGCGCCTGGACGATCACCATCACGGTGGTGAGCAGCTGGATCAGGGTGGCGAGATCGGTGTGCCGGCCGATCAGGAAGCCGACCGCGGTGAACACGCCCATGGTCGCCAGGCCCAGCGTCGGGAAGCGGTGCCGGGGGTGCAGCCGCTCGTACGGCCGGAAGAAGACCCGGTCGCGCGCGGCGTCGTACGGCACCCGGGAGCCGCCCAGCAGGCCCGTGAACACCGAGGCGAACGCGGTGATCAGGATGAGCACCGTGACCGTGTCGGCGGCCCCCCGGCCCCAGGTCTTCTCCAGCACCGCCGAGGCCACGGAGGTGGCGGCGACGTCGTGCGGGTCGGTCATGCGGTGCCAGTCGACGACGCCGAGCGTGCCGATCTGGAGCAGCAGGTAGATCGCCATGATGCCGAGGATCGAGAAGACGATGGAGCGCGGCAGCACCCGGCCGGGGTCCTTGATCTCGGCGCCCATGTAGGCGGTGGTGTTGTAGCCGAGGTAGTCGTAGACACCGATGGTCAGGCCCGCGGCGAACCCGGTCCAGAAGGCGCCGCCGGTCAGGTCGAAGGCGTGCGCCGGGTAGGCGAAGGCGAGGTGCGGGCTGAAGTCCGAGGCGGCGGCGGCGATCACCAGGACCACCGAGGCGATCATCACGGTCCACATCACGGCGGTGATCCGCGCGATGTGCTCGATGCCGCGCCACAGCAGGAGCACCACCAGGGCGATGACGCCCAGCCCGACCAGATCGCCCGCCGTCCGGCCGAGGCCGGGGGCGAGGTAGCCGAGGTACTGGACGAAGCCGACCACGCCGGTGGACATGATCAGCGGGATGAAGAGCATCGCCGTCCACACGAACAGGAACGGCATCAGCCGGCCGGTGCGGTACTGGAAGGCCTGGCGCAGATAGACGTAACTGCCGCCGGAGCCGGGCATCGCGGCGCCCAGCTCGGCCCAGACCAGCCCGTCGCACAGCGCCAGCACGGCGCCCGCGACGAAGCCGACGACCGCCTGCGGGCCGCCGAACGCGGCGACCATCAGCGGGATGGTGACGAAGGGGCCGATGCCGCACATCTGGCTCATGTTGATGGCCGTGGCCTGGAACAGCCCGACCCGTCGCACGAAGCCGCCCGGGGGCGGCGGACTACCGGACATGAGGACTCCTGGGACCGTCGGGGAGGCGTCGGGTAGGGGACCTTACGAGAATCGTGGCGCCGGGAGAAGGAAGGTGACGGATGTTCAGCGGGCGCCGGGGCGACGGTCGTTGACAGTGCCCGGGGGGCCGCCTAGCTTAAGCCCGGTTAGTAAAGTTTCCTAACTTTGCGAGCCTGGAGACCGTCTGTGTTCCCTCGCCCCGCCCCCGGCCTGAGGCTCGCCGCGGCCACCGGCCTCCTCGCCCTGCTCGGCTCCCTCGCCACCGGCGCCTGGGTGGACCCCCGCTCCTCCGGGCCCTCGCTGCGGCCGGTCGCGGCGCCGATGGCCCCGGCCCGGACCACCGAGGTGGCCTCGGCCGCCGGCACCGCCACCCCGCTCGCCGGATACGCCATCCAGTCCACGGCGCGCACGGACGACTCCCCGGTGGCCGTCTCCTCCCCCGGCTACCCGGCGCGGGGCTGGTACCCGGCGGGCCCGCGCTCCACCGTGCTGGCCGCGCTGCTCGCCGCCGGGAAGTACCCGGACCCCTTCCGCTCCACCAACCTGGCGAAGGTCCCGAAGGCCGACTTCGAGGTGCCCTGGTGGTACCGCGCCGACTTCGTCGTGCGCGACACCGGCCGGCGCACCTTCCTCGACTTCAGCGGGGTCGTCTCGGCCGCCGACGTCTACGTCAACGGCCACCGGGTGGCCGGCGCCGCGCAGGTGACCGGCGCGTACACCCGGCACGAGCTGGACGTGACCGAGCTGGTCCGGGAAGGCCGCAACGCGGTCGCCTTCCGGATCCGGCCCAACGAGCCGAGCAAGGACCTGACCATGGGGTGGCTCGACTGGCTCCAGCCGCCGCCGGACCGGAACATGGGCATCGTCCGCGACGTACTGGTGCGCCGGGGCGGCCCGGTCGCGCTGCGCGACGCGCACGTGGTCACCAGGCTGGCCGTGCCGTCCCTGGCCACCGCCGACCTGACCGTGCGGGCGAAGGTGCGCAACGACACCGGCGCGCCGGTCACCGCCGAGGTCACCGGCCGGGCCGCCGGGGCGCGACTGCGCACGACCGTACGGCTCGCCGCGCACGAGACGAGGACCGTCGTCTTCTCCCCCGCCGACGTGCCCGGGCTGCGCCTCACCGCGCCGAGGGTGTGGTGGCCGGCCGGGATGGGCGGGCAGCCGCTGTACTCCCTCGACCTCACCGCGAGCGTGTCCGGTACGCCCTCGGACACCGCGCGCGAGACCTTCGGCATCCGGGACGTCCGGGCGCCGCTGAACGCCGCAGGGGCCCGCCAGTACCGGATCAACGGGCGCCCGCTGCTGGTCAAGGGCGGCGGCTGGTCACCGGACGAGTTCCTGCGCTGGGACGCGGGCTACGCCGAGGACCGGCTGCGGTACGCCGTCGACCTCGGTCTCAACACCCTGCGCCTGGAGGGGCACCTGGAACCGGACGAGTTCTTCGCGCTGGCCGACCGGTACGGCGTGCTGACCCTGCCCGGCTGGGAGTGCTGCGACAAGTGGGAGGGACAGGTCAACGGCACGGAGAACGGGGAGAAGTGGTCCCCGGGCGACTATCCGGTGGCGAAGGCGTCGATGGCCGCCGAGGCCGCCCGGCTGCGCGACCACCCGAGCGTGCTGTCCTTCCTGATCGGCAGCGACTTCGCGCCCGACGCCAGGATCGAGAAGAACTACCTGGACGCCCTGCGGGACGCCGACTGGAACCTCCCGGTGATCCCCGCCGCGTCCGACAAGTCCTCGCCGCGGCTGGGCCGTTCGGGCATGAAGATGACCGGCCCCTACGACTGGGTGCCGCCCGGCTACTGGTACGCCGAGCGGGAGGGCGGCGCCACCGGCTTCAACTCCGAGACCAGCGCGGGCCCGAGCATCCCCACCCTGGACACCCTGCGCCGGATGCTCACCCCGGCCGAACTCGACAGCCTCTGGAAGGACCCGAAGGCGAAGCAGTACCACCGCTCGCCCTCCGCCACCTTCGGCACGCTGGCGCTGTACGACGAGGCCCTCGCCGCCCGCTACGGCTCCCCCGCCGGCCTCGCCGACTACGTGCGCAAGGCGCAGCTGGCCCAGTACGAGAACGTCCGCGCCCAGTTCGAGGCGTACGGCCGCAACGCGACGGCCCCCGACGCGCCCGCCACCGGGGTCGTGCACTGGATGTTCAACAGCGGCTGGACGTCCCTGCACTGGCAGCTCACCGACCGCTACCTCGACCAGGGCGGCGCCTACTTCGGCGCGAAGAAGGCCAACGAGCCGCTGCACATCCAGTATTCCTACGACGACCGGTCGGTGGCGGTGGTGAACAACCGGCACGCGGCCGTCCACGGTCTCACCGCGCGGGCCACGCTCTTCGACCCCGACGGCACCCTGCGCTACGACGGCAGGGCCGACGAGCTGTCGGTGGCCGGGGACGGGGCCCACACCACCGCGCTGACCCTGCCGGAGTCGGTCCCCGGGCTGGCCCGGACGTATCTGCTGCGGCTGGTGCTGACCGGCGCGGACGGCCGGGAGGTGAGCCGGAACGTGTACTGGCTCTCCACCCGGCCCGACGTCCTCGACTGGGAGCACACCACCTGGTGGTACACGCCGACGACCGGCCACGCCGACCTCACCGGCCTGGAGTCGATGGCCCGGGTCCCGGTGGCGGTGACGGCCGGCACCCGGTCCGCGGGCGGTGTGTCGACCACGACCGTGACACTGCGGAACACCTCGGACGGGGCGACGCCGTCGCTGCTGACGGATGTGCACCTGGTGGACGGGCGCGGGGCGCCGGTGCTGCCGGTGCGCTGGTCGGACAACGAGGTCGGGCTGTGGCCGGGCGAGTCGGTGACGCTGACCGCCGTCTACCGGACCGCCGATCTGCACGGCGCGGCCCCCCGGGTGCGGGTCTCCGGCTGGAACACCCCGGAGCGGACCGTGCCGGCGGCATGACGAGGGGGTGGGCCCCGCCGGGCCCACCCCCTGCGCGTTCCTCGGCTCAGGCGACGTCGAGCGCGGTGTCGTCCAGGACGAACGAGGTCTGGTACTTGGAGCCCTCGGTGCCGGTGAACTTCAGGGTGACGGTCTGCCCGGCGTAGCCGCTGAGGTCGAAGCTGCGCTGGGTGTAGCCGGAGGCGGCGTCCAGGTTCGAGTACGTCGCCAGGGTGCCGAGGACCGTGCCGGAGCCGTTGAGCACCTGGGCCTTGAGGGTGTCGTAGGCGGTGGCGGCGGTCTCGGCCGTGTCGACGTGCAGATAGAAGCTCAGCTTGGCCGAGGTGCAGCCGGCCGGGATCGTCACCGTCTGGGAGAGCGTGTCGGTGGTGGCGGTGCCGTAGCCGTCGAGCCAGGCGTAGTACGAGCCCGAACGCGGCGACTCGCTGGTGGAGTTGGTGATGACGCCGCTGGACGCGCTCCAGGCGGTGTTGCCGGACTCGAAGCCGTTGTTGCCCAGGAGCTGGCCCGCGGTGCAGGTGCCACCGCCGCCCGTGCCACCGCCGCCCGTGCCGCCACCGCCGGTGCCACCGCCGCTGGTGCCGCCGGCCCCGGCCAGCCACGCGGTGGCGTTGAGGGCGAGGGGCGCGTTGGTGGCGCCGGAGTCGTTCCAGCCGTCGTACAGGGTGTTGCCGGGGCTGCCGGTGCCGTCGTCGATCGGGGAGCTGTCACCCCAGAAGGCGACGCGGCCGCTGCCGAAGGTGCTGGTCAGGAAGAACGCCCCGGTGTTGCCCGAGTAACCGCTGCGGTAGACCAGGCCCTTGACGGAGGAGTTGTCGGCGGGCTTGAGGGTGGCGGTCGTCCCGTCGGCGATCAGGCTCTTGGTGACCTTGCCGAAGGAGCCGTTCAGCACCGGGTCGGTGCTGTCGCTGATGGCGGCCGGGTAGCCGGAGCTGATGTCGAGGGCGTCGATCGAGAAGCCGAACGGGTCGGAGGAGTCGACGCTGTTGTTCGTCATCAGATCGTTGAGGATCTTGACCGCGTCGGCGCCGTCGTTGTTGCGGTCGGCGCCGGTGTGGTCGGAGATCATGAACAGGCCGCCGCCGTTCTTCACGAAGTTCATGATCGCCGTCTTCTCGGCGGCCGTGAACAGCGTGTTGGGCTCCGGCAGGACCAGGGTGTCGAAGTTGGACAGGTCCAGCGCGGACGAGCCGCCGTAGCTCAGGCTCTGGCCGGACGGCAGCGTCTTCAGGCTGTAGCCGCCGGTCTTCTGCAATGCCACGCCCCAGGAGGACAGGGCTCCGGTCCAGTCCGTCTCGGCCGACGGAGAGGGGTTCTGGGCGAGCGGGTCGGGCTGACTGGTGGAGATGACCCAGTCGGCGTTGCCGGCCGTCTCGGCGTGGGCGTTGTCGAACAGGACGCGATGGGTGGTCGCGGTCGCCGCCCGGGCGGGGGTGCTCGCACCGGCCTGGACGGCGGCTCCGGTCAGGAGCAGGCCGAAGCCGGCGAGCGCGGTGGTGAGTCTGCGTCGGGATCTCCTGGATCCGAGCATCCGGCGAACCTCCGTTGTGGGGTGTGGGGAAGAGGAGTTGCGGCG
Source organism: Streptomyces misionensis (assembly GCF_007896895.1). GTDB lineage: Bacteria > Actinomycetota > Actinomycetes > Streptomycetales > Streptomycetaceae > Streptomyces > Streptomyces misionensis_A. Next base: position 55,266 of record NZ_VOGW01000197.1, on the reverse strand, counting down.
CGAATCTGCGCGCGTAGAACGGGGTTCGAGGGTTCTACACGCGTCGACGGCTTGAAAGGTACATGGCATGAAGCGGCGGTGAACAGAAAGTCCAGGCAATAAACCGGCCCGGCGTGGCCGCGCCCCCAGCGGGCACCTTCACCAGCGAGGGGTATGCCGTTCGGAGGGGTAAAGATGGAGATATCAGGCCTCATCAGCGCCATTGTCATCGGGTTGATCATCGGTGTGCTGGGCCGGCTCGTCGTGCCGGGGCGGCAGCACATCGGGATTCTGTGGACCATCGTCGTCGGCATCGTGGCCGCGCTGGTGGGCTCGGCGATCGCCGCCGGGATCGGGGTCGCGGACACCAGGGGGCCGGACTGGATCGAGTGGCTCATCCAGATCGCCCTGGCGGCGGTGGGGGTGAGCGCACTCGACCGGGCGCGCCGCTGACCGCCGTCAGCGGCCGGGCTGTTCGTACAGGTACGGCGTCGTGGTGGTGAGCGCGAGGAAGCCGAGGCGTTCCAGGACGGGGCGGCTCATGGGCGAGGCGTCGACCTGGAGGTAGCGGCGGCCGTGGGCGGCGGCGACGCGGGCACGGTGGGCGACGAGGGCGCGGTACAGGCCCCGCCCCCGCCAGGCCTCGACGGTGCCACCGCCCCACAGCCCGGCGAACGGGGTGCCGGGGACGAGTTCCAGCCGGGCGGCGCTGACGGGTTCGTCGCCGGCCAGCGCGACGACGGCGGCCGCCGTGCCGGGGTCGGCGGCCAGCCGGTCGAGCAGGTGGTGGCGCAGGGCGCTGCCGTCGGTGCCGAAGGCCCGCTCGTGCACGGCCACGGCGAGGTCCACCCCGGCCGCGTCGGTGGCCTCCACCAGCCGTACCCCGTCGGGGAGGCCGGTGAACAGGTCGAGCCGTTCGATCTCGCCGATCATCAGTGTCTCGGTCGGCTCGGCCCGGAACCCGGCCGCGGTCAGCCGGGCGCCGAGGTCGCCGGGCCGGTCGTGGCCGTGGAGCTTCCACTCGAAGTCGTGGCCGAGGGCGGTGAAGCGGGCGATCTGCTCCCGGATCGCCTCGTCCGCGCCCCTCTCGTCGAGGGCGGACCAGAGCACTCCGTTCCAGCCGTGCGCCGCGATCTGCCGTACCACCCGCCCGGCCCGCTCGACGCGGGCGCCGGGACCGTCGGGTGCGGCGTGCTCGCGCAGGGCCCGGTCGTACAGGGCGAGGATCTCGTCTCTCTCCATGGCGGCCCACTCGATCACGCGGGAGTGGGTGCGGCAACGGAATTGCGCGTCAGCCCAGTTCGAGGGTGGTCACGCCGAACACCCGTTCCTGGGCGTGGGGGCGGACGGGGCCGGTGTACATGCGGGCCGTCTCGAAGGACGGGGCGAGGCCGGCCGCTTCGGCGAGGGCGATGCCGTCGGCGTTGGGCTCGGGGACGTCGACGGCGAGTTCGCGGCCGGCGGCCTCGGCCGTCAGCGCGGTGAACAGGGCGCGGGCGTCCTCGGCGGTGTCCGCGAGGAGCGGGCCGACGCGCAGGGCGTCGTGGCCGTGGCGGATGACGCCGTAGCCGGTGAGGCGGCCGCCGTCGTGGCGGACGAAGGCGCGGTGGCCGGGGGCGGTGAGCCACTCGGCGAGGAAGCGGGGCCGGTCGGCCGGATGGCAGGCGGCGTCATAGGCGGTGATCGCGGCGAGGTCGGCGGGGCCGGCCGGCCGGACTCCGGCGGGCACGGCGGCCTCGGGCGCGGTGCCGGTGTACCGGATGGTGCGGTAGGCGAACCGGAAGCCGGACTGGCGGTAGTTGTCCTGCTGGGCGACGACTCCGTCCAGGCCCACCGTACGGTTCCCGGCGTGGGCCAGGGCGGTCTTCCAGGTGGTGAGGCCGTGGCCCTGGCCGCGCAGGTCGGGGCGGACGAGGTAGCAGCCGAGGAAGGCGTAGTCCGCGCCGTAGTTGACGACGGAGACGGCCGAGACCGGCTCCCCGTCGATCCGGCCGAGGAAGAAGCCCTCGGGGTCCTGAGCGAAGAACGCGGGCCCGTCGGACAGCCCGGGGTTCCAGCCCTCCGCAGCCGCCCACCCGCTGATCACCGGCCAGTCGGCGGGGCCGGCCTGGGTGACGACGAGGTCCTGGGGGGCGGAAGAGGTCATCGGTGCGCTCCGTTCCGTCGGGGCTGACTGCCGTGGTCCGTACGGCCCTTCGGCGGACCGTCCGGAGCATCCTCCCGGATCGGCGGCGCCCACGCCACGGCAGGATCGGCCGACAGCGCGCGCCACAGAGGGCGGGACGTCGCGAGGACGAACAGCGCGAAGAGGGTGATGGGGAGCAGGCCCACGGGCCGCAGCAGCCGCGACCAGTCGGCGCACAGCCAGGACCAGTTGACGAACCAGTTGGCGAACGCGTCCGCCGCCATGACGGCAACCGCCAGCGGCACTCCCACCGGACGAGCGCCCAGCACCAGGACGGCGACCAGCGGGTCGAGGACGATCAGCGCGACGAAGAACACCTGGGCCGGGAGCGCGTAGGAGGAGTAGGCGTGCAGGCCGCGCTGTGCCAGGTCGGCGGCGTGCGTGCCGGTGCCCTCCAGGAATCCGGCGGCGTGGACGAGGAGGAGCGCACGCGTGCGTGGTGACAGCGTTCGCCATCGTCGTCGTATGCCGTCCGTCACCCGGTCACTCTACTGCCCGCCCCGGTAGGGGAGTTCGGTGTCGCCGTGAGGCTCCACCGGGCCGGCGTCCGGTCGGTGGCGGACGGTGGGGGCCCGGTGGCCGGTGGAGGCCTGGGACGTGGTGGGGGGTCAGCGGCCGCGGGCCGGACGGCAGCGGCGGTAGAGGATCGTGCCCGTGAGCAGGAGCGCCGCGCTCGCGGCCGCCGCGGGGGCGGTTAGGTCCGCGCCGGTGTGGGCCAGCGTGCCGGCCGCCGGCTCCGGTGCGGGGCGCGGGGCGTGCGGCGCCGGCCGGGCCGGGTGGTGCCGGACGGGGGCCGGCGGCTCGGGCGTGGGCGTGACCGGGTGCCGCGGAATCTCGCCGCCGCCGTTCACGGAGGTGTTGCCCATGGCCGGGTTGAGCAGTCCCACCACGTCGACGCTGTTGCCGCTGACGTTGACGGGCAGATCGACGGGCAGCTGGACGCCGTTGCCGGAGATCACCCCCGGGGAATGCGCGGCGCCGCCGTGGGCCACGGCCCCGCCGGAGGTGCCCGCTCCGCCACCGGTGCCGCCCGCGTCGTTGGCGCACCTGTTGCCCATGGCCGGGTTGAGCAGTCCCACGACGTCGACCGTGTTGCCGCACACGTTCACCGGGACGTCCACCGGCAGCTGGATGCCGTTGCCGGAGATCAGTCCGGGCGAGCCGGCCGCGACGCCGTCGGCGCTCGCGCCGTCGGCCGCGAACGCGGCGGACACCGGCCACGCCAGCGCCATCGCGCCGGAGGCGGCGACGGTGACGATCACACCGTTTCGGGTAGCCCGTCTCATTGGTTCCCTGCCTTCCAGACATGTTCGCGGGTACTCACCCGCACCACCTAAAACGCGGCGGAACCAGCCGAGTTATGGCTCAACGGTCTTTCACCCCATCGAGTGGCATGAACGTCGAACTGCCGGTAAAGCCGACAATGATCGACAAAGGGGTCCCGGCCGGCGCGGGAGCATACGGCACCGCACGGCGTTCCGCCCGTCCGGAGGCGGGCCGCCCGGGGCCCACTTATGGTGAGCGAGAGGGCGCCGTCCCGGTCCGCTGCGGGCGCCCCGGGAGGCTATCGATGCTGGCCAAGCTGTGCACGCGGTCCGCCGTGCGGCGCTGTGCGGGTACCGGAGTCCTCGCCCTGGCGCTGCTCGGCTCCGCCCTGCCCGCGACCGCGGCGCCGGTCCGCCCCGACCTCACCCGGTTCTACCGGCAGACGGTGGTCTGGGGCGCCTGCGCGGGCCCGGACATGCCGAAGGACCTCCAGTGCGGGAAGGTGACGGTCCCGCTCGACTACGCCCGGCCCGCCGCCGGCACGCTCGACATCGCGCTGGCCCGCTACCGCGCCACGGGCGCCTCGCACCATTCCGTGGTGCTGAACTTCGGCGGCCCCGGCGGCGCGGGCATCAACGAACTGGCGTACGACGGCAAGCAGTTCATGGATCTGACCAACGGCTACGACGTGGTCACCTTCGACCCCCGCGGGGTCGGCCGCTCCTCCCCCGTCAGCTGCGGCGACGAGGACCAGGCGGCGGGCGTCACCGGCGCCGACGCCGACCTCGCCCACCCCCAGGCACTGCTGCGGCAGTTGCGGCGGGCCGCCGTCGCGTGCGCGCGCAGTTCCGGTGCGGTGCTGCCGTACATAGGGACCGTGAACGCCTCCCGGGACCTGGACGTCATCCGGCAGGCCCTCGGCGAGAAGAAGCTCAACTACCTGGGCTTCTCCTACGGGACGCGGCTGGGCGCGGTCTACGCGGCGCAGTTCCCGCACCAGGTCGGCCGGATGGCCCTGGACGGCGTGGACACCTTGACCGAGTCGCTCGCGGAGCAGGGGATCGCGGGCGCGCAGGGGCAGCAGGCGGCGCTGGACGACTTCCTGGACTGGTGCGTGGGGAGCGCCGGCTGCCCGTTCGGGCGGGACCGGCGCGCGGCCGGCGACGAGGTGGTCCGGCTGGTGCGCTCGCTGGACCGGCGCCCGGTCACCACGGAGGGCGGCGACCCCTTCTCCGGCCAGGACCTGGTGGCCGCGCTGGTGCAGGGCCTGTACAGCAGGACCTCGTGGCCGACGCTGGAGCGGGCGCTGACCTCGGTGACACGGGACGGCGACCCCCGGGGCATCCTGGCCTTCGCCACACCCGGCGCGGGCCTGACGAAGGGCGCGGGCCGCCGGGCACCGGCCGGCGCCGGTCTGGCCGACCCCCAGGACGTGCCGCCCGACAATCTGCGGGCCGCGCTGATGGCGATCAACTGCGCGGACGACCCCGACCGGCCCGGTGCCGCGCGGATCGCCGGGGACCTCAGGCGGCTCGGCGCCGAGTACGACCAGGCGTCCCCGGTCTTCGGCCGCTACCGGCTCACCCAGCTGCTGATGTGCTACGGCCGCCCCAGGGGCACCGACTTCATCCGCGAGCGGGTGAAGGACGTGGACACGGCGCGGATGCTGCTCGTGGGCACCCGCGGCGACCCGGCGACGCCGTACCCGTGGACGGTGGAGACCGCCCGGCGGCTCGGCCCGTCGGCCGTGGTGCTCGACAACAAGGGTGACGGCCACACCGGATACGGCTCCTCGGTGTGTGTGCACCGCAGGGTCGACGACTTCCTGCTCTACGGCTCCCTGCCCGCGAACGGCAGTTCCTGCCCGGCGGACGGGAAGGAGTGGAGCGCCATCCCGGGCCGCACCGGCTGAACCGTACCGACCGAACGCACCGACCCATGACGGGAGCGGCCGCCGCCCGGCGGCCGTGACCGCGACGGAGGGACACCATCATGCGCATCCGCGCCGCCATCGCCGTACCCACCGCCTCGGCCGCCGCGGCGGCCCTGCTGCTGACCGCGCCGCCGGCCCACGCGGCCACCGCGAGCCCGCGACCTCTGCCCTGTGTCCAGGGCGCGCTGAAGCTGCGGGCGAGCACCGTGCCGGGCCGGCCGACCGTGGTGCGCGTCAGCGCCACCAACGTCGGCGGGCGTGCCTGTGCCGTCGACCGGGTGCCACTGGTGACCTTCGGCGGCCTGGACGGGGCGGCGCTGCCGCTGCCGGCCGGCGGCACGGGGCGGCTGCGGCTGGCGGCGGGCGAGACCGTCCACGCCGACGTGCGCACCATCGTGCGCACGTCCGATCCGCAGGCCCGCCGGGCGCGGTCGGTCACCGTCGGTGACTGGGCGGGCCGCTGGGGCCGCGTCTTCGGCCCGGCCCGGCTCGGCACCGGCGCCCAGGTGTCGGTCTGGGAGCCGGTGACGACGTGGTGGCAGCCGTCGGCGGCGGCCGCGGACCGGGCGCTGGGGCTCAGCCGAGGATGAGCTCCGGCTGGTAGATGTCCAGCCACTGCGCGAGGTCCAGGGTCCGTTCCAGGCCGCGCCGGGCGGCCTGGCTGCTGACCGGGGCCTCGCGTTCGGCGGCCTTCTTCAGCCGGTCCCGGTCCACCAGGTCGAAGATCCGGTGCGAGGGCCGGGCGAGCAGGTCCTTGGCCTGGTCCTGGAGGGCGCGCGCGTACTGCGGGTCCTGGGTGGACGGGTAGGGGCTCTTGACCCGGTCGTACACCGACTGCGGCAGGACGTCCTTGCTGGCCTCGCGCAGCAGGCTCTTCTCGCGGCCGTCGAAGGACTTCAGGGCCCAGGGGGTGTTGAACACGTACTCGACCAGGCGGTGGTCGCAGAACGGCACCCGCACCTCCAGGCCGGTCCGCATGCTCATCCGGTCCTTGCGGTCGAGGAGTATGCGCACGAAGCGGGTCAGGTGCAGGTGGCAGATCTGCCGCATGCGGTACTCGAAGTCGCTCTCGCCCGCGAGCCGTTCGATGGCGGAGACGGCGGTGCGGTAGCCGTCGGCTATGTATCCCTCCAGGTCCAGGGACTTGCCCACGTCGGCGCGGAGCATGTCGGAGTCGTCGCCGAAGTGGCGGCCGAAGCGCACCAGCCAGGGGAAGGTGTCGGCGCGGCGGGCGTCCTCGTCGAAGAACTGGAGGTAGCCGCCGAAGACCTCGTCGGCGGACTCGCCGGACAGGGCCACCGTGGACTTCTGCCGGATGGCGCGGAACAGGAGCAGCAGCGAGGCGTCCATGTCGCCGAAGCCGGCCGGCAGGTCGCGGGCGCGGATGACCTGCTCGCGCACGGCGGGGTCGGCGAGGGCCTGCGCGTCGAGGACGATGTCCTGGTGGTCGGTGCCGGCCAGCCGGGCCACGTCGTGCACGAAGGGGGTGTCCGGGGTGCCGCGCAGTTCGTCGGCGACGAAGTTCTCGGCCTGCCCGACGAAGTCGACGGCGAAGCTGCGGACCTTCTCGCCCTGGTCGGCCAGTTGCCGGGCGGCGAGGGCGGTCATCGCGGAGGAGTCGAGGCCGCCGGAGAGCAGGGTGCAGCGGGGCACGTCGGCGACGAGCTGGCGGCGCACGATGTCGTCGAGGAGTGTGCGCACGGTGGCGATGGTGGTGTCCCGGTCGTCCTCGTGCGGGCGGGTCTCCAGGCGCCAGTAGACGCGGGTGGACAGTCCGGAGCGGTCGACGGTGACGACCGTGCCGGGCTCCACCTCGCGCATGCCGTCCCAGACGGCGTGTCCCGGGGTCTTGATCAGCACGAGCAGTTCCCGCAGGCCGTCGAGGGTGACGCGGGGGCGGACCAGCGGGTTGGCGAGGATCGCCTTGGGCTCGGAGCCGAACAGCACGCCGTCGGGGGTCCGGTAGTAGTAGAACGGCTTGATGCCCATGCGGTCACGGATCATCACGAGCTTGTCGCGGCGGCCGTCCCAGATGGCGAACGCGTACATGCCGTTGAGGCGTTCGGCGAGCGCGTCACCCCATTCGACGTAGGCGTGCAGGACCACCTCGGTGTCGGAGTCGGTGGTGAACCGGTGGCCGCGGTCCGTCAGTTCCCGGCGCAGCTCGGTGAAGTTGTAGGTCTCCCCGGAGTAGACCAGCGCGACGGTGCCCTCGGGGGTGTCGAGGGACATCGGCTGCCGCCCGCCGGGCAGGTCGATGATGGCGAGCCGGCGGTGACCCAGGGCGGCGGGGCCTTCGGCCCAGACGCCGCGGTCGTCCGGGCCGCGGCAGGCCATCGTCTCGGTCATCGCATGCAATGTGGTGGCCTCGGCGGTCAGGTCGCGGTCGAAGGAAACCCATCCGGTGATGCCGCACATGCGCTACCTCCTGCCTCCGGTCGGCCTCCGGCACCCCGCTCACCTGTGCTTTCGCGGTGGCCGGGGCCGGCCGGCGAACCAGTTGTATCGAGCACCTATATAACGAGCGTCCGTCAGCCGCCGCCGTCGGTCAACGTGGCCGTAACACGGCCGGGAGTGCCCGGCCGATGATTTCAGCCGCTTTTTGCCTCCGCGAAATGCGGAAACGGCCGTGCCGTCGCGCCGGAGCCGACAGGAACCGGCCAGAGGCAAAAAATTCCCCAAGTATGCATTCGCTCTCGGATTCGCGATCAGAAACCATCCCGGCACCTCCAGGGACCGGCCACCGCGCCGCCGACCGTCGCGGGCGACGATGTCAGAAGTCCCGAATACCCCGAATGCCGTACATGTGAATCGGCCCTATGGTGCTGTCATGGAGCACGCACTGAGTCCCGCAACCCTTGCCGAACTTCGGCGTCCGCGGCCCTATCCGGCGGTGTCCGTGCTGACCCCGACGCACCGCCGGGGCGCCGGGAGCGACCAGGACCCCGTCCGGCTGCGCAATGTGCTGGCCGAGGCCAGGAAGCGCCTGGAGGCCGATCCGTCCGTGACCCGCGAGCGGCGCGCCGACGTCGACGCCCAGCTCGACCGCGCGCTCGCCGAGGTGGACCTCACCCATGCCGAGGACGGCCTGGTGATCTTCGCGGCGCCGGGCGAGCACCAGGTCTGGTCGCTGGCCCGCAGCGTCCCCGAGCGCGTGGTGCTCGCGGACACCTTCCTCACCCGCAATCTGGTCGCCGCCCAGGTGTCCGAGCGGCCCTTCTGGGTGCTGTCGGTCTCGGCCGACCAGGTCACCCTGTGGAGCGGCGGCGTGGACCGGGTGGTGGAGGTCCACACCGGGGGCTTCCCACTGGTCCGCAGCCGGGAGAACTTCGACGCCGAGCGGCAGGAACGCATCGGCGACCTGCCGAGCACCTTCCGCGACGAGGGCACCCGCCAGTTCCTGCGCGAGGTGGACACCGCGATGGCCGCGGTCCTGCGCGAGCAGCCGCGCCGGCTCTACGTCACCGGGGAACGGGCGGCGCTCTCCTTCCTGGACGAGGTGGGCAGCGTGGCCAAGGACGCCGTGCACGTGGCGCACGGCGGGCTCGCCCACTCCAGTCCTGACGCCGTGTGGCAGGCCATCCGGCCGGTCCTGGAGGAGGAGGCCGCGAAGGACACCGACAGCGTGGTCCGGGAACTGACCTCCGCGCGCGGCCACCGCACCTTCGCGGCCGGGCTGGACGAGCTGTGGCAGAGCGCCCGGGAGGGCCGGGTGCGGCTGCTCGCCGTGGAGGAGGGCTTCCGCGCGGTGGTCCGCGACGACGGCGAGCACCTGGTGCCTGCCGAGCCCGGCGACCTGGACGCCCGCGACGACATCGTGGACGAGATCGTGGAGCAGTGCCTGGAGACCGGCGCCGAGGTCCGCTTCGTGCCCGACGGCACGCTGGGCGAGGAGGACGGGATCGCGGGGGTGCTGCGGTTCTGACCCCGCCGGACCTGGGCTTGAGGGCGCGCTCCCCCCGCGACGTACGCTACGCGTGATCGTCGAGGCGAGGGAGCGCGCGCATGGGTGAGCTGCTGGGTGTGGCGGTGCTGGGGGCCGGGCACATGGGGGCCGATCACATACGGCGCCTGGACCGGGTGGTCAGCGGCGCCCGGGTCGCCGCCGTCGCCGACCCCGACGCCGGGCGGGCCGAGGCGGCCGTGGCGGGGCTGGCCGGCGTGACCGTGCACACCGATCCCGAGGCCGCACTCGACGCGCCCGGCGTGGACGCCGTGCTGATCGCCTCCCCCGGCCCGGCGCACGAGGCCGCGCTGCTCGGCGCGTTCGCGCGGAACCTGCCCGTGCTGTGCGAGAAGCCCATGGTGCCGGACTCGGCCGGTGCGCTGCGCGTCGTGGAGGCGGAGGCCCGGCTCGGGCGGCGGCTCGCGCAGATCGGGTTCATGCGCCGGTACGACGCCGAGTACCGGCGGCTGAAGGCGCTGCTGGACGGGGGCACGCTCGGCCGGCCGCTGCTGCTGCACTGCGTCCACCGCAATGTCTCCTCGCCGCCCGGGTTCACCAGCGCCCAGCTGATCAACAGCTCGGTCTCGCACGAGATCGACGCGGCCCGCTGGCTGCTCGGCGAGGAACTGACCGCGGTGACCGTGCGCCGCCCGGTGTCCTCGAAGGGCGCCCCGGAGGGACTGATCGATCCGCAGTTCGTGCTGTTCGAGACCGAGCGGGGCGCCCTGGTCGACGTCGAGGTCTTCGTCAACTGCGGCTTCGGCTACCAGGTGCGCTGCGAGGCGGTGTGCGAGGCGGGCGCCGCGCGGATCGGCGAGGACCGCTCCATGCTGGTCACCGCGGCCGCGAGCGCCCGCCGGGAGGTGGCGCGGGACTATCTCGTCCGCTTCGCCGACGCCTACGACCGCGAGGTGCAGGACTGGGTCGACGCCACCCGGGCCGGACGGGTCACCGGGCCCGGCGCCTGGGACGGCTACGCCGCCTCCGTCGTCGCGGAGGCGGGGGTCCGGGCGCTGGAGACCGGCGACCGGGTGGCCGTCGAGCTGGCGCCGCGCCCGGACCTGTACGCCTCGGTCAGCCGCTGACGCCGGGGCCGCCGGTCTCCAGGTGTCCGGTGAACCGGCGCGACCAGGTCGGGTCCGAGTCGACGGTCACCGTGAAGTCGTACCAGCCGCCCGAGTACGCGACGGCGTTGAAGAAGTCCTCCGCCGAGGCTCCGGCGGCGACGGTGTAGGTCCAGGGGCCGTCGCCGCGGTAGTGGCCGGAGGTGATGGTGAACGTCACCGGCGCGCCGCCCGAGTTGGCCATCCGGAAGTAGACGGCGAGCTTCCCCGTGCCCGGCTCGACCGCGTAACGGGTGCTCACCTCGGCGGACTTGCCCGCCTTGGTGGCGTCGCCCCGGAAGCGGCGCAGGAAACGGTTGGGGCCGATCATGGTCAGGTCGTACTTGCCGTCGCCGTAGCCGGAGCCGATGTTGAAGTAGTCCGAGGCGGTGCCGCCCGCGTCGACCGTGTACTGCCAGGGCGTGGTGTCGCGGTAGGCGTTGGGGTGGATGGAGAAGTGGGCCGCGCGGGTGGCGGGGGCGCCCTGGTTGGTCATCACGAACCAGGCGAGGATCTTGCCGCCCGCGCCGAACTCCAGCCGGTCCAGGTACCCGCCCGGCTGGTACGGCAGCGCGCGGGCCGGCCGGGTGCCGGGCTCCTGGGCGGGCAGGGCGTTGTCGGTGGGCACCGGGTTGGGCAGCGAGGTGCAGTTGCCGATGCCGATGACGCTGGTCGCGGGCAGGGACACCGGGCCGTTCACCGGGTGGGCGAAGTCGAACACGCCGGTGAGGTCGCCGCTCACCTTGCGCCGCCAGTCGCTGATGTTGGGGCAGGTCGCGGGCGTGCCGAGGGCGGCCGTCCAGGTCTCCAGGAAGCGCAGCACCGAGGTGTGTTCGAAGACCTCCGAGGAGACCCAGCCGCCGCGCGTCCAGGGCGATACGACGATCATCGGGACCCGGAAGCCGAAGCCGTACGGCACCCCGTTCAGGAACTCGCCGGCCGTGCCGGCGGGCGGGGACGGCGGGGGCACGTGGTCGAAGTAGCCGTCGTTCTCGTCGTAGTTGAGGAACAGGACGGTGGAGTCGAAGACGGCCTCGTCGGCGGCGAGGGCCTGGTAGACGAGGTTGACGAAGTGGGCGCCGTCGCCGGGCGGGGCGTAGGGGTGCTCGGAGAAGGCCTGGTTGGCCACCACCCAGGAGACCTGCGGCAGGGTGCCCGCCAGCACGTCGGCCCTGATGGCGGCGGCGATGTCGTCCGGGGTGGAGCCGGTCGCCTTCGGCACGGAGGACATGCCCCGGTCGTACAGCGGGTCGCCCGGCCGCGCGCCCGTGAACCTGCTGAAGTACGCGCAGGCGTTGTCGCCGTAGTTGTCCGAGGCGTTCTGGTAGACCTTCCAGCTGACCCCGGCGGCCTGGAGCGACTCGGCGTAGGTCTGCCAGGTCAGGCCGGACTCGTCGCCGCCGTCGTTGCTGGAGGAGTCGACCTTGCCGCTCCACAGGTAGGTGCGGTTGGGCCCGGTGGCGCTCAGGGTGGAGCAGAAATAGGCGTCGCAGATGGTGTAGTTGTCGGCGAGCGCGTAGTGGAAGGGGATGTCCGAGCGGTCCAGGCAGCCGAGCGAGCGGACGTTGCCCACGCCCGCGACCCAGTTGTCCAGGCGGCCCTTGTTCCACGCGGAGTGCTGCGAGGACCAGGAGTGCGGCAGGTCGCCGTTGCACTGGGCGAGGGTCTCGCCGTCCTGGCCGGCCACCGGCGGGGTGGCGCTGAGCTTCCACGGGTACTGACGGGTCGACAGGTTCGGCTGGTTGAAGACCGAGTAGCCGCCGCCGAGGGTGATGCCGCTGCGGTCGTCGAAGCCGCGCACGCCCTTCAGGCGGCCGAAGTAGTGGTCGAAACTGCGGTTCTCCTGCATGAGGATCACCACGTGCCTGACGTCCTTGATCGTGCCGGTCGCCGTGGTGGCGGCCGCCGCTGCCGGGCGCGCGGTGGCGCCCAGCGCCACCCCCGCCGCCACGGAAGCGCCCAGCCCCACGAATCCCCTACGGCTGATCGGTGTCATTCGCCCGCCCTCGGTCACGGGAGTGCCCCAGCGGCACACCGCGGGCCAGGGTGCCCGCCCGGGTCGGCGGGGTCCATACCCGGGGCGTGAGGCGAAGGTGAACAATGTTCAAAGGCGCCGGTGTGCCGCGCGAGGTCCCGGGAGGCCGCTCACACCCCGCCGAACAGGGCCGTCAGCCCCCGCTCCACCACCGCCGCCATGTCCTCCTGCCCCACCGCCACCACCCCGTAGCTGCGCACCAGGAAGCGGCGCAGGGTCGAGGTGGGGAACTGGAGCAGGGCGAGACCGAAGGGCGAATGGAACTCCAGTACGGTCCGGGTGCGGCCGTACGGCCAGATCTGGACGTCGCCGCGCCCGGCGGGGGTGCGCAGCCCCTGGTCCAGCAGGGAGCGCGCGAAGGTCCAGCTGACCTCCTCGCCCTCCAGGGCGGCCTCCGCGGGGAAGTCCACGAAGACGGCCAGAGGTTCGCGCGCGGTGTAGCGCAGGGTGGCCGTGACCGGGATCTCCCGGTCCTCCGCGGTGATCAGCCGGGCGAGCGCGGGTAGTTCGATGGTGGTCTCCATGCCTTTAAGGAGTCCGCCGGGGCGTCCCGCATGCCGTCAAATCCGGTCAGAGTTCGATGGGTACCGGCCGGACCCGGTCACCGGAAAGCACGGGACCGTCGAACAAACGGTTGACTGCGTCGTCGGAGGTCCGGTGCGTCCGTCAACTCCCGTATTTCCTCTACGACTTAGCGGAACCAGCGGGCGTGTCGGCACGGTGCGGGGATCGCCCCGGGAAGACTCTGGCATATGCCGGAAGCACCACCGTATCGTGTGTTGCCAAATCCCTTACGGGGCGTCGCGGGCTGTGCGACAGTCGTTGCGGTCCCCGTCCCGCAGGCCTTGCCGTCCCCCCTCTTCTCGGAGTGCGAAATGCCGTCACCGGTCTCCGCGGACCGCTCAGCCGCCCAGCCGCCCGGGCACGACCCGGTCGAGGCGTTGATCAGGCAGGCGCGGCGGCTCAAGGGAGAGGTGGACGCGGTACGGCGGGACGCGCGCACCGACGGCCCGGACCCCGAGGAGCGCTGGCAGCGCGCCCTGTACGACCTCGCGTTCCACCAACTGGACGACGTGGACGCCCACTTGGCCCAGCTGCGGGACGGTCCCGCCCCACTGCCCCCCGCTCCGGAACCTGCCCCGGCACCCGCCGCCCGCGCCCCGCGCGGCTCGCTGCTCAGCCGGGTCGGCAGCGCGGAGTGGAATCTGCTCACGGACGAGGCGACCTGGTCCACGGAGCTGTACCGCATCCTCGGCCGCGACCCCGGCCTGCCCGCCCTCACCCTGGACGAACTGCCCTCGCTGGTCCTGGAGGAGGACCGCCCGAAGCTGACCGCGATGGTCACGGGCTGTCTGATCGACGGCAGGCCGATCGACGGCGAGTTCCGGGTGCGCCGGCCCGACGCCTCGGTGCGGACCGTGCACATGATGGGCGAGCCGGTGCTCGGCCCCGACGGGGGCACCGCCTCGATGTGGGCCGTGCTGCGGGACGTCAGCGCGCTGCGCCGCAGCCAGCGGGCCGTGCGCGAGACCCGCGACTCGCTGCGGCAGCAGCGGCACCGGGAGCGGACCGAGCAGCGGGTCGCGGCCGAGTTGCAGGAGGCCGTGCTGGCGCCCTGGCGCGGCTCCCTGCGGCCCCCGCACCAGGGCCCGGCCACCCTGGACCTCGCCGCGCACCGGCTCTCCCCGGACGGCGGCGACCCGATCGGCGGGGACTGGTACGACGCGCTGGAGCTGGCGGACGGCGAGACCCTGCTGAGCGTCGGCGACCTCACCGGGCACGGGGTGGCCGTCGCCTCGGGCATGGCGACCCTGCTCGGCGCCGTGCGGGGCATGGCGATGGCGGGCACCCAGCCCGGGCGGCTCCTCGCCCTGCTCAACCAGTTGCTCGACTCCACGGTGCAGCCCGCCCTGGGCAGCGCCGTCTGCTGCCGCTACCGGCCCGCCACCCGGACCCTGGTCTGGGGGCAGGCGGGGCACCCCGCCCCGCTGCTGTACCGCGACGGGACGGGGCGCGTGCTCGGCGCACCGCAGGGCGTGCTCCTCGGTGCCACCACGAGCGCCGTCTACGAGCAGGCCGAGGCGACCCTCGTCCCGGGCGACCTGCTCCTGCTGCACACCGAGGGACTGGTGCCCGGGCAGGACCGGGCGGCGGCCGCGGACCGGCTGCTGGCCCTCGCCCCACGGATCGGCGCGGCGCGCACGGCGCAGGACTGTGTGCGGGCGCTGGTCGAGGAGTTCGGCGGGGCCGGACGTGAGGACGACGCGTGTGTGCTCGTCGCCCGGGTCACGGCGTGAGCCGATTCCCCGTCGGCCATCGGAGCTGACCTCCGGGCGTACGGTCCGGTCCGCGGCGCGGCAGCGGCGCGGCGCCCCCGCTACGCCTGGGCGCGGTTCTCGCCCTTCGCCCTCGGCTTGGGCAGGACGAGTCTGATCTCCTCCCGCAGTTCATGGATCTTCGGGTAGCCCGCGTACTGGGCGGTGAGCCGGTACATCTGGCGCAGCCGGTCCCAAGTGCGGCGGGAGGAGTTCGCCCCCATCGACATCAGGGCGAGGCGCGCGTAGCGGTCGGCCTGTTCCGGGTCGTCGGCGATGAAGCAGGCCGAGGCCATGGAGAGATGGTCGAAGATCTTCGAGCGCTCCCGGCCGTCGACGCGCAGCGCCAGGGCCTTGTCCGCGTAGTGCTGGGCGTGCACGGCCGCGTCCGGGTCGAACTCCGCCAGGGTGCGGTAGGCCAGGGCCTGCATGCCGTACAGGTCCTCGGCCTTGAAGGTCTGCATCCAGTCCAGCGGCTCGCCCTCGCCCCGGTCGGCGACGAACATGTCCTCCGCCTGCCCGAGGGTGCGGCGCATCGCCTGGCCCTTGCCCATGGACGCCTGCGCCCAGGCCTCGATGGTGTGGAACATCGCCTTGGTGCGCGGCTGGAGGCGGTCGCCCGCGCCGGACTGGGCGAGCTTCATCAGGTCCAGCGCCTCGTCCGGCCGGCCCAGGTGGACCATCTGACGGGCCGCGCGGGACAGCGCCTCGCCGGCGCGCGGCCGGTCACCGCCCTCCCGGGCGGCGTGCGCGGCGATGACGAAGTACTTCTGGGCGGTGGGCTCCAGGCCGACGTCGTGCGACATCCAGCCCGCGAGGACCGCGAGGTTGGCGGCGACGCCCCACAGGCGCCGCTGGAGGTGGGGGGGATGGTGGTAGGCGAGCATGCCGCCCACCTCGTTGAGCTGGCCCACCACCGCCTTGCGCTGGAGGCCGCCGCCACGGGCCGCGTCCCAGGCGCGGAACACCTCGACGGAGCGCTCCAGTTCCTCGATCTCCTGAGACCCGATGGGGGCGGCCTCGTAGCGGTCGAATCCGGCGGGGTCGGGGTGCAGGGGGTCGTCGAGGGCAGGGGCGTCGGCCCTGAGGACCGGGTCGGTGTGCAGCCAGTCGTGCATGGCGCTGCTGAGTGTGGATCCCGCGGCGAGCGCGGCACCCGCGCCCACCAAGCCGCGTCGGTTGAGCATGAGGTCCATTCCCGTGAATTCGGTGAGGACCGCGGCGGTCCG
The DNA here is from genome assembly GCF_007896895.1 of Streptomyces misionensis. Taxonomy (GTDB): domain Bacteria; phylum Actinomycetota; class Actinomycetes; order Streptomycetales; family Streptomycetaceae; genus Streptomyces; species Streptomyces misionensis_A. Next base: position 39,275 of record NZ_VOGW01000197.1, on the reverse strand, counting down.
CTCGGGCGCCCACGGCACTCCGTCGGGATGTTCCTCGATCCCGTCGCCCTGCCGTTTCCCTGCCCGCCCGTGGCGCACCAGACCGAGGTCCTCGATGGTCACGACACGGCCGAGACGCTCGGTGAACAGGGCGGCCAGCACCCGCGGCACGGGATCGCGCGGGATCTCTCCCTTGTCGATCCACCGCCGGACCCGGGAGGTGTCGGTCGCCAGCTGGGGGTGGCCCATGGCCGCCGCCTGCTTGTTGACCAGCCTCGCGAGTTCGCCCTTGGACCAGCCGGCCAGGCCGAACAGGTCCGAAAGGCGGGTGTTGGGTCGTCCGCTCACGTCAAGCCCCCAGGTTCTCGGCTGAGTTGACAGTAGCCGGGTGAGGGTTGCCGGGCGACTATTCGCCACGGTTCGCCAGGGTGCGCCAGATGGTGTGCCAGGGGCCATCGGGTGTCAGGTAGGAAAGCGCCGTCCCGACCCGGTCCCCCCGGGGACATTCCCCAGGGTGTGCCCGGGGGCCCGGGCCGGGCCGGCGCGAGGACCCCACAGGCAGGCACCGCAGGCAACGAAGGGATCTGTATCTCCCATGTACGCGGCAACGTCCTCCGTGTCCGCCCCGCCCAGGCCGTTGCGCCCCCGCCCGGCGGGCGGCGGACCGTATCTCGACCCGGCGGTGCGTCCGGGCGGCCCCGTGCTGGGCGCGCCCCGGCCGCGGCGGATCCCGGGCCAGCCCGGCGCCCAACCGCTGAGCGGGAGACTCGACCTGTCCGGCCCCCAGGGCGCCCAGCTGCGCTCGGCGATCGCCGCGGTGCAGCGGATCTGCCCGGAGTTCGCGCCGGTCCAGGTCCTGCGGCGCAGCGGCCGGTCCGTGCTGTTCGTCGGTACGACGGGACGCGCCACGGCCGTCGCCAAGTGCCTGCTGGACCACTCGCCCGCAGGGGCGGAGCGCAGCAGGCACGAAATAGCCGTGTACCGCTCGTTCGTCCGGCACCGGCCTCCGGTCCGGGTGCCCCGGCTGATCGCGGCGGATCCGGACAACTGCACCCTGGTCATCGAGCGGATGCCGGGCCGGGTGGCGGCGCTCCAGCGGCATCCGGTGGAGGCGCCCCCGCGCGCGGACATCCGGGCGGCGCTCGGCGCGGTCTGCCGGGTGAACGCCTGGCGGCCCCCGGCCGGCCTGTTCGACATGCCGCTGGACTACGCCGCCCGGCTCTCGCGCGACCACGAGCTGGGGCTGCTCACCGACCGGGACCTCGGCGACCTCCAGAAGCTGCTGCACGGCATCGCGCACGAGGTGGGCCGCCAGGGCATGCTCCAGTTCTGCCACGGCGACGCGCTGCTGTCGAACATGCTGCTCTCCCCGGCCGGTCCGGTGCTGGTCGACTGGGAGCACGCGGGCTGGTACCTGCCGGGCTACGACCTGGCCACGCTGTGGCTGGTGCTCGGGCAGGCCCCCGCGGCCCGGCGGCAGATCAGCCAGATCGCCCAGTCGGCGGGCCCGGCCTCCCGGGACGCCTTCCTGGTGAACCTGATGCTGCTGCTGACCCGGGAGATCCGCCGGTACGAGACGGCCGTACAGCGTTCGATGCAGGACCCGGCCCCGGTGGCACCGGGCCTCGCCCATCCGGGTGCCGTGCCGTCCGGCGAGGAGCAGCGGCTGCTGCTCAGGCGGCTGCACGACGACTGCCAGACGGCCCGCAAGGCGGTGCGCGCGGCGGTCGGCACCCGCTGACGGGGACAAGGGTCCGCGGTGCGCCCGCAGCGGCGGCGCACCGCGGACCTCGCGCTGTGCGCGTCCCGGGACCGAAGGTTCCTTATTGGTCTACTCCACTGACGCCCCGCAGGCCCGGCCCCCGTCGCGGCGAAACTCGCCGAAACCCTTTGTGACGTGGGAAATCTCGGCGGTGAAGGCATCATTGACGGATCGTCGGCGAGCCGATACCACTGACCCAGCTCGGCGCCGCACGCCCCGCCACGCCCGCCCGTCACAGGAGGCCGCATTGCGAGGTTCCGCCACTGACTCACCGTCCGCCCCCGGCCACAGACATCTGCGGCGGGCCGCCGTGCCGCTCGCGGCGGCGGCCCTGCTGCTGCCGCTCTTCGGCGCGGCCCCCGCCCAGAGCGCCCCGGACCCGGCCCCGGACCGGCTCCAGTCCGCGTTCGCCGCCGCGTCCACCGAGTACCACGTGCCGCAGAGCGTGCTGCTGGCCGTCTCCTACCTCCAGTCCCGCTGGGACTCCCACGGCGGCGCGCCCAGCGTCTCCGGCGGCTACGGCCCGATGCACCTCACCGACGCCCGGACCGCGATCGCCACCACCGAGCACTTCGCCGACGGCACCGAGGACGCCCGCGGCGACGACGCGCGCCCCGCCCTGGTCCCCCGGGCGACGGTGCCGGCCGACTCCGCGCTGCCGGACCGGCTGAAGACGCTGCCCCGGGCGGCGGAACTGACCGGCATCCCGGCCGCGAGGCTGCGCACCGATCCGGCGGCCAACGTGTCCGGCGGCGCCGCCCTGCTGGCCGCCGCGCAGCGGCAGCTGGGCGAGCCGCTCAGCGCCGACCCGGCCGACTGGTACGGCGCGGTGGCCCGTTTCTCCGGTGCCGACGACACGGCGACCGCGGCGGCGTACGCGAACGACGTGTACGACGTGCTGCGCAGTGGTGAGCGGCGTACCACGGACGCCGGCCAGCACGTCGCCCTCACCGCCGAGCCCTCTCTCGCCCCGGACACCGCGCAGCTCGCGCGGACCGGTCTGCGCCCGGCCGGGGACGACGGCGCCGAGTGTCCGAAGTCGGTGTCCTGCGAGTGGCTGCCGGCGGCGTACGCGCAGTTCGGCGACAACGACTACGGCAACCACGACCTCGGCGACCGGCCGGCGTCGCAGCGGATCAAGTACATCGTCATCCATGACACCGAGGGCGCCTGGGACGGGGTGCTGAACCTGATCCAGGACCCGACCTACGTGTCCTGGAACTACACCATCCGCTCCACCGACGGGCTGATCGCCCAGCACGTCAAGGCGAAGGACGTGGCCTGGCACGCGGGCAACTGGGACGTCAACTCCCGCTCGATCGGCATCGAGCACGAGGGCTTCCTCACCGACCCGGACGCCTGGTTCACGGAGGCGATGTACCGGTCCTCGGCGCGGCTGGTGAAGTACCTGTCCGCGAGGTTCGGCATCCCGCTGGACCGGCAGCACATCCTGGGCCATGACAACGTGCCCGGGCCGACGGCGTCCAGCGTCCCGGGGATGCACACCGACCCGGGGCCGTACTGGGACTGGGCGCACTACTTCCAGCTGCTCGGGCACCCGTTCAAGAAGACGGCGGGCAAGCACGGCGGACTGGTCACGATCCGGCCCGACTACGCCACCAACCAGCCGGTCTACACGGGCTGCGAGACCGCGGGCGAGCCCTGCGCGGCGCACGCCTCCAGCGAGGTGCGGCTGTACTCGGACCACGACGTCGACGCGCCGCTGATCAAGGACATCGGGCTCGGCAGGGCGCCGACCGCCGACGTCAACGACCTGTCCTCGCGGGTCTCCACCGGCCAGCAGTACGCGGTCGCCGACCGCTGGGGCGACTGGACGGCCATCTGGTACCTCGGGCAGAAGGCCTGGTTCCAGAACCCGGCCGCGCATCCGGCGGCGGTCTCCGCCAAGGGACTGGTGATCACTCCGAAGGACGGGCTGACCAGCATCCCGGTGTACGGCCGCGCCTACCCGGAGAAGACCGCCTACCCGGCGGGGGTGCCCGTCCAGTCGGTGGTGTCCCTGCCGTACACGATCCCGGCCGGGCAGAAGTACGTGGTCGGTGACGAGATGCCGGGCGAGTACTTCTACTCGGTGACCTTCACGCCCGAGTCGCACCAGGTCGTACAGGGCAAGGACCTGTACTACGAGATCCAGTACGGCCACCGGGTCGGCTTCGTCCGCGCGGCGGACGTGACGGTGGAGAACTCGGCCGGTTAGCCACGGCCGCGGGCCTCAGCCCTGCTGGAAAAGCTCCGCCGGGAGCGGCTTCAGCAGGGCGTACAGGTCGTCCGTGATGGGGCGGTCCCAGGCCGCGATGGTCACGAGGACGCCGTCGCTGCGGTCGAACTGCACACAGGAGATCCGGCTCTCGGAGAGCTTGAGCCGGCGCACGATGAGCAGGTTGTCGCCCTGGAGGACGGGGGTGTCCTCGGTGCCGGCGACGGTGACCTCCTCGTCGTTCTCCAGCGCCAGCAGCAGCTGGCCCACCTCGAAGGGGATCTCCCCCTCGGCGACCTCGCGGGCCGGGGAGCCCTCCGGCAGATTGCCGATGATCATCGCGGGGCCGCGCCCGCCGAAGAGGTCGTAGCGCAGGAAGACACCCTGGCAGGTGCCGTCGGGCGCGGGCAGCAGCCCCGCACCGAGGTTGCCCGGCCAGTCGCCCGGGTCCATGGCCAGCACGTCGAAGTCGGGTCCGGCGGGAGTGGCGCTGCGGCGGCGGAGGAACGACATGCGGCCATGGTACGTGCCCGGGCAGGAGCGGGAGACCTGTGGGCGCCCGGAGGGGGACGGGGCGCGAGGGTGCCGGCCGGGCGACAAGGGGCGGCCGGGGAAGGCGTGTACGCATCACCCGCGCGCCTCGCCGCCTCGACGCCCCGGAGCCCCGGGCCGCGACCGGTCGGGACGCGCCCCCTCCCCCGTCAGTCGCCCTCGGGAGCCGGGGGCAGGACCGCGACGGGGCTCGCCGCGTGGAGGAGGACGGCCTGGGTGACGGAGCCGATCATGCGGGCCGGGGCCAGCAGACGGCGGCGGTGGCGGCCGACGACGACCAGGTCGGCGTCGCGGGAGGCGGCGACGAGGTTGCCGGCCGCGTCGCCGGGGACGGCCTCGGCATCGGCGCGGACGCCCGGGTGGTGCTCGCGGTGCGGGGCGAGGAAGCCCTCGGCGAGGCTGCGGGTCTCGCTCTCGATGGCCTCCTGGTCGGGCATGGGCGGCACCAGCTGGCCCGGCGCGGACCAGGTCTGGAGGGGCCACGGGTAGGCGGCGAGCACCTGGAGGCGGGCGTCGCGCAGGGCCGCCTCGGTGAAGGCGAAGGCGAGGGTGGCGTCGTCGGGGCTGTCGACGTTCAGGCCGACGACCACCCGGGGCCCGGGCTCGGCCGGTCCCTCGCCGTGCACCTCCCGGCCGGGCCGGGGCACGACGACCACCGGGCACTGCGCGTCCCGCGCGGCGGCGAGGCTGTTGGAGCCGAGCAGCAGGCTGGCGAAGCCGCCGCGCCCCCGGGAGCCGAGCACCAGCAGCAGGGCCTCGGCGCCGAGTTCGGGCAGCACCGCACCGGGCGCCCCCTCCAGCGTGACGTACTCCACGGCCTGCGGCGCCCGGTCGCCGAGTCCGGCGCGCGCCTCGTCGAGGACGGCGTCGGCCTCCGGTTCGGGCGGTCCGGCCACCAGGACGTCGGTCTGGCCCCAGGCGGCGTACTGGCGCACATGGACCACCCGCAGCGGTGCCGCGCGGCGCCGGGCGGCGTCCGCGGCCCACTCCAGGGCGCGCACGCTGTCCTCGGAACCGTCGACCGCGGCGACGACCGGCGCAGTGCTCATGCTTCCTCACCTCCGGAACGCGACCTTCCGTTGTCGGGACCAGCCTCTCAGGCACCGGCCCCGGCGGCGCACCGAGAGGGGCGAGGGTCGCCGGTGCGCAGGGCCGCGGAGCGCACGCTCCCCGGGGTCCGGCGGCCTACGGCTCGACGGTGGTGCCGGGCTCCGGGCGTTCGATCGGAAGGCCGGTCAGGCCCTTCTCGCCGAGGAGATCGGCGGTGGACCGCCGGCCGAGTTCACTGAGCATGAGTTCGTGGATCTGGATGACGCGCTCGGGCTCGACGGCGCGGACGAAGTCGGCGGCTTCACCGAGCTTGGTCCATGGGCCGCTGGTCGGGAGCAGGAGGGTGCGGACGGGGGCGTCGGGCACGAAGTAGGCGTCGCCGGGGTGGTAGACGGCTCCGTCGTCGAGGAGGTAGCCGACGTTGTCGGGGCACGGGATGTCGGCGTGGATCGGCGCGTGGCGGTGGCCGTGGACGGTGGCGGTGAGGGCGCCGACGCGGAAGGTGTCGCCCGCGGCGACGGCGTGGACGCGGCCACCGTGCCCGCCATGGCCGCCGAGGGCGGCCGCGACGGCGGCTGTGCCGTAGACGTGCAGCCCGGGCCGGGCTTCGAGCGCGGCGGCGACGAGCTTTTCGTCGAAGTGGTCGAAGTGTTCATGGGTGATCAGGACGGCGTGCGCGCGGGCGACGGCTTCGGCCGCCTCCGGAGTGAAGGTGCCGGGGTCGATGACCAGGCGGGTGTCGCCCTTTTCGAGCGTGACGCAGGCGTGGGCGTGCTTGGTGAGCTTCATGGGGTCCTCTCCCGACCCGGGGAATATCTACAACCAGACTGTACAACTTGATTGTAGATAATGAGCGCACACCGATCCCCGTCGACGCGACCGGGCACACCTTCGCCCGCCTTCGTCCGGCGCGGAAAAGTGTGCACCCGAGGTGTACAGTTTGGCGCTCCATGCGGGAAAGGACGGCGGGGCCATGGACGACGACGCACTGGCCGAAGAACTCCGGTTGACCGTCGGGCAGCTCGTGCGCGCCGTGCGCACCGCCGACACGATGCCACCCGGCGAGGCCGCCGTCCTGGGCTACCTGGACCGCGGCGGCCCGCTGACCACCGCCGACATCGCACAACAGCGGCGAGTCAGCCACCAGTCGGCCGCCAAGGCGGTCAAGGAACTCCTCGGGCAGGGCCTGGTGCGCGCGGAGGCCCACCCCCGTGACGGGCGCAAGCTCCTGCTCCACCTCACACCGGCGGGGAGCGGCCGGCTGGCCGAGGAGCGCCGAAGGCGTGCGGCCTCTCTCGGCGCCGCGATCGGCGAAGTCCTCGACCGCGAAGAGCGGGAGACGCTCGCGGCGGCGCTGCCCCTGCTGTCGCGTCTGACCGCGCGCCTGACGGCCAGGTAGGTTCAGGTCAGGTCGAACTCGCCCTCGCGCGCCCCGGAGACGAAGGCGCCCCACTCGGCGGGGGTGAAGATCAGGGAGGGGCTCTCCGGGCGGTCGCTGTTGCGCATCGCGATGAAGCCCTCGACGAAGGCGATCTGGACATCGCCCAGACCTCGGCTGCTGGACTGCCACTCGGCCTTGCTGAGGTCCAGGTTCGGCTTGTCCCAGCCCACGAGCGGCTGCTGCTGGGTGGTGCTGTCGGCCACGTCCGTGCTCCTCCCGGTGTCGTCGTGCGCGGCTCAGCCTAGCGACCGCTCCCGGTGCCCGACAGCCCACGTGGGGAGGACGTTCGGCGCTCCGGCGGCGCGGCGCCCACCAGCCGCACGGCGAAGAACGGCGAGCCCCGCCGGACGCGTGCCCGAGCGCCCCGCGGACGCCCCGGAGGATCTCGGTGCCGCCCATGAATCAGCCCTGCGGGACGCGACGCAGGTCGGCACCCGGACGCCCGCCGCACGCCCCGTCCGACACCACGGCCGCGCAAGTCGGCGCGCATCGGCGGCCGTTGCGGCGCCCCGGCGAGCCATGGCCCGGACGGCCTGAACCCCGCAGGTGGCGCCCTCGCTGTCGGCGCGCTAGCGGGCGGTTCGGGGCGGGGTCGCCTTTTCCCCCGACGGCCGGGCCCGGGGGGAGGTGCGGTCGAGGAAGGCCGTGATCCGGCCGCGGAACGTGTCCGGGTCGTCCAGCCAGGGGTAGTGGCCGGCGCCGCTCTGGACGGTGACCTCGGCGTTCGGGAAGGCCTCGGCGGCGCGGCGGGCGAGCGCGGGGCGCGGCCCGCCGTCGTACTCGCCCGCGTACACCAGGACCGGCGCCGTCAGTTCGGCGAGGGCGGCCCGGGTCGCGGCCGGGGTGAAGGCGCCCTCGGCGAAGTACCGTTCGCCGGCCTCGTCGTTGGTCTGCGCCTCCTCGGCGGCCGCGTGCGCCCTCGCGGTGTCGTCCCAGCGGCCGTGGAAGAACGGCAGGATCACCTCGTCGAAGTCCGCCTCGCCGGCGAGCCAGTCCCGGAAGGCGGGGTACGCCTCGGCGAACCACGGCTCGTGCGCCCGCAGCCGCGCGGCGGCCAGCCGGTCGTCCGGGGTGGCGCGCAGGCCGAGGGCGGACGGGTTGGGGGTGATCAGGACCAGGCGCCTGATCCGGTGCGGATGGCGCGCCGCGTACAGCATCGCCGCGGCCGCGCCCGCGGAGTGGGCGAGCAGGTCCATGCGGTCCAGGGACAGGTGGTCGCGCCAGGCCTCCACGTCCGCCACCATGCGGTCGCAGCGGTAGGTCGCCGGGTCGGCCGGCGCCGCGGAGTCGCCGGTGCCCCGCAGGTCCAGCAGGGCGAGCCGGCGGTGGGTGGTGAGTCCGCCCAGGTCCCCGAGGTAGGCGGAGGCGCGCATGGGGCCGCCGGGGAGGACGGCGAGCGTTTCGCCGTCGCCCCGCAGGTGGTGGGCGAGCCGGGTGCCGTCGGCCGTGGTGAAGGTCGGCATGAACACGATGGTCGGGGCCCGGGACGCTCCGCCGCAACGCCTTTCCGGTGGGCGGCATGCCGTGCCGTCCCGCGTCCGGCCCGGAAAATCTCCGCAGCCCCCTTGTCTGAAACCCCCGGATCCTGAATTACTGGCCCCGAACAGTTCGACCGAATGATCGGTCGTCCGGAATGTGCGGTTGGTAAGGAGACGTGCCGATGGCGGATGCGAGGGATCTGCTCGACGCGGGCGAACGGCTCGGCCCCGAGGAGTTGCGGACGCTTCAGCTGGAGCGGCTGCGCGCCTCGCTGCGGCACGCGTACGAGCACGTGCCGTTCTACCGGGAGTCCTTCGACAAGGCGGGGGTCCGCCCGGAGGACTGCCGGTCGCTCGCGGATCTCGCCCGCTTCCCCTTCACCACCAAGGCGGACCTGCGGGCGAACTACCCCTACGGGATGTTCGCCGTGCCCCGGGAGCGCGTCCGCCGGCTGCACGCCTCCAGCGGGACGACCGGGCTGCCCACCCTGGTCGGGTACACCGACAACGACCTGTCCATGTGGGCCGACATGGTGGCCCGCTCCATCCGGGCGGCCGGCGGGCGCCCCGGCGACGTGGTGCACGTGGCGTACGGGTACGGGCTGTTCACCGGGGGCCTGGGCGCCCACTACGGGGCGGAGCGCCTGGGCTGTACGGTCGTCCCGGCGTCCGGCGGGATGACCGCCCGGCAGGTGCGGCTGATCCAGGACCTGGAACCGGCCGTGATCATGGTGACGCCCTCCTACATGCTGACGCTCCTGGACGAGTTCGAGCGCCAGGGCGTGGACCCGCGCCAGACGGCGCTGCGGGTGGGGATCTTCGGGGCCGAGCCCTGGACCGAGCAGATGCGGCGGGAGATCGAGGAGCGGTTCGCGATCGACGCCGTGGACATCTACGGACTGTCCGAGGTGGTCGGCCCCGGGGTGGCCCAGGAGTGCGTGGAGACCAAGGACGGGCTGACCGTCTGGGAGGACCACTTCTACCCGGAGGTGGTCGACCCGATCACCGGCGAGGTGCTGCCGGAGGGCGAGCGGGGCGAGCTGGTGTTCACCTCGCTGACCAAGGAGGCCATGCCGATCGTCCGGTACCGGACCCGGGACCTGACCCGGCTGCTGCCCGGTACCGCCCGGGTGTTCCGGCGGATGGAGAAGATCTCGGGGCGCAGCGACGACCTGGTGATCCTGCGCGGGGTCAATCTGTTCCCCACGCAGATCGAGGAGATCGTGCTGCGCACGCCCGGGGTGGCGCCGCACTTCCAGCTGCGGCTGACGCGGGAGGGCCGGATGGACTCGCTCACCGTGCGCGCCGAGGCCCGCCCGGGCGCCACCCCGGAGGCGCGGGAGGCCGCGGTCCGGTCCATCGCGACCGAGGTGAAGAACGGCATCGGTGTCTCGGTGGACGTGGAGATCGTGGAGCCGGAGTCCCTGGAGCGCTCGGTCGGCAAGATCCGCCGCATCGTGGACCTGCGGCCGCGCGAGGCCGGGCAGGGCTAGGGTCTTTCGTTTGGATCAGCCCGGCATGATCCAAACGAGAGGCCCCAAGGCCGGGCGGGCCGGTCTCAGGTCCGCCCGAAGCGGTCCCGCAGGTCGCGCTTGAGGATCTTCCCGCTGGCGTTGCGGGGCAGCGCGGTCACGAACAGGATCCGCTTGGGCGCCTTGAAGGACGGCAGCTTCTCCCGTACGTGCGCGATGAGTTGCTCCTCCGTCACCTCGCCGCGCGGGACGACGACCGCCGTGACGGCCTCGATCCACCGTTCGTCGGGCAGGCCGATCACGGCGGCCTCCGCCACCGCCTCATGGGTGTAGAGGGCGTCCTCGACCTGGCGTGAAGCCACCAGGACGCCACCGGAGTTGATGACGTCCTTCACCCGGTCGACGATGGTGAAGCAGCCGTCGGCGTCCCGGACGGCGAGGTCGCCGGAGTGGAACCAGCCGTCCCGGAAGGCCTCCTCGGTCTCCTCGGGCTTGCCCCAGTAGCCCTCGCACAACTGCGGTGAGCGGTAGACGATCTCGCCCGTGGTGCCGTCAGGCACCTCTTCCCCGCGTTCGTCGACCACTCGTGCCTCCACGAAGAGCACCGGGCGCCCGCAGGAGTCCAGGCGGCCCTCGTGCTCGGCGGGGCCGAGGACCGTGGCGAGCGGGCCGATCTCGCTCTGCCCGAAGCAGTTGTAGAGGGCGAGGTCCGGCAGCCGCGCGCGCAGCCGCTCCAGGACGGGCACGGGCATGATGGAGGCGCCGTAGTACGCCTTGCGCAGCCCGCCGAGGTCCCGGGTGGCGAAGTCGTGCCGGTTGGCCAGGGCGATCCACACGGTGGGCGGCGCGAACAGGCTGTCCACCCGGCCGGCCTCGATCAGGTCGAACAGCAGGTCCCCGTCCGGCGCGTCCAGGATGACGTTGGTCGCGCCGACCGCGAGGCAGGGCAGCAGGAAGACGTGCAGCTGCGCCGAGTGGTACAGCGGCAGCGCGTGCGCGGGGCGGTCGCCGGGCCGCAGGTCCAGGGCGGTGATGGCGCTCAGATACTCGTGCACCAGGGCCCGGTGCGTCATCATCGCGCCCTTGGGCAGCGCCGTCGTGCCGGAGGTGTACAGCAGCTGCGCCAGGTCCTCGGCGGACGGTCCGGGGCCGTCGTACGGCGGGGTGGCCGCGAGCCGGGTCAGGAACGAGTCGTCGCGGTCCCGCAGCGGCAACACTCGTGCGTCGGGCGGAAGTTGACCGGCGAGGCCGGGGTCGGCGAGTACCAGGGCGCTGCCGGACTGGCCGACGACGTAGGCCAGGTCGTCGCCGGTGAGGTGGTGGTTGACCGGGACGTGGACGAGTCCCGCGCGGGCGCAGCCGAGGAAGGCGATCAGATAGGCGTCCGAGTTGTGGCCGTAGGCGCCGACCCGGTCGCCGGGGGCGAGGCCCTCGGCCAGCAGCAGCGCGGCGGCGCGGGAGACCGCGTCGTCCAGTTCCCCGTACGTCCAGCTCCGTGCGCCGTACTCCACCGCGACCCGGGTGGGGGTGCGGCGGGCGCTGCGCCGCAGCATCGCGTCGACCGTGCTGCCGTGTCCGTGCCTCATGACCGCCGATCCTCGGTCCGCCGGGCGGCCGGGTCAAGGAGCGGGACGCCGGCGGATCGGACCGGCCGGGGCCGCCCCGGTCGGCAGGGGGCGCACAGCCGCCGTGCGGGAGCTTGCCGTCGGGGCCGCGGGGCGGCTCGGCGACGGAGCCGGCGCCTGTGGGCCGCTGGGAGCCGGTGCGCGCGGCCGTCGAGAGGGTGCCGCGGCCGGCTCCGGTCCCGGTGGGTGCCCTTCGGCCGGTTCCACCACGGGCTTCGCCTCCCCACCCCGGTCGTCGTGCGGCACGCCGAAGGCGGCGGCGTCCGCGACGACAACGGCTTCCTGACGCGGCGTCAGTTCTGCTGCTCCAGCACGGCCATCGCCGCGTTGTGCCCGGGCACGCCGCTCACCCCGCCCCCGCGCACGGCACCCGCGCCGCACAGCAGGACGCGCGGGTGCGCGGTCTCCACACCCCAGCGGCCCGTGCCTTCCTGGACGTAGGGCCAGGACAGCGGGCGGTGGAAGATGTTGCCGCCGGGCAGCCGCAGGTCCCGCTCCAGGTCGAGCGGGGTCTTCGCCTCGATGCACGGGCGGCCGTCGGCGTCGGTGGCCAGACAGTCGGCGAGGGGTTCGGCGAGGTGGGCGTCGAGCTGGGCGAGGGTGGACGCCAGCAGGCGCTCGCGCGCCGCGTCGTTGTCCTCGGCGAAGAGCCGGGCCGGGGTGTGCAGCCCGAACAGGGTGAGGGTCTGGTGGCCGCGTCCGGCGAGTTCGGGGCCGAGGATGGTGGGGTCGGTCAGGGAGTGGCAGTAGATCTCGCAGGGCGGGACGGCGGGGAGTTCGCCGGCGGCGGCCTGGGCGTGGGCGGCGGCCAGTTGGTCGTATCCCTCGGCGACGTGGAAGGTGCCGGAGAAGGCTTCGCGGGGGTCGACGGCCGGGTCGCGGAGCCTCGGCAGCCGGGTGAGCAGCATGTTGACCTTGAGCTGGGCGCCTTCGGCGGGCTCGGGGGGCGTCTCGCCGGTGAGGGCGGCCAGTTCCCGCGGGGAGGCGCCCACCAGGACGTGCCGGGCGGCCGCGACGCCCTCGCCGTCGGCGGTGCGGTAGGCGACCTCGGCGCCGTCGGCGCCGGTGTCGATCCGGACCGCCTCGTGCCCGGTCGCGAGCACCGCGCCGGCCGCGCGGGCCGCCGCCGCGAGGGCGTCGGTGAGGGCGCCCATACCGCCCACGGGCACGTCCCAGGCGCCGGTGCCGCCGCCGATGACGTGGTAGAGGAAGCAGCGGTTCTGGACCAGGGAGGGGTCGTGGGCGTCGGCGAAGGTGCCGATCAGGGCGTCGGTGAGCGCCACGCCCCGCACCAGGTCGTCCGCGAAGTGCTCCTCCACGGCGACTCCGATCGGCTCCTCGAACAGGGCGCGCCAGGCGGCCTCGTCGTCGATGCGGCGGCGCAGTTCGTCCCGGGTGGGCAGGGGCTCGGTGAGGGTCGGGAAGACGCGCCGGGCGACGCGGCCGGTCATGCCGTAGAAGCGCTGCCAGGCGGCGTGTTCGCGCTCCCCGCCGGTCAGCCGGGCGAAGGCCGCCCGGGTGCGCTCCGCGCCGCCACCGACCAGCAGTCCGGTGGGCCGGCCCGCGCGTTCGACGGGGGTGTACGAGGAGATGGTGCGGGTGCGGACGCGGAAGTCGAGGCCGAGGTCGCTCACGATCTTCGGTGGCAGCAGGCTGACCAGGTAGGAGTAGCGCGACAGGCGGGCGTCCACCCCGGTGAACGGCCGGGTGGAGACGGCGGCCCCGCCGGTGTGGCCGAGTCGCTCCAGCACCAGCACGGAGCGCCCGGCCCGGGCCAGATAGGCGGCGGCGACCAGGCCGTTGTGGCCGCCGCCCACGATGACGGCGTCGTACGCGCGGGTTCCCTCGTTCGCGGACATGGTCCTTCGTAACACGCGGTGATCCGCGACGGCCAGACACCCGCGCGGCCCGGTCACGGGAGCAACTTGCTGAAAATTTCAGCAAGTTCTTGCCAGCGGTGCGGTCGGCTGCTTGACTCCCCCCATGGCCATCGAGACCGACGTACTCGTCCTGGGCGGCGCGGGCGTGGACACCGTCGTCCACGTCCCCGAGCTGCCGCTCCCCTACGCCGACAGCTACATGGTCCGGCCGGGCATCGTGACCCGCGCCGGACAGAGCGGGGACTTCGTCGCGCTCGGCGTGCGCGCCCTGGGCCTGCGCACCCACCACATCGACCTGGTCGGCGCCGATCCCGAGGGCGACCTGGTGCGGGCGCTGCACCGGGAGTGGGACATCCCGCTCACCGCGGTGCCCTCGGCCGCGGGCACCAAGCGCGCGGTCAACCTGGTCGGCCCGGACGGGCGGCGGCTGTCCCTGTACGACGACACCCGCGCCGAGGAGTCCGACCGGCTGCCCGAGGACACGCTGCGCACCCTGGCCGCCGCGAGCCGGCACGCCCATGTGGTGATCACCCACCCGTGCGCGCACGCCCTGCCGGTGTTGCGCGAGGCCGGGCCGACCATCTCGACGGACCTGCACGACTGGGACGGCGCCAACCCGTACCACGAGCCGTTCGCGCTCGGCGCGGACCTGGTCTTCCTGTCGACCACCGCGCTGGCCGACCACGAGCGCACCATGCGGGACATCGCGGCGCGCGGCCGGGCCCGGATCGTGGTGGCCACCGCCGGGGCCGAGGGCACGTACCTGCTGGTGGACGGCGACCTCACCCATGTGCCGGCGGTGGCCCCGCCCGCGCCCGTCGTGGACTCCAACGGCGCGGGCGACGCCTTCGCCGCCGCCTTCCTGATGGGCTGGCTGGACGGCGCGGGCCCGCTGCGCTGCGCCCGCTACGGCACCGTCGCGGGCGCCCACGCGTGCACGGTGCCCTCGACCCGGGCCGAGGCCATCGGACGGGACGAACTCCTCGCGCGGGCGGACGGGTCGGCCGCGGAGAAGGCGGCCTGAGAGTCCTGGCGCGTCGGCCTCCGCGCAGGCGGCCTGACGAATCCCGGGCGCCGATCACCGGGGGCGGCCCCTCATGGGACGCGCAGCGCCAGCACCGCCACGTCGTCGTGCTGGACGTCGCTCATCCGTTCCAGGAGTTCGTCACGGAAGACGGGCAGCGGCTCGTGGGCCAGCGCCGCCGCGTGCTGGCGCAACCGGGTCAGACCGCGGCCGATGTCCTCGCCGGGGCGCTCGACGAGGCCGTCGGTGTACAGCAGCAGGGTGGAGCCGGGCGGCAGGACGGTGCTCGCGGTCTCCCGGGGCAGTTCCGGATCGACGCCCAGGATGGGGGCGTGGCCTTCCTCCAGCAGCGTGGTGCGGCCGTCGGGCTGGGCCAGCAGCGGCGGGAGGTGGCCGGCGTTGGTCCAGGTCAGCCGCCAGGGCCCGGCATCGGGGGTCTCGACGCGGGCGATGACGGCCGTGACCAGCTCGATGCCGGTCAGGCCCTGCATCACCCGGTCCAATCGGCACATGACTCCCGCCGGGTCGTCGCCCCTGTCGTAGGCGAGGGCGCGCAGCATGTTGCGCAGTTGGCCCATGCGCACGGCGGCCGCCAGATCGTGGCCGACGACGTCCCCGATGGCGAGGACGGCCGAGCCGTCGGGCAGCGGAAAGGCGTCGTACCAGTCGCCGCCCACCTCGGCCCGCTCCCGGGCGGCCAGATAGCTGGTGGCGAGCCGGAGGTGGGCGAGGCCGGTCAGATCGGGCAGCAGGGACAACTGGAGCTGTTCGGCGGTGTGTTCCTGCATGGCGTACAGGCGCGCGTTGTCCAGCGCGAGGGCCGCGCGGTGGCCGAGGTCGGCGGCGAGCGCCTGCTCCTGCTCGTCGAACGGGAGCTGCGTACGGCGGACGAAGGTGAGCGCGCCCAGTTCCTGGCGCCGTACCCGCATGGGCACGATCAGCACGCTGCGGGCGCCCAGTGTGCGGTACAGGGCCCACTGCGCGGAACGGAGCGGATCGCCGGGATCGGCCGCGCCGAAGTCGGTCACCAGCACGGGTCCCCCTCCGCGCAGCACCTTCGCCAGGGCGCAGGCCGAGTCGTCGGGGCCGGGGAGGACGCCGCCGGACAGCACCCGCAGCGCCCGTTCGGCGTCCCGGTCCGTGACCGTGAGACGGCGCACCCCTTCGCCTTCGATCACGTCGACGACGCAGGCGTCGGCCAGCTGCGGCACCACGAGCCGGGCGAGGCGGCGCAGCGACTCCTCCGCGTCCAGCCCCGACGCCAGTGCGCGGCTCACGTCGGCGAGCAGCCGCAGCCGGGCGGCGGCCACCTCCGGCGGCAGCTCCCCGGAGGTCGCCGCCGGAGGCGGCGGCTCTTGCCTCATCACTCTCCTCCTGCGCCGAAGGACCGGTCGCGCGCACCGTGACCGTGTCCCTACGCAGATTCCACCACCGACGGCGGCCGTCAGCGCGGCGCACGGGCCGGGTGGCTGATCACGGCGCGCGCCGGCTCCGGCCGGCGCCGCGCCCTTCGGCGGGCCGGGGCCGTGGAACGTCTTGGAACGTCCTGCGGAAACCGGAGACGGCGACCGGGGGCGCATCGCGGGGCGGCGGGCCGGAGCGAACCGGGCCGACTGGTCAGGCCAGGGTTTCCAGGAAGTCGGAGCAGGCGGCGGCGCAGGCGCGGCAGGCGGCCGCGGCCGATTCGGCGCCGGGATGGTCGTCGAACGCGCCGGCGCATTCCAGGCAGACCTGGCGGCACCAGTCGACGCGGCCCCGGATTCCCTCCTCGTCCTGGCGGTTCTCCTCGCACAGCAGCCGGCAGGTGGTGTCGCACACCTCGGCGCACATGATGCCGACCCGGCGCACCCGTTCCTGGCGCTCGGTGCCGCCCGGGTCGACCAGGCTCACCCGTACCGAGCAGGCCCGGGCACACTCCGTGCACGCCTGGGCACAGGTGAAGCGGTCCTCGAGGAACCGGTAGAGCTGCTGCTGCGAGGTCTGCGGGGTCACGTCGTGCGGGTAGCCCCGGCGGCAGAGGGCAAACCACCACCCCTTACCACGACCGGACGCGAATGATGCCCGATTGGTTCGATTCGTACCCTTTCGGGCGGGGTATCCCTCTGCTATGAACACCGCACCGATGCAGTTGGCCGCGCCGAGCGGCCTGATGAGCCTCGTTCTCTTCGTCGTGGCCGTCGGCCTGCTGGCACTGCTCGCCGGCGGCTTCTGGATGACCTCGCGGGTGAAGTACCGCGAGTCGCCCCGCCCCCGGCCCGAGGAGCAGCCGAAGCTGCCGCCCGAGGGACCGGTGCACGAGATCCGGGAGAACCGGGACTACCAGGAGGTTCCCAAGACACCCAAGGGCGGTCGTCCGCTCACCCCCTACGAGCTGGGCAACGTGGACTCCAAGACGAGCGAGGAGCAGAAGCGCCCGCGCTGGAGCAGCGGTTCCAGCGGGTCCTTCGGGGGCGGCGGGCTCGGCGCCCACTGAACCCGCGGGGACACCACCGGACCCGGGCCCGCATCGGGCTGCCGTACGCCGTTTCAGGCCTCTTGCCGGGCGGCGTCGAGGCGGCCGACGCGGGCCACGTTCCGTACGTCTTCCGGGTCCTGGCTGGGCTCGGCCGCGAACCAGGCGTCCAGGATCTCCGTCAGCAGCGGTTCCGAGGTCAGGCGCAGGCTCAGGGCGAGGACGTTGGCGTCGTTCCAGCGGCGCGCGCCGTCCGCCGTGGCGGCGTCCGGGCACAGGGCGGCGCGCACGCCGGGCACCTTGTTCGCCGCGATGGACGCGCCGGTGCCGGTCCAGCAGCACACCACCGCCTGATCGGCCGTCCCGTCGGCCACGTCCCGGGCAGCCGCCTCCGAGCAGACCGCCCACTGCGGGTCGGCTCCCTCGCGCAGCGCGCCGTGCGTCCGTACCGCGTGCCCGCGCCGCCGCAGCTCGGCCACGAGCCGGCGCGCGACGGGTTCGTCCATGTCGGAGGAGACGGAGATCCGCATACCGGGAGGGTAGCCCGTCGGCTCCGCGCCCGGCGCGGACAGGGCAGGACCCCGGCACGCGGGGATGCAGCTGCCGGGGTCCGGTGGGAAGGGGCGTCGTCGCGAGGGACGGCGGACGGGTGTTCAGGGGTGGTCGGGCTGCTGCGCCGGAGGCACTCCGCCGCCCTCGCCCCCGCCCTTCTCGCCCTTGTCCGAGCCGTGCGGACGGGCACCCGCGCCCCGGCCGGACGTCTGGCGGGCCTTGAGCTCACCGCTGTCCTGCGGGGTGGCGCCCCCCTTGTCACTGCGCCGCTGTTCGGGCTGCTGCGGATTGGACATGCGCCGGACTCCCTCCGGGTGGTGCGTGATCTCGTGCGCCGCCCGGGTTCCCAGGGGTGCGCGGGTGACGCATCCGGCTCAGGGGCTGCTCAGGGGCGGGTGAGCCGCTGGTGAAGGTGTTCGAGGGCGTCGAGCAGGACCGTGCGGTGGTACCAGGCCAGCCAGGCCGCGGTGTCGGCGGCGAGCAGGTCGAGGGCCTCGGCCTGGGGGGAGGCCGGCCGGTGACCGGCGTCGGGCCAGTGCACGGTGAGCAGAGCGGTGCAGCAGCCGGCCGAGGACAGGACGGGGACGCACTGGAGCGCCCGGGCGCCCGCGGCGAGCAGCGCGCGCCGACCGTCCTCGGACAGCAACGCGTCGGTGGCCACGTCGGGCATGCTCACCCGTCGGCCCCGGGTGCGGGCGACCGCCTCGGCCGTGCCGTCGGTCCGGCCGCGCCCCAGGTGGTCCAGATAGGCGTCCGCGCCGCCGTACCGGGTCTCCAGCGCGAGCGCGTTCACGGCGGGGTCGACGGACAGCACGTGTCCGGCGGGGGCTCGCGCGATGGCCAGCGCCTCGTGGAGCACGGCCTCGATCATCTGACCCCGGTAGCGGGGGTCGCGCCCCGCGCGGGCGAGGATCCGCAGCGGGGGCAGGGGAAGAGGGCGGCGGCCCGGGAACCAGGTCGTGCCGTCGGGCGGGCGGGCCACGACCACGGCGGCGGCGAGGATCCGCAGCGGCACGTTGAACCGCTGGGAGGTCTCGCGCAGCACCCGGAAGGCGCCGCCGGTGTCGGGCAGTCCGTAGCGGGCCATGATCATGCCCTGGGCCATGCCGATCACGGGAGCGGTGCGCACCCGGGCGCGCAGGGCGCGGACCTCCTGGTGCAGGTCCTGGTACGACGGACGCAGCGGGTCCGCCATCTGCGAGCGCCAGGCGGGCAGTTCCTCCACCCGGGAGGCGGCGCGGGCCAGTTCGCGCAGGGCCTCGTCCAGGGTGGCGTACAGCTGGACGCCCTCCAGTCTGGCCAGGTGCACCGCCTCGCGGACGCCCGGGCGGGCCCGGACGATGATCAGGTCCGGGCGGCCGGCGCGTACCCGGGTCGTCTCGCTGAGCGTGCGCAGGACGGCGGCGCCGCCGAGCTGGACGTGGGCCATGTCGAGGACCGGCCGCAGTCCGGCGCGGTCCGCCCGGGCCAGATGGCCGCGCAGTTCCTCGGACCAGGCCTGGGCGCCGCGCGCGTCCAGGGTGCCGGACATGCGCAACAGCAGGGCGCCCTCGGCCGGCAGTCCCTCCACGACGGAGGACTCGATCACGAGGGGGGCCGGTGCGCCCGGCCGCGGGGAAGAGGCTTTCATGGCATCACCCGGGCAGGTCGAGTAAGGGCCTACGGCCGCTTCCCGGCCAGGAATCTGACCTTGAACCACCACCTTGCACGGCGGACGCCGGTCTCTCAACCGCACTCGGGCGGGCACCGGTCCGGCGGAGCCGGTGGGGCCGTGGGGGGTGCGGGGCGGATGCCGGGTCGCGTGCAGCCGGAGGCCGGCCGTGCGCGCCGCCGGCCGCGTCATGACCGGTCCCTCACTGTGCCCGCGCGCCCGTCCGCCGCGCAACGACTGTGGCCCGGGCGTGTCGGACCGGGCCGGCCGGGCGGCCGGTGAGCGGCGGGGCGTGCGCGGCGACGCCGGGACCGGGCCCGTCGGCGGGGCATGCACGGCGCACGGGAACCGGGCCGGTCGGCAGGGCAGCGGACGCCGGTGCCGGGCACGTCGGTCGGCATGCGCGGAACACCGGGACCGGACCCGTCGGCGGGGCAACGGACACCGGTGCCGGACAGGTCGGCGCGGTATTCGCGGAACCGGGACCAAACCCGTCGGCGGAGCACGCAACGGCGCACGGGAACCGGACCGTCGGCAGGCATGCACGGCACACGGGAACGGGGCCCATCGGCAGGGCAACGGACGCCGGTGCCGGACAGGTCGGCACGGCACGCACCGAACACCCGGACCGGACCCGTCGGCGCGGCATGCGTCGGAACACCCGGACCGGACCCGTCGGCGCGGCGGGTCCGTCAGCCGATGTAGCGGCGGGCGGGGGAGGTCCGGCGGGCGCGTTCCAGGGCGGCCAGGCGGTGTTCCAGCTCCGGCGGTACGGGGTCGCGCTGGCGCAGCACCCAGGGCAGTCCGGCGGTGGCGTGGGCGAAGGCGCGGGCGGAGGCGGCGTCGTGGGGCACCGTGCGGATCAGGTGCCCGGTGCGGCGCAGCGCGGGCAGGAGCGGGCGGCGCAGCCAGGTGAACCACAGGGTGTTGCGCAGGCCGAGGACGCGCCGGGCCGTGCTGTCGCGCAGCCGGGAGGCCTGGTGGTGGACGGTGAGTTCCTCCGCGTAGGCGAACCACCAGCCCTGGCGCAGCAGGTCGCAGGCGAGCAGTTCCTCCTCGCCGCCGAGCCACAGCCCGGGGTGGAAGCCGCCGCCCGCGCGGAAGGCGTCGGTGCGCATCACCGTGGCGGCGGCGAGGAAGGAGCCGAGGGCCGGTCCGGGGAGCCAGTCGGGGCCGGGCAGGGGCGATTCGCGCAGTTCGCGCACGACCGGGTCCTCGGTGCCCTCCGGCTCCACGACGATCCGCGCGGTGACGGCCGCGAGCCGGGGCCGGGTATCGAGCAGTTCGGCGGCGCGGGCGAGGCTGCCGGGCTCCCACCAGGAGTCGTCGTCGCAGAACGCCACGTAGGGCGTGCGGACGTGCCGGACGGCCAGGTTGCGGCCGACGGCCCCGAGGTTGCGACCCGGACGCAGCAGGGTCGTCTCCGGGAAGTCCCGGGCGACGGCCCCGGCGGTGTCGTCCGTCGAGGCGTTGTCGGTGACGATGACCCGGGGCCGCTCGGGCAGCCGCCGCAACTCGGCGAGGGTGCGCAGCAGTTCGGCGCGCCGGTTGTGGGTGATGACGACGACGGTCGTGGGGGTGCGGTTCATGGTGCGGCGTCCTCCTCGTCCCGGTCGCCCCGGCCGGCCGGCCCCGCCCCGGCGGGTCCCCGGAGTGCTTC
>NZ_VOGW01000197.1:5549-18199 GCF_007896895.1 Streptomyces misionensis | reverse complement strand
TCGGCCGCCGCGGCGCGGGCGAGCGCGGCGCCCGCCCGCAGGGCGACGGGCCAGGGGCGGCGCAGACAGGTGGTGAGGACGTGGTTGCGCCGGACGAGGAAGGAACGCCCGGTGCGGCCGTGGTCCTCGGGGTGGTGGCGGGCGCGCAGTGTCGGTTCGTAGGCCACCCCCCAGTCCCGGGCGGCCAGGTCGTAGGCGAGCAGGGTCTCCTCGCCGCCGAAGAACAGCAGCGGGTGGAAGCCGCCCGCGGCCAGGAAGGCCTCCCGGCGCACCACGCTGGCGCAGCCGAGGAAGCCGAGGACGGGGCGGCCGGGCAGATCGGGCTCGGGCGGCAGGGGCGAGGCGGCGAGCACGGCGTTGAGGGGGTCCTCGGCGGCCTCGTCGCCGACGAGGGTGCGGGCGGCGAGCAGGCCGAGCCGGGGGTGGCGGTCAAGGAGGTCGGCGGCGCGGGCGAGACTGCCGGGCTCCCACCAGGAGTCGTCGTCGCTGAACGCCACGTAGGGGGTGCGGGCGTGCCGTACGGCCAGATTGCGGCCGAGCGCACCGGTGTTGGCCGCGGGGCGCAGCAGCCGGACGGGGGCCGGGTGGCCGGTCACCGCCCTGCGGGTGCTGTCGTCACGGGAGTTGTCGACCACGATGACCGGCGGCCGTTCGGGCAGCGCGGCCAGGGCGTCCAGGGTGCGCAGCAGGCTCGCGGCGCGGTCGCGGGTGATGACGGCGACGGTGACCCGGCCGTCGGCCGCGGCCGTCGCGGGGTGGCCGGCCCGGCCCGGCGCGGGCTCAGTCGACATGGACCACCTCCGGACGCGGGGCCGGCCGGGGCCGGTCCTGGCGCAGCAGCGTCAGACAGGCCGCGGCGACCTCGCCGGAACCGATGCGCAGCAGCCGGGCGTCGGGGGTGCGGCCGTGCGGGTCGCCGGGCGGGCCGGGCTTCCACAGGGCCAGGTGGCCGGGGCTCGGCGGCGGACCCCACAGGCGCGGGGCGACCGGGCCGAAGAGGGTGACGGTGGGGGTGCCGTGGGCGTACGCGAGGTGGGCGAGGCCGGTGTCGCCACTGAGCACCAGGGCCGCCCCGGCCACCAGCGCGGACAGTTCGGCAAGGGGCAGGCCGCCGGCCGGCAGGTCCGCCTCGCGCACGCCGCCGCGCTCGGCGACGGACCGTACCAGGGCCTCCTCCCCCGGGCCGCCGGTGAGCACGACCCGATACCCGGCCGCGCGCAGGCACCGTACGACGGCGGCGAACCGTTCGGCCGGCCAGCGGCGGGAGCCGGAGGCGGCGCCGGGGTGGACCAGGACCGCGCCCGGGGCCGGGGAGGGCGTGCCGGGCGCGGGCAGGCGCAGGTCGAGCGGGTCGGCCGGGATGCCGTAGGCGTCCAGGAAGCCGCACCAGCGGTCCCGTTCGTGTGCCTGGGCCCGCCAGGCAGGGCCGTCCGGGCAGGCGTGGGCGAGCAGCCGGCGCGGGCGCAGGGCGGCGAGGGCGTCGCGGCTCTCGGGACCGTTGCCGTGCAGGTCGATGGCCACGTCGGGCGGTGGTCCCGGCCAGTGCGCGAGCGACGGCACCGCCCGGCCGGGTGCCTCGGCCGGGAACACGGCGTGCGGCGCGCCGGTCTCCAGGGCGAGCCCGGCCAGCCCCGCGGGCTGTGCGAGCACGATCCGGTGTCCCGGGAAGCCCCGCCGGATGCCGCGCAGCGCGGGTACGCCGGCCAGCAGGTCACCGAGGCCCAGTGCGCGCAGGACCAGGACGCACGGGGGCTCGGGGGCGGGGGTCACGTCGGCCGTCGCCGTCACCGCCGCCGCCCTCCCGAGCGCACCGGCGAGGAGGCCGCCCTGCGGGCCAGGCCGGTGGTCGAGCGGCCGTCCAGGTAGGGCAGGAGGAGGACCTGGCCGCCCCAGCTCTCCACGAGGGGCTGTTCGGGCAGGAGGGTGCGGGCGTAGTCGCCGCCCTTGGCCCAGATGTGCGGGCGCAGTTCGGCGAGGAGGCGTTCGGGGGTGTCCTCGTCGAAGACGGCGACCGCGTCCACGCATTCCAGGGCGCGCAGCACCCGGACGCGGTCGGCGACCGGCACGAGGGGGCGGCCGTCGCCCTTGCGGCGGCGCACCGAGTCGTCGGAGTTGACGCAGACGATCAGGCAGTCGCCGGCCCGGCGGGCGGCCTGGAGCAGGGCGACGTGGCCGGCGTGCAGCAGGTCGAAGCAGCCGCCCGCGGCGACGACGGTACGGCCCGCGGTGCGCACCCGGGCGGCGGTGCGCACGGCGTCCGCGGTGGTGTCCCCGTCGGGCAGCGGCTGTTCGGGCCGCTGTGTGCGCGCGTCCTCGGCCGTCGTCACCATCGCGCGGGCACCGCCCTCGGCGACGTACCGGGTGGCCGCGTGCACGGCGGCCTGGACGGCGGCCTCGGTGAAGGCGCCGTCGGCGAGCAGTCCGGCGGCGGTCGCGGCGAACCGGTCGCCCGCGCCGCAGGGGTCGCCGGTCGCGGCGGCCGGGGTCGGCACGAGCAGCGGGGTCTCGCCGTGCGAGAGCAGCGCGCCGCGCTCGCCGAGGGTGACGGCGACCGCCTGCACCCGCCAGGCGCGGACCAGGGCGCGGGCGTCGCGGGCGGCGGTGCGCAGTCCGGCGTCGTCCCCCGGCTCCGCCTCGCCGTCGTCCAGTCGGCGGGCGAAGACGCGCGCCTCCTGCGCGGAGGGCGTGACCAGGCGGGCGCCGGGCACCGGGGGCCGGCCGCGGACGTGGGGGTCCCAGACCACGGACGCGGTGGTGCGGGACAGCGCGTCGCGCAGGACGTCGGCGGTGCCCCGGCCGTAGTCGGCGACCAGGACGCCCCGGGCCGCGGTGATCGCGGCGACCGCCTGGCGGGTCGCCGCGCGGGCGCGGCCCTCGCCGTCGTCCAGGCGCAGCAGCGGGCGGTCCCCGGCCAGGACCCGGGTCTTGCTGCTGAGGCTGCCCTGCAACGGGATCTCCACCAACTCCACGCGTCCGGACAGCAGTTGGCGCAGGATGTCGCTGGCGGGGTCGGTGCCGAGGGCGGTGACGAGGGTGACCGGGCGGCCGTCGGCGGCGGCCAGGCAGGCGGCGAGGGCGGTGCCGCCGGGGCGGGAACTGCGCCGGGCGCCGTGCACGACGGGCACGGGCGCGTCGGGGGCCAGCCGCTCGGCGTGCCCGCACAGGTCGTGGTCGAGGAGGGCGTCGCCGACGACGACCAGCGGGGTGCCCGGGGTGGTCGTACCGGGGTGCGTCATGCCTGTTCCTCTCCGCGGGTCGCCGGCGTGCCGTCCACGGGCCGGCCGAGGGTGCGGGCCCGGGCCCGGGGACGGCCGCGGGCGTCGCCGTCGACGCGGGCGCCGGTCCCCCGGTCGGCCTCGCCGCGCTCGACGGCCCGGTCGAACGCCTCGCACAGCATGTGCACGGCGACCAGATGGAGTTCCTGCACGGTGGCGGAGACCGGCGCGTCCACGCACAGGGCCTCGTCGGCGCCGAGCTGGAGCGGGTTGGGGGCCCGCCCGGTCAGCGCCCACACGGTCATGCCCAGGCGGTGGGCGCGGTCGGCGGCGGACAGCAGGTTGGCGCTGGCGCCGCTGGTGGACAGCAGCATCAGCACGTCGCCGGGGCGGCCGTGGGCGGCGGTCTGCCGGGCGAACACCTCCTGCACGCCGTAGTCGTTGGCGATGGCGGTGGTGGAGGAGGTGTCGGCGTGCAGGGCGACGGCGGAGAACGGCGGCCGGTCGTCGCGGTAGCGGCCGACCAGTTCGGCGGTCAGGTGCTGGGCCTGGGCCGCGCTGCCGCCGTTGCCCGCGACCAGCAGCCGGGAGCCGGTGCCCAGCCGGCGGGCCAGTTCGGTGCCCCAGCGCCCGATGAGGGGACCGCAGTCGCGGAACGTCTCCAGGGCCTTCATCAGGTCGTCGCAGTGCGCGGTGTCGGTGACGGTCTTCATCGGACGACTCCGGAGAGCGAGGGGAGGGCGGACACGGCGCCGTACGCCCCGACGACGCCGTCGGCCACCCGGTCCCAGGTGTAGTGGGTCAGCACGCGGCGGCGGCCGGCGGCGCCGTACCGGTCCAGCCGGGCGGGGTCGGCGAGCAGGGCGCGGACGACCGGGCCGAGGTCGTGGTCGTCGTCGGCCGGGACGAGGACGCCCGTGGCGCCGTCCACGACGGTGTCGAGCTGGCCGCCGACCGCGGTGGCGACGACGGGGGTGGCGCAGGCCATGGCCTCCAGCGGGACGATGCCGAAGGGCTCGTAGCGGGGCAGGGACAGCACGAGGTCGGCGCCGGCCATCAGCCGGGGCATCCGGGTCCGGCTGACGCCGCCGAGCAGGGTGACGCGGTCGGCGACGCCGTACTCGCCGGCCAGGGCCCTCAGGCGCCGGGCCTCGGGGTCGGCGCCGAGGAGTTCGGCCTCGGGGCCGCCGGCGATGAGGAGTTCGGTGTCGGGGACGCCGGCCAGGGCGCGGATGGCGCGGTCGAAGCCCTTGCGGGGCACGAGCCGGCCGACGGCCAGCAGCCGCCTGCGGGCGCCCGGCGGGCGGGAGCGCGGCAGCGGCGCGAACTGGTCGGGGTCCACCCCGCAGGGCACCACGCTGAACCGGTCCTCGGGCAGCCCCATGGCCTTCAGTTCGGCCACCTCGTCGCTGCACGTGGCGATGATCCGGGCGCACTCGTGGCCGATGGCCTCCTCGATGGCCAGGCGCTGCGGCGGGCTGGTGTCGGCGGCGCCCTGGTAGCGCCGCTTGACGGTGCCGAGGGCGTGGTAGGTCTGCACCACGGGGACGCCGAGGCCGCGGGCGCCGGACAGGGCGGCCAGGCCCGACATCCAGAAGTGGGCGTGCACCACGTCGGGTGGGCTCGCCGCCCACTGACCGGCCAGGAACTCGCCGAACTCCACCATGTGCGGCAGGAGTTCGTCCTTGGGTACGGGTTCCGGCGGTCCGGCGGGCACATGCACCACCTGGACGCCGTCGATGAGGGTCACCCGGTCCGGCAGGCCCGTCGAGTCCCGCCGGGTGTAGACCGTGACCCGGTAGCCGTTTCTGGCGAGTTGCCGGGCGACCTGGGCCACGTAGACGTTCTGGCCGCCCGCGTCCGGTCCGCCGAGCGCGGCCAGCGGGCTGGCGTGCTCGGAGACCATGGCGACGCGCCCGGCCGTGTGGGGAGTACGGCTCATCGGGTGACCTCCTTGATCAGGCGCTCCCAGTCGTCCAGGAAGCGCCGCTCTCCGTAGCGGGCCTGGGCCGCGGCCCGGGCGGCGTCGCCGGTCAGGCGCGCGTCCTCGGGGTCGGCGAGGAACGCCCGCACGGCGTCCTCCAGGACGTCGAGGCGGTTGGAGACCACCCCGGCGCCCTCGGGTACGGCTTCCCGGACCTCGGTGGTGTCCAGGGCGACCACCGGCATCCCGAGGAACATGGCCTCCAGCAGGGACAGGCCGAGCGAGGTCCAGCGCACGGGGTGCAGATAGACGCGGCACCTGGCCATCTCGCGGTGCAGCCGGTGCTGGGGCAGGTCGCGGGTGCGGCAGCGCTCGGGCGGCAGGCCGAGGTGGCCGGCGAGCCCTTCGGTGCGCATCCCGAAGACGTCCAGGGGCGCGCAGCGGGCGAACCGGGGCAGCAGGTCGGTGCCGGTGGTGCGGCCCCTGCGCACGGGCTCGTTGACGACGACGGCGGCGCGCCGCTCGGTGCCGGTCCACAGCCGGCCGGGGTCCACGATGCCGTGCTCGACGACCTCGGTGGGGGCCCGTCCGCTGTCCCACATCAGCCGGTTGAAGTGGGTGACGTGCACCACGGGGATCGCCGACTGCCCGGCCAGCGGATGGAGTTGGCGCTCCGGGGAGGCGTCGGGGCTGTTGTGCTCGACGTAGACGGCGGGCACGTCGCGGCCGGGGCGGCGGCCGGTCCAGCGTTCGGCCAGGGCGACTTCGTGCGGGCGTTGCAGGACCATCAGGTCGATGTCGGCGTCCCTCAGGCTCGCGGGACCGTGCTCTTCGACGGCGGACGGCCAGTCCCAGGTGGCGGCGCGGCCGAGGCCGTCGGGGCCCCGGTCCTCGGTCACCGGGACGAGGTAGGTGTGCGGGCCCTGCACGAAGGCGGTGAGCCAGGATCCGTGCACGTGCCAGACGAGGATGTTCATGAGGAGCGCTCCTGGATGAGCTTGTGCACCGCGCGCACCACGTCCTGCCCGGTGACCTCGTCCAGGCAGGGGTGGCCGGGCACCGGGCAGACGAGTGCCCGGGTGTCCGCGCACGGCGCCGACTGGTCGCCGAGCAGGATGGCGGGGACGCCGTAGGGGGCCCAGCGTTCGGCCGGGACCACGGGGGCGAACAGGGAGACGACGGGGGTGCCGACGGCCGCGGCGAGGTGGGCCGGGCCGGTGTTGGCGCTGACCACCACGTCGGCCATGCGCAGCACTCCGGCGAGGGTGCGGGGGCTGGTGCGGCCGCCGAGGTCCACGGCCGTGGCGCCGCTCACCCTCTTGGTGAGTGCCTTTTCGTGCGGGCCGCCGGTGACGACCACGCGGTGCCCGGCGTCGGCGAGCAGCGCGACCGCCTCGGCGCAGCGGTCCGGGCTCCAGGCGCGGGCGGGCGCGCTGGCGCCGGGGTGCAGGACGACGTAGGGGCCGTTGCCGGTCAGGCCGCCGGTGTCGGGGGGCGGCAGGACGCGCAGCCGGCCGTCGTCGCCGGGCGGGAGGGTGCAGCCCAGGGCGGCGGCCGTGTCGAGGGCGGCCTCGGCATCGTGCCGGCCGGGCAGCCGGCGGTGGCGGACGTCGAGCAGCCGGCCGGGGTGGTCGGCGCTGTCGGCGCCGATCCGGCCGATCCCGGCGAGGCGCAGCAACAGCGCGGTGGGCAGCGGGCTCTGGTGGAAGGAGGTGAGGATCAGCGCGGTGCCGTAGGCGCCCCGGCGCAGGCGGGCGACCAGCTCGCCGATGTCCGCCGGGTCCACCGGGGGCGGGGCGAAGCCCTCCCAGGGGGCCTCCCACACGAGGACGTCCTCGACGCCGGGCAGCATCCGGGCGGCGTCCGCGCCGCGCGGGCCGCACAGCATGGTCACCGGGCCGTGGTGCTCGCCGACGGCGCGTACGGCGGGCCCCGCGAGCAGGACGTCGCCGAAGCTGTCGAGCCGGACCACGAGCGCCGTCACCGCGGCCACCTCCCCGGGCGGGCGCCGAGGGCGTCGCGCACGGCGGTGAGCGCGTCGGGGGCGCTCTGCCGGGCGAAGCGCCGCACCTCGACCGGTGCGGTGGCCGCGTTGGGGACGAGGACGCCGCGGGCGCCGGCCGCCCGCGCGGCCAGCACGTCGGCGGCGATGTCGCCGACGACCAGGCACTCGGCGGGCGGGACGCCGAGGCGCTCGGCGGCGGCGAGGATCAGGCCGGGCCGGGGCTTGCGGCAGGGGCAGTCGGCGTCCGGCGCGTGCGGGCAGTACAGCCAGGCGTCGAGGCCGCCCAGCAGTTCGTCGGCGCGCCGGTTGACCCGGGTGACGTCCTCGGCGGTGAGCAGCCCGCGGCCGATGCCGGACTGGTTGCTGACCACCCCGGTGGGCAGCCCGGCGGCCCGGGCCAGCGCGACGGCCTCGACGGCACCGGGCAGCGTCCGCACCCGGTCCGGGTCGCGGTTGTAGGGCACGTCGGCCACGAGGGTGCCGTCACGGTCGAACAGCACGGCGGAGACGGCGCTCATCCGTCGCCTCCCCCCGCCGGGCCGCCGCCGCGCGGCGCGTCGGGACCGGACGGGGCGCTGGTCGTCCCGCGCCTTGCGGCCGCGGCACGCGCCGGTACGACGCCACCGCCCGCGGCCCCTCCCGGACGGCGAGCCGGGAAGGCCACGACGGGACCACCGCCGAGCGGCACGCCACGGTGGGACCGGACGGTGGCCGAAGCCCCCGCCCGGGCCGCCGCCGCGCGGCGCGTCGGGACCGGACAGCGCGGTGGTCATCCGGCACCTCCCAGCGGTTGCGCGTGCCGGTGCCGTACCGTGCCGCGCAGCCAGTGGCGGACGGCCAGCGGGGGGATGAGGACGCTGGTGCCGAGCAGGCCGGCGATCTCGCGGGCCGTGCGGGGGCCGGGGAGGATGCGGGCGAGGGCGAACTCGGCGGTGCCCAGGGTCCACAGGGCCGCGCAGACGGCGGCGGCGCGGCGGCGGCCGGCCAGGGCGCAGCCGGCCCCGGCGAGCGCGGCGCCGGTGACCAGCGCGTGGCGGCGCAGCCGGCCGCGGGGCGCCTGGGCGCGGGCCCACCAGTCGGAACCGTGCAGCCGGTTCATCAGCGCGTCGTCGGCGTTGCCGCGCTGCGCGGGCAGCGAGGCCCACCAGTGGGCCGGGCGGACCGGGTGCCGGGTGACCCGCCGGCCGCGCACCAGCGCCCAGCCGGCCCGCCGCACCCGCAGGGCGAGGTCGGCGTCCTCCCGGAAGGCGCGCGGGAAGCGTTCGTCGAAGCCGCCGACGCGGTCGAGCGCCTCGGTGCGGTAGGCCATGTCGGCGGTCGCCCAGGCGGCGTTCTCCAGGCCCTTGGTGGTGCGCTCCCAGTCGGTGGGCCTGCGGTCCGGGGGCAGCGGCACCCGCAGCCGGCCCTGGATGCCGCCGATGCCCTCGCCGGCCTCGCCCAGGTCCTGGGCGAGCAGTTGGGACCAGTCGGGCAGCACCTGGACGTCGTCGTCGAGGAAGACCGTCCAGGGCGTCTCGACCGTGCGCCAGCCGGCGTTGCGGGCGGCGGCCGGGCCCTTGCCCCCGGTGCGCAGGGTGCGCACCCGGTCCAGCAGCAACCCGGCTGCGTCGAGCGGCAGTTCACCGTCGGTCTCGGGCCGGTCGTCCACGACGATCACCTCGTGCGGGACGTGTCCCTCGGCCTCGGCGAGGGCGCGCAGGCAGTCGGCGAGACAGGGGCGGCCGACGGTCGGCACGACGACGGTGTAGGCGGGGGCGCTCATCCGAAGACCCCCTTGCGGCGGATCGCGAACGGGCCGAGCACCAGCAGGTCCACGGGCGCGGAGCCGAAGCACTCCAGGGCGTCGCGGGGGTCGTCCACCATGGGCCGGCCCGCGGTGTTCAGGCTGGTGTTGACCACGACGGGCAGCCCGGTGCGCCGCTCGAAGCCGTCGATCATCCGCGCGACCAGGGGCTCCTGGTCCCGGTCGACGGTCTGGATGCGGGCGGTGCCGTCGACGTGGACGACGGCGGGGATGCGGTCCCGCCACTCGGCGGCCACGTCGTGCACGAACAGCATGTGCGGGCTGGGCAGCGGTCCGTCGAAGATCCCGGCTGCGCGCTCGGCGAGCACCATGGGGGCGACCGGCCGGAACTCCTCGCGGCCCTTGACCGCGTTGAGCCGTTCCAGGTTCTCCGCCCGGCCGGGGTGGGCGAGCAGCGAGCGGTGCCCGAGCGCGCGCGGCCCGTACTCGCCGCGGCCCTGGAACCAGGCCACGATCCCGTCGGCGGCCAGCGCCTCGGCGGCCGTCTCGGCGATGTCGGCGGGCTCCTCGTACGGCACGGCCGCCCGCTCCAGCCACGCGCGCAGCTCGGCGTCGCTCCAGCCGCGGCCGAGGGCGGCGGTGGGCATCGGCTCCAGGGTGTCCTTCTGGCCGGCGACGTGCGCGGCGGCGCCCAGCGCGGTGCCGGCGTCCCCGGCGGCGGGCTGCACCCACACGTGCGCGAAGCCGCTCTCGCGCCACAGCCGGGTGTTGGCCACGCAGTTGAGGGCGACGCCGCCGGCCATGGTGAGCGCTTCCTCGCCGGTGCGTTCGCGCAGCCGGCGGGCGATGGCCAGCATGGTCTCCTCCAGGCAGAGCTGGGCGCTGGCGGCGAGGTCGGCGTGGTCCTGGCTCCAGGCGCCGCCGGCCGGGCGCGGCGGGACCAGTTCGGGCCAGGGGACGGGGCGGGCCCGGAAGCCGCCCCGGTCGCCGGCGTGGACGTACTCCCGCAGCCGGCCGGCGAAGCGGGGGGTGCCGTAGGAGGCGAGCGCCATCACCTTGAACTCGTCGCTGCTGCGCAGGAACCCGAGGTGCTGGGTGAGGTCCTCGTAGAACAGGCCGAGGGAGTCCGGCAGTTCCTGGGTGTCGAGGACGGTGAGCTCGCGGTTGGTGTAGCGGCCGGCCAGGTGGGAGCCGCACTCGCCGCGGCCGTCCAGGACGAGGACCGCGCAGTCCGGGTACGGCGAGACGGGCCCGGCGGAGGCCGCGTGGGCGATGTGGTGCGGCACGAACCGCACCTTGGCCGGGTCGAGTCCGGGCAGGGCCTCGGCGAGGAACTCCGGTGCCCGGCGGGCGTATTCCTGGCGCAGGTGGTCCCAGGGGTCGTCCAGGCCCATGCGGTCGGCGGGGCGGGCCAGGGAGGGGTCGTAGGAGTAGGCGACCGCGTCCAGGTCGGAGGGGGTCAGGCCGGCCTCGGCCAGGCACCAGCGGGCCGACTGCTCGGGGAGTTCCCAGGCGGAGAAGGGGACGGGCCGTTTGCCGTGCTTGCGGCGCGAGAACCGTTCCTCCTCGGCGGCCGCCACGACCTTGCCGTCGGTGAGCAGGGCGGCCGCGGGGTCGTGGAAGAGTGCGTTGATTCCGAGGACGTGCATGCGCTGCCTCCAAGGGCGGCGGGGGGACGATCAGGTCTGCGGGTGCGGGGCCGGCCGCGGTGTGCTCGGCACCGGCCGGGGGGGCTGGGCCGCGAAGTAGGCGATGGTCTGCTTCAGGCCCTCCTCCCAGGGGATCTGCGGCGACCAGCCGAGCAGTTCGCGCGCGAGGGTGGTGTCGGGCCGGCGCCGGCCGGGGTCGTCGACGGGCCGGTCGATGAAGGCGATGGGCGAGCGGGAGCCGGTGAGGGCGACGACGCGGCGGGCCAGGTCGGCGACGGTGATCTCGTCGCTGCCGCCGATGTTCACCGGCCGCACGGACCTGCTCGTGGCCACCCGCAGCACGCCGTCGACGGTGTCGTCCACGTAGCACAGCGAACGGGTCTGGCTGCCGTCGCCGGTCACGGTGACCGGCTCCCCGGACAGGGCCTGGCAGATGAAGGTGGGCACGGCACGGCCGTCGTGGGCGCGCATCCGGGGCCCGTAGGTGTTGAACAGGCGGACGATCCCGGCGTTGGTGCCCCGGGTGCCGGCGTGCGCGGTGACCAGGGCCTCGGCGAACCGTTTCGACTCGTCGTAGACGCTGCGCGGGCCGACCGGGTTGACGTTGCCCCAGTAGCCCTCGTGCTGGGGGTGCACCTGGGGGTCGCCGTACACCTCGGAGGTGGAGGCCAGCAGGAAGCGGGCGCCGTCGCGTTCGGCGATGCCGAGGGCGTTGCGGGTGCCGAGGCTGCCCACGTCCAGGGTCTCCAGGGGCATGCGCAGGTAGTCGGCGGGCGAGGCCGGGCAGGCGAAGTGCAGCACGAGGTCGTACGGGCCCGGCAGGCGCTCGGCGCAGTCGGGCTCGGAGACGTCGCAGTGCACGTACCGGAAGCCGGGCCGGGCCTCCAGGTGGGCCACGTTCTCCCGGCGGCCGCAGGCCAGGTTGTCGGCACAGTCGACTTCGACGCCCGAATCCAGCAGCCGCTCGCACAGATGGGAGCCGAGGAAGCCGGCGCCGCCGGTCACGAGGGCGCGCCGCCAGGGAAAGGGTGTGTCACCGGTCATGGGGCTTTCCTTCGTCGTCCTTCGTCCACGCACGCCGATGACGTCGATGTCGTCCGTGTGCCGGGGACGTTCCCGCGTGGCGTACGGCTCGGCCGTGGCCCGGGGCCGGTGGCACCGGCCCGTCGTGCGGGGTGAGGACAGGGCTCGGGTCCCGCGGATCCGGAGGACCGCCCTGCTCGGCCGCCGCTGTCTGGACGGCACTGGCAGCTGAGTTCCCCTGCCAGTTGGTTTCACACGTTGGACTCTTATTGTCCGGTGGCCCGGGTACTCGCGCGACTCCGGTCACCGAGAGTGCAGGTGAGAGCCATGCGGGACGAGCTGGTGGCGGCGCTGCTGCGCACCCTGGGCAGGCCCCGGCGGGTGCTGCTCACGGGCTGGTTCAGCCTCCGGCACGGGGAGGCGACGGCCGGGGACGTGCTGGCCGGACGGCATGTGTCGGCGGCGCTCGCCGCAGCGGGCGTCCCCCATGACACGGCGTGGAGCCCCGGCTTCCGGCCCAGGGCGCTGTCCCTGGACGCGGCGCGGCCCGAGGAGTACGACACGCTCCTGTTCGTGTGCGGGCCGGTGCACGGTCCCCATGTGGCGGCGCTCCATGACAGGTTCGGGAGTTGTCGGCGACTCGCGGCCGGGGTGTCGGTGGTCGATCCCGCCGACCCGGCGGCCACCGGTTTCCACGAGATCCTGCCCCGCGACGGCACGGCGGCGCCCGCGCGCCCGGACCTGGCGGCCGGGGCTCCGGTGGGACCGCCGCCGCCCGTGGCCGGGGTGATCCTCTGCCACGGCCAGGGCGAGTACGGCCGGCGCCGACGGCACGAGGAGGTGAACGCCCGGATCACCGGCTGGCTGGCCGGCCAGGACTGCGCCCGGGTGCCGGTGGACACGCGCCTGGCCACGGACGACTGGCGGCTGTGCGCGACGGGCGAGCAGTTCCTGTCCCTCGTCTCCCGCTTCGACCTGGTCCTCACCACGCGCCTGCACGGGCTGGTCCTCGCCCTGCGCACGGGCACCCCGGTGATCGCCGTGGACCCGGTGGCGGGCGGCGCCAAACTCACCGCACAGGCCCACGCCC
>NZ_VOGW01000197.1:0-5280 GCF_007896895.1 Streptomyces misionensis | reverse complement strand
GCCGCGGGCTGCCTGGGCCGCAAGACGGGCCGCGGCTTCCGCGAGTATGCCCGCCGCTGACGGCGCCGGCGACGGCTCCCGCGCGCCCAACGCCCGGGGCGGGCCGCTCCCCCCCCCCGCGGGGTGCCCGCCCCGCCCCCCGGGCGGCGTCCCCGCCGGTCCCGCACCCGGCGACCCGTCCGGCGCCGCGCCGACTCCCGTACCGCGCCTTCCACGGTCATCGCGCACCGGCTGCCCACGCCCGGCCCAGGCCCCCGCCGGACCCTGTGACCTCCACGTGCCGCTTCCGGGTGGCGACGCGCGCCCGGCCGTAACGTCCGGCGTCGCACCGGCCCCCCGCCGCGCCGTTCCCCGGTCCTGGTCCCCCTGGCCGTCACCCCGCAGTGGTCAGCTGCGGACGGCCCGACGAGCGCGGGGTCCCCGTACCGGAAGCGGCGCCCGAGGAGCGCGGCGTCGTCAGGCGGAGGTTCGTCAGAGCCAGGAGTTGACCCCCGCCCGGCTCTTGCGGCGGGCCGCCCGGCACAGCAGGCGGAAGGCCTGGAAGAGGGTGAGCGGCCACAGCACCGCGAAGCACCACAGCAGTCCGGGGTCCTCGGTGCGGATGCCCATGACCGCCGAGAACACCGACGCCACGGCCAGCAGCAGCACCCCCACCGGCAGCCAGACCCGCCGGCGCGTGCGGCCCCGGCGGGCACCGCCCCGGCGTCCCCGTGGCTCCTCGCCCATGCGGCGGGCGAAGCCCCGGTCCCGGCGCAGGCGCGCCTCGATCTCCAGCAGCGCGAGCCGCTCGCGCGGCGACAGCCGTATCTCCTCGCGCCTGTCCCACATCTCCCAGTCGTCCACGGCGACGGCACCTCCTCCGCGCTCGGCCATCTCCGCGCCCCGAGTTCCCCCGGGCGGCCGGGCCGAAGCGAAGCGGCACGCGAGGTCGGTATTCGGCCACCCACAGTGAGCACCGAGGGCCCGCATGTCGCGTTCACGCCATGGTTACCAGAGGTTCATTTTCACATCGCGCACGACGGACGACACCCCGAGGGCCGACAACATGTCCAGCATTGGGCGCAATTGACAGCACATCAGTCAGACTTGACCATCCCGATCGATCAAAAGACAAGTAAAATTTGGCCGTTGGCGCGTCACGGCTTGAGATGCGTTCACCCACCACAGACTTCCCGTGCTTATCATCGGGCCACTAGTGGATCACTGCCCTCCGCAAGTCGAAGCGGACAACACGCTTCCCCTCGGCAGTGGTTGACCAGTCACACCCACTTGAGCGCCTCAGAAAGGTCCGCGCCATTGAGCACCGTGGTGGCCAAGCGATCACCGCGCGCCGAGGGCCCGCAGCTCCCCGAGGGACAGGTAGAGCTGGCGGAGCCACCGGTTCTGGGGGAGCCGGCCAGCGCCGATTTCGGATCGGCGCTGATGTACCTGCCCATGGCGCTGGGCACCGGCGCCATGGTGCTGATGTTCTCCATGCGCAGCGCCGGACCGGCGACGTACATGATGTCCGGGATGATGGGCATCGCCATGGTCAGCATGACGCTGACCCAGATCGGCCGGGCCGGTGCCGAGCGCCGGCGCCGGATGCGGGCCGAGCGGCGTGACTACCTGCGCTATCTCGCCCAGAAGCGACGGCAGGCCCGGCAGGCCGCCGAACAGCAGCGGGCCGCCCTGCTGTGGGACAACCCCGACCCGGGCCAGCTGTGGGCGCTGGCGATGGGCCCCCGGCTGTGGGAGCGCCGCCCGGCGCACGAGGACTTCGGCCGGGTCCGCATCGGACAGGGCGTCCGGCGCGCCGCGCTGGAGTTCCTGCCGCCGCAGACCAAGCCGGTGGAGGACCTGGAGCCGCTGACCGCCATCTCGCTGCGCCGGTTCACCAAGGCGCACCAGACCGTGCCCCGGCTGCCGATCCCGGTCGCGCTGCGCCGCTTCACCAGCGTGGAGCTGGCCGGCGAGCCGGAGCCCGCGCTCGCCCTGCTGCGCGCGATGGTGGCGCAGCTCGCCGTGTTCCACTCCCCCGACGAGCTGCGGATCGCCCTGCTGGGCGGGGCGTCGGCGCGCGAGGAGTGGGACTGGCTCAAGTGGCTGCCGCACAACGCCCATCCGCACGAGGAGGACGACGCCGGCCAGGCCCGGCTCGCCGCCGAGGACCACGACGCGCTGATGGACCTGCTCGGCACCGAGGTGCGGGACCGCCCCGACCACGACCCGGACGCCTCCCCCAGCGTGGCCGAGCCGTTCGTGGTGGTCCTGGCCCAGGGCGTACGGCTGCCCGAGAACTCGCGGCTGCTCAACGGCGGGCTGCGCAACGTCGTCCTGCTGGACGCGACCGGCGCGATGACCGGCGGCCCGAAGGTGCTGCGGCTGACCACGCGCGGCACCGGCGTCGCCTTCCCGGCCGGCGACGACACGGTGACCGCCGAGGCCGACGCGGTGAGCCGGACCCAGGCCGACACGCTCGCCCGGCTGCTGGCGCCGATGCGCACCAGCGGCAGCGTCGACCTGGTGGACCGGCCGCTGGAGTCGGACTTCGACCTCACCGCGCTGCTCGGCATCCGCGACCCGCGCACCTTCGACGTGACCGCCAAGTGGCGCCCCCGGCAGGCCCAGTCCGCCCGGCTGCTGGTGCCGCTCGGCGTCACCGAGGAGGGCGAGGTCGTCGAGCTGGACATCAAGGAGTCGGCGCAGGGCGGCATGGGCCCGCACGGTCTGCTCATCGGCGCCACCGGTTCCGGCAAGAGCGAGCTGCTGCGCACCCTGGTGATGGGCCTGGTCGCCACGCACTCCTCGGAGATCCTCAACCTGGTGCTGGTCGACTTCAAGGGCGGCGCGACCTTCCTCGGCATGGACCGGCTGCCGCACACCTCGGCGGTCATCACCAACCTGGCCGACGAGATCCACCTCGTGGACCGCATGCGCGACTCCATCAACGGCGAGATGATCCGCCGTCAGGAGCTGCTGCGCGAGTCCGGGTACTCCTCGCTGTTCGACTACGAGAAGGCGCGGGCCGCCGGGGCGAATCTGACGCCGCTGCCCTCGTTGCTGATCATCGTGGACGAGTTCTCCGAACTGCTGGCCAGCAAGCCGGAGTTCGTGGACCTGTTCGTCTCCATCGGCCGGCTGGGCCGCAGCCTCGGCGTGCATCTGCTGCTGGCCTCCCAGCGGCTGGACGAGAGCCGGATCCACAAGGTC
This sequence comes from Streptomyces misionensis, assembly GCF_007896895.1. Lineage (GTDB taxonomy): Bacteria > Actinomycetota > Actinomycetes > Streptomycetales > Streptomycetaceae > Streptomyces > Streptomyces misionensis_A. The sequence continues at coordinate 2,088 of NZ_VOGW01000197.1, read as the reverse complement.
GAGGGCCATCTGTCGTACCGGATCGCCCTGCGCACGTTCTCCGCGATGGAGTCGCGCAGCGTCATCGGCGTCTCGCACGCCTACGAACTGCCCTCGGCGCCGGGCAACGGCTATCTGAAGGTGGACACCACCAACCTGGTCCGGTTCAAGGCGGCTTACGTCTCCGGTGCCGCGCCCGAGCCGGTGAGCGAGGCGGAGCACAGCGCCCAGCTGGCCGCCGCCCAGGAGATCACCGTGTTCGGCCTGGAGCGGCAGGGCACGCTGCGCTCCGAGCGCGCCGCCGAGCTGGAGGCGCAGTCCGCCGCGCTCCAGGCGTCCGCCGCCGCCGAACGCCGGGCGGCCGCCGGGGCCTCGGGCGACGAGCAGAACACGGAGAGCCTGCTGGAGGTGCTGATCGGGCGCCTGGAGGAGAGCGGGCCGCCCGCCCGGCAGGTGTGGCTGCCCCCGCTGACCGAGTCCCCGAGCCTGGACCAGCTGCTGCCGGGCATCGTCCCGGACCCGGTGCGCGGCATGAGCGCGGCGGACCACCCCTCGCTGGGGTCGCTGCGGGTGCCGCTGGGCATCGTCGACCGGCCCTTCGAGCAGCTGCGCGAACTGCTGGTCGCCGACCTGTCCGGCGCCGACGGCCACATCGGCGTGGCGGGCGCCCCGCAGACCGGCAAGTCGACCCTGCTGCGCACCCTGATGCTGTCCCTGGCACTGACCCACACACCGGAGGAAGTCCAGTTCTACGGCCTGGACTTCGGCGGTGGCGGTCTGGTCTCCACGGCCGGTCTGCCGCACGTCGGCTCGGTCGCCACCCGTCTGGAGCGCGACCGCGTCCTGCGCACCGTGGCGGAGCTGACGCAGCTCCTGGAGAAGCGCGAGGAGGAGTTCACCTCGCGCGGTCTCGAGTCGATGGCGGCGTACCGGCGGCTGAAGGCCGCGGGCGAGATCGACGACCCGTACGGCGATGTGTTCCTGGTGGTGGACGGCTGGGGCACGCTGCGCCAGGACTACGAGGAGCTGGAGCCCCGGGTCATCGAGATGGCCGCGCGCGGGCTGTCGTTCGGCCTGCACGTGATCGGTTCCGCCGTGCGCTGGTCGGAGTTCCGGCCCCGGCTGCGCGACCTGCTGGGCACCAAGTTCGAGCTGCGGCTGGGCGATTCCATGGAGTCCGAGGTCGGCTCGCGGACCGCCGCGGCCGTGCCGCACCAGCCCGGCCGCGGTCTGACGTCGGGCGGCCACCACTTCCTGTCCGCGCTGCCCCGGCTGGACGGCTCCGGCGAGACCGGCGACCTGACCGCCGCCACCAAGTCGGCGGTCGCGGAGATCGACACCTTCTGGACGGGCCGCCCCGCGCCGGGCGTCCGGCTGCTGCCGACCCGGCTGCCGGTCACCCAGCTCCCCGACGCCGACGGCGACCTGCGGGTCTGCCTCGGCTGGGACGAACAGCGCCTGGAACCCGTCTGGCACGACTTCACCACCAACCCGCACCTGATGGTGTTCGGCGACGGGGAGACCGGCAAGACGAACACGCTGCGCCTGATGGTCCGCGCCATCACCTCCCGCTACACCCCGGAGGAGGCCCGCATCATGGTCGCCGACCCGGGCCGCGGACTGCTCAACGCGGTGCCCGAGGAGTACCGGGTCGGGTACGTCGTGGACAGCGACGCCCTCACCCAGCTCGCCAACAGCGCCTCGGTGTCGGTGGGCAAGCGGGTGCCGGGCCCGGACATCAGCCCGGAGCAGCTGGCCCGCCGCGACTGGTGGGAGGGACCGCGGCTGTTCGTCCTGATCGACGACTACGACCTGTTCTCCGGCACCCCGGGCACCCCGCCGCCGATGGCGCCGCTGGTGCCGCTGCTCGCCCAGGGTCTGCACATCGGCATGCACCTGGTCGTCGCCCGCAGCACCTCCGGCTCGGTGCGCGCCATGATGGACCCGGTGCTGCGCCGCCTGTGGGAACTGGGCAACCCCGGTCTGCTCTTCTCCTACCCGAAGGAAGAGGGCAAGTTCCTCGGCGAGGCCAAGCCGCGCACCCTCCCCGCGGGCCGCGCCCAGCTCGTCACCCGCCGCTCGGTGAAGCTCGTACAGACCGGACTGGTG
>NZ_VOGW01000196.1:4354-9701 GCF_007896895.1 Streptomyces misionensis | reverse complement strand
CACCAGTCCGGTCTGTACGAGCTTCACCGAGCGGCGGGTGACGAGCTGGGCGCGGCCCGCGGTCACCGCACCCGCCTCGGAGGTCTGCCGGGTCACGGTGGTGGGCCCCACCGGCCGCGCCGATCTCGCGATCCCGCTCACCACCCCGGTCTCCGCGCTGCTGCCCGTACTGGTACGCCATGTGACGACGGACGCGGCCGACCGGGGCAGGCCCTGGGTGCTGCAACGGCTCGGCGAGGACCCCTTCGACGCCGACGCCACCCCGGCCACCGCCGGGCTGCGCCACGGCGAGGAGCTGCATCTGCGGCCCGCCGACGAGCCGCTGCCCGCCCTGCACTTCGACGATGTCTCCGACGGTGTCGCGCATGTCGTGACAGCGTTGCCAGGCGGCTGGCACCCGAAGCTGACCCGGACGCTCGCGCTGGTCATCGCGGTGCTGACGCTGCCCGCCCTGGGGTACGCGCTGCTCGGCTTCGGCCCGGGTCTCGCGGCCTCGGCCGGTGCCGGGGTGATCGCCGTCCTGCTGGCCGCCGGGTGCGTGACCGGGGCGCGGCTGGGCGCCGACGAGGGCAGTGTGCTGGTGGCCGGGCTGGGCGCGCTCGCGTTCGGCGGGCTGGCCGGGCTGACGTTCCGCGAGGGGCCGCACGGCGGCTACGCGCCGGGGCTGCCCGGGGTGCTGGCCGCGGCCGGCTGTGTCGCGGTGGTGGCCATCGCCCTGCTGGCGCTGCGTGCGCTGCCGCTGGTGGTGCCGGGCACCCTGCTGGTGACGGCGCTCGCGGCCGCCGTGGGCACCGCACTGATGCGGGCCGCGCACTGGCACGGCGGGCAGGCGGTCGCCGTGGTCGCGGTCGCGATGTTCGTGCTGGGCCACTTCGGGCCCCGGCTCACCCTGCGCATGGCCCGGCTGCGGGTGCCCCGACTGCCGCACAACGCGGCCGAGTTGCAGGAGGACATCGAGCCCGAGCCGCAGGAGCGGGTGGAGCGCAGGGTCAAGGCGGCCAGTGCCTATCTGGACACGCTCAGCGTCTCCTCCGCCCTCGTGTACGCGGCCGGCTTCTGGTACATGACGCGCGTGGCCGGCTGGATCGGCTGGCTGCTGCCGCTGGTGTTCGCGGGCGCGGTACTGCTGCGGGCCCGCGGGCTGAACCGGGCGGCGCAGCGCGTGCCCACCGTGCTCGCCGGTGCCGCCGGTCTGGCCACGGTGGCCCTCACCCGGTTCGCCCCGGCGGGCGGCGGCGCCCGGGTGACCGTGGTCGCCGTCCTGCTCGCCGCGGTCGCGGGGCTGCTGGTGGCGGCGTGGCGGCTGCCCGGCGGACGGCTGCTGCCGGTGTGGGGGCACAGCGGCGACCTGCTGGAGACCGTCACCGCGATCGCGCTGCTGCCGCTGCTGCTCCAGGTCCTGCACGCGTACGCCTACTTCCGCTCCCTGACGAGCTGAGAGGGGCGCGAGCATGCAGACCCGACGCGACCACATGCAGGCCTACCAGTTCGCCATGGGCCGGCTGGCCACCGCCCTGGTCACCGGCGACCCCGGCCGCGGCGACAGCCCCACCAAACGGGCCGCGCTGGGCAGCTTCTTCGGCGCGGGACTCGTCGTCCTGCTGTGCCTGGGGTTCCTGGTGTACGGGAAGCTGTCGCCGGTGACCACGGCGGCCTGGCGGGAGCCCGGCTCGATCGTCGTGGAGAAGGAGACCGGCACCCGCTACCTCTTCCTCGACGGCCGGCTGCGGCCGGTGCGCAACTACGCCTCCGCGCTGCTGCTGACCGGCAAGGGCGGCGCCGTGCGCACCGTCGCGGCGAAGGCGCTGAGCGGCGTGCCGCACGGCGCGCCGGTCGGCATCGACGGCGCACCGGACTCCCTGCCCACCCCGGCCACCCTGCTCACGCAGCCCTGGACCGACTGCCTGCGCCCGGACCTGCCGTCCGGCCATGTGATCGACTTCGCTCCGGGCGGCCGGACCACCGCGTTCCCGGCCGGCCGGCAGCTACTGCTGAAGGCCGCGAACGGCAAGCGGTTCGTGCTGTTCGGGGGCGTCAAGTACCCGGTGCCCGCGCAGTCCGCGCTGATCGCGCTCGGGCTCGACGGCGACCGGGCCGTGGCCGCGTCCGCCGCCTGGCTGGCCGCCGTACCGACCGGCGCGGCGCTCGCCCCGGCGAAGCTGGACGGGAAGGGCGGCGCGGCCGGGACGATCGCCGGACGGCCGGTCACCGTCGGCCAGTTGTTCACCACCACCGCGGCGGGCGCCAAGCACAGCTACGTCATGACCGCCGACGGGATCGCCCAGGTCAGCGCCAGCGAGGCCGCGTTGCTCGCGGCCGAGGCCGGCGCGCCGGCACCGCGCCGGGTGTCGGTGACCGACATCGCCTCCGCCCGGGTCTCCGCCGGCCACTCCCTGGACAGCGGGGTGCCGGACCTCCTCGGCGCCCCGGCCGCCGACACCTCCCGGCAGGCGGTGTGCCTGCGCGAGAGCTCCAAGGGCGCCCGGCTGAGCGCGGCCGTGGTCATGGAGAGCGGCCCGGCGGCGACCGGGAGGCAGCAGGTGCTGGTGCCGCCGTCGCACGGCGTGTACGCGGTGGACCAGGCCGAGCTGGCGGTCCGGACGCCGAACCCGCACACCTACCTCGTCACCGACCAGGGCATCCTCTACCCGCTGGGCAGCTCCGCCGCGCCGTCCCTCGGCATCGGCGGCACCCCGACCGCGCTGCCGGGGAGCCTGCTGGCGGCGCTGCCGCACGGGCCGGCCCTGGACCGTACGGTGGCGGCGCTGACCGTGAAGTCCGGCGAGGGGGGCGGCACTTCGCCCTCCTCCGGCTCCGGCACCTCCGCCGCCGGACGGACCTCGGGCCGGGCGCCCGTGCCCTCGGTCTCCGGTGAACCGTCCCCGACCGGCTCCTCGGCCCGGGTGGGGTGAGCGGATGCGCAGAGGACTGGGCGCCGCCCGGCTGGGCGGTACGGCGTTGCAGTGCCGGGCCGAGGGCCGGGCACTGCTCGTACATCCCAAGGGCGAACCCGACCCGCACGCCGCCGCGTTCGCCGCGGGGCTGGCGGCGGACCCCCAGCACACCCTGGCCGTGGTGGACCTGCCGCACGGGGCGCTGGAGGGCTCGGCGGACGCGGTGGCACGCCTGCTGGCGGGCCGGGGCGACAGCCTGCGCCTGGTCTTCGGCCGCGGTACGCCCCAGGAGGCGCGGGCCGTCGCCCAGCGCATCGCCGACCGGCTGGACCGGCTGGTGCTCGCGCCGGACGGCGAGGTGCTGCCGACCTCCGGCGGCGGCCTGTTCATCCCGAGCGACCACGGCGCGGGCTGGCTGCGGTTCCGGCCGGGCCGGGCGGCGGAACGGGACTCGCGGCGCTTCCCCAAGCCGCGCTGGGAGTTCTCCACCTTCGACCGTCCCTGGCCCACCAGCGGGCACGGGGTCGCCGAGCCGGTGCCCAGCGGGGTGTGGGTGCGCAGCCCGTACGACCACGCCGCCGCCGAGAGCGGCCGGCGGCTGGTGGACCGGCTGCCGAGCCACCCGGACATCCTCACCGTGGTCCTCGGCAGCCCGGGCGGGCCGCCGGTGACCCTGGCGGACGTGACCCGGCTGTGGGAGACGGTGCTGCCGTCCGCGCGTTCCTGGGTGCGCTTCCTGCACCTCGGCCCGGTCGCGCTGCCCGAGGGCGCCGAGGCGCTGGGGCAGGAACTCGCCGACGCGCTCGGCCAGCAGGTGGTGCTGTACGCGGGGGTGCCCGTCGAGGCGCGCGTCGGCCTGGACTCCCCCGAAGTGGCGGCGGTACGGCCGGACGGCACGCTGGGCCACCGCCCGTTCGTCAGCGAGCTGATGTACTTCCCGCGCACCGGGGAGGTCCCGGCGCCGCCCGCGCTCTTCGGGCTGCGCGGGCCGCTGTTCGGGGTGCCGGAGATCACCACGGGGGTGTACGAGTACGCCGCCGACGCGGTCCTGGAGGTCGTGCAGAGCGGGCTGTGGATGCGCCCGCTGGCCGAGCCCGCGGACGGCGACGCGGTACGCCGGATACCGGCGGCGCCCGGCTACGCCGCCATCCTCTACGACCGCAGCACGCCCGGCGTGGAGGAACGCATGCGCTCCCTCGCCGAGGACATGCTGTGGCGGCTCGACCCGGAGCGCCGCGAGGGCTTCACGGTCGCCCCCGCCGACGAGCCCGGCCAGGTCGCCGTCACGACGGACGACGCCCATCTGTGGTCGGCGCAGGCACTCGCCGCGACCGGTCCGCAGGCGGCGGCCGCGGCCGCGCCGCGCGGCACCGCCCGCCCGCCGGGGTCCGCGCCGTGGACACCGGCGCAGCCGACGAGGGCACAGACCCGGGAGGCGGGCGCGGGTTCGTCGTCCGCCCTGGCGCACCTGGACCTCGACGCGCCGCCGGCCGCGGCCGGCGCGGGCCGGGGTGCCGCCCCGGCGGTGCCTCCCGTGGTGGCCCCGCCCGCGGCCAGGACCGAGTCCGAGGCGCCGTCGGCGGTGCTTCCCCGGGTCGAGACCGACGGGGAGCCCGCGAGCGGGGACGCCGGGACGACCGCCTCGGCGGCGGCCGGGAGCGTGGCGCCGCAGCGGCTGCCGGACGCGCCGGTCGCCGCGCCCGCACCGGCGCCGAGTGGCGGCCCGGCACCCGCATCCGGTGTTCGGGAGCCTGCCGGTCCCGTGCCGCCGGCTCCGGTTGTGTCAGGTCCACAGGCGGCCCGCCCCGCCGTGCCCGCGCGGGTTCCCCTGCCGAACCTGCCGGCCGTGTCGGAGCCGGGGGGTGCGGCAGAGCCGAACAGCCCGGTGCCGCGGGGACGCACCCCGCGGCACGAGGACGTCCCCACGCGCCCGTCCGCTCCGACCACGCGGCGGACCGACGCGCCGCCGCAGCCGCCCGCCGCCGCATCGCGGCGCGGCCCGGCCGGCATGCCCACCGGCGCGCCGGAGACCCCCGGCACCGGGGCACCCACGCCCATACCCGGCGGCCCGGCACCCCACGTACCCACGCCACCAGCTCCACCGGCACCCAGTGCCGAAGCACCGCAGACCCAACCGCCGACATCCGACGGACCCACGTCGCAGCACCCCCCGGCGGGCACACCCACCGGAGCGCCCGAAACCCCCGGCACCGCGGCACCCACGCCCATACCCGGCGGCCCGGCACCCCACGTACCCACGCCACCGGCTCCGCCCACACCCAGTGCCGAGGCACCACAGACCCAACCGCCGACATCCCACGGACCCGGGCCGCAGCACACCCCGGCCGGCACACCCACCGGAGCGCCCGAAACCCCCGGCACCGCGGCACCCACGCCCATACCCGGCGGCCCGGCGCCCGCCGCCGACCTACCGCAACCCCAGTCGCCGACGC
>NZ_VOGW01000196.1:0-4074 GCF_007896895.1 Streptomyces misionensis | reverse complement strand
CGGGTGCAGCCCGTGCCCAAGGCGTCCGCCTGTGCGGTGCCGCCTGAGCGCGGCATCGAGAAGGAACGGGACTGGGTGCGGCGGACGTTGAACACGCAGTACAACGCCGTCGCGGGCACGGTCTCGCGAGTGATGTCCGAGTCGCCGGGGCTGCGCGGCGGCGCACGCGGGGAGGCGGGTGACGCACTCACCGACCTGGTGGCCGTCCGGCTCTTCCTGTCCGGTGACCACACGCAGGTCAACGAGGCCGTACGGACCGCCGCGGTGGGCCCGCACGTGCCGCTGGCCCGGTGTGTGGCGTCCGGGCTGCGCAGGCTGCCCTCCTACCGGGGCGCGGCCCTGCTGCGGACCCGTGCGTCGGCGGCCGAGCGCGCCTGGTTCCGCGAGGGCCGGCTGGTGTCCGAGTGGTCGTTCTGCACGGCGTACAGCGCGCCGCACCCGGGCCCGCCGGGCGGCACCGACTTCCTCATCTGGTCGATCACCGCCCGCCGCACCAATCTGATCGACCCCGCCGAGCCGGACCGGGTGGTGTTCCTGCCCGGCACCACCTTCAAGGTGCTGCGCCCCTCGGACGGCGAGGAACCGGTGCTGCTGCGGGAGTTGTCGCCCTCGGAGATCGCCTCCGACGGCAAGGTGGACGTCCAGCGGGTGCCGTTGGACGAGATCGCCCTGGACGGTCTCGACCGTGCGGCGAGCGCGCTGCGTGCCGATGACGCGGCGGAGCAGGACCGGCGGGGCGACGCCCGGGCGAAGGAGCGCTTCGGGACGCCCCCGGGCCTCATCGGCAACGCGCCGCGGCAGCGCCCCCGCGGCAACGGCGGCGACCTGAGTGCGCCTGACGAGGGAGCGAAACTGTGACCCGGCCCGTGCTACTGGTGTCCCCGGACCGCCCCGGAGCGTACCGGACCATCGCGGACGCCCTGGCGGACGCCACCGACGGCGCGCTCATCACCGTCGCCCCCGGCCGTTACGACGAGACGCTGTACCTGAACCGCCCGGTGACCCTGGCCGCCGAGGGCGCGGGCGGCACCGTGGAGATCGCGTCGGCCTCGGGCAGCACCGTGGTGCTGGACGCGGAGGCCGTGCAGCTCACCGGCCTCCAGCTGACCGGCACCGACCGCGAGGCCCCCGTGCTGGACGTGCGGCGGGGGCAGGCCGCGCTGGACGGCTGCCGGATCTCCGGCGAGGCGTGGGCGGCCGTACTGGCCTGGCAGGACGGTGTGGTCGCGCTGCGCGACTGCCGGGTCACCAACGCCCAGGGCGCCGGCATCGTGGTCACCTCCGGTGGGGGCAACGCCGTGGAGCGCTCTCACATCGAGGAGGTCGGCTCGTCGGCGGTCGTGGTGGCCGAGCACGGCCGGCTGACGCTGCGCGACTGCCGCCTGGACCGGGCCCGCGGCAACGGTGTCTGTGTCAACGGCCAGGCGACGGCGGTGGTGGAGGCCACCCGGATCAGCGGCAGCGGCAAGCCCGCGCTCGCCGTGGAGCAGCACGCGCGGGCCACGCTGACCGGTGTGGAGGTGAGCGGCAGCGCGGCGCTGGACGCGTATCTGACCAGTGCCGCCGAGGTCGTCCTCACCCGCTGCTCGTTCACCGGTTCCGGCGGCCAGGCGGTGCGGGTCGGCGAGGGCAGCGCTCCGGTGCTGCGCTCGTGCGTGGTCGCCGGGGCGCAGCGCGAGGGCGTCCATGTCGCGCCGGGCGGGCGGCCCCGGCTGGAGGACTGCCGGATCACCGGCACCCCGACCGGTCTGCTGGTGGAGGCGGGCGGGCGCGCCGAGTGCGCGGGGCTGACCGTCGAGGGCGCGGCCACGACGGCCGTGCAGGCGGCGGACGGTGAGGTGGTGCTGGAGCGGCTGACGACCGAGGGCGGTGGCGGCACCGCGCTGCGGGCCACCGGGGCCAAGGCCCGGCTGACGGTCCGCGAGGCGGAGTTGTCCGTCGGCGGCGCGTCGGGGTTGGAGCTGGCGGACGGTGCCTCGGCGACGCTGTCGGCGCTGCGGCTGCGCTCGGGCGGCGGCACGGGCCTCGCGCTCGCCTCGGGCGCCCGCGCGGAGGTGACCGACTCGGCCTTCTCCGGCTGTTCGACGGTCGTCGGGGCGGAGTCCGAACTGACCGCCCGCGACAGCGAGTTCACGGGCGCGGACGGCGACGGCATCCGGGTCAGCGCGGGCGGTGCCGTCACCGCCGTCGGCTGCCGGGTCAACGGCGCGCGCGGCCACGGCGTGAACGTGCAGGCGTCCTCGCGGGCCGAGCTGACCAACTGCACCGTCTTCGACAACGGCGGCGACGGGGTGCGCTGCAACACCGACGAGCCGGTGCGGGTGCACGACTGCGAGGTCCGCGACAACGGCGGTCTGCCGGTCCGGCAGCTGAAGTCGGGCCAGGTCTCGGTGGAGCGCGTGGACACCGGCACCGACCCGGCCGGCCGGGCGGTAGACAGCGCGGGCGGCGCGGACGGGGCCGGCCCGGTGGACGGGGGCCCGGGGGCGCCGCAGGCCGCGCACACCGGCACCGGCCCGCTCGCGGAACTGGAGGCGCTGGTCGGTCTGGAGAGCGTGAAGCGCGAGGTCACCGGGCTGATCAACCTGAACAAGATGGCCCAGCGCCGCCAGGAGATGGGCCTGCCGATGCCGCCCATGAGCCGGCACCTGGTCTTCGCGGGGCCACCCGGCACCGGCAAGACGACGGTGGCCCGGCTCTACGGCGCGGTCCTCGCCGAGCTGGGCATCCTCAGCCAGGGCCATATCGTGGAGGTGGCCCGCGCCGACCTGGTCGCGCAGATCATCGGCGGTACGGCCATCAAGACCACGGAGGTCTTCAACAAGGCGCTGGGCGGCGTCCTGTTCATCGACGAGGCGTACACCCTCACCGCCCAGTCGCGCGGCACCGGGCCCGACTTCGGGCAGGAGGCCGTCGACACGCTGATGAAGCTGATGGAGGACCACCGCGACGAGGTCGTGGTGATCGTGGCCGGGTACTCCGCGCAGATGGAGCAGTTCCTCGCCTCCAACCCCGGCATGGCCTCCCGGTTCGCCCGCACGGTGGAGTTCCCCAACTACAGCGCCGAGGAACTGGTCACCATCGTGCGGGGCCTGTGCGGCAAGCACTACTACGAGCTGTCGGACTCCGCGCTGGAGGCGCTGGACCGCTACTTCCAGGACGTGCCCAAGGGCGCCACCTTCGGCAACGGCCGTGTCGCCCGCCAGGTCTTCGAGGAGATGATCAGCAGGCAGGCCTCCCGGCTGGCCGCCGAACCGCCGGGCGACGACGCCGAGTTGTCCCGGCTCACCAGCGCGGACGTCATCACCGTGCCGGGTGGCACCGCGGACACGTCGGCCGCGGCGCACGGCGCCCCGGGCACCGCACCCGAACCGCCCCCGGCACCCACCGGTACGGCGCCCACGGCCACGTCGCCGTCCGGCACGGCCCCCTCCTCCGCCGGGTTGCGCAGGCTCGCGGCGATGACCGGGCTCGACGCGGCCCGGACCGCGCTGCGCACCCGGGTGGAGGCGCTGGCCGGGGCCGGGCGGCAGCCCGGCGCACCGGTGTCGGCGCAGGCCAACATCGTGCTGGAGGGGCCGCTGGGCAGCGGCCGGCGGGCACTGGCCCGGGCCTACGGGCGGTGTCTGACGGAGGCCGGGCTGCTGACCGCGGGCACCGTGCACGAGGTACGGCTGTCCGCGCTCCCGGCGCGCTTCCCGAAGCAGCCCGCCCACCGGCTGGCGGCCGCACTGGAGGAGGCCGAGGGCGGTCTGCTGGTGCTGCACCTCGACGACGCCCTCGGCCGGCGTTCGGCCGCCGAGCGCGCGGCGGTGCTCGACGGGCTGGCCCGGCTGGCCGGCACGCCGTGCGACTCGGTGCTCGCGCTGTGCGGCTCGCCCACTGAGCTGCGCGCGCTGATCGGTGAACGGGCGGACGTGGCCGGGGAGTTCGCCGAGTACCTGCGGCTCGACCCGTACACCGTGGAGCAGGCCATCGAGCTGGTGCGCCGACGGCTGTGGGCGTTCGGCTTCCAACTGGCCGACGACGCCGTGCGGATGCTCGCCGCGGCCTTCCAGGCCGCGCCGCCGCGCG
>NZ_VOGW01000195.1 GCF_007896895.1 Streptomyces misionensis | reverse complement strand
ACCACGGCCACGCCCCAGGCCGAGGCGTCGGCACCGGCACCGGCACCGGCACCGGCCGCGAGCGCCGTACCCGCCGGGCCCCCGCCGCCGGCGAACGGCACGGCACCGGCCGAGGACCGGCCGGGACCGGCGGAACCGCCGCAGCAGCCGAGGTCGCTGGTGCAGACATAACAGACGTCCGCCCCGCCGGCGGTACGGCCTTCCGTGCCCCGGCGATCGGCGGGTGACCCCCCACCATCCGGCGCCGATGCGCAACCGAACCCGGTGTGACATCGCTGTCAACGGCTCCGGCCGGGCGCCGCAGGACGAGAGAGGACCAGACGATGGCACTGACGTCAGTCGAACTACAGGGAATGACCGCCGCCCAGGGCAGCTTCCAGACCGCCCTGGACGAGACCACCGGCTCGTACGCGCAGATGGACGGGCAGATCGAGGGTCTCAAGGCGAGCTGGACCGGCGACGCGGCGAACATCTACACCGCCGCCATGCAGTCCTGGCTGGAGGACTTCGACAAGGTCAACCAGGCACTGCGCACCATGCTGGAGAAGCTGGCGGAGAACACCAACGTCTACGCCAACACCCACGAGGACACCCAGCAGCGGGCCAACCAGGTCGCACAGCAGGTCGGCAGCGGCCACGTCGGTCTGCCGGGCTTCCCTTCCTGACCCGTCCCCGACCGACACCCCCCTTCGTACACGCATCCGTACTCGAGGAGCCGGACAGCAGATGGCCACGTACACCGTCCAGATGGAACAGGTCGACTACATCGTCGGCGAGATGACCACCATCACCCAGAAGATCAACCAGACCCTCGCCGACCTCGACAACGCGGCGAAGATGCACCTGAGCGAGTGGACCAGCGACGCGCAGCAGACCTACCAGCAGGTCAAGGCGCAGTGGGACGCCGCCGCCGCGGACATGACGCAGAAGGCCGCCTCCGCCACCCAGATGCTCGGCGAGATCAACGAGTACTACGTCAGCGGCGAGCGCCAGGGCGTTCGACTCTGGGGGTGACCTGTGTACGACTCTCCCCCACCGCCGATCAAGCCGCACAAGACGCCGCCACCGCCGAAACCCGAGCACTACGACGGCCAGACGACGATCGACGCCGGGCACGGCACACCGCCCCCGGCCAAGAGCTTCGACCCGCCGAACGTGCCGGGCGGCTCGGGCAAGCCGGGCAGTGGCACCAGTGTGGACACGCCGTCGATGGTGCTGTTCGCGGACAACATCGACAAATTGATCAAACCCGCGCGGGACGCCGCCACCGATCTGCAGAAGGTGCAGGTCGAACCCGGCGCGTTCTACCACGCGAACCAGATCCGGACGAAGGTCAACGGCCCGAACGCCGACTCCGGACTGAAGGACCAGTACATCAAGGTGTTCCAGGACCTGGCCCAGGGCCTGGGTGATCTGCGTGACGGCATCAAGCAGTTGGCGCAGCACTACACCACGTTGGAAGACGCCGGGAAGATGAAGGCGACGGATCTGCAGAGCGCCATGCAGAGCACATCCAGCGACTTCACCAGCCTGGTGACCGACGCCGGCGGGTCCGGCGGCGGAGCAAGTTGACGGGTGGTCACCGCCGTTCCCCGGCGCCGTACGCCGGCGGCCGGGGAACGGCGGGGGCCTGACAGCGGCGCGAGCAGGAGACTGGGGCACACATGGGCAGCCCGGACTACAACACCGGCGGGTTCAAGGACAGCGACGACGGCGTCTTCGGTGATCCCGGAAGCGATCCGGGCTCGATCCAGGACTACAACTCGTGGGACTGGAAACAGATCATGGCGGCGATCAACGGCATGGCCGCCGGTACCTCCTCCGACTCCAATGTGGAGCGGGCCAAGGGCATCTCCGACCCCCAGTCCCTGATGGACGCGGCCGGTCACTTCCTCAACGCGCAGGTGGTGCTCACCGGGATCGCCAAGAGCCTCGCCGACCAGGCGACCGCGCTGGCCGGCGAGAACGGCCCCTGGAAGGGGGCCGCCGCGGACGCCTTCCTCGACATGATCAACACCTTCTCCCGCCAGGTGAAGGCGACCGCAGACGTGCTCTCCGGCGGCGAGGCGGGCAACTCGGTGCCGCAGCAGCTCGCCGACAACTCGATCAACCTGCACAACGCGCAGGTCAAGATCGCGGACATCGACAGCTGGTACGCCAACCAGGCCGTGAAGATGGGCGTCAAGCCGATGAGCAACGGCCTGATCCCGATCCACGAGAAGCCCGAGCTGGTCGAGATGATGACCAACGACATGCGGGCGGTGCTCAAGAGCCTCGCGGGCGAGTACCAGGTCACCATCGACTCGGTGCACACCCCTCCCCCCGTGACCAGCCCCACCAACAGCCCCGATGTGCCGGACACCATTCCGGACCTGACCAACCCCGATCTCACCGACCCCGGCAACGCGCCCGACGTCAACGCGCTGGAACCGCAGCAGTTCGCCGCCCCCAGCGTCACGGGCACCCCGGAGATGCCGGCCATGGACACGATGGACGCGCTCGCCACGCCGTCGCCGTACTCCGGCGGCACCGGCGTGGACGGCAGCGGGCCCGGGCTGGACGGCAGCGGGCCCGGGCTGGACGGTCTGCCGAGCGATCTCGTCGGCAACGACACCCTCGACCCGAGCGCCCTGGATCACGCGCTCAACCCGACCGCGTTCCCGGGCGGCAGCGACCTCGGCGGCAGCAGCGACCTCGGCGGCGCCCCGACGTTCGCGCCCACCTCGATGCCCGGCCTCAACCCGCGCCTCAACCCGCGCGTCGGCACGGGCAACGGCACCGGGAAGATCCCGTCCCTGTCGGACAACCTGGCCGAGGACTCGTCCTCGTGGGGAGCCGACGCTCCGCAGAAGTTCCCCGGCAGCACCGACGTCGGCACTCCCGGCGGCCTGAACGCGGGCGAGGGGCTCAAGGACGTCTCCCCGGCGCATTACCCGGGCGGCCTCAACACCGAGACGGGCCTGCCCGAAGGCCTCGAGTCGCCCTCGATGCTGAACCACGCGATGGAGTCGTCGCCCTTTTCCGGCACGACGCAGGACGCCACGGGGACCGGCATGGGCGGTATGCCGATGATGCCCGGCATGGGCGGCGCCGGCGGCATGCCCCAGACCGGTGCCCCCGATCCCAGCGACGCCCGGGGCCTCCTCGACAACGAGGTCGCGCCCTGGACGGGCGACCCCACCGTGCGCGACGAGGTCGGCGGCCACGGCGCCGGCGCGGGCGGCGAAGGCCTTTCCCTGCCGCTGGACGAGCAGCACGCGGCGGCGTACCCCGGCGCCACCGGCCTCGGCATGGGCGGCATGCCCATGTCCCCGGCGGCCATGGGCGGCGCGGGCGCCCAGCAGAACGGCGCCCCGGACCCGAGCGACGCCCGCGGCCTCCTCGACAACGAGGCCGCGCCCTGGACGGGCGACCCCACCGTGCGCGACGAAGTCGGCGGCCACGGCGCCGACGCCGGCGGCGAAGGCCTCGGCCTACCGCTCGACGAGCAGCACGCGGCGGCGTACCCCGGCGCCACCGGCCTCGGCATGGGCGGCATGCCCATGTCCCCGGCGGCCATGGGCGGCGCGGGCGCCCAGCAGAACGGCGCCCCCGATCCCAGCGACGCCCGCGGCCTCCTCGACAACGAGGCCGCGCCCTGGACGGGCGACCCCGACGTGGAGCGGGAGATCGGCGGCGCCGGCGCGTCGGCGGGCGGTGAGGGGCTGGGCCTGCCGCTGGACGAGGAGAGAGCGGCCCTGGGTGCCGAGGGAGCCGCGGAGGGCACGGCCCTGGGGCCCGGCGGCATGCCGATGATGCCGGGCATGGCCCAGGGCGGCCCGGCCGCCCAGGCGGGCGCCGACCGGAGCGACTCCTCCGGGCTGCTGGAGCCCGACGCCGAGTCGTGGAGCGGCGAGCCGGACGTCTCCGAGGAGGTCCTCGGGGGTGCCGACGCGGGCGGCGAGGGCCTCGCCGGTCTGCCTCTGGCACCCGAGGCCGCGGAGGCAGTGGCGCCCGGGCTCCCCGAGGGCGTGATGATCGGTTCGGACGGGCTGCCCATCGCTCCGGAGCCGACGGCGACGCCGGTGGCGCCGGTGGCGCCCGCCGCGGAGGTCGCGGCCGCGGAGGTCGCGGCGCCGGCCGCCGTGGCGGGCCAGGCCGGTCCCGGGATGCCCGGCATGATGCCCGGCGCCGGCGCCGCTCCCACCGGGACGCAGGAGGAGCGGTCCGACTCCTCGGGCCTGCTGGCCCCCGAGGCGCTGCCGTGGACGCCGGAGGCGGAGACCGACGGTGAGCGTCCGGTCGTAGGAGCCCAGGAGGGCCTGGGCGAGGGCGCGTTGCCCGCCTCGCTGCTGGGTGTGGCGGCCGGGGCGACCGCGGCGGCGGTGGCCGGGACCGCGCTCGGCGCGGGCGCGGAGCAGCCCGGCGAGCGGCGCCACCGGCATCGGGACGAGGACGACGAGGCGGCGCTGATCGTGCTGCCGGCGGGCGGTGGCCGGGACCAGGGGCTGCCCGCCGCCGAGACCCCGGGGAACGGGGACGGCGAGGGGACGACGGCACCGGGGCCTCTCGCCGCGGACGACTCCCTCGACTCCTACGACGCCGAACTCCCCGACGACCACGTGGCGTTGGCGCCCGCGGCCGAGCCGGACGCGGAGGACACGGCGGCCTGGGACGGCGCGGGGGCGTCGTTCGTGCCGCTGCTGTGGTCGGTGCCGACCGAGGACGAGCAGGAGGTCCGGGCCCCCGGCTACGCCACCGAGGACGCGAGCGCCTGGGCCGGTGCCGAGGCGGCGGAGGCGGACGGTCCCCGGCTGTCCACCTGGCGCCCCAACCGGTCCGCGCCCGCGGCCCCCGGGGAGGCCGTCGTCCCGGCCGTGCCGCTGCGCTCGTTCACCGGCGACCCCTCGGAACTGACCGCCGAACTCCCGCCGCACGAGCCGGTGGAGGAGCAGGAGGACGAGGCGGAGGCGGAACAGCCGAGCCGGGGCATCGCCGACCTGCTGGTCCAGGAGAGCGACACCTGGGGCTCGACGAAGTCCGACGGCTCCGGAGCGGTGCTGTGACACCACCGCGGCCACCCGCCACCCGGCAGCCGCCACCCGCGCGGCTCCGTCCCGGCACGCGGCGCCCCTTTCCGGGCGCCGCGCCCGCCGCCGCGCCATCGCACGACGCAAGGAGACTCACGTGAGCAGCCCCTACGACCAGGAGATAGAGGACCTGCTTGCGCTGTACCGCAAGCAGCGCGCGGAGGCCGTCGAGGCGCGGCGCCGGATCAACGAGGTGACCGGCACGGCGACCGCGCCCCGGCAGACCGTCAAGGCGACCGTGAACGCGCAGGGCGAGGTCACCGCGATCGAGTTCCCCACCGGTGCGTACCACCGCATGGCGCCCAAGGAGTTGTCCGAGGCGCTGCTCACCACCATCCGCCAGGCCCGTGCCAACGCGCTGGAGGCGGTGGCGGAGGTCAGCTCCCAGGGTCTGCCCGCCGGGGTCAGGATCACCGATCTGCTGGAGGGCAGGGTGGACGCCGCGGAACTGCTGGCCGAGGAGCCGGGCATGCCCGACGAGGTGCGCGACTACATCGCCGAGGGGCGTCCGGACGCAGGGCGCGGGGACAACCGGTGACACCGGACGGCACACTCCACCACCACGGGATCTCGGGAGGAACGCATGGCTGACGGCGAGTTCTACGTCGACACCGACGGGCTGCGCAACCAGTTGCCGTACGTGCAGCAACTGGCGGCGCGGTTCCGGGACATCGGCAAGAGCCTGGAGGGCAGGCTCGGCGAGCTGGGCGAGTGCTGGGGCGACGACGCCACCGGCAAGCAGTTCTACGGGCAGTACGCCACGCCCAGGACGCAGATCATCGAGAGCACCGGGCAGATGGGCCAGCTGGTCGACAGCATGCACGACGGCATCCGGACCATGGCCGTCAATCTCGAACGCATGGAGGACCAGAACATCGAGGCCACCCGGCGCCTGCACGCCTCGACCGAGGCCAAGCCCGAGACGCGGGTGAAGAACACCAAGCCATGAGCATCGAACTGCCCCCGGAACTCGGTTGGGTCGCCAAGCTGGCCGTCGGACAGGACTGGCCCAAGGGCGACGAGGACAAGCTGCGCAGCCTGGGCGCCGCGTGGGACGACGCCGCGCGCCAGCTCACCGCCATCAGCCGCGAGATCGATCCCGCGACCAGCGGTGTGCTGAACAGCATCGGCGGCGAGGTGGCCGACGAGTTCGCCAACTTCACCCAGCAGCTGAAGTCCAACATCCCCGACATGGCCGAGGCGGCCGGGCAGTTGGGCGACCTGGGCAGAAACACGGGGTTGCAGGTCGAGTACGCCAAGTACATGATCATCGCGCAGCTGATCTGGCTGGCGGTGGAGATCGCCGAACTGGCCTTCTGGGCGCCCGAGGCGATCCCGGCCCTGGTCACCGGTGTGCGGGCGATCGTCAAGATGCTGCTGAAGCGGCTGCTGATCTCGATCGCCACGGGTGTCGGCTTCATGGTCGGCATGGACGCGGTGATCCAGGGGATCCAGTTCCTCAAGGGCGACCGCACCAAGTGGGACACCGACGCCACGCTCCAGGCCCTGGAGGGCGGCGCGATCGGCGGTGCGGTCGGCGGCCTCTTCTCGGGCGCGGGCTCGGCGATCGCGCCGAAGTTCGCGTCCACGCTGATCGGCAAGGGCCTCATCGGCGGCGCCTCCGGCCTCGTCACCACCGAGGTGATGTCCGAGATCTTCGGCGGCGAGAACGACATGGGCTCCGCGCTGACCTCGGGCATCATCGGCGCGATGGGCGGCGGCGGGGGCAGGCGCAGGTTCGGCGGCGGTGACCACACCGAGGTCAAGACCCCGGACCTCCACCTGCCGTCCACACCCGACCTCCACCTGCCCAAGCTGCCGCCGGGCGGCCCGGACCTGCCGGGCACGGAGAACCTGAGCACCGGCGGCCCGGGCAAGGGCGCGGGCACGGGCACGGGCACGGGTTCCGGCGAGGGAGGCGGCGGCATCAGGTCCGTCGGCACGGCCGGGGACGTCACCGGCCACACCGGCACGGGCACGGGCACGGGCACGAGCACGAGCACGAGCACGAGCACGAGCACGAGCAACGGCCGGGCGGTCGGCAGCGGTACGGCCACGACGGGGGCCGGCGGCGCGGGCGCCGGCCGGAACTCCGGCCTGGGCGGCGGCTCCGCGCGCTCCACGGCCCACCTCCCGGCCACCGAGTCCGAGGGCCACGTCACCGGCAGCGGCCTGCGGACCGGCACGACACCGCACGTCTCCGGTCAGCAGGGGCACTCCGGCGGGCTGCCCGGTTTCGAGACCACGCTCAACGGCGCCCACGGCACGGGCACGGCGCCGGCCGTCACGACGGGCGAGCACCAGGTCACGGACCCGACCAGCCACGCCGCACCCCATGTCACGGAGACAACCAACGAGCCCACACCCCACACCACAGACACAACCAACCAGCCCACACCCCACACCACAGACACAACCAACCAGCCCACACCCCACACCACCGCGAACCCGCATCCCGAGACCCGGACCACCGCCGATCAGCCCGAGCCCACGGCCACCGCCGTCGGCCAACCGCAACCGCAGACGACCGCGACGAACCAGCCGCAGTCCCAGACCACCGCCACCAACCACCCGCAGCCCACGGCCAAGGCGCCCACCGCCACCCAGAGCAACGCTCCGCAGCCGAGCACGGGGCCGGCCCGGCCGCACGCGCCGGTGACGGGAGGCGGCCGTCCGCCCACCGAGTCCGCGGGCACGCCCGCCCCGGTCCACGGCGTCCAGTCGTCGTCCTCCCCGCGCCCGGAGACGGAGTCCACCCCGCACC
>NZ_VOGW01000194.1:1477-27489 GCF_007896895.1 Streptomyces misionensis | reverse complement strand
TTCCCGGAGGTCCCCCGACACCAGCCCGGCACGACGCCGCACCCGGAGACCGTCGAGAACGGCCCCTCCCCCCATGTCACCGAGCAGTCGCGGCAGTTGGACACCCTCGTGGTGCCCACGCACGACCCGGGCCCGCCGAATCCGCTGCACGAGGCGCCGACACCGCCGACGACGCGGCCCGTGTCTCCGGACGCCGGAGTGCGGCAGCGCCTGACCGACCTCGACCGCGCCGCCCGTACGGCGGGGATGTCCGAGGCCGACCGCACCGCGTACACCCGGGCCGTGCGGGAGGCCGTCGCGTCGGGTGACTGGGAGCGCGCCGGGGAACACCTGACGGCCTTTCGCGACCATGTCGAGACGCGCACCGTCCACCAGCGTTACGAGGCGTTCCACGAGCACGCGCGGGGCGGCTTCGACCGGCTGACGAACCTCACCGGTTCCAAGGAGGAGTGGCAGAACAAGGTCGACGCGGTCGAACAGGCCCACCGCTCGGGCGACTCCGAGCTGCTGGACAGCAGGCTCAACGAGTACTCGGCGTACGTGGAGAGCCATGTCCCCGCCGCGGCGCTGACCGGGAAGGACACCCCCCGCCCGTTCCACCCGGAGGTCGAGGACCTGCGCCGGCGGCTCGCGCTGACCACCGACGGGCCCACCGCCGACCGGCTGCGCGCCCAGCTGGACGAGGCCCGCCAGGACGCCGAACTGCGCGACCGGCTCGACAAGTTGCGCACCTCCACGGACCCGGACCCGGAGACGGCGGCACTGCACGAGCGCCTCGACCGGGCCAGGACGCCCGAGGAGGCGGACCTCGCCCTGCGGGACCTGGAGGAGCACCGCCAGGAGCGGGAGCTCCAGGAGCGGCTGGACCACCTGAAGTCGGACGAGCCGACGCCGGAGCGGCGCCCGGCGCCGGGCAGCGAGGAGGATCTGCGCCGACGTCTCGACGCCCTCAATGACGGCGCGGACGACCACGAGCGCGAGCTGCGCGAGCGGGTGGACCGGGCGGACACCCCCGAGGAGGCCGACCAGGCGCTGCGCGACCTGCACGAGTACCGCGCGGACCAGCGGCTGCAAGAACGCCTGGACCGGCTCAAGTCGGACGAGTCCGGAGGCCGTCCCTCCGACCGCGAGCTGCGCGACCGCCTCGACGCCCTGCACGACGGCGAGAACGATCCACGCGCCGCCGAGCTGCGCGATCGTGCCCGGGAAGCGGCCACCGAGCCGGAGGCCAAGGAGGCCCTCGACAAGCTCGACCAGCATCTACGGCAACGCGAGCTGGACCGCCAGGACCAGGTGCGCGAACTGACCGGCCGGCTGGAGAAGTTGCGCGACCAGCACGCCGAGCAGTTGCTGGGCCTGCGCTCCGGCGACCCCGGGGACACCGCGCGCCGGATCGAGGACACGCGCGACGAGCTGTCCTCGCACCTGACCTACGACGAGCGCACCGGCGGGCTGCGGCAGGAACTGGCGCGGCCGACCGCCGCCGACGAGTCCCCCGGCCACCTCGACCGCATCACCACCGGGTCGGACGAGCAGACGCCGGTCGTCGAGCACGGCACGCCCCCGCAGCACAACGAGCCCGTGAGCAACGGGACGTCCGGCGGCGGCGCGCCGCACCGGGTCCCGGCGGAGGACACCCATGTCCCCCGCGCCGACTCCGACGAGCAGGCCGCGCGACAGACCGCCCCGGAGAGCCGGGAGAACCACGGGCGGGCCCAGGACGACCAGCAGCTCGTCGCCCACAAGGACGCCCCGGCGGAGGACCCGACCCATCCGGCCGAGCACCCCGTCCCCAGCACCAGGGACCTGGACGACCTGCGCCGCGCGGCCGGCACCGGCGGCCCCTCCGGACCGCCCCGGACGCGGCTGGACCGGACCCCCCGCTACGTGGTGCGCTCCGGCTTCGACCAGCGGCGCTTCACCGTCGGCGACACGCCGTACACCGAGCTCACGGTGCGCGTGGCGCTGAAGGACGACGGCTCGGGGCGGCACGACGCCGACGACGTCTGGCGCCGGGCTCAGGAGGGCGTCAAGCAGTACTTCAACGACCCGAAGTACACGCTGCCAGGCGGTGACCGGCTGCACGTCACCATCGAACGCGTCGGGGCCGACGACAAGCCCCATATGACCGTCGAGCTGGTGGACCAGGGCATGGACCAGCGCAGCTGGACGCCGGGGGCCGAGCCGGTCGAGTACGCGCACGAGATCTCCCACCAGCTGGGGCTGCGCGACGAGTACGCCGACGAGACCGCGCCGCAGCGCCCGCACGTCCTCGGCAGCCTGCTGGGCGACGTCCACCAGGACCCGGAGCACGAGGGGCTGACCCCCGGCGGGCTGCGCGACCGCCACCTCCGGCTGCTGGGCGCCCTCACGGCCGGCCACGACGACCTGCTCGCCCGGCAGGGCCCCGGCGGCGACCATCTGACGGCGGCGCACCCCCAGGACCTGACCGGCGAGGCGGTCCCGCCGAAGCTCACCGAGCCCACCGCCCAGCAGGAGACCCCGCATCAGCGGTACGACGATCCCACACAGGACCCGGCCTGGCAGCACTCGCGCGCCGAGGCCCCGCCGGTCCCGCGGACGCACACCTGGGTGGACCCGGTGTCCGACCCCACCCGGCAGCCCGAGCCGGTGACCACGCACCCGCACGAGGACACACAGACGTCCGAGCCGCCGAAGCAGGGCGAGGACACGAGCCATGACGGCCAGGACAAGAGCCACGACGGCCAGGACAAGGACAAGGGCGGCCAGAAGGACGAGGACGGGCAGAAGCAAGAGGACGAGCCGAAGGACGGGAACCGGCAGAAGGACGACGCGAAGGTCCGGCAGGAGCCCGAGGAACAGCAGCAACAGAAGCAGGAGGAGCGGGACCAGGACGAGCAGGGCCAGAAGGAGCGGCAGCAAGAGGAACAGAAACCGGAGGGCCCGAAGGAGCACGACGACCCGAAGGAACGGGAGGAACAGAAGGAGCAGGACGAGCACGACGACAAGGACGGGCAGGAGGACCGGAAGGACCAGCAGGACCGGAAGGACGAGAAGGACCAGGAGGACCGGAAGGACCCCGTCGTCGCCCCGAAGGACGAGCAGGAGCAGAAGCCCCCCGAGCCCCCCGCCAAGGAGCCCGACCCGAAACTGGACGGGCGGCACCGGGACACCCTCGCCGGGAAGAAGATCACCGAGGAGCCGGGCCCCGACGCGGTGCGCGCCCGGATCGAGGCCCTGCTGCGCGACCACGCCAAGGACACCTCCGTCACCCAGCGCCTGGACGCCGCCCTCGACCCGGCCAACTTCCGCAAGCAGCACGGTCAGATGGTCAACGGCGGCTGGCGCTTCACCGTGCACGTGGGCGGCAGGCCGTACGAGGTCGAGGTGGGGGCGACCGCCTCCGTCTGGCGGCTGGACCCGAAGACCGACGCGGCCAAGGACAACGACGGCGAGGGCTTCGACGTGCCCGTCGAGTCGACGCACGAGGCCACCCCGCGCAAGACGGAGATGACCTCCTCCCAGGCGGGCCTGGAACTGGGACCGACCATCGTCCGGCCCGTCAACCCGCAGCTGTCCGCCCTGGTCAGCCCCTCCGTGAAGCTGGGCGGCGCCACCCACGGCCGCGAGACCACGGTCAAGTCCTCGACACAGACGGCGAACCAGTTCGCCTTCACCGGCAAGACCGACAGCTACACCTCCGACTTCACCTACACGGTGAAGGTCACGGACCACGAGGGCACCGCCCTGAAGGCCCCGGGCACGGACGACGCCATCAAGGGCCAGGTCCGCGCCGACGTGCCCCGCCCGGAGGAGCTGGCCACGGACCGGCCGCGCACCTGGCAGGGCTGGGACCCCACCCGGACGAACGGCGCCGGCACCGATACCGGCACAGGAACCAACACCAACACCGGCACCGGCACGAAGCCGAAGCCCGCCTCCGGTCACCCCGTGTCGATCACCGGGCTGAACTCGGCCCGCGACGCCGTCTACGAGGCGCTGCCGCGCGAGGCCCGCCCGGACGGCACCGCTCACCGGGACATCGAGGACTTCTTCCAGCCCTCCAACGTCCTCAACGGGTTCGAGCACGCCTCCGGCAAGGGCCTGCTGTCGAACACGCTGACGCTGAGCGACGGCAGCAAGGCCCATCTGCTGCTGACGGTCGAGCCGGACGGCTCCCAGGCCCTGCACACCGTGGACGACAAGGCCACCCTGGGCTCGAAGTCGTCGGGCGAGCACGGACAGAACCGCACGGAGAACAGCTCCTGGTCGCTCGGGCTCAGCGGCGGCGCCACCGGAGAGGTGTGGAAGGCACAGGACAGCTCCCGGTCCACCTGGCTGACCGGCACCGCCGGCTACACCGGCTCCAGCAACCTCGTCCACGGCACCAAGGGCAAGAACGCCATCGGCAGCGAGTTCAGCCACGAGCAGACCGGCAAGGCCGATCTGGTCGCCACCCAGGTGCGGCTGCGCGTCCAGCTCGTCCGGCACCACTTCCAGCCGGGTCGCGACGGGCTGCACGGCACCACCACCACGGCGATCGGCGACCACTCCCCGCCGCCGTCCGAGCAGCCGCCGGTCCGCCCGAACGGCGATGTCGTCCTCACCATCGACGCGCAGAACGGCGAGGTGCTGCGCGCGGTCCCGCACGACCTGACCGCCCCGCCCACGACCGGTCAGCACCCGCCGCTCGACCCCACCCGGCTCACCGACCCGGTCGCGGCCCCGCGCACCACGTTCCTCGACGTCCCCGGCTCGACGGAGCTGGAGGACCACATCGTCCTGGAGATGCACCAGAACCACCCCGGCGTGCTGCCGCCGCCCGGGGCGATCCACCCGGACCCCACGGCCCCGAACCGCCCGCGCGTCACCCCGGAGGCCTGGGACAACCTGCGTACGCTGCGGCAGCAGCTCGCCCCCTCACGGCTGCGCGGCGGCGCGCCGAAGCTGCTGGACGGCACCTACCGGATCACCCTGAAGGGCCCCCATCTGCCCGGCACTTCGGGCAAAACCCACGAGATCCTGATCAAGGCCGAGCCCACCAAGGGCGATCACGTGGGGACCGGCAAGTCGACGACGAAGACGGTCGGCACCCGCACCACCGGTGCCGACAAGTCCGTCACCCACAGCTCCAAGCACGTCGTCAACCTCGCCGGGAACGTGCGCAGTTCGCTGGACCACCCGGACGTCACCCGCGGCTTCACCATGGGCAGCCTCGACATCACCGCCCACAACCCCTCGCACGGGCTCACCATGGGCACCGAGACCGAGGTGAAGCGGCAGTTCTCCCTGGAGGCGGACACCGACGTCTACGCCCACCCGGTGACGTACAAGGTGCTGGTCGGCGTCGAGAACCCCAAGCAGCCGACCACGCATCTGTCGACCGAGGCGCCCTCGCCGCACATGCAGCACATCAAGCCGGTGCGGCCCGAGGGCCGGCTCACCGTCGAGGTCGCGCGCCGGCCGGAGACGACCGAGGGCACCACCCCGCCGCCGCGGACCATCACCACGCTGGACGTGCTGCCGCAGCGGCACGCCGTCCGGTCCGTCACCGGCTCCAAGGAGTTCCGGGACCAGGCGCAGAAGTCCCTGACCAGCGCCTTCCAGAAGAAGGCCGGCACATCGGGGAACACCCGGGTGCCCGAGCTGAAGGACGCCCTGGACGGGCTCACCGACGAGGAGCACCTGCGGTCCCTGGTCTCCGCCTCGCACGGCGGCTGGGCCAACAGCGGTGACGAGCAGGTGGGTTCGGGCCGCAACCGGGACACCGTCGGGCTGTCCACGCGGACCGCGCTGAGCAACTTCCGGTTCCGCGAGACGCTGCCCGGCGAGGGCAAGCTGGAGATCGAGACCAAGTCCAGCGTGTCCACCCAGGTCGCGGACAAGACCACCAGCGCGTTCAAGGCGGGACTCGGCTTCGACGTGGGCCGCTTCCCGTCCAAGGACAGCCCTGACGCCTCCTTCCAGGCACGCGGCGGCGTCAAGGGGAAGGGCGGCGCCGGACAGAACACCGGCGAGAACGTCAAGCACAAGATGACGACCTCGCGCAAGGCCGCGTACAAGGGCACCTGGCACCTGTACGAGGCCGACGCGGACGTCACCGTGCAGGGCAGGGTCACCGACGCCAAGGGCGACGTCTTCCTCGGGGAGCCGCGGACCGGCAAGCACCGGGTGCTGGTGCTGCTGTCCGACGACGACGTGCGCAAGCTCGCCGAGGACGGCACCGGGGCTCAGCCGGGGACCCGGCAGGCGCCGCTGCTCGCCAAGGGGCTGCTGGGCGGCGCCACCGCCGACATCCCCAAGTCGGACGAGATCCTGGGCGAGATCGACCGGCAGATCCGCAAGCTGGACACCGCCGCTCCCGTGCCGGAGGCGGCGCTGCCGTTCGCGGACACCTTCTCCCCGGAGAACCTGTCGGCCAACTACGAGGACCTGGTGGGCCGGGGCATCCTCGACTACCACGTGCACGAGTCCCGCACCCAGCGTGTGATCACCGAGGTGCTGGTCCGCGGCATCCCCGAGGGGAAGTGGACCGACGAGGGCGACCACTCCACCGGGGACACCACCCGCAAGGTCGGCATCGCGCAGACGGTCAAGGGCAGCGCGGGGCACAACTGGTCGCTGGGCGCCGACGGCAACCTCCGCCTCTCCTACGCCCCGGTCGTCAAACCGAAGCCCGGCCAGGACGCCGCCGCCGTCAAGGCGGAGGAGAACAAGGGCGGCCTCGGCAGCGCCGCCTGGGCGCCGACCGGGGGCGGCGAGGGCACCCGGACCAAGAGTGCCGAGACCGGCGTCACCACCAAGGTCGACCACAAGACGTCCAAATTCGGTGACACGGTGAAGTTCGGCAACACGATGCGCTTCGAGGTCACGGTGACCCAGCGCACCGAGTACGGGCGCTTCGTGAACCTCGCCGAGCCGCTCCCGGTGAAGCCCTCGTGGCGGGTCCACGTCTACGTGCCCAAGTCGCTGACGGAGACCGCCGAACAGGCCGCCGCCCACCAGCAGAAGCAGCAGACGCAGGAACCGAGCCAGGGACAGAGCCAGGGACAGATTCAGGAACAGAGCCAGGAGCAGACCCAGCAGGAGACCCAGCAGCGGCCCGCGACGGACGACGGCGGGAACACCGTCGAGCTGCGGCCGCTCACCGGTTCCAAGGAGGACCGGGAGAGCTGGCAGGCGTCCCTGGACTCGGCCCACGACCTGGTGGGCTTCGACAACCACGCCGGGCTGTACGACCAGGCGCAGACGGTGCTCACCACGCCCCGGCCCTGGGGCGACGGCATGCTGGGCAAGGCGGGCTCGGCCCTCTCCTCGGGCCTGGGCTCGGCCGCCTCGACGCTCGGCCACTGGGCCGGGGCCATGACGCCCAAGGAGGCGCAGAAGCTGATCGCGTCCTTCGTCTCCGATCCCCGGCTGGACGACGGCAACCCCCTGGTGAAGGAGCAGCGCCTGCCGCTGGAGCAGCAGGTCGCGCTGCGCCGCACCCTCGGTTCGAGCACCCTGCCCACGGTGTTCCACCAGCTCAAGGACCCCGTCGGCGGCTATCGCACGGTGCCGCTCGGCAGCGACGGGAAGACCGGCCTCGAGTTCCGGCTCCAGCCGACCGGGAAGGCGGAGGAGATCTCCACCCGGGACGACGGCAGCGACGAGATCACCATCGCCACCGAGCACGAGTCGGCCACGTCCGCGAGCAACGCCGTCAACGCGAACCTGACGCCCCTCGCGTTCCCGGTGACCACCAAGAACCCGAACGTCATCGTCCCGGTCCCGACCAACGCCATGAAGCTGGACAGGGACCAGACCTTCGAGAGCACGTCCCCGGTGACCCGCGGCCCGGGGGTGCCGAACCGCACCCTCCCCCCGCCGGCCATGCCGCACGGCAAGACGGCCACCGAGCCGGGCAAGGCCACGCTCAAGGGCCCCCAGGTGCTGATGCGGCAGCCGGTCAGGCTGTCCACGCAGAAGTACGACGAGAACGGCACGTACGGGAACACGGCGCACACGGACGGGCACGTCTACTACTGGACGGCCAAGAAGACCGAGGACGCGGTCACGGAACCGGAGAAGACGCCGGAGAAGGCGCCGGAGGAGAACAAGCGGCAGGCGGAGATCCCGAAGCCCGCCACACCGCAGGAGGGCCACAAGCCCGCCGAGGAGAAGGAGCGGAACCCGAAGCCCACCGAGGAGGCGAAGGAGACTTCCCAGGACGCGAAGGAGACCGGGAAGCAGACCCCCGAGGAGGCGCAGAAGACCGGGAAGCAGGCCCCCGAGGACACCCAGGAGACCGAGAAGCAGACCCCCGAGCCCACACAGGAAACCGAGAAGCAGACCTCCAAGGACACGAACGAGGGCGGAAAGCAGGCTCCCGAGGACGCCGAGGAGAAGAAGGAGACTCCCGAGTCGCCCAAGGAGCAGCAGCTCCCCAAGGACGCCGAGGAACACAAGCCCGCCCCCAAGACCGACGACGCCGGGGAACACAAGCCCGTCCCGAAGACCGACGACGCCGAGGACACCTCCTCCGCGCCCCCGGCCCCGCCCCGCCTCAAGGTCCCCGGCGACGGCCGCTGTCTGCTGTACTCCGTGCTCGCGAGCACCCCGCCCGAGCACTGGCCCGCCGCCCTGCACCACGGCACGCCGCAGGACGCGCGCGCCCTGCACGAGGCCGTCCTCCACCAGATCCGCACCCAGCGGGGAACCGTCGACCCGAACAGCCCGCTGGGCCGGGCCGCCGGGGACCTGCACCGGATGGTGCTGGACGGTCTGCGGTCGGCCTCCCCGCATGACCTGCCGGGCGAGGTCGCGCAGGTGTACCGGCGCGTCCAGGTGGACCGGCTCCAGCGGCAGCTCCGTACCGAAAGCCCCGAGGAACTGCGCGCACGGCTGGGGCGCTACGGCGTCGACCGCGTCATGTCACCGGACTGGCTCCACCCGCGGGCCCTGCGCACCCTCTACATCGAGGCGCGCGCCCGGGAGCTGACGGGCGAACCGCACCGCCTGACCCCGCAGGACGCCGCCGAGGCCGCGGCGGCCGAGGTCCCGGAGACGACGAACCGGCTCGGCCACTGGGTCCTGCACGACGACGCCCTGGCGCCGCGCGCCCAGTTCGACTATCTGACCGAGCACGGCGAGCCGCTGAGCCTCGACCACATCGACAGCAAGGAGGCCCTGGTCGACGCCGTCGTGGACACCTCGCTGCACCAGCCGCTGACCCCGGCCGAGCACCAGGCGCTGGTCCGGGCCGTGGAGAACTGGGTGCCGGGCAACGACGCCTGGAACACCGAGGAGGGCGAGGTCTTCCCCGCCCTGGTGGCCCACACCCTCGGCACCCGGCTGCGCACCTTCCGGCTGCTGCCCGACGGCACCACCCATCTGGAGACGGCCGGACCCGGCCACACCGGCCGCACGGTCGACGTGCACTACAACGGCCGCAGCCACTACGACGCCGCCCAGCTGCCGCCGCGCCACACCACCACGACGGCCACCGGCCACGAGGTCGCCCCCAAGGCCCCCAGGGCGCCGAAGGCACCCGGGACCACCACCGGCACCGCCGCTCCCCGCCGTCCCCGTGACCAGGCGCCCCGCTTCGTGGTGCGCTCGTCCTTCGACGCGCGCGTCTTCCGCGCCGGCGACACCGCCGTCACCGACCTGACGGTGCGGGTCGCCTTCCGGGGCGGTGCCGGGCACGACCCCGGGACCGCCTGGGAGCGGCTCGTCCAGGGGACCGAGGAGTTCTACAACCGCCCCGGCCACCACCTCCCCGACGGCAGCCGACTGCACGTCACGGTGGAGCGTGTGACGGCGGACGACCAGCCGCATCTGGTGGTGGACCTCGCGGGCCACGACCGTCCGATGGACCAGCGCACCTGGTGGCCGGACGCCGAACCGGTCGCGTACGCCCACGAGTTGGGGCACCAGCTCGGGCTGCGCGACGAGTACCGGGCGGACGACGGCGAGGGCCCGGGCCGGGCGGGGGTGGCGGGCAGCCTGCTGGGCGACTTCCACCGGCCGGCGCCGGACGGCCTCGCCCAGGGCGGGCTGCGCGGACGGCACCTCCAGCTGCTCGGGGCGCTCGTCGGCGACGTACCCGAGACCGTCGTGCATCCCGGCCCCGCCGGGGAGCACACCCCCTTCGGCCCGCGGCACCCGGGCTGGCAGGAGGCCAGGTCGGGCACCGCGCCCGTGACCCGGCGGCACGTCTGGGTCGATCCGGTGACCGATCCGGAGCGGGACGGCGGGCAGCACGAGGCGCAGGCCCAGGAGCCGCGCCTGCCGCAGGGCGACCACGACCGGGTCGAGGAGGAGGACGCGGACTGGTCGCACATCCTGGAGGAGTACACGCAGGAACGCCGGCGCGAGTACGAGTGGCTGGACCGGCTGTACGGCGACACGCTCGACCAGGACTCGTACGACCGCGCCCACGAAGCCCTGCTCACCCTCCAGCGGATGGCCCCGCCACGTGCCGTGCCGGACGCGGAGCACCGGCCGCCGCTGGAGGTGCTGGCCGAGCAGGTGCTCCATCTCGACGGCGCGCCCACCGACGGGGACTACCGGTATCTGCTGGCGCTCACCGCGCACGCCGGGCCCGAGGCGACGCGGGACGGTGCCGCGCTCGCCGCGCACTTCCTGGCCACCGAGCACGACGCGCTGGGCCACCACACGGCGCTGGCCGACGGCTCGGGGCAGGCCACGGGCCGTGACTGGACGGGGGCGCGGGCGGTCCCGCCGGACCTGACGAGCTACACGGTCACCGGCCCCGACGGGCAGGAGACGCGGCACACGGCGCCGTGGCACAGCCCGTACGTGGTGGCCGCCGAGCGGACCCCGGACGGCCTGGTGCTGCGGACGGGCGGTCAGGCGGTCCGGGTGTCCGAGGCGGAGTTCGCCGAGCTGGTGGCCCGGGACCCGCTGCGCGGCACGGACCAGGACATCGTGCTGGTGGTCCCGCGCGGGCAGGACCAGGAGCTGGCGCGGCTGGTCGCGGACCGGGCCGGGACGGTGGTGTGGTCGACCGACTCCGAGGTGCGCCCGGTGCTCGACTGGCGGACCGGCGACGAACACCTCGACCTGACCGGCGGCAGCGGTGACTGGACGCTCCATCTGGGCGGCCCGCGCGGACCCTTGGACCTGTTCGACTTCGGCTCCCCGACCCCGGAGCACGAACCCGGCGGCCCGGACCACGCGAGCAAGCTGCTGCCGCACCGCGACGGCCGCGCGTCGCCCCTGGCCCCGGAGAACCTGCTGGACCGGCTGCGCGCCAGGTCGCTGACCACCAGCGATTACGAGGTGGTCGGGGCCGGTCCCGGTACGGTGCTGTTCGAAGAGCCCACCGGCATGTACCACGCCCGCTTCGACTACGGCCACGGCTCGGACGACGTGCCCCGGCTGTCGGTGCCGGCCCAGGGGCACCAGGAGACGCTCGTGGAGCACCATCCGCCGCTCCATGTGTCGGGCGACCTCTCCCTGGCGCACCGTGAAGGCGGCTACGGCCAGCAGGTGTTCGCCACGGTGGCGGCGATCGACGCGTCCAACCGTCAACTGGCGCTCGCCGGTTCCCTGGTGCGGCTGCACGCCGGCGACCTCACGCTGCGGGTTGCCGACGGCCACGGTGGGCATCGTGAACTGGTGCGTGTCACCCCGCGGTTCCTGACCCGCTCCGGGAAGTCGGAGGAGGAGATCTGCCGGGACTTCGCCCAGATGGTCTCGGGCGGCGTCCCCGCCTCGCACGTGGTCTTCCGGAGCCCCGACGGCTCGGGCCTGGGCAAGGCGCCGATCAACGCCCTCGGCCGCACCGAGGTCACCGGCATCCACCACCTCGCCGAGTCCCTCTCCCTGGTGGCGGACGGCGAGCGGCCGGACCGGCCACTGGGCCCGTCGTGGGCCGTCGACCAGGTGCGGCGGGACGACCGGCTCATCGCCGAGAGCGACGGCCCGACCCCCGGCAAGTCCTACGGCAGCGCGCTGAGTTACGACCCGCTGGACAACCCGCGCCGCGACGCGCTGTCCGCCGCCGCGCGCGAGATCGGCATCAACCAGTACGCCTGGGCGAAGGTCGGCGAGGCCTACCTCGTGCACTCGATCAACGCGCTGGACGAGAACGGCCTGCCGAGCCTGGCGCACAACTACGCCAAGCCGGGCGAGCCGGAGGGCAGCCACTTCGGCTATCACTTCGCCGCCGTCGTGCTCGCCAGCGAGGACGGCAAGCACCAGATCACGCTGGAGAACTTCGCCCGCCGCGCGCACATCACGGGCATCGTGAAGTCGGCCGTGTCGGAGAACCTGCGGCACACCTCCGCGGACGGGTTCCGCAGCCTGCACCGGGCCGTCAGCGACGAGCTGGACCGGGCACGGGCGGCCGGCGGCGACGAGGCGCGGATCAGGCGGCTGGACCGGCACCTGGCGCTGGTGGACGCGCTCACCCGGGCGGCGGACGCCCGGCAGCAGATCGCCGGTACGGTCCGGCACAGCCCGGAGCACGAGCGCGCCGTCGAGGAGTTCGAGAAGGCCCGCAGGGCCGCCGAGGCGCGCATGAAGCAGGCCGCGGAGCTGTCCAAGGGCAGCGATCTGTGGCACTTCCGGATGTTCTCCCAGCGGCCCGGCGAGACCATGCACGAGGTCAGCGCGGACCTGCTGACCTCCGACCGGTCGGCCGAGGCCAACCCGCTGACCTCGGTGATCGTGCACGGCCACCGGCTTCCGCAGATCGACATCAGGTTCCGCGAGGGCTCCCGGCAGATCGGCAAGGACGAGGGGCGCAAGCTCAACTACGTGGCCGAGCTGGCGACCCGCACCGGGCTGTGGAACCACCACAACGGCCTGCCGCTGCCCCGGATCACGGTGACCGGGCGCGGCAACGCCCGCCGCCCCACGCTGGGCGGCGTCCTGCCCGACACCGCGCGGCAGCGGGCCGAGGCCGTGCACGGGGAGCTGCGGGACCGGCTGGACCGGTATCTCATCAACTACCAGCACGGTTCGCTCCAGCCCCGGGTGACCGCGGCCGACTTCCCGGTCACGGTCACCACCGAGCGCACCCCGGCGGGCGGCGACAAGGACCAGGGCCGGCGTACCACGGTCGCGGTGCACGACACCCGGCCCGCCGCCGAGGAGGTCTCGCCCCGGGCGCCCAAGGCCCCGCCGCGGCAGCAGCCGCCCGCCGAGGACCGGCCGCAGGCACCGGCACAGTCCCGGCCCCAGGCAGAGACGCGGGTACGGACACAGGCGCCGGTACAGACACAGGCGCAGCCGCAGCCGCAGCACGGGGTCGCGGCCCCCGTCGTGCCGCACACCGCCCCGCCGGCGGCGCCGTACCGCAGCGAACGGCTGACCATCGGCGGCGTCGAGTTCGCGGACGGCTCCGCCGAGCTGACGGGGGCGCACCGGGAGACGGTGCACCGGCTGGCCGCCGAGGTGGCGTGGGCGTCGCTGGCGAACGTACGTGCGGGCTTCCCGCCGCCGAGGGTCACGGTGGTCGGCCACGCCAACGGGATGCGGGGCGGGCTGCCCCACTTCGGTGAGGCGCTGCGGCGCGGGCAGGCCCGCGCGGACGGGGTGGCGGAGCTGTTCCGTTCGGCCCTCGCGGTCCACCTGGAGCGGCTGGGGGCCGGTGACGAGGCGGTCACGCTCCTGGCGGACATCGAGGTCGCCACCCGTTCCGAGGGCAACACACCGCCCGGTGACGCGGGCGCGGGCCGGGACGCGGCGACCGCGCTGCGTCATGCGTTCGTCGTGGTCGAGCTGGCCCGACCGGCCGGCGGTGACGCCTGATGGGCCCGGCGCCGCGGCGGCCACGGCGGGCGCCGCCGGGGCCCGTTCGGGCGGGCGGCGGCGCGGCGGATTGCGGCAGCGCACATGACCTTCGGGGCCACAAGGCCGATACTGAGGTGCAAGGCTCCGACCACCCACCTGGTCCCACCCGGCCTGAACAGGGAAAACACCGGCCAGGGACCACCTGCGAGCTTTCTGGGAGACAGGCATGAAGATGTTGATCAACGTGCCGGAGACCGTCGTCGCGGACGCGCTGCGCGGGATGGCGGCCGCGCATCCGGACCTGGCGGTGGACGTGGAGAACCGGGTGATCGTCCGCCGGGACGCACCGGTGGCCGGGCAGGTCGCACTGGTCTCCGGCGGCGGGTCCGGGCACGAGCCGCTGCACGGCGGGTTCGTCGGCCCCGGCATGCTGTCCGCCGCCTGTCCGGGCGAGGTGTTCACCTCGCCGGTGCCCGACCAGATGGTGCGCGCGGCGGCGGCCGTGGACAGCGGGGCCGGGGTGCTGTTCGTGGTGAAGAACTACACGGGCGACGTGCTCAACTTCGACATGGCGGCGGAGCTGGCCGAGGACGAGGGCGTCCAGGTCGCCAAGGTGCTGGTGAACGATGACGTGGCCGTCACCGACAGCCTCTTCACGGCCGGGCGGCGCGGCACCGGGGCGACGCTGTTCGTGGAGAAGCTGGCGGGCGCCGCGGCGGCCGAGGGGCGGCCGCTGGAGCAGGTGGAGTCGATAGCCCGCCGGGTGAACGAGAACTCCCGCAGCTTCGGGGTGGCGCTCAGCGCCGTCACGACCCCGGCGAAGGGCTCCCCCACCTTCGATCTGCCCGAGGGCGAGCTGGAGTTGGGCATCGGCATCCACGGCGAGCCGGGCCGGGAGCGGCGGCCGATGATGACCTCCGGCGAGATAGCCGACTTCGCGGTCAACGCGATCCTGGAGGACATGTCGCCGCACAATCCGGTGCTCGTCCTGGTCAACGGCATGGGCGCCACCCCGCTGCTGGAGCTGTACGGGTTCAACGCCGAGGTGCAGCGGGTGCTGGCCGAGCGCGGGGTCGCCGTGGTGCGCACCCTGGTCGGCAACTACGTCACCTCCCTGGACATGGCGGGCGCCTCGGTGACCCTGTGCCAGGTCGACGAGGAAATGCTGCGGTTGTGGGACGCGCCGGTGCGCACCCCGGCGCTGCGCTGGGGGATGTGATACGGCGGACACAGCGCTCAACGCCCTTACTATGTTTGGAGGTCCAGTGCTCGACGCCGACTTCTTCCGTCGTTGGATGACGGCGACCGCCGCGTCCGTCGACCGTGAGGCGGACCGTCTCACCGCCCTCGACTCGGCCATCGGGGACGCCGATCACGGCAGCAACATGCAGCGCGGGTTCGCGGCCGTGCGGACGACGCTGGCCGACGAGGCGCCGGACACGCCGGGCGCCGTCCTGATGCTCTCCGGACGCCAGCTGATCTCGACGGTCGGCGGCGCCTCGGGACCGCTGTACGGCACACTGCTGCGCCGGACCGGCAAAGCGCTCGGAGAGGCCGCCGAGGTCGGCGAGGAGCAGCTGGCCGAGGCGCTGCGGGCGGGTGTGCAGGGCGTGATGAAGCTGGGCGGGGCGGCGCTCGGCGACAAGACCATGGTCGACGCCCTGCTGCCGGCCGTGGAGGCGCTCGGCAGCGGTTTCGGCGCCGCCCGGGAGGCCGCCGAGAAGGGTGCGAAGGACACCGTTCCGCTGCTGGCGCGCAAGGGCCGGGCGAGCTATCTGGGCGAGCGCAGCATCGGCCACCAGGATCCGGGGGCGACCTCGTCGGCGCTGCTGATCGCGGCGCTGGCCGAGACGGCGGAGGGCTGACGTGAGCGAGGAGAAGCTGGTCGGGATCGTCCTGGTGTCGCACAGCGCCGAGGTGGCCGCCTCGGTCGCGGCGCTGGCCAAGGGGCTCGCGGGCGGGGCCGAGGCGGTGCCGGTGGCCCCGGCGGGCGGCACCGAGGGCGGCGGGCTCGGCACCAGCGCCGAGCTGATCGCCGCCGCGGCGGCCACGGCCGACCGGGGCGCCGGGGTCGCGGTCCTCACCGACCTCGGCAGCGCGGTGCTCACGGTGAA
This sequence comes from Streptomyces misionensis, assembly GCF_007896895.1. Lineage (GTDB taxonomy): Bacteria > Actinomycetota > Actinomycetes > Streptomycetales > Streptomycetaceae > Streptomyces > Streptomyces misionensis_A. The sequence continues at coordinate 11,647 of NZ_VOGW01000194.1, read as the reverse complement.
GGCACTGCTGGCCGAGGGCGACGAACTGCCCGAGAACACGCGGCTGGTCGACGCCCCGTTCCTGGAAGGTGCGGTGGCCGCGGTGGTGACGGCCGCCGCGGGCGCCGATCTGGACGGGGTGGAGGCGGCGGCGAAGGAGGCGTACGACTACCGCAAGGTGTGACGGGCCCGCGGGTCGAGCGGCTGGTCAGTCGCCCGTGTCGGTCACGAACTGCCGGGCCAGCCGCTCGCCGGTCGCCACCGCCGCCCCGTGGTCCTCGATGGGGTCCGCCCGGGAGTCCTTGAAGACGATGTAGGTGACCCCCGAGGCCGCTCCGCCGTCGCTGGGGCCGGGGCTGATGCCGAGGCCCTTGGCGGTGGCGTAGGAGGCCTCACCGATGAGGTCGCTCGGGCCGGTGTCGCCGACCACCGCGTACTGCACCCGGTCCCGGTAGACGACGGCGGCGACCGAGCCGCCCCGCACGCCGTACGCGCCGGGGTCCCAGCGGGGCCCCGCGGCCGGGACGACGATGTAGGGCAGCTCCTCGGCGCTGAGCTGCCGTCCGTCGGACTGCCGGAAGGCGGTGTCCGGGGAGTACAGCGGGTCGGTCTGGGCGTTGCAGTGGACGGAGGGCCGGCCGTCGCAGTCGATGTCCAGGTCCGCCTTCCAGAAGACGGCGTCCCGGGTGCCGCAGACGGGCACGGTCTCGGGGCTGCCCGCGTCGGTGCGGTACCGGCCGTCGGAGATCTGGTCGCAGACACCGACCCGCGCCAGCAGGTCCTCTGCGGTGACGGCGCCCTCGCGACGGGCCACGGCGGCCCGGGCGCTCTCGCGGCGGAGGCCGACGCGGTGCCCGCTCCGGTCCGGGGAGGCGGGCGGGTGCTCTCGGGGGACCGGGCCGGCGGGGGCGCCGGCCCGAGGGACAACGTTTTTGCGCGGACCTGCGCCGGGGGTCGCGCCCTTGCCGTGGGCCGTCGCCCGCGCCTCGGGCGGGAGCGCCGCGGCGGGGCCGGGCAGCGTGGCGGGGGCGATCAGGGCGGCGCCGACCGCGGCGAGCGTCAGCGTCGGGACACGCACACGCACGATGAGGAACCCTCTCCTCGGGGACATGTCGAGCCCACTGTGGGCCGCGACCCGGACGCCGGGCCGCAGGGGCCACCCCCAAGGGGCCGGATGGAGCACGGGACTGACAACCCGTGAGGGAATATTTTCGGCATTTGGGGCATAGCATGTGATGGTCCCACCGCCGGACGGGTGACTCCGCGGGGACAACAGGGGCCGGGAACCCGGACCGCCTCCGATCCAGGTCCCCCGGCCGCCCGCGCCGGCGCGGGTTCGGCGACGACAGCGTTTCCGCGCCAACGGCATGAACTCCCCAGCCCTCTCGGGGAGTTCAGCCGCAGGGACCTTCAGCATACGTAACCGCGCGGGGTGCTCCGCACCGGCCCCTTGCCGCGGGCGCACCGGGCGGTCCATATTGGTCCGGACCATTGCCGGGCCGCAGCTGAACCGATCGTGGAGGCAGAGCCGTGCGACGCGTTCCCGTTCCGCTCGTGCTGGTCTGCGGCGCCCTGCTGCTGCTCACGTCCTGTGGCTGGAGCCGGGCCGACGCGGGCGACGAGGGCCGGATGCCGGGCGCCCCGACCGGGGTCACCGCGCAGGCCGGCAGCGCCACGTCGGTGCACGTGATGTGGAACGCGGTGCCGGACGACACCGGCATCCGCTCCTACGAGGTGTACCGGGACGGCACGAACGCGGCCGAGGTGCCCGGTTCTCAGCGCATGGTGGACGTCGTCAGGCTCAGGCCGTCCACCCGGTACGTCTTCACCGTGCGGGCCCGGGACAGGGCCGGCCGGCTCGGACCGCCGAGCCGGCCGGTGGCGGCCCGGACGCCCGCCCGGGCCGCGGCCGACCGCTCGGCGCCGACCCGGCCCGAAACGCCCACCGGGCGGACCGACGGCAGCCGGGCGGTCCGGCTGTCCTGGGGCGCCTCCCACGACGACCGGGGCGTGGTGTCGTACGACATCCAGCAGGGCGGCACCCGGATCCACAGCGTCGGCGGAGATTCGACCTCGGCCGTCGTCACCGGACTGCGCCCCGGCACCCGGTACGTGTTCACGGTGCGGGCCCGGGACGCGGCGGACAACCTCTCCCCCGCGAGCGCCCCGGTCCGCCTCACCACCCCGGGCACCGACGACGGCCGGGCCACCGCGCCGACCGGCTTCACCGCCGCGACCCACCGCGCCGACGGCGCCTACTACCTGGATTTGTCCTGGGATCCGCCGGGCACGGACGGGGTGATCACGCAGTACGCGATCCGGCTCGACGGCACCTCGGCCACCTCGCTGGAGTGGGGCGGCACCCCGCCGCGCGGGCGGGCGCACTACAGCTTCTACCTGGGCCGCACGGCCGGGGAGGAGCACCGGGTACGGCTGCGGGCCCGGCTGCCCGACGGCACCTGGGGCGGCTGGTCGCCCGAGCGGACGGTGACCACGGGACGCTGACCACAGCCCGGCGGGGGCCGCATCCCGGGGACGCCGGGACGGGTCCGCGTCACCCGGCCGGATGCCGTCCGGGTGCGGGCGCCCGCCGGGCCGCGTTGGCTGCTGACCAGGCAGCACGGATGTTTCCCGACCCTGGGCGGCGCATGGGACGTACCGCCGGCCGTGCCGCCGGAGGCCAGCCGATGCGCAAGTCCATATCCCTGCTCCGCTCCGCTCTCGCCCTCCCGGCCACCGTCGCGCTCCCGGTCGCGCTCGCGGCGCCGGCCGCCGCGGTCTCCGGCATCTCCGTCAGCACCACCGGCTCCTCCGTCTCGGTGGTCACCAGCGCGTGCACCCGGATCAACGGCAGCTGGGGCACCGCGGCCCTGCTCACCAGCAGCCAGGCCAGCTTCGCCCAGGGCCGGCAGGCGGCGCTGTCGGGCACCACCGTCAGCCAGTCCGCCGTCTGGTCCGGGGTGAGTCCCGGGACCTACACCGTGGTGGTGGTCTGTTCCAGCGGCAGCACGGCGGGCAGTCAGGCGGTGATCGTCTCCGCCGGGTCCGCACCGACCCTCTCGGCCACCTCCAGGCCGGTGCCCACCCGCCCTGGTCCCGTCCAGCAGGCGCCCGTCCGGGGCGTCAACGGCGGCCTGGGCGGCGCCGTCCGCGACCACGGCCCCCTGACCCTGGGCATCGGCGCGGCACTGGTGGGCGCGGGCACCGTCACCGCCGCCTGGTGCCTGCGCCGCCGCTCGAGACCGACCCGGTGGTGAAGCCGGTCAGCCCGTCCGGCCGTCGTCGGACGGCTCGGGGAACTCCGCGAGGGCGTGCGAGAGCCACTGCGTCCAGAAGGTCTCCAGGTCGATGCCGGCCCGCAGGACCAGGTGGCGCAGCCGGTCCTGCGGGGTGTCCCGCTCCGGCGGGAAGTCGCGCCGTTCGATCTGCTGGTACTCGGCCAACTGCCGTCGGTGCAGCTCCAGATGGCGCCGCAGGTCCGCTTCCAGGCCGGCCGTGCCGACCACCGCCGACGCGCGCAGCCGCAGCAGGAGCGTGTCCCGCAGCGGCTTGGGGTCCTGCGCGACGGCGGTCCAGCGGGCCAGCTCGGCGCGGCCCGCGGGCAGGACCTCGTAGCTCTTCCTCTGCCCGCGGGCCGGCTGCTCGGACGGCAGCGCCCGGATGAGCCCCTCGCCCTCCAGCTTTCCCAGCTCGCGGTAGATCTGCTGGTGCGTCGCGGACCAGAAGTAGCCGATCGACTTGTCGAACCGGCGGGTCAGCTCCAGCCCCGACGACGGCTTTTCCAGCAGGGCGGTGAGGATCGCGTGCGGGAGTGACATGGGCTCATCCTAGGGAGGCCGCAGCGGCTCCTAGAGCGCCGCCGCCAGTTCGGTGCCCTGCTTGACGGCCCGCTTGGCGTCCAGCTCCGCGGCGACGTCCGCGCCGCCGATCAGGTGGGCGCTGCGCCCGGCGGCGACCAGCTCCTCGTACAGCTCGCGGCGCGGTTCCTGGCCGGTGCACAGCACCACGGTGTCGACCTCCAGGACGGTGCTCTCCTCGCCGACGGTGATGTGCAGACCCGCGTCGTCGATGCGGTCGTAGCGCACCCCCGGGACCATGGTGACCCCGCGGTGCCGCAGCTCGGTGCGGTGGATCCACCCGGTGGTCTTGCCGAGCCCGGCTCCGACCTTGGTGGTCTTGCGCTGGAGCAGGTGGACCTGGCGGGCCGGGGCCGGGCGGCGCGGCTCGGTGAGGCCGCCGGGTGCCGTGTACTCCGTGTCGACGCCCCAGTTGCGGAAGTACGTCGCGGGGTCCTCGCTCGCCTTGTCGCCGCCGTCGGTGAGGTACTCGGCGACGTCGAAGCCGATCCCGCCGGCGCCCAGGACGGCCACCCGGTCGCCGACGTGGGCGCCGTCGCGCAGCACGTCGAGGTAGCCGAGCACGCGCGGGTGGTCGACGCCCGGGATGTCGGGGGTGCGCGGCGTGACGCCGGTGGCGACGACGACCTCGTCATGATCTGCCACGTCCGCGGCGCTCACCCAGGTGTTCAGGCGTACCTCCACGCCGTGGGCGGCGAGCTGGTGGCGGAAGTAGCGCAGGGTCTCCTCGAACTCCTGCTTGCCGGGGACCTTGCGGGCGACGTTGAGCTGCCCGCCGATCTCGCTCCCGGCGTCGAACAGGGTGACGGTGTGGCCGCGTTCGGCGGCGCTGACGGCGCAGGCGAGCCCGGCCGGTCCGGCGCCGACGACGGCGACGCGCTTCCTGGTCCGGGCCGGCGCGAGCACCAGCTCGGTCTCGTGGCAGGCGCGCGGGTTGACCAGGCAGGAGGTGAGCTGCCCGCTGAAGGTGTGGTCCAGGCAGGCCTGGTTGCAGCCGATGCAGGTGTTGATGGCCTCGGGGGTTCCGGCGGCGGCCTTGGCGACGAAGTCGGGGTCGGCGAGCATCGGCCGGGCCATGGAGACCATGTCGGCGCAGCCGCCGGCCAGCAGCTCCTCGGCGAGTTCGGGGGTGTTGATGCGGTTGGTGGTCACCAGCGGGACGGCCACCTCGCCCATCAGCCTCTTGGTGACCCAGGTGAAGGCGCCGCGCGGCACGGAGGTGGCGATGGTGGGGATGCGGGCCTCGTGCCAGCCGATGCCGGTGTTGATGATGGTCGCGCCGGCCGCCTCGACGGCCTTGGCCAGGGTGACGACCTCCGCGTGGGAGGAGCCGCCGGGGACGAGGTCCAGCATGGACAGCCGGTAGACGATGATGAAGTCCTCGCCGACGGCCTCGCGCACCCGGCGGACGATCTCGACCGGGAACCGCATCCGGTTCTCGTACGAGCCGCCCCAGCGGTCGGTGCGGTGGTTGGTGCGGGCTGCGATGAACTCGTTGACGAGGTAGCCCTCGGAGCCCATGATCTCGACGCCGTCGTACCCGGCGTGCCGCGCGAGACGGGCGGTACGGGCGTAGTCCTCGATGGTCCGCTCGATGTCGGCCTCGGAGAGCTCCCGGGGCACGTAGGGGCTGATCGGCGCCTGGAGGGGGCTCGGGGCGACGAGGTCTTGGTGGTAGGCGTACCGCCCGAAGTGCAGGATCTGCAGGGCGATCCGGCCGCCCTCGCGGTGCACGGCGTCGGTGACGACCCGGTGCCGCTCGGCCTCCGCCTCGGTGGTGAGCTTGGCCCCGCCCTCGTACGGCCGGCCCTCCTCGTTCGGCGCGATGCCGCCGGTGACGATGAGCCCGACGCCGCCGCGCGCCCGGGCGGCGTAGAAGGCCGCCATCCGCTCGAACCCCCGCTCGGCCTCCTCCAGCCCCACGTGCATGGACCCCATGAGCACCCGGTTGGGCAGCGTGGTGAACCCCAGGTCGAGCGGGGTCAGCAAGTGGGGGTAACGGCTCATCTCAGGCCCTCCGTGCACGGGTGCGGTCGCCTCTTGTTGTAGAGCAACCGAAGCCGCTTGTGCAACTAGTTGCATAAACGTGTGGGCCGCGCCACCGTGCTCACGGCGGACCGGGCCCCGGCACCCGTCCCGACGCGGTGCGCCCCGGCCGGTACGGGACCGGCCGGGGCGCGGGAAGGGCGCCGGGGCGCCGGGTCAGCGGCTTTCCAGGCGCAGATGGAGGTCGCGTTCCTGGTCGCCGGAGGCCGTGCAGGTCTCCTCGACGGTGAACATGGAGTCCAGGGTGTGACGGAAGCGGTCGACGGCCCAGTAGCCGCCCTGGACGTCCGCCTGGACGGACGAGCGCAGGCGGACCGGCGGGCAGCCCTGGCGGGGGGTGTCCGCGACGTCGTACGTGCCGAGCCACACCATGGGCCTGGTCTCGTGGAGTTGCTGGGGCACCTCGTCCTTGCCCCGGTCGGACGCGAAGCAGGAGTTCAGTGCCTCGAAGACGAGACGTGCGTCCTCCTTGGAGCATCCGCTGATCTCCACCATGACGGATTCCGGATGCGACCGGTCCTTGTTCGCCATTGATCGCTCCTTTCGTGGCCGCGCTGCGGTGGCACGGGGTACCCCGTTCGCACCACGTCCATCCCCCCGCCCAGCAAAACACCGGGCCACGGCGCCCGCCACCCAGTCCTCAGCCGAGGGAGAACGTGTACGTCTTGCTGTCGGTGAGCACACAGACGCCCGGCGACATCACGATCACCCGCAGGGTGCCCGAGCGGCGGTCGTAGTCGATGCCCTCCGCCTCGAAGGAGCCCTGGCAGGCGCTGCGCAGCGGCAGCCGGCGCAGCGCGGCGACATGCCCGTCCACATCGGCGGAGCCGTTCGGCGGGGCCGACAGGTCGATCCGCAGCAGCGGCTTGGTCATGCCGAACAGGATCCCGTCGGGGTCGTCGGAGGAGCACAGCAGGGTCGTCGGACCGGAGAAGTCGCAGCCCTGGACGTCTCTGACGGGGTGGTCCAGGTGGACCGTGGCCGCCTGCGGAAGGTTTGCCGAGGGCGAGGTCGAGGGGTTCTCGCCCGGCGTCGGGAAGACGAGCAGCCGGTCCATCGTGCCCCATTCGCCGGACAGCATCCACCGGCCGTCCGGCGAGATCGCCACCCACGAGTTGTTCAGGGCCTCGCCGGGGCTCAGCGTGTGCACGTACTCCGACCAGGCACCGCCCGGCGACTGCACGCGGTACATCTTCGAGTTGCCGGAGTCCCGCTGGTAGGGCTCGATGTAGTAGCCCTCGTACGACGCGTCGGGGTCGCCGACGTGGTTCCAGCCGCGCAGGGAGTCGCCGAGCGGGATCGTGCCGATGCCGGTGTAGCGGTTGGGGCTGTTCGCCGGGACCTCGACCGAGGCCAGCCCCTGGCTCTCGGTCAGCGGGTCGGCGCGGTCGGAACCGGTCTCGGTCCAGGTGCCGGCCGCCGAGGCGGGCGCGGGCACGGCGAGGGACAGGGCGGCGGCGAGGGTGACGAGTCCGGCGAGGACTCCATGGCGGCGTAACCGGGCGGGCACGGGCATGGACGGCTCCTGGAAGGGGGGTGGGCGCACTCGGACGGCGCACAGTCTGGCGCGGGCTCGATGGCCATGTACAGACCAAGTCGGCCCACGGTCCGGGAGCGCTCCCGGTCGCTCCGGCGGACGGCCGCCGCCGGGTTGAGGGATGGTGGAGGTTGACGGGGAAGGCTGCGGAGAGTCGGATGTGAGCGCGGCAGGACGTGGAGAACCGGCACGGGGAACGGCACGCCGTGCGGACGGTCGAAGGCGGTGCGTGGCATGAGTGCAGCCGGGGCTCCGGCGACCGAGAGCGGCGAACCCGCGCGCGGGCCGGTGCCGCCGGGCGGCCTCCTCGACATGCTCGGCGTGGCCTCGGTGGTGCTGGACGCCGACGGCCGGATCGCGCTGTGGAGCCCCCAGGCGGAGGAGCTGTTCGGTTACACCGCGCGGGAGGCCCTCGGCCGGTACGCCGCCCGGCTGATGGTGCACGAACGGGACATGCAGCTGGTCGCCGAGCTGTTCGCCGATGTGATGACCACCGGGCGGAGCTGGGCCGGCGGCTTCCCGATCCGGCACAAGGACGGCAGCACCCGGCTGGTGGAGTTCCGCAACATGCGGCTGCTGGACGACCGCGGCAAGGTGTACGCCCTCGGGCTCGCCGCCGACCGGTCGACCGTACGCCGGCTCGAACAGGACGTGGCGCTGTCCGAGCGGATGGTCCGGCAGTCCCCGATGGGGCTCGCGGTGCTCGACACCGAGCTGCGGTTCGTCTCCGTGAACCCGGCCCTGGAGCGGATCAGCGGGCTGCCGGCCGCCGAACACGTGGGCCGCGCGCTGTGCGACGTGCTGCCGGGGCTGGACACCGGCCCGGTGGCGGACGCCGCCCGCCGGGTGCTGTCGACGGGGACACCGCTGATCGACCACGTCGTGGTGGGCCGCACCCCCGCCGACCCGGACGAGGACCACACCTGGGCGGTGTCGCTGTACCGGCTCGACGACGCCATGGGACATGTGCTCGGTGTGGCCTGCTCGATGGCCGACATCACCGAGCAGCACCGGGCCTCCGTGGCGGCGGAGACGGCGCGGCGCCGGCTGACGCTGATCGCGGACGCCTCGGCGCGGATCGGCACGACGCTGGAACTGGAGCGCACGGCCCGCGAGTTGGCCGAGGTCGCGGTGCCGGAGCTGGCCGATGTGGCGGCGGTGGACCTGCTGGACGCCGTGGTGGAGGGCCGGCCCAGCGCCCTCGGCCCCGCGGAACCGGCGGTGATCCGGGCCCTCGCGGTGCGCCCGGAGGACGACTCGGACGCCGTACGGGCCGCCGACCCGCCGGGCGGGATCGCGCGGTACGCCCCCGACCGGCTGGTCACCGAGTGCGTGCGCACCGGTGAGGCGGTGCTGGTGCCGCGGGTGAAGGACGAGGACCTGCCGCGCATCGCGCGTTCACCGCGGGCGGCGGCGCTGCTGGCGCGGGCGGGCCTGCACTCGTACCTGGCGGTGCCGCTGATCGCGCGCGGCGAGGTGCTGGGCGCGCTCGACCTCAAACGCACCCGCGACACGCGGCCGTTCGACAGCGACGACGTGCTGCTCGCGCGGGAGCTGGCGGCCCGGGCGGCGGTGCAGATCGACAACGCCCGCTGGTACCAGAACGCCCACAACACCGCGCTCACCCTCCAGCGCAGCCTGCTGCCGAGCGATCCGCCGGTCACGACCGGTCTGGAGGTGGCCTCGCGCTATCAGCCGGCGGGGGTCACCAGCGAGGTCGGCGGCGACTGGTTCGACGTGATCCCGCTGGAGGGCGGCCGGACCGTGCTGGTGGTCGGCGACGTCATGGGCAGCGGGATCGAGGCGGCCGCGACCATGGGCCGGCTGCGCACCGCGACGGCCACGCTGACCGCGCTCGGCCTGGACCCGGCGGTGCTGCTCGGCCATCTGGACCGGACCACGTCGGCGCTGGACCACTCCATCGCGACCTGTGTGTACGTCGTCCACGACCCGTGGCTGCGCCGGTGCCGCATCGCCAACGCCGGCCACCTGCCGCCGGCCCGCGTCCGCCCCGGCCGGCCGCCGGAACTCCTGGACCTGCCGACCGGGGTGCCGCTGGGGGTCGGCGGGGTCGAGTTCTCCACGGTCACCGTCGACTTCGCCCCCGGCGACGAACTCGTGCTCTACACCGACGGCCTGGTGGAGACCCGCCACCACACCCTCGACGAACGCCTCGGCCTCATGCTCTCCCTCCTCACCGACCCGGCCCGCCCCCTCGACGAGACCTGCGACGACCTCCTGACCACCCTCCACCGCCCGGACAACCACGACGACGTGGCACTGCTCATCGCACGGGCGCGGGAACCGGACCGGCCGCCCACGCAGGACGAGCCGCCGGCTCCCGCGCGCACCGCTGCGGGCCACGCCCGGCGTGATCACGACCGGCGGCCCTGATCGGCGGCCCTGACGAACCGGGGCGGATCCGCCGTGGCCGACCCCCGCTGGTGCTGCGCCCGAAATGGTTCACCGGCTCGCGACGCCCGGCAGACCTTTCCGGCCACAGCCCTAGCCGCGCACACCGATCACCACGTGCGCCGCCCACTCCTCCGACACCGCCACCCGGGCGGTCAGGCCCGCCTCGGTGAACACGGCCAGCGCGGCCGGGGGCCGCCGTTCGCCCGTCTCCGACACGAGGCGGCCACCTGGCCGGCGCCCGGCGGCCGCCTCCTGGCCGAGGCGCGCGCCCGCCAATCCCCGCCCCCCGCGACCCGCGTCCCCCAGGCCGGCCTCCCCGCCCCGCCGGGGGGTCCG
>NZ_VOGW01000194.1:0-1197 GCF_007896895.1 Streptomyces misionensis | reverse complement strand
GAGGTCGATCCGGCCGCGCAGCGCGGTGGGCAGCGCGGCGTACAGGTCGCCCTGGTGGGCCCGGCCGCCGTAGGGGGCGAGGTTGTGCCCGGCGCAGCGCACCGCGGCCGGGTCGATGTCGGCGGCGTGCACCTCCGCACCGTCCAGCGCGGCGGCGAGCGCGGCGCCGAGCGCGCCGGAGCCGCAGCACAGGTCCACGACGACGGCCGCGTCCGGTGCCTCCGCCAGCGCCCGGTCCACGAGGAACTCCGTACGGCGGCGGGGGACGAACACCCCGGGCGGCACGGCGACGCGCAGTCCGTGGAACTCGGCCCAGCCCAGGACGTGTTCGAGCGGAAGACCGGCCGCGCGCCGGTCCACCATCGAGGCCAGTTCGGCGGGGTCGCGGGCGGTGGCGAGGAGCAACTCGGCCTCGTCCTCGGCGAAGACGCACCCGGCGGCGCGCAACGCGGAGACGACGGCGGCAGGGGAGAGTGAGGGGCGGGAGGGCATGGATGCCTTTCGGGAGCGCGGAACCACAGGGCGCTCCCCGCGGTCACCGCCTCCGGCGGACCGCGCCGTCACGAGGAGAGAGCACCCCGGCTGACACAGCGGTTATGGGTCTCACCCCCTCGCACTCGGGGTCGCGGACCTCCGCGACCGGACGGTCACCATACCCCAAGGCCCACCGCCGGCCTCGGCCCGCGGACCGAGTTGTACTCTGCAACGGGAAGTCCGGAGGAGGGAGAGGCCCGTGAGCAGGGCAGAGGCCGCTGTGGAGACGATCCAGCGCGAGATGACGGTCTTCGCCCGCCGGGCCCGCGCCTCGGCCGGGCGGATGCACCCCGAGCTGTCCCTGGTGTCGTACACCCTGCTCGGACATCTGGAGGAGAGCGGCGGCTGCCGGGCCACCGACCTCGCGGCGCACTACGCCCTGGACAAGTCCACGGTGAGCCGCCAGGTGGCCGCGCTGGAGCGGGCGGGGCTGATCGAGCGCCGGCTGGACCCGGAGGACCACCGGGTCCAGGTGCTCCAGCTGACGGAGGCCGGGCAGGAGATCCTCGGCCAGGTCACCCTCCGCCGCCGGGCGGCCGTCCGGGAGCGGCTGGTGGACTTCCCGGAGGAGGACCTGGTGCGGTTCGCGGCCTACCTGGAGCGTTACAACGCGGCGCCGGACGGCGCCACGGACCGCTGAGCCCCCGGCCCACTCCCCCGGGG
>NZ_VOGW01000193.1:100234-106719 GCF_007896895.1 Streptomyces misionensis | reverse complement strand
CGCTCGGGAGCCCGCGCGGCCAGGAACGCGGTGTGCCGGCGCAGCCGGAAGCCGAGGGACTCGTACAGCCGGATGGCGTTGGTGTTCTTGGCGCTAGTGTGCAGGAACGGGGTCTCGCCGCGTTCCCGGATGCCGTGCGCGACCGCGTGGATCAGCCGGGTGGCCAGGCCCTGGCCGCGGACGGCGGCGTCGGTGCAGACCGCGCTGATCTCGGTCCAGCCCGGCGGGTGCAGCCGCTCCCCCGCCATGGCGACCAGCGCGCCCTCGCGGCGGATGCCCAGATAGGTGCCGAGCTCGATGGTGCGCGGCAGGAACGGCCCGGGCTGCGTCCGTGCCACCAGGTCCAGCATCTCGGGCACGTCGGCCGGGCCGAGTCGGACCGCCTCCGGATCCGGCGCGGCGGCCACCCCGTCGTCCACGAGCTGCACTCCGCCCACGTGGAAGGTGATCTCCCAGTCCTCGGGCACGTCCCCGCAGTAACCGGACAGCGGGACCTCGGCGCCGGGCCCGGCCAGCACCGCGAGGTCCGCCCAGTCCCGGGCGTCCGGCTCGTCGGGCAGCGCCAGCCACGGGGAGACGTCGACCGGGTAGCGCAGCACTCGGCCGCGCCGCTCGGCGAAGCGGGCGTGCGGGCCGGTGAGGGAGGCGAGGGCGGGGTTGTCGAGTGGGTGCGGGGCAGTGGTCACGCGGCCACCTCGTTCCCCGTGCTGGAACCGTACGCCTCGCGCATTCTCATCCCTCGCTTCGCTCGCCCTGGCACCGGCGCACCGCGGCCGGCACTGAGCGCCAAGGAGCGGGCCCGGGCCGGTATTCCCGCGTCCGGTCAGAGTTCACACGGCCGCAACGATCGGGCCCGTGTTCCGGCGCAGGGCCCGTGACCTGGGACGGGGCACCCGCCGCGACAGCGTACGGTTGAAGCATGAACGTCACGCGAGGCTTCACGGGCCGCGCGCGCGAGCACCACCCGGGACTGCCGCCCGGACAGTACGACGCGCGCGACGACTGGCCCGTCCTGTCCGCCGAGGTCACCCCGGACCTCGCACCCGCCGACTGGACCTTCCGCATCGACGGACTGGCCGGGCGGCCGTACACCTGGGACTGGGAGGCGGCGCACGCGCTTCCCGCCTCGGCGTACGAGGGCGACATCCACTGTGTGACCGGGTGGTCGAAGTTCGGCGTGCGGTTCGGCGGGGTGTCCGTGGACGCCTTCCTCGACCTGGCGCGGCCCGACGCCCGCGCCACCCACGCGCTCGCCCGCTCCCACACCGGTTACACCGCGAACCTGCCGCTCGCCGATCTGACCGGCGGCCGGGCCTGGATCGTGTGGGAGTACGACGGCGAGCCGCTGCCGGCCGAGCACGGCGGCCCGGCGCGCCTGGTGGTGCCCCACCTCTACTTCTGGAAGAGCGTCAAGTGGGTCGCGGGCATCACGCTCCTCGACCACGACGAGCCCGGCTTCTGGGAGGGCAACGGCTACCACTCGCGCGGCAACCCCTGGGAGGAGCAGCGGTACTCCGGTGACTGAGACGACGACGCCCGGCGGTGGGCCGCGGTTCGCGGTGCCCGGCCGGATCGCGGTGAGCGAGCAGGCCGAGACGGTGTGGCAGCCGGCCACGCTGACGGAGATCCGCCGGGAGACTCCCCACGCGGCGACGTTCCGGCTGGCGGTGCCGGGCTGGGCGGGGCACCTGCCCGGCCAGCACCTGATGCTGCGGCTGACCGCCCCGGACGGCTACACGGCGCAGCGCCACTACTCGATCGCGTCCGCGCCGGACGATTCGGGACATATCGAGCTGACCTTGGACCGGGTGCCGGACGGCGAGGTCTCCGGCTGGTTCTACACCGTGGCCCGGCCCGGTGACACGATCGAGGTGCGCGGTCCGCTCAGCGGCTTCTTCGCCTGGCCGGGTGACCGGCCCGCGCTGCTGCTCGGCGCGGGTTCCGGGGTCGTGCCGCTGATGTCGATGGTCCGCCACCACCGGGCGCGCGGCCTCGACGTGCCGCTGCGGATGCTGGTGTCCGCGCGCAGCCCCGAGGAGCTGATCTACGCGCGGGAGCTGGGCGCGGAGACGACCGCGGTGTTCACCCGCAGCGCCCCCGCCGGGGTGCCGGTGGGCCGGGTGACGGCCGCGCATCTGGCACCGCTGATGGCCGAGCGGCCGCCCGGCGGGTGGGAGGCGTTCGTGTGCGGCTCCAACGGGTTCGCGGAGCACGCCTCCCGGCTGCTGGTGCGGGCCGGCCAGCCGGTGGACCGCATCCGCATCGAGCGCTTCGGCTGATCCCCGGGGCCCGTTTCGGCGTCGCCGGGGGGTACTTGGCTCGAACCCTGTCCCAAGTGGGCCTGAACTCGCGGTTCGACGGGTGGGCCGGGTGCGTCGTACGGGGTACGAGACGGGTGTGGACGCTTCGGCGCGCTACGCGCGGGGCGTGAGCGGTCGGCTTCGGCGAGGAGGCGGACATGCGGACCCGGGTGCGCGGCTGGCGCTGGCGGCGCAATACGCTGCGGCGCCGCTGCGATGTGGTGGAGGCGTGGACGGTGCTGGCGGTCGCCGTGCTGCTGTGCGTGGTGGCACCGCTGGCCGGGGCGGCCGCGGGGCTGCACGCGCACGACCGGGCGGCGGCGGACGCGGCGGCGCAGCGGGCGGCACGGCACCGGGTGGCGGCCACCGTGCTGGGCGATCCGGCCGCGTCGCCGCCCTCCCTGCGCACCGGCCGCGGGCACCCCTACCGCGCGGAGGTCCGCTGGGCCGAGCCCGGCAAGGGCGTCCGGACCACCTGGACGCGGGTGCCGGCCGGGACCCGGCCCGGTGACGGGGTCGAGGTGTGGGTCGACTCCCGGGGGCACGGCGTCGGCGCGCCGCGGGCGGGCACCGCGGTCCTCCGGCACGCGGTGACCGTCGGGGTGGGCGTGGCGGCCTGCGTCGGGGGCGTGGTCCTCCTCGGCCACGCGGTGTCCCGGCGGATCGCGCTGCGCCACCGGCTCGCCGAGTGGGAGCGGGAGTGGGCCCGGACGGGCCCGAGGTGGACCCAGCCGAGGACGTGAGCCGGCCGCGGCCCCCGTCCTGGCCCGCCGGGTGACCGCCCTCGTACGGTGACCTCCTCACTGTCTGCCCCGATCAAGGCGGTTGCCCATGGCCCTGTTCGACCTCCCGCTGCCCGAACTCCGCGCCTACCGCGGCGGGTCCACCGAACCCGAGGACTTCGACGCCTTCTGGGAGGACACCCTGAAGGAGGCGCGCACGCACGAACTGGGCGTCCGCTTCGAGCCGGTGGAGACCGGGCTCGCCACCGTCGAGGTGTACGACGTGACGTTCGCCGGGTTCGGCGGGCACCCCGTCAAGGGCTGGCTGCGGCTGCCCGCGGGCACCACCGAACCCCTGCCGCTCATAGTGGAGTTCATCGGGTACGGCGGCGGGCGCGGGCTGCCGCACCAGGACCTGCTGTGGGCGTCGACGGGCCGGGCGCACTTCGTGATGGACACCCGGGGGCAGGGCAGCGTCTGGGGCGGCGGGGGCGGCACCGCCGACCCGGTGGGTTCCGGGCCCGCCCATCCCGGCTTCCTGACCCGGGGCATCGACGCGCCCGGGAACCACTACTACCGGCGGGTGTTCACGGACGCCGTGCGGGCCGTGGAGGCGGCCCGCGCCCACCCGCTGACCGACGCGGCGCGCACGGTGGCGATCGGCGAGAGCCAGGGCGGCGGCATCACCCTCGCCGTCGGCGCCCTGGTCCCGGACCTGGTCGCGGTGGCCCCGGACGTGCCGTTCCTGTGCGACTTCCCGCGCGCGGTGATCCTGACGGACCGCCACCCGTACCGCGAGGTGGGCCTGTTCCTCAAGACGCACCGGGGCCGCACGGCCGAGGTGCTGCGCACCCTGTCCTACTTCGACGGCGTGCACTTCGCGGCCCGCGGCCGGGTGCCGGCCCTGTTCTCGACGGCCCTGCAGGACGAGACCTGCCCGCCGTCCACCGTGTTCGCGGCGTTCAACGCCTGGGCGCACGAGGACAAGACGATCGAGGTGTACGAGTTCAACGACCACGAGGGCGGCGGCCCCTTCCAGGAGGCGGCGAAGCTGCGCTGGCTGCGCTCCCGCGCCTGACGGCCGTGTGCCCGGCACGGCCTCTTCCTCCGGGCCCGCCCGGTCGCTAGGTTCGGGAAACCCGGCCCGGGCGGCGCGATCCGGGCCGTCCCCGCGACCACGGAGGGCCCATGTCAGCCACGCACGACGCCCAGCGGACCCCGCAGGCGGCGGACGCGGCACCAATCCACGGCCACTGCGATCCGAGGTTCGCGGCCGTGCGGGAGGCGTTCGAGGAGAACTTCCGCGAGCGGGGCGAGCTCGGCGCTGCGGTGGCGGTCACCGTGGCCGGGAAGACGGTGGTGGACCTGTGGGGCGGCTGGGCGGACCCGGCCCGCACCCGGCGCTGGGAACGGGACACGCTGGTGAACGTGTGGTCGACCACCAAGGGCCCGGTGGCGCTGTGCGCGCACCTGCTCGCCGACCGCGGACTGCTGGACCTGGACGCGCCGGTGGCCCGGTACTGGCCCGAGTTCGCGGCGGCCGGCAAGGAGAAGGTGCTGGTCCGGCATCTGCTCTCCCACCGCTCGGGGGTGTCCGGACTGCGCGGGCCGCACTCGCTGGAGGATCTGTACGACTGGGAGTTGACCACCGCGCGGCTCGCGGCCACGGAACCGTGGTGGGAGCCGGGCACCCGGTCCGGGTACCACGCGGTGACGTACGGCTTCCTGGTCGGCGAGGTCGTCCGACGGGTCTCCGGGCTGACGCCGGGGGCCTTCCTGGAGCGGGAGGTGACCGGGCCGCTCGGCATCGACTTCAGCGTGGGCCTGCCGGTGCGCGACCACGGGCGGGCGGCCGAACTGGTGCACGCGCCGGCCGGGAGGATCGGGGAGCGGACGCCCTTCCGCGACGTGACCCCGCTGGTGATCGCCGCGATGGCCAACCCCCCGCTGGGAGCCGCGCAGGCGAACACGCCCGAGTGGCGGGCGGCACAGATCCCGGCGGCGAACGGGCACGGCACCGCGCGGGCGGTCGCCGAACTGTACGGCGTCTTCGCGGGCCGCGGTGTGTTCGGCGGGCGGCGGCTGCTCACGCCCCAGGCGGTGGAGCGGGTGCGCGAGGGACAGGGCCGCTGCGTCGACCTGGTGCTGGGGGCGGGGCTCGGTGGCGAGACCGAGATCGGCCTCGGCCTGTGGCTCAGCGGCCCGCAGGGGGCCTACGGGCCCAATCCGCGGGCCTTCGGCCACGACGGGTTCGGCGGTTCCTGCGGGCTCGCGGACCCGGAGGCGGGGGTGTCGGTGGGCTATGTCATGAACCGCATGGGCCCGCGCATCGCCGACGACCCCCGCAAACTGGCGCTGATCGACGCCGTCTACCGCGCCCTGTGATCTCCCGCCGCTGATCCCCCGCCCCTGCGGGCCACCACCAGGCGCGCCCGCGGAGCGCCGTCCGCGCGCCGCCCGAACTCGGGCAGGGCGCGCAGTTCGACGGAGAATCCGGCGCGGGTCAGTGCGGTCGTCACCTGGCCGAGCCGGAAGGCCCGGTAGTACATGACGAACGGCGGCCGCCACAGGGCGTTGCGCGCCCGCATCACCGCGTCGAAGCCGAGCAGCGCCCAGAACGCGGGACGGGTCGCGCGGGGCGGGGCGAGCACCGGGAAGGCGAAACTGCCGCCGGGCCGCAGCACCGAACGGACCTGTGCGAACAGCCCGGGCAGTTCACGGGGCAGGAAGTGGCCGAACGCCCCGAAGCTGACGACGAGATCGAAGGCGGCGGTGAACGGCAGGGCGCGGGCGTCGCCGCGCACCCAGGCGACCCGGGGCCCGTCGGCCGCCCGGCCGGCGTCCGCGCGCCGGGCGACGTCGAGCATCCCGGCGCTGAAGTCGAGGCCGGTGACGGTGCGTCGGCACAGTCCGGTCAGTGCCGCCGTGCCCGCGCCGGTGCCGCAGCACAGGTCGAGGCCGTCGTCGAAGGGGCCCAGCGGGGCGAGCGCCCGCGTCACGGCGTCGAGCACGCTGTCGGGGGTGCGGAAGGGGGTGCGGTCGAACTTCGGGGCGAGCAGGTCGTAGCCGCGCTCGACGGAGGACAGCGCCTGGACGGCGAGTTCGCGCAGCGTGGGGCCTTCGGGTCCGAACATGCCCTCAGCCTGCCGCAATCCGCCGCCCCGAGGCCACGGGGGCTCGGTCGCGGGCCGTGGAGTCCGCGAAGGGCCCGCGGGAGACTCTTGACCGAAGCGGTGGCACGGGTACAATGCGAACAGCGCATGTGCGTGCCCCTCGTATCGGCACCGATGTCGCCGTCTTCTCTCCCAGCCCCTCGGCCGGGTCTTTCCCCGGTCCGGGCTTCTTCCGAGCAGCACCTCCAGACCCGCGCGTTCTCCGCGCTGTCCGAGGTGCCGTCTCCGCCGCCGGAGGACCCAACCGCCTCCCCTCGCGGCCGCTCCCCCCCTCCCACGCGCGTTTTCCC
>NZ_VOGW01000193.1:74471-99954 GCF_007896895.1 Streptomyces misionensis | reverse complement strand
CCCCCGTCCAGCATCAATATGTCGCCACCAACCTGCCCTCCCCCGCCGACCCTCAGGTGCCGGCCGCCCTGGTCCGCCGCTACGGGCTGCGCAAGGGCGACCTCGTCGAGGGCGTCCTCGGCGAGCGGCGCGCGCTGAGCGAGATCGCCCGGGTCGAGGGGCGCGCCGCCACGGAGCGCGCCCCGCGCCGGCACTTCCGCGATCTCACCCCGCTGCACCCGCGCCGGCGCCTGCGGCTGGAGCACCCGGACGCCGGGCCGGCCGGGCGGGTCGCCGATCTGTTCACGCCGGTCGGCAAGGGCCAGCGCGGCCTCCTCGTGGCCCCGCCGAAGAGCGGCAAGACGGTGCTGCTGAGACAGCTGGCCGCCGCGGTGGCCGGCAACCACCCCGAGTGCCGGCTGATGGTGCTGCTGCTGGACGAGCGCCCCGAGGAGGTCACCGAGATGCGCCGCACGGTGCACGGAGAGGTGTACGCCTCCACCTTCGACCGCTCGGCCAAGGAGCACATCGCCCTCGCCGAACTCGTCGTCGAGCGGGCCAAGCGCCTGGTCGAGGCGGGCGAGGACGTCGTCGTCCTGCTGGACTCGCTGACCCGGCTGTGCCGGGCGCACAACAACGCCTCCGGCGCGGGCGGCCGCACCCTCAGCGGCGGTGTCGACGCGGGCGCGCTGCTCGGCCCCAAGCGGTTCTTCGGCGCCGCCCGCGAGGCCGAGGAAGGCGGTTCGCTCACCATCCTGGCCACCGCCCTGGTGGACACCGGCTCCCGCGCCGACGGCTACTTCTTCGAGGAGCTGAAGAGCACGGGCAACATGGAGCTGCGGCTGGACCGGGAGCTGGCCGGCCGGCGGGTCTTCCCCGCCGTGGACCTCGACGGCTCCGGCACCCGCCGCGAGGAACTGCTGCTCACCCCGGCCGAGTTGAGCACCGTGCACGGACTGCGCCGGGCCCTGCGCTCCCGCGAGGGCGGGCAGGCCGCTCTGGAGACACTGCTGACGCGGCTGCGCGCCACCCCGGACAACGCGGCGTTCCTGCGGCAGGTACGGCCGACGCTGCCCACCGGCTGACACGCCGTGCGGGTGCGTCATCCGGGTTGCTCCGCTGGGCCGGACGGCGCGGCCGGCGCGCGCACGCCCCTCCCATTCGTACGTTGATCGTATGATCACCAGATTCAGATACCGGGCGGTCGCACCGGCCTGCTTCCTGTGCGTGGCGGGCGTGCTGGCGTCGGCCCCCGCCACGGCCACCGCCGCGCCGGTCACCGCCCGGCCGTACAGCGCCGCATGGCCCCGCGGCGGGGAGCCCGCGCCATGGCGCCCCCGAGGTGCCGGAGCTGTCGGCACTGTCCTGGCTGGTCGCCGACGCCGGCAGCGGTCAGGTGCTGGCCGCGAGCGAGGCCCACCGCCCGCTGCCGCCCGCCAGCACCCTCAAGACCCTGTTCGCCCTCACCGCACTGCCCCGACTGCCCGGCGGGATGCAGCACACGGTGCGCTACCAGGAACTGGCCGACGTCGCCGAGGGCAGCAGCCTGGTCGGGGTCGAGGAGGGGCACAGCTACCGGGTGGCCGACCTGTGGCGCGGCGTCTTCCTCAGCTCCGGCAACGACGCCGTGCACGTCCTCGCCTCCCTGAACGGCGGCTGGGAGACCACCGCCCACCGTATGCAGGCCAACGCCCGCGCCATGGGCGCGCTGGACACCCATGTGCTGTCGCCGGACGGCTACGACACCCCCGGCCAGGTCTCCTCCGCCTACGACCTCGCCGTCTTCGGCCGGGAGGGCCTGCGCAACCCCGACTTCGCCACGTACTGCTCCACCGCCCAGGCGGAGTTCCCGGGTGACGGTTCGCCGTACGCCATCGAGAACACCAACCGGCTGCTGACCGGCGCGGACGGCGTGGCGCCGTACCCGGGCCTGATCGGCATCAAGAACGGCTACACCAGCAACGCGGGCAACACCCTCGTGGCCGCCGCCCGACGGGGCGGCCACACCCTCGTGGTGACCGTGATGAACCCTCAGACCGGCGGCGGTTTCGCGGTGTACGAGGAGGCCCGCGCGCTGCTCGACTGGGGTTTCGCCGCGAACGGGCTGGTCGACCCGGTCGGCTCGCTGGACGGGCTGCGGCCGAGGCCCAAGCCGACCGCCTCGGCCGCACCGGTGGCGGCTGCCGTGTCCGGGGCGGCGGGCGACGACTCGGGCTGGCCGGACACGGCCATCGGGGCCGGGCTGGCCGGGCTCGGCGCCGCGGGGGTGGCGCTGGCGTTGCGGGCCAGGGGCAGGAGCAGGGCCGCGCGCGACTGACCGACCGGCAGACCGAGCAGCAGCCCCAGGGTGATCCAGGTGTAGAGGTTGCTCCCGAGGAAGCCGGCCGGGCCGGAGGGGTCGTCGCCCCACAGCCACACCGCACTGCTGCACAGCACCGCGTACAGCACGCCCGCGAGGCGCCGGCGCCCGGCGCGCAGCAGTACGGCGAAGGAGGGCAGCAGCCACACCAGGTGGTGCACCCAGGTGACCGGGCTGACCAGGCAGGCGGCCGCCCCGGTGAGGGCGAAGGCCGCCGTCCAGTCGCGGGCCGCCGCCGCCCTGCGGGTCCGCCACGCCCAGACGCACAGGGTCAGCAGCACCGCCGTCGCCCACAGCGGGCGGCCCGTCTCGCCGAGCCGGGCCAGCACGCCCTGGAGCGACTGGTTGGAGACGTAGTCCAGACGGCCCACCCGGCCGGTGTCCCACAGCGCCTCGGTCCAGTAGAACCGGGAGGCCGCGGGGTCCGCCCAGGCGGCCAGCGCGGTCGCGGCGGCGGCCACGGCGGTCGCGGTCCCGGCCGCCCGGCGGCGCCCGGCGAGCAGCAGCATCCCGATGAACAGGGCCGGCGTCAGCTTGATCGCGGCGGCGAGCCCGATCCCGGCGCCCGCCCAGCGGCCCCGGCCGCTCGTCAGCAGCCGTGCGTCGGCGAGGACGAGGGCCAGCAGGACGACGTTGACCTGGCCGAAGCTGAAGGTGTCCCGCAGGGGTTCGAACAGCGCGAGCGCGCACAGGGCCGGCACCCAGCCGTACCAGCCGTGGCGCCGCCACCGGTCGCCGGCCAGGACGCGCAGCACGACGGCGAGCGCGGCCGTGTTGACCAGCAGCGAGGCCGCGATCGCGGCGTTCCGCCCCAGCACGGCCAGCGGCAGCATGAGGACGGCGGCGAACGGCGGATAGGTGAAGCCGTACCGCGTGCCCGGCACCCGGTAGTCGTAGATCAGACCGCCGTGGTGCACCCAGGTGTGCACGGTGCCGTAGTAGACGCGCAGGTCGAAGAAGCCGCGCAGCAGCGGCACGGTCGCGGTGAACGCGGTGACGGCGGCGGCGAGGGCGAGGATCAGCAGCAGCCGGCCCCGCTCGGTGCGCGGGCCCCTCATGCGGCGCGTCCGGGGGCGGCGGTGGGGGCGGGGCCCCGTGCCGCCTGGTGGGCCTGCCACAGCACGACGGCGCCGAGCAGCGCGCCGCAGACGGCGAGCGCCAGCCGGCCCGCGTCGGCGGGGCCGCCGCCGGGCAGCACGGCGAGGGCGAGGACCGCGGCGAGGGCCGCGACCCGGTGCCGCACCGAGCCGCTGGGCGCGGCGGCGGCGATCAGGAACAGGCCCCACAGCACGTACCAGGGACGGATCGCCGGGCCGCACACGGCGACGGTGAGCAGGCTCAGACCGAGCGCGTACACCGGCCGGGGGCGCAGCCGGTGCCAGATCAGCGCGACGACCGCGGCGGTGGCCGCCAGGCCGAGCAGTTGCCAGGCCGGTACGGCCAGCGGGGCCAGGCCGCTGCCGAGGCGGGCGAGCAGCGCGCCGGTGGCCCGGCCGAGCAGGCCGGCCGGCGCCCAGTTGTGCGGGGAGACGGGGGTGCCGAGGGCGCGGATCCAGCCGTAGCCGGTGCCGGCCAGGGAGGTGGCGGCGACCGTGGTCACGGCGGCGGCGACCGCGGTGGCCAGGGTGGCCGGCAGCGGGCGGCGGCCGGAGCGGACCTGGAGGACCACCACCGCGGGCAGACCGAGCGCGGCGGGCACCTTGACCAGGGCGGCGAGGGTGACGAGTACGGCGGCGAGGGCGCCGGAGGCGAGGCGGGGGGCCCGCGCGGCGACCAGGCCGAGCCCGAGCAGGCCGAGCATGAGGGCGTCGTTGTGGGCGCCCGCGACCAGGTGCAGCAGCACCAGCGGGTTGAGGGCGCCGAGCCACAGGGCGGCGGCCGGGTCGGCGCCGCTGTGCCGGGCGAGCCGGGGCAGCGCCACCGCCATCAGGGCCACGCCGAGCAGCGCGAGCAGGCGCATGCCGAGCAGGCCCGCGGGCAGCGCGCCCCCGGTGAGGGCGGACAGGGCGGAGGCCGGGCCGAGGAAGGCGGGTCCGTACGGCGCCCCGGTGTGCAGCCACATGGGGGCCACCTGGTCGGCGAGCGGGCCGCCGAGCGCGGCGGGGCCGCGGGTGTAGACGTCCAGGTGGGCGTCGGCCATGGCGCCCTGCGCGAGGTAGCTGTAGACGTCCCGGCTGAACAGCGGCGGAGCGAGCAGCAGCGGGGCGGCCCAGACGGCCAGGACCAGGAGCAGGGCGCGCGGACCCGGTGGTCGCGGGCCGCGCACCAGGCGGCCGAGGAGCACCCAGGCGGCGATCAGGAGCACGGTGCCGAAATAGACCCCGACCAGGCCGGTCGCCGCCCGGGCGGAGGCGGGGTCCGGCAGGTCCTCGACGGGCAGGGCACCGGCGGCCTCCCCGCCCAGCGCGAGGAAGGCGGTGCCGGCCAGGCCGAGCAGCCGGCAGCGACGCAGATCGAAGGGGAATGCCATGGCCAACACCGGCTCAGCGTGGCAACGCCGGATGGCCGGGAGGAGACGGGGAGCCCTCGGGTCGGGGGCCGGAGGGTGGCTGCTGTGTGGTCCCGGTTCCCCTGCCGTTCGAACGGGCCCCGGGGCAGGACCGCCCGGCCGGGCAGGACTTCCCGCGGTGGTCAGAACACCGACAGCCCGGTCAGCGTCGTGAACCGGTCGAGGGCGGCCACGCCGGCCACCGAGTTGCCGCGCTCGTCCAGGCCCGGACTCCACACGCACACCGTGCAGCGCCCCGGTACGACGGCGATGATCCCGCCGCCGACCCCGCTCTTGCCGGGCAGCCCGACCCGGTAGGCGAAGTCACCGGCCGCGTCATAGGTGCCGCAGGTCAGCATGACCGCGTTGACCTGCTTGGCCTGGCTCTTGCTGAGCAGCCGGCTGCCGTCGGCGCGGATGCCGTGCCGGGCGAGGAAGCCGGTGGCGAGGGCCAGGTCGGCGCAGGAGGCGGCGATCGAGCACTGCCGGAAGTACTGGTCGAGCAGGACCGGCACCTCGTTGTCCACGTTGCCGTAGGACGCCATGAAGTGGGCGAGGGCGGCGTTGCGGTCGCCGTGCGCGGTCTCGGAGGCGGCGACCTCGCTGTCGAAGTCCAGGGCGGGGTTGCCGCTCTCGGCGCGCAGGAAGGCCAGCAGTTCGCCGGCCGCGTCCCCGGTACGGGTCTGGAGGCGGTCGGTGACGACGAGGGCGCCGGCGTTGATGAACGGGTTGCGCGGGATGCCGTTCTCGTACTCCAGCTGGACCAGGGAGTTGAACGGGTTGCCGGAGGGCTCCCGGCCGACGTGCTCCCACAGTTCGTCGCCCTCGCGGGCCAGGTCCAGGGCGAGGGTGAACACCTTGGTGATGGACTGGGCGGAGAACGGCTGCCGCCACTCCCCCACCCCGTACACCGTGCCGTCCAATTCGGCGACGGCCATGCCGAAGCTGCGGGGGTCGCGGGCGGCGAGCGCCGGTATGTAGTCGGCGGCGCGGCCCCGGCCCGGGGTGTGCTCCAGCTCCTCGGCTATGCGCTCCAGGACCGGCAGGAAGGTGAGGGACGACGTCGTTGTCATGATCACCATTGTGCCTCCCCGCCGCTTTCGAAGCCCACTCGCCCGGGCCCGGGAGACCGGCCGTAATCGCAGGTCAGGCGGCTGGTGCCCCACTGCCCGCGACGATCTCGGGGCGCAGCAGCCCGGCCAGCGTCTCCGCGGGCAGCAGACCCTTCTCCAGAACGAGTTCGGCCACCCCGCGGCCGGTGGCGAGGGCCTCCTTGGCGATCTCGGTGGCGGCCGTGTAGCCGATGTGCGGGTTGAGCGCGGTGACCAGTCCGATGGAGTTCTCCACGGTCGCGCGCAGTTGCGCGGTGTTGGCGGTGATGCCCTTCACACAGCGCTCGGCCAGCGTCAGGCAGGCCCGCCGCAGATGGGTGACGGACTCCGACAGGGAGTGCAGGATGATCGGCTCGAAGGCGTTGAGCTGGAGCTGCCCGGCCTCGGCGGCCATGGTGATGGCGACGTCGTTGCCGATCACCTCGAAGGCGACCTGGTTGACCACCTCGGGGATGACCGGGTTGACCTTGCCCGGCATGATCGACGAACCGGCCTGCACCGGCGGCAGGTTGATCTCGCCGAGCCCGGCGCGCGGACCGGAGGACAGCAGCCGCAGGTCGTTGCAGCTCTTGGAGAGCTTCACCGCGATCCGCTTGAGCACGCCGGACATCTGCACGAACGCCCCGCAGTCCTGGGTGGCCTCGACCAGGTTGGCGGCGGTGACCAGCGGCAGTCCGGTGATCGCGGACAGGTGACGGCGGGCGGCCTCGGCGTACCCGGACGGGGCGTTGATCCCGGTACCGATGGCGGTGGCGCCCAGGTTGATCTCGTGGATCAGCTCGACGGCCTCGGCAAGACGGCCGCGGTCCTCCTCGATCATGACGGCGAACGCGGAGAACTCCTGGCCGAGCGTCATCGGCACCGCGTCCTGCAACTGTGTACGGCCCATCTTGAGCACGTCACGGAACTCCACGGACTTGCCGGCGAAGGCGTCCTGAAGTACGGCCATCGCCTTGAGCAGTCCACGTACCGCGAAGATCGTCGCTATCTTGACGGCGGTCGGGTAGACGTCATTGGTCGACTGGCTCAGGTTGACGTCCTCGTTGGGGTGTACATACATGTACTCGCCCTTGGCGTGGCCGAGCAGTTCCAGCGCCCGGTTCGCCACCACCTCGTTGGCGTTCATGTTGGTCGACGTGCCGGCGCCGCCCTGGATGACGTCCACCACGAACTGGTCGTGCAGGGCGCCCTGGCGGATCTCCCGGCAGGCGGCCACGATCGCCGCCGCCTTCGCCGGCTCCAGCAGCCCCAGTTCCTCGTTCGCGAGGGCGGCGGCCTCCTTGACGGCGGCCAGGGCGTCGATCAGGTGCGGGTACGCCGAGATCGGCGTCCCGGTGATGGGGAAGTTCTCGGTCGCCCGCAGGGTGTGCACACCCCAGTAGGCGTCGGCGGGCACGTCCCGGTCGCCGAGCAGGTCGTGTTCGCGGCGGGTGGTCGTCATGGGAAAAGGTCTCTTTCTGGGCTGCGGAGGTGAGGGCGCCCCGCGCGGGGGCGCGGGGCCGGGAACGCCCCTGCGCGGGGGCGCGGGGCCGGTGCGCGGCCGGCGCCACGCGGCGCGATCGGCCGCGGGCGGCGCGCGGTGACCGGAGGCCGTCAGGCGGCGCCGAGGCCGTCCACGACGCGCACCGATCCCACCGGCACCCCGCCGCCCAGCAGCGGCGCCCCCGAGAACTCGCCCAGCAGCGCGGAGTCCACCCCGGCCAGCGCCAGCGCCGCCGCCGCGACCGGCACCCGCGCCCGGTCCGCGCCGTCCGCTATCTTCACGGCCACCGCCCGCCCGTCCGGCAGCGCGGCGACCTGCACCCCCTCGAAGCCGTCCTTGGCGAGCAGTCCCGGCACGGCCCGCATCAGCGCGGCGACGTCCCGGGTGGCGCCGGAGGCCATCTCGGCGTGGGCCCGCATCGCGTCGGCGACCCGGGCCTCGGGCGTGCCGGGCGCGGCCGTGACGACGCGGGACAGGGCGCGGGCGAGGCCGGTCAGGGAGATGGCGAACAGGGGGGCGCCGCAGCCGTCCACGGTGACCCGGGCGACCCGCTGCCCGGTCAGCTCCTCGACGGTCTCGCGGATCGCCCGCTGCAACGGGTGCGCCGGGTCCAGGTAGTCGGGCAGGGACCAGCCGTTGAGCTTCGCGGTCCACAGCATGGCCGCGTGCTTGCCGGAGCAGTTCTGGGCGAGCCGGGAGGGCGCCCGGCCCGCGCGGACCCAGGTGTCGCGGACGGCCGGGTCGAAGGGCAGGTCGGGGACGTTGCGCAGGTCGTCCTCGGCGAGTCCGGCCAGCTCCAGGATGCGCCGGGTGCCGGCGAGGTGGCGTTCCTCGCCGGAGTGGCTGGCGGCGGCCAGGGACAGCAGCTCGCCGTCCAGCGGCAGCCCGGCCCGCAGCATGGCGACGGCCTGGAGGGGCTTGACCGCCGAGCGGGGGTAGAACGCGGCCTCGGCGTCGCCGAGCCGGTGCTTGAGGGTGCCGTCGGCGCCGAGGACGACGACGGAGCCGTGGTGGACGCCCTCGATCACGCCGCCGCGGACGAGGTGGGCGACGGGGGCGTGGCGGGGCGCGCGGACGACGGGCGCGTCGGCGAGGAAGGTGCTGTACATCACTGCCTGTGTCAGGGGGTCGGGGCGGCCGGTCGCGGGTCACGCGGCGGCGCCGGTGGGGAGGTGCGCCGGACGGGGGTCGTACCGGCCGCGGTCAGCGCCGCGCCGGCCGGCGGCGCACGGGGCACGGTGGTGCGTCCGGCGCCGTCGTCGGCGTACGGGAATCGATGGACGGACGCAGGGGTACGGCGGCGCGGTGCCGCCGGGTCACGCCTCGGCCGCGCCGCTCGCGGCCGGGGTCGGTGGCCGGGTGCGGACGATGTCGGTGAGGGTGCGCTCGACGCGGTCCAGGTGGTGGCTCATGGCCGCGACCGCGTCCGGTTCGCAACCGTCGGCCAGGGCCTCGACGATCAAGCGGTGTTCGCGGTTGGACTGCTCGCGGCGGCCGCCGAGTTCGTTGAGGAAGGCCGACTGACGCGCCAGGGCGTCGCGGATCTCCTCGATGACCCGGCGGAAGACCGGGTTCTGGGCGGCCTCGGCCACGGTGAGGTGGAAGAGGGTGTCCATCGCGACCCACGCGGTGGTGTCCGTCTCCCGTTCCATCCGGTCCAGCAGGTGGGTCAGGCGGTCCAGGTGGTCCGGGGTGCGGCGCAGGGCCGCGTAGCCGGCGACCGGGATCTCGATGTGCCGGCGCACCTCCAGCAGGTCGCTGGCCGCGTAGTCGCCGAAGGTGGGGTCCTCCACCGCGTCGGCGACGACGAAGGTGCCCTTGCCGGTGCGCGAGACGGTCAGTCCCATCGCCTGGAGCGCGCGCAGCGCCTCGCGCAGCACGGGCCGGGAGACCTCGAGGGTGCGGCCCAGCTCGGCCTCGGAGGGCAGCTTGTCGCCGATGGCGTAGTCGCCGCGTTCGATGGCGCCGCGGAGGTGGCCGAGGACCGCTTCCATGGCGCTCACACGCCGCGGACCCGGACCACCTGTCTGGCTGTCTGACAGGTTCACGAGGCCGATACTCCGGCCTGCCCGGCCGCTCTGTCAAGGGCGGGCCGGAACGCGCACGGGGTGCGGCGCCCGTCGTCGGGCGTCCGCACCCCGTGGGTGAGCGGGAGGTTCCGGTTCAGGCGTTGAGCACGCCCGCGCCGAGCAGGCCCATCAGGGCCACGCCGATGACGACGCGGTAGATCACGAAGGCGTTGAAGGAGTGCTTGGCGACGAACTTCAGCAGCCAGGCGATGGAGGCGTAGGCGACGATGAAGGAGACGAGGGTGCCGACGGCCAGCGGGGCGGCGCCGACGCCGGCGCCGAGGGCGTCCTTCAGCTCGTAGATGCCGGCGCCGGTCAGCGCGGGGATGCCCAGGAAGAAGGAGAGCCGGGTGGCGGCGACCCGGTCCAGGTCCAGCACCAGGGCGGTGGACATGGTGGCGCCGGAGCGGGAGAAGCCGGGGAAGAGCAGGGCGAGGATCTGCGAGCAGCCCACCCACATCGCGTCCCTGAAGGACGTGTCGTCCTCACCGCGCTTGTGGCGGCCCATCTGGTCCGCGCACCACATCGCACCGGAGCCGACGATCAGCGAACCGGCGACCACCCACAGCGAGGCCAGCGGCCCGTCGATCAGCGGCTTGGCGGCGAGGCCCACCAGGACGATCGGGACGGTGGCGGCGATCACCCACCAGGCGAACTTGTAGTCGTGGTGGTAGCGCTCCTCGCGGTTAGTCAGACCGCGGAACCAGGCGGAGACGATCCGCTTGATGTCCTTGAAGAAGTACACGAGCACGGCGGCGATGGCGCCGACCTGGATGACGGCGGAGAACCCGACGACGGACTTGTCGTCGACGGGGATGTCCATGAGTCCCTCGGCGATCTTGAGGTGTCCGGTGGAGGACACCGGGAGGAACTCGGTCACCCCCTCGACGACACCGAGGATGACGGCCTGGCCGACAGAGATGGCGGTCATGGGATCCAGTTCTGAGGAGAGTGGGTCGACAGTGCTGTGGACAGTGCTTGGTGCGTCCGGTGGCAGGGGTGGCGCCCGGGCCTACAGGGCGCGGGCGAGGAAGACCCCGGCGAAGGCCGCCGCGAGGCCGGCCGCCACGCTCGCGACGACGTTGGCCGAAGCGTAGAGGCCGGAGCCGGCCTCGGTCAGTCGCAGGGTCTCGTAGGAGAAGGTCGAGTACGTCGTCAGCGCCCCGCACAGGCCCGTGCCGAGCAGGAGTTGCAGATGGGGCCCGGCGGCGCCGGCGGCGGCGAGGCCGGTGACCAGCCCGAGGATCAGGCTGCCGACGACGTTCACCACGTAGGTGCCCCAGGGGAAGACCGAGTCGTGCCGGGCCTGTACGGCGCGGTCCGTGAGGTAGCGCAGGGGGGCGCCGACGATCGCGCCGAGGACCACCAGCAGCCAGTTCACGGCGATCCCCCGCCGTGCGAGCCCGCCGGGTCCTGGCCTTGCACGCGGCCGACGTACCGTACGACCTCGCAGTCGTCCAGCGTGACCAGGCCCTCGCGCACCAGCTCGTCCAGCTGGGGCAGGAAGGCCCGGATCCGCTCCTCGGTGTCCACCACGACCACCGCGACCGGCAGGTCCTCGCTGAGCGAGAGCAGGCGGGAGGTGTGGATGCGGGAGGAGGCGCCGAAGCCCTCGATGCCCCGGAAGACGCTGGCCCCGGCGAGCCCGGCGGTGTGCGCGCGGTGCACGATCTCGCTGTAGAGGGGCTTGTGGTGCCAGGTGTCGTCCTCGCCGACGTAGACGGTCAGCCGGAGCGCGCGGCCGGTGAGTGAGGTCATGGCTGCTGCCTTCCGATGAGCACCTTGCGGGCGACGGTCGAGGCGAGCCACACCGCCGCGAGGGCGAGGCAGGGCGTCGCCACGAGGTAGACGAGCCCGGCCCCGGGGCGGCCGGCGTCGACCAGCCTGCGGATGTCGACGGCGTAGGTGGAGAAGGTGGTGAAGCCGCCGAGGACGCCGGTGCCGAAGAACGGGCGGACGAGGCGGTGGGCGGCCCACACCTCGGTGATGAACACCATGAACACGCCCATCACGGCACAGCCGACGAGGTTGGTCCAGAAGGTCGCCCAGGGGAAACCGCCGGGCGGGGTGGGCAGGGCGAGGGCGAGGGCGTAGCGGGCGCACGCGCCGAGGGCGCCGCCGGCCGCGACCACCGCGACGACGGGTGCCTGGGCGCGCCACCGCGAGCGCCGGCGCGCCGCGGGCCGGGCGTGAAGGGTGTCGGCTTCGGGGGTTGTCATTGCTGTACGTCTCCTGCTCGGCCGACCCCGTGGGTGATCACGGCCGGGCAACAGCGTACCGCCGGATCAGGCGGGAACCGGCCAGGCGGACGCCGTCCGGGCGGCTCCTGCGCAGGACGCGCCGAATCGTTCATCCGCGCGTGCCGAACCATTCACTCGCCCGTCCCCGGACGGTCCTCGGAGCGGATCGTGCCCGGCGGTTTCCCCGGCGCGGCTCACGGTCGTGCAGGTGCCGCCCGGCGAGTGAGGCGGCGAACGGTCAGGATCGGAGAAGCCGCGGCGCGCTCCCCCGGCCTAGCGTGGAAGCGCCGACGGGGAAGACCGTCGGGCCTCGTACCCGGAAGGCTCCAGCAGCCTCCAGAAGGAGTGGATTCCATGACCACCGGCTCCATGACCACGGGCGTGCGGACGATCGTCTACCCCGTCAAGGACGCGGCGCGGGCCAAGGCCCTGTTCAGCGCGTTGCTGGGCGTCGAGCCGTACGCCGACGAGCCGTACTACGTCGGCTTCGAGGCCGCCGGGCAGGACGTCGGCCTCGACCCGAACGGGCATGCGCAGGGGCTGACCGGTCCGGTGCCCTTCTGGCACGTGACCGATCTGCGGGAGCGGCTCGCGGCGCTGCTGGCCGCGGGCGCACAGATCGTCCAGGACGTGCGGGACGTCGGCAACGGCAGGCTCGTCGCCTCGGTGAAGGACGCCGACGGCAACATGGTCGGGCTCCTCCAGGACCCGGCTACCGAAGGGTAGTTGCACACGCAACGACTGGCTGGATCGGTGCTACGGTGCCGGTATGGCAGTGAAGACGGCCGACGCCCGGCTCGAGGAACGGTGGCGGGGCATCCTCGCCGTGCACGCGCGCACGATGTGCGGGATAGACCGGGCACTGGCCCCCTACGGGCTCGGCGCCAGCGACTTCGAGGTGCTGGACATCCTGGCCGCCGAGTCGCCCGGGCAGGGCGACCACTGCCGGGTGCAGAACCTGGTCGGCCGGGTGCATCTCAGCCAGAGCGCGCTGTCCCGGCTGATCGGCCGGCTGGAGAAGGACGGCCTGGTGGAACGCTCGGTGTGCACGGAGGACCGGCGCGGGGTGTGGGTCGCCCTCACCCCCAAGGGCCGCGCCCTGCACACCGAGGTGCTGCCGCTCCAACGGGCCGTGCTGGCCCGGATGCTGGCGGAGCAGGGCGAGCAGGCGCCGTCCGAGCCGTAGGGGCCGTCCGGGCCACCGGCGTCACCCGGGACGCCGGTCCACCGGACGCCTCGGCGGTATCGACGCCGTCGGGAAGTCGCGGGGGCCCGTCCACAGGGCCGGTACGGCGTCGCAGCGGCGGCACAGTTCGTAGGCGAGGGCCTCGTAGTTGACCCGCCAGCCGCGGAAGTGGGGCCAGGCCTCCTGCGGGGTGCGTTCGGCGTGGAAGCCGGCCGCGTCCAGCATCTCCACGGCCGCGTCGAACTCGGCGTAGGTGAGCCGCAGGGGCGCACCGGGAGAAGGGTCGGCGTCGAAGGGGACGCGCACCGCGCGGGCGATGTCGCGCAGGGCGCTGAATCCGGCCCGCAGCACCAGGCGGGCCTCCGGCGGCGCGGTCTTCGGGTCCAGCGCGAGCTGGAGCGCCGCCGCGTCCATCACGGCGGTCAGCGCCACCAGCCAGCTGCGGTGCGGGCGCGGGGAGCGGAAGGTCAGCAGGACGGGATAGGTGGAGTGGCTCTCGCCCATGTCCGAGGCCAGCCGCTCCCAGGCCCGGTAGAGCTCGGGCAGCGCCGTCTCGGTGTCGACCAGCCACTGCCGGGCCAGGATCTCCGGGCCCCAGGAGGGTTCCCCCGCCCTGGCCTGGAGCAGGGTGACCTCGACCTCGCGGCGGTTGTAGGCCGCGTACAGGGTGGGCAGGTAGGCGATCTGGAGCGCGATCAGGACCGGCCCGGTGGCAGCGGCGACGAAGTCGAGCAGCGACAGCTTCAGCCGGGCGCCGCTGGCGAAGCCGAGCGTGAACAGGCTGGAGCCGGCCTCCCGGAACGCGGTGCCCCAGGGCAGGGAGGACACCGCGACCAGCAGCAGACCGAAGCCGAACAGGGCGCCGGTGAGCCAGACGGCGAGCATGCCGACGAGTATCAGCGGGGCCAGCCAGGTCTGCGCCCGGTCGATGGCCTCGTAACCGCCGCGCAGCGCCGGCAGCCGCAGGAGCCTGCGCAGCAGCCACCACAGCCGGAACACCAGCCCGGAGTAGAGGCCGCGGGGGACGACGAGGGTGCGCAGGACGCTGCTCAGCACGACGGTGAGGAGCAGTGCACCCGCCGTGCCGGCGATGTATTCCATGGGCTCATTTTCGCGCCCACGGTGACGCGGTGATCCATTCGGCCCGCGGCCCGGTGCGTCGCCGCCGGTCGCGCCCCACGGCGGAGCCGCGGGCCCCGGCGCGGCGCCGTCCGGGCGTGCTCAGCGGGCCAGCAGGGTGCGCACTCCCTGGGAGGTGAGGGTCAAGGCGTGCGAGGAGCTGCCGTCTATCGCCAGCGAGAGGTCCTCGTCCGGCCACTGCGAGGCCAGCGCGCCCAGCGGGATGAGGCGGTAGCGCGAGACGAACGGCAGCAGTTCGGCCATCTCGCCCTCCGTGGTGAACACGGGGACGACCGGGTCGCCTCCGGGCTGTTCCAGGACGGGCAGGGCCACCGTCGTGGCGTCGGCGCCCTCCCCGTCGATCGCGTCGTCCGGCACGGGGACGAGCACGTCGCTGTGGGCGAGGGTGTCCAGGGCCCTCTGGTCCTCGGCATCGGCGGCCAGTGCGTCCAGCGCCTGCTGGGCCGGCGTCGGCAGGGCGTCGTGTGCGGGTGTCTCCATGGCAGTTCCCCAGGTAGCGGTGGTCGTACGGGCCACCCGGACAGGGTTGCCCGGGCGGGCTCCCGCCTCGCGTACCCGGTGCGCGCCTCGGGCATGCGTGGAATCCGGAGTCGCTCACGCGTTGAGGACCTCCTCGCCGGGCGCGGGGCTCGGCGCCAGGGCCTCCTGGGCGCGCACCCGGCGCCGGCCGAGCAGCAGGGTGCCGAGGAAGGAGAGCGCGAGGGCGACCACGACGCCCAGGTTGGCGTACGCCCAGGCGCCGGAGCGGCCGCCGAGGCCGAGCGGCCGGAGCAGATAGCCCTGCCAGCCCAGCCAGTGCGCGGCGGTGTTGGTGACCAGGCCCCAGCCGACGGCCGTGGCGGCGAGGGTGAGCAGCGGGGGCCCCAGGGGGATGTCGCCGTAGCGGCCGTGCGGGCGGTAGAGGTCGCCGTCGTCGTAGTCGCGGCGGCGCAGCGCGAGGTCGCCGAGCATCACGCCGGACCAGGCGGCGACGGGCACGCCGAGGGTGGTCAGGAAGCCCATGAACTGGCCGAGGAAGCCGTCGGCGAAGAACACGATGTAGACCGAGCCGGCGATCATCAGGCAGCCGTCCCACAGCGCGGCCAGGTACCGGGGCACGCGCAGCCCGGCGGAGAGCAGGGCGAGGCCGGAGGAGTAGATGTCGAGGACGGCGCCGCCGACCAGGCTGAGCACGGCCACCACGGCGAACGGCACCAGGAACCAGGTGGGCAGGATGGTGGTCAGGGCGCCGATCGGGTCGTCGGCGATGGCCCGGCTCAGCTGCGGCGAGGAGCCGGCCAGCAGCACGCCGAAGACCAGCAGCAGCACGGGGGCCAGCGAGCCGCCGAAGGTGGTCCAGCCGATCACGCCCAGGCTGGAGGAGTCGCGGGGCAGATAGCGGGAGTAGTCGGCGGCGGCGTTGATCCACCCGAGGCCGAAGCCGGCCATCATGAACACCAGCGCGCCCATCATCTGCTGGGCCGATCCCCCCGGCACCGCCCGGACGGCGCCCCAGTCGACGTGGTGGGCGACGAGACCGACGTAGACGAGGGTGAGCACGCCGGTGATCACCGTGATGGCCGTCTGCAACCGCATGATCAGGTCGAAGCCCATGACCCCGGCGACGACGGTCAGCGCGGCCACCACCATCAGGGCGACCACCTTGGTCTCGGTGCCGCCGCCCCAGCCGAGGCTGGTGAAGACGGTCGCGGTGGCCAGGGTGGCGAGCGAGATGAGGGCGGTCTCCCAGCCCACGGTGAGCATCCAGGAGACCACCGACGGCAGCCGGTTGCCGCGCACCCCGTAGGCGGCGCGGCTGAGCACCATGGTGGGCGCCGAACCGCGCTTGCCGGCGACCGAGACGAAGCCGCACAGCAGGAAGGAGACGACGATGCCGACGGTGCCCGCGACGAGTGCCTGCCAGAAGGAGATGCCGAAGCCGAACGCGAAGGCGCCGTAGCTGAGCCCGAGGACGGAGACGTTCGCGCCGAACCAGGGCCAGAACAGCATGCGCGGGGTGCCTCTGCGGTCCGCGTCCCCGATCACGTCGAGCCCGTGCGTCTCCAGCTGGATCGGGCGGGCGGTGGCCCTGTCGTGGGTGATGCCGAGGGGGTCGTGCGGATGCGTCATCACGGCCTGCCTGTCTGAACGTGTCCAGCTCACGCTAGGTCGGCACGTCGAGGGCCGCAACGCAGGCGCGACCGGCGCCGGTGCGGGTCCGCGGGGGCGCCGGGACCCGCCCCGGCACGTCAGTCAGGCGTCGTCAGGCGTCGCCGCCGGGCTCCTTCTCGGGCACCTCGACGGGTGTCTCGTCGGCCGCGCCCTCCGCCTGCGACGGCGTGGTGCGGGTCGGCTGCTGCCCGCCCATGTCGTCCGGTTCCCGCTCGCCTTCCGCCTGGGACGGGGTCGTGTACTCGCTCATCGTGGCCTCCCCGACGTCCGTGCGTACCTCTCCGTCGTGCCGCCGGGTACCCGCCCGAGGCACCCGCCAAGAGCAAGCGGAACGGGTGAATCCACGGGCCCGGGGCGGGTACCTGAGCGGTCCGGCGCAGCATGCGGCGCCGGGGTACCGACGGAACAGGAACACCCTCACCGCCTGGAGGAACCATGGCGGGTATCAGCCCCCCTGATCTGCAGAAAGCCCTGTCCGGCGTGGAGTACCCGGCCGATTCCGAGCAGTTGCGGAAGGCCGCGGAGGACAATCACGCCCCCAAGGAGGTCACGGACCGCATCTCGCACCTCGGGAAGCGGACGTTCGAGAACCCGGCGGAGGTCAGCAAGGCCGTGTTCAGGAACGAGTGACCCGACCTCACGCCACCGGCGCGCGGGACCACCCGGTTCCGCGCGCCTTGTCGTACGGGCCTTGGGATACGGCGGTGGGGTACGGCGGCGTGGCGTTGCGCCGGGCCGCCGGGCGCGGCGGCGAGGATGGCGCTCGGCAGGAGCCGGCTGGAGGCGGGTGGTGCGGGTATGACGCTGGAGCGGGTCGGCCTGGTCGTGCACGGCGGGCGGGCGAAGGCACGGGCCGCGGCGCGGACGGTGCGCGAGTGGTGCGCGGAGCACGCGGTGGCCTGTGCGGACATCGACGTGTGGCAGGAGGGCGCCCGGCACAGCGCGCGGGAGGAGATGGACGCGGCGGGCGACCCGGACCTCGTCGTCACGCTCGGCGGCGACGGCACCTTTCTGCGCGGGGCCCGGCTCGCGGCGGAGAACGACGCGCCGGTGCTGGGCGTGGACCTCGGGCGGGTCGGCTTCCTCACGGAGGTGCCGGCCTCCGCGGTGCGCCCCGCGCTGGACGCGGTGCGGGAGGGGCGGATCACCGTCGAGAGCCGGATGACGCTCACCATGCGGGCCTCCTGCCGCCTGGAGGTGCCCGCGCAGATGGAGGCGCTGATGCGCTACGGCCGGGGACCGATGCTGCCGCCGCCCCGGGTGCGCGTGGAGTGCGAGACGGGCGGTGACTGGGGTGTCGCGCTGAACGTCACCGCGCTCAACGACATCGTGCTGGAGAAGCTGGCCCGGGACCGGCAGGTGTCGGTGGCGGTCTATCTGGCCGGGCGGCTGCTGGCCTGCTACTCCGCGGACGCGCTGCTGGTGGCGACGCCCACCGGGTCCACCGCGTACAGCTTCGCCGCCGGGGGCCCGGTGGTCTCGCCGCGCGCCGAGGCGCTGGTCTTCACGCCGGTGGCTCCGCACATGGTGTTCAACCGGTCGGTGGTGGCCGCCCCGGACGAGCCGGTGGCCCTGCGGGTGCTGGAGCGCTCGGGCCAGGCCGCGGTCAGCATCGACGGACAGCTGCGGGGGGTGCTGGGCCCCGGGGACTGGATCGGCGTGTACGCGGCGCCCCGCCGGCTGAAGGCGGTCCGGCTGGGCCCGATGGACTTCTACGGCCGGCTGCGCGAGCGCATGAACCTCACGGACGCCCCGGCCGCCCTCGCCGACGGCCGAGCCGCCCCCCTGTGGCCGGTGACCTCACCGCCCCCGCACGACCTGGCCCACCTGGC
Organism: Streptomyces misionensis; assembly: GCF_007896895.1. Lineage (GTDB taxonomy): Bacteria > Actinomycetota > Actinomycetes > Streptomycetales > Streptomycetaceae > Streptomyces > Streptomyces misionensis_A. The sequence continues at coordinate 81,915 of NZ_VOGW01000193.1, read as the reverse complement.
GCTGCCGTCGGCACCGGGCGACACGCCCCCGGCCTGACCGTCAGGGCAGTGCCTCGCCCTCCTGGAGCCGGGCTCCCCACGGCGTGACCCGGTCCGTGCGTTCCGAGCCGCCGATGACGCGTATCCAGCTGTCCACGGCCAGTTCGCGGCCGTCCAGGGTGATCCGGAAGCCGCCGTACATGCCCGGGACGGGGAACCAGCAGACGGGGTGGGCCAGTTCGGTCAGTGCCGCCACCTCGGGCAGCCGCAGCGCGTGTTGCGTGGCCAGGTCGGAGCCGTCCTCCAGACCGGCCCGGTGGCGGATCAGCCGGTGCAGGTGTCCCTGGAGCACGGGGATCTCGGCGGGCGGCACGGGGTGCCTGACGACCGGGCGCAGCAGTGCGGCGAGATGGTGGTGGCCGCGGCGCGCGGCGATGTCCGCGGCCCGCTCCCCGTGGTTCGTCCGCAGCGTCCGCAGGGCGCCGTGGGCCAGCAGGCCCTCGACGGTCGCGGTGCCCGCGCCGTGCCAGGCGGCCTGGTGCAGCGGGGTGTATCCGCTGCGGCTTTCCAGCCGCGGGCAGTTGACCCACTCCGGCCGCTCGCCCAGGACGTCCGCCACGGCCGCCCAGTCCCCGTCCCGCGCGGCGTCGGCGAGCCGGTCGCGTGCCTGGGCGAACCGGGGCTTGAGCGACGACCGCAGGGTGAAGCCGTCCCACTCCATGACCCGCTGCTCCCTCACGGCGGCGAGTGTACGCGCCGCGGAGGAGCCTCAGTCGAAGACGGTCCGGCCGTCCTTGCGGACCACGCACAGCGCCCAGATGGTGAAGGCGGCCAGCGCGATCATCACGATCGACCAGACCGGGTAGTACGGCAGCGACAGGAAGTTGGCGATGATGATCAGCGCGGCGATGGTCACTCCGCCGACCCGCGCCCACGTGGACACCCGCATCAGCCCCAGCCCGATGATGACCGCCACGGCGCCCAGGACCAGGTGGACCCAGCCCCAGCCGGTGAGGCTGAACTGGAAGACGTAGCTGCGGGTGGTGAGGAAGACGTCGTCGCGGGCGATCCCCATGATGCCGCGGAAGATGTCGAGTATCCCGGTGAGCAGGAGCATCACCGCGGCGAAGGCGGTCAGTCCGGTCGCCCACAGTTCCCTGGTGGTCGGCTCGTGTTCGTGCGTGGTGCGCGGTGCGGTCATCGTGCCACCTCGTTTCCCTGCGGTGCGGACGGGGCGTGGTCGCCGAGGACCATGGCCTTGGCCCGGCGGAACTCGTCGTCGGTGATGTCACCGCGCGCCTTCATCTCGGACAGCCTGGCGAGTTCGTCGGCGCTGGAGCGGCCGCCCCGGGCGGTCTCGCGGACGTAGTCGTCGAAGGCCCGCTGCTGGGCGCGGGCCTGTTCGACCTCGCGCCGGCCCATGCCCCTGCCGCGGGCGATCAGATAGACGAAGACACCGAGGAACGGCAGCAGCACGACGCAGAGCAGCCACGCCGCCTTGCCCGCACCGCCCAGCGCGTCGTCACGGAAGATGTCCATGACGACCCGGAAGAGCAGCACGAACCACATGATCCACAGGAAGAACACCAGCATGGACCAGAAGACGCTCAGCGCCGGGTAGTCATACGCGAGATAGGTCTGCGCACTCATGTCGCCTCCCGTGTCCCGGGCCGTGCCCGGTGGTCGTTCGTCCGTCCCAGGCTGCGCTCCGGGAGACCGGGGCGCCTCACCTCGGGCGGGTGAACGGCGGCCGGGGGGCGGGGGCCCGGGCGGCCGCCCCGCGCAGCGCGGCACGCCAGGCGAACGCCACGACGGCCTCGCAGACGCCGAGCAGGACGAGCCACAGTCCGAGCAGGCGGGTCAGCACCCGGGCCGAGGGGGCGGGCAGCGCGAGCACCACGACGCCGGCGAGAACGGCGATCACCGCGACACCGATCACGAAGCCCCGGTGGGGCAGGTCCTCGGCGACGAGGGCGGCGTAGAGCACGAGGATGCCGGAGACCAGCCAGACCACCCCGACGATCAGCGACAGCGCGGTGATGGTCTGCAGGGGGTTGCGCAGGCACAGGACTCCGGCGAGCACGTACAGCAGCGCGACCAGGAGGCCGGCCAGCCGTTCGCCGCTCTCCGCCCGGCCGAAGGCGGCCACGAACCGGAACACGCCGGTCGCCAGCAGGTACAGGCCGAGGATCACCGCGAGGACGTGCAGGGTCTCCTGCGGCCAGACCAGGATCAGGATGCCCGGCACCAGGGAGACGAGCGCGGTGCCGAGGCTCCAGGGCCAGGAGCCGCCGAGCCGGCCCAGCGCCCGCGCGGGGTCGGGGGCCGCCTCGGTGGGGGCCGCCGTGCCGGCGGCCCCGCCGGGATCCTGTTCCGGCCCGGGGGACGGGCGGTCGGGGCCCTGCGGACTCGTATCACGTGACGTGGTCATGGCTCCTCCTCACGTGTGCGAAGCCGCTCCCGGGTCGGCCGGCGGGGCCTTGTGCGGGGACCGCACCCTCAGACTCGCCCCGCCCGGCCCCCCGCGGATCACCCCTGGCGGGTGATCCGCGCCGGTGGCCGGAAGGCTGAGGTGGTAGTCGGTGCGGGCGGGGCCGTCCGCGCCGAAGCAGCCGAGCAGCTCAGGAAGAGGCGGGCGATGACCGATCCAGCCCCCGGGAGCGCCCGGCCGTACGGGGGGCCGTACCACCGGGCCGCAGCCGCGGCCTGCGCGCGGGCGGTGGGCATCGTGGTCGCCCTGGTCGTCGCGTACTACCTGGTGCCGCTGGACACGCGCAGCACCACGGGGACGGTCCTGCTGCTGGTGTGCGGCCTCCTCGCCGTCCTGCTGGTCTTCGGCTGGGAGGCCCGGATGATCCTGCGGTCCCCGCATCCCCGGCTGAAGGCGGTGGAGGCGCTGGCCGCCACGGTCGCCCTCTACCTGGTCGTCTTCGCCAGCCTCTACCACGTGCTGGAACACGACGCGCCGGGTTCCTTCACCGAGCCGCTGACCAGGACGGACGCCCTGTACTTCACGCTGACTACGTTCACCACCGTGGGGTTCGGCGACATCACGGCACGCTCCGAGGCGAGCCGGGTGGCGGTGATGTGCCAGATGGTGTGCGGGCTGCTGCTGGTGGGCGTGGCCGTACGGCTGCTCGCGGCGGTGGTCGACGCGGGGCTGCGGCGGCGGGGGCGGGGGCCGTAGCGGCCGCGGCTCACTGGGGCGCCTGGCGCATCTCCAGGACCCGCAGCCCCAGCGACTGGCAGCGGGCCAGCAGCCCGTACAGGTGCGCCTCGTCCAGGACCCGGCCGAACAGGATGGTGTGGCCGGACACCACCACGTGGTCCAGCTCGGGGAACGCCTTGGCCAGCGTCTCCGTCAGCTCTCCGTCGACGCGAATCTCGTAGCGCATGAGGTGCCTTCCCCGCGTGCCGCGGACGGGCGTGCCCGGCCCTCTTCCTGCGATCCTGCGCCCCGGTCCCGCCGCCCGGCCTCACCCGTCGCAGGTGATGTCGGGGACCGCCGCGGGCGGGCGGTTCACAGCAGGCCCAGTTCACGGGCGCGGCGCACCGCGTCGTGCCGGCGGTTCACGGACAGCTTCCGGTAGGCGCTCTTGAGGTGGGTCTTGACGGTGTTGACGGAGACGTAGAGGTCGGCGGCGATCTCCTCGGTGGACATCATCTCGGCCAGCCGCACCAGCACGTCGCGTTCGCGTCCGCTCAGCTCCTCCACCATCGGCGGCGGTTCGTCCACGCGGCCGGTGCCGTCCGGCCGCGGCGTGCCGGGCAGCAGCCAGCCCTCGGCGAGCGCGCGCAGCGGCAGGGCGGCGAGCAGCGGCGGTAGCCACGGTCCCGCTTCCCGGAAGGGGCGCCGCAGCCGCTCGGGCCGGGCCTCGCGCAGCGCCCGGGCGACGAGTCCGCGCTGTCCGGCGGGGTCGCCCTCGGCGCCGTGCCACTGTGCCCTGGCCAGGGCCGCCCCCACGGTGACCAGGGGGCCGAGGCCGTGGTGCGCGGGGATACGGTCGAGCAGCTCGGCGGCGTTCGCGGGCCGGCCGGCCGCCAGCTCCGCCCGGGCCGCGCCCACCAGGCACAGCGGCTCCCCGCCGGGCGGTTCCGTCAGCAGCTTGACCGCCAGTTCCGGCCGTCCCTCGGCGAGGTGGGCCCCGGCGGCGACCAGCGCCGTGTGCGCCTCGGCCCACGGGGACGTCTCCTGGGCGAGGACCATCCGGTCGGCCGCTTCGAGCGCGCCCTCGGTGTCGCCCCGGGCCAGCCGGACCCGCCCGGTGACGATGGCGCGCTGCGCCTCGGTCACCGGGTCGCCCAGGGCGTCGGCCGGGGCGGCGAGGAGTGCCTCCGCCCGCTCCAGTTCGTCGCGGTCGGTGGCGACGGCGGCCAGGACCAGCGTGGCGAGTCCGGCGCCGGGCGGCACGGCCGGGCCCGGGTGCTCGGCCTCGGACAGCGCGGCGAGGGCCCTGCGTTCGGCACGCCCCGGGTGGCCCTCCAGGTGGTCGAGGAGGGCGAGGTGGGCGAGGGCCTGGGCCGTCGGTGCCGCACGGCCGGTGTCCGCCGCCGCCGTCAGCGCGGCGCGAGCCTCGGCGTAGCGTCCGGCCCACAGGCGGGCCGCGCCGAGGTGGGTGTCCAGCAGGGCGGCCGGTTCGGGGTGCCGGTCCAGCAGCCGGCCGGGGATCTCCCGCCGCAGTCGTACCGCCTGGCGGGCGGCGGTCTCGGCCTGTGCGGAAGAACCCGTCAGCCGGGCGGCCAGGGTACGCAGGAGGGCGCAGCCGAACCGGGCGGCGGCCGCGTCGCCGGCCGGCTCGGCGGCCAGCGCCCGCGCGGCCCGTTCCAGCGGCGGCAGAGCGCGGTCGAGGCCGCCGCGGGAGAGTTCGAGGGCGGCGCGGACGAGGTCGGTGGCCGGGGTGCCCGGCCCGGGGCCCATGGCGGAGAAGAGGTCGGCCAGGGTCTCGGCGCGCGGGCCGGTGAGGAGTTCGCCGAGGGCGAGGTCGCCGACGAGGGCGTCGGCGGCGGCTGCCCAGTCGCCCGCGGCGGCGGCGTGCTCCAGGGTCTCGCCGAGCGGGCCCGAGTGCCGGAGCCAGGCCGCGGCCCGGCGGTGCAGCTCGGTCTCCAGACCGGGGTGGCGGGCCCGCAGATGGGCGCGCAGGATGTCCCGGAACAGTGGATGGAGCCGGAACCAGGAGTGCCCGAGGTCCTCCACGAAGGCGTTCTCGCGGTGCAGGCCGGTGAGGATCAGCTCGGCGTCCGCGCGCCCGGTGAGCGCGTCGGCGAGGGCCGGGCAGAAGCGGTCGAGGACGCTGACGCGCAGCAGCAGGTCCTGCGTCTCGGCCCGCTGCCGCTTGAGCACCTCGGCGAGCAGGAAGTCGCCGATGGTGGTGCGGTCGGCCTCGAACTCCTTCAGGTACGTCCGCGGGTCCGCCGCCCCCTGCGCGGCGAGCGCGCACAAGCGCAGTCCGGCCGCCCAGCCCCGGGTACGGGCCAGCAGGGCGGTCACCTCGTCGGCGGGCAGCCGCAGACCGTGCAGTTCCAGCAGTTCGGCGGCCTCCGCGGGGGTGAAGGCCAGCTCGTCGTTGCGGATCTCCGTGACGGCGCCGGCCGCCCGGTAGCGGTGCAGCGGCAGCAGCGGCTCGGTGCGGGTGACGAGGACCAGGCGCACGCCCGGGTCCGCGTGGCGCAGCACGAACTCCAGCTGGTCGGCGATCTCCGGGTCGGTGACCCGGTCGTACTCGTCGATGACGGCGGTCACCGGGGTCTCGCGGGCGCTGAGTTCCGCGGCGAGCCGGGTGAGCAGCGCCTCGTCCACCCGGCCCGCCTCGGCGGGCAGGCCGACCCCGTCGGACAGGGTCACCCCGGCCAGGCGCAGGGCCTGGAGGAGGTAGGCCCAGAAGGTGCCGCGGCCCTTGTCCGCCATCTGCGCGGTGAGCCAGGCGACGCGTCCCGGGTGCGCGGCGGCCCAGTCGGCGGCCAGTAACGTCTTGCCGGCGCCCGCGGCCCCGCCGACCACGGTCAGTGGTCTGCGCGGGGCCTCGTCCAGATGGCCGAGCAGCCGCTCGCGGCGCAGGTAGGTCGCCGGGAGGGCGGGGATCGCGAACCGTGTCCGCAGGAACGGATCCCCACAGGGATCGGCGGGCCCGCGCGGGTCCGCCCCGGTCTCGTCCGGCACGCCCATGGTGGTCACCACCATCGTCGTCAGGTCACGGACAGCTCACTTCCGTTCCTCTCCCAGGATCTCCCCTGGGCGACGACGCGCCACACGAGCCCGCCGGGCGGCGGCTCAGTCCGCCGTGGACGACGCGCGGCGCGGCAGCTTCCAGTTCGGCCGGGGGAAGTGGCAGGTGTAGCCGTCGGGGTAGCGCTCCAGGTAGTCCTGGTGCTCGGGCTCGGCCTCCCAGAAGTCGCCCACCGGCTCGACCTCCGTGACCACCTTCCCCGGCCACAGTCCGCTCGCCTCGACGTCCGCGATGGTGTCCACGGCGGTGCGGTGCTGCTCCTCGCCGTCGTAGAAGATGGCGGAACGGTAGCTGCGGCCGATGTCGTTGCCCTGGCGGTCGCGGGTGGTCGGGTCGTGGATCTGGAAGAAGAATTCCAGGATGTCGCGGTAGCTGGTGACCGAGGGGTCGTAGAGGATCTCGATCGCCTCGGCGTGGTCGCCGTGGTCGCGGTAGGTGGCGTTCGGGGTGTCGCCGCCGCTGTAGCCGACGCGGGTGGAGACCACGCCGGGCTGCTTGCGGATCAGATCCTGCATGCCCCAGAAACAACCGCCTGCCAGTACGGCTCGTTCGGTTCCCGCTGTCATCGGTCGCTCCCTGAATCTCTGGCCCCGCACCCCTGCTGACGTGCCGGTGACACGGTCATCCAGCGTAATACCCCGCGCGCGAAACGGCTGGCGGCCCCGGGCGGTCCCCCCGCCCGGGGGCGGCGGGCGGCCGGGCTCACATCTTCGTGCCGAAGTCCTGGGTCCACCAGGGCCCGCCCGTGCCGTTGTGCACCCCCACGCCGATGTTCTTGAAGGAGCAGTTGAGGATGTTGGCCCGGTGGCCGGAGCTGTTCATCCAGGAGTCCATCACGGAGGCCGGGGTCCGCTGCCCCATGGCTATGTTCTCGCCGTACGCGGACCACCGGTATCCGGCGGCGGTGATGCGCTGTCCGGGATCGGTGCCGTCCGGGTTGACGTGGTCGAAGAAGTGCCGGGCTGCCATGTCGTCGGAGTGCGCCCGGGCCGCCCGGTCCAGCCGCGGGTCCTCGGTGAGCGGGGAGCAACCGGCCTTCGCCCGCTCCTGGTTGACCAGCGCGACCACCTGTTGGACGGTGCCGCTGGGCGCCGGGGGCCGCGGGCGGATCGGCCGCCGGCCGGCCGGGCTCACGGCCCGGCGGACCGGGCGGGGCGTGCCCACCGATTCCAGCCACGCACTGAAGACGGCGTACGACCTCACGCGCGAGGCCTGGCCCGACCGCACCGGGCTGCCCGAGG
>NZ_VOGW01000193.1:70142-74191 GCF_007896895.1 Streptomyces misionensis | reverse complement strand
TCGGACTGGCCGTCTTCCCGGGCTTCTCAGGCTTCTCGGTCTTCTTGGCCTTCGGGGCGGACGGGGAGGGCGAGGGCGAGGCGGGCACGGTGCCGGGCGCGGAGAGGTCCGCCGCCACGGAGGCGCCCGCGCCGCGGTCGGCGGTCGCCTCACCGCCGCCCGACCCGGAGTCCGTGCCGAAGTACCACAGGCCGCCGCCCGCGAGGCAGGCGGCGACGACGGCACCGCCGACGGCCCGGCGCCGCAGCCGCCTGCGGCGCCGGGACGCGCCGCGCCCGCCCGGGCGGCCGCGAGCGGCGCGGCGGCCGGTGCCGCCGCGTCCGGTCGGGCCGCCGGTTCCGGCCGGGGCACCGGCGTCGGTCCCGGTCCGGGCGCCGAGCGGGGTGGCCGCGCCGGCCGGGGCCATCCCGTGCGGCGCGGAGCGCAGGGCGGTGAGCAGCGCGGGCGAGGCGGCGACCAGCGCGAGACCGGCCAGCAGTCCCTCGGCGGGCATCAGTCCGCTCCACAGGCCCGAGCAGCGCGGGCAGCCGCGGGCGTGCCGGGCGATGCGTTTGCGCCACAGCGCGGAGGGTCTGCCGTCCCAGCCGGCGAGCACCACCCGCAGCTCCTCGCAGCGCGGCCGTGATTCCAGCGCCCGCACCACCACCCGGGCCGCCTCCAGCTGGGCCTTCATCCGCTGGACGCGGACGGCGGTGTGCCGGGGTGTCAGGTCCAGGGCGGCGGAGACCTCGGCGCGGGTCAGTTCACCGGCGCATTCCAGCCACCACAGGGACAGCAGTCCCCGGTCGTCGGGCTCCAGCCAGCGGGTGGCGTGGGCGGTCTCCTGGCGCTGGCCCGAGAGTTGCAGCTGCACCACCGTCAGATCCACGAAGTCGGCGCCGGGGTCGGCCAGGTCCTCGGCCTCCTCGACGGCGGCGGGGGCGGACCGCCGGTCCTGCCAGTGGGCGCGGACCTGGTTCATCGCGATCGCGACGAGCCAGGAGCGGAAGCGCTCGGGGGTGCGCAGCCCGTCCAGGCCGTCGAGGGCGCGCAGCATGGTCTCCTGCACCACGTCGTCGACGTCCACCGACCCGTTCAGCGCCCGCCCCACGATGTTGTAGACCAGCGGGAGGTAGGCGCTGACCAGGGCGTCCTGGGCCGCCGCGTCTCCCTCGCGGGCCGCGGTCACCAGGGCCGCCGTCTCCCCCGCGTCCGTGTGCCGTGTGCTCATCAGATGTTTCCCGTCCTTGACGCCGAACGATTGTTCCCGATGCCTGGGAGACCGTTCGAGGCGCCCCGGATAACAGTTCTCCGGGCGCGGATTTCGCGACGGCGGGACGCGGCGGCACAAGGCACCCCCAACTCGGGTCAATCGGTGCCGAGTTCACAGGTTCCGAGTTGGTCTAGTCCTCTTGACGGGGTGGGGTGCGCGCTGTTTGGTATGTACCAGCATCCGGGCCGTGCACGGCACCACCACCCCACCACCCCACGCCCTGGGGACATCCCCGGAAGGGGCACTGTCATGCACCTGGCAAGATTCGCGGCCTCCGCCTGCGCGCTCGCGCTCGCGGCCACCGGCGCGGCCGTCGCCGCCGCCCCCGCGAGCGACGCGGCCACCGGCGCCGCGGCGAGCAGCGTCTACTCCGTCGCCCCCTACGTCGACATGTCGAACGGCCAGGAAGGGCTGCTCGACACCGCCGTCACCGGCCACCACCTCAAGGCCTACACCGCCGCCTTCGTCCTCGGCGTGGGCTGCAACCAGGTCTGGGGCGACACCCTCCCCATCGGCAACGACTCGTACACCGATCCCGAGATCGCCAGGGCCAAGGCCGAGGGCGCGTCCGTGATCATCTCCTCCGGCGGTGCCAGCGGACTGCCGCTCGCCTGGACCTGCACCACCCAGAGCAGCATCGACGCCGGATACCAGGCGCTCATCGACGACTACGGCGTCACCCAGCTGGACTTCGACGTCGAGGGCGCCGCCGTCGCCGACACCGCGGCCGCGGCCCGCCAGATGCAGGCCATGAAGGACCTCAAGGCGACCGACCCGGACCTCCGGTTCTCCGTCACCCTGCCGGTGCTGACCAGCGGGCTGACCAATGACGGCGTCAACATCCTGAAGGCCGCCAAGAACGCGGGCGTCCGGATCGACGTGGTCAACATCATGGCTATGGACTACTACGCGGGCACCGGCACCGAGATGGGCCAGGGCGCCATCGACGCCGCCAGGTCCACGCTGGCGCAGATGCAGTCCGTCGACTCCGGCTACGGCTACGCCAACCTCGGCATCACACCGATGATCGGCAAGAACGACGACGGCTCCACGTTCACCCTGGCCGACGCCCAGACCGTCGAGAACTTCGCCGCTCAGAACGGCGTCGGGCGGCTGTCCTTCTGGTCCGTCAACCGCGACCAGCCGTGCGGCGGCAGCGCCAACTCCCTGCCCACGTGCAGCGAGATCAGCCAGAGCAGCCTCGCGTTCACGGACGCCTTCGTGCCGTACGAGGGCAGCTCGGGCGGCGGCGGGGGCGGCGGCACGACGAGCGACTTCTCGCTGTCCCTCTCCCCCGGCTCCGCCTCGGTCGCCCAGGGCGGCACCGCCACCGCGACCGTCACCACGGCCACCACCTCCGGCAGCGCGGAATCCGTCGCCCTCGCCGCCGCCGGCGCGCCCTCCGGCGTCACGCTCTCCTTCAGCCCGGCCTCGGTGACCTCCGGCGGCACCTCGACCCTGACGGCGAACGTCGGCCCGTCCGTGGCCGCGGGCAGCTACCCGATCACCGTCACCGGCACGGGCACCGGCGGCAAGCACAGCGCCACGTACACGCTCACCGTCACCGCCACCGGCGGCGGGGGCGGCAGCGACGGGGGGTCGCCGGCCAACGCCGGCTTCGAGGGCGGCGGCCTCGCCCCCTGGACCTGCACCGGCGGCAGCACGCTGGTCTCCGGCCCGGTCCACTCCGGCGGCCACGCCCTCCAGGTCACCCCGGACTCCGCCAGCACCGGCGAGTGCGACCAGACCGTCACCCTCTCCCCCAACCACACCTACACGCTCACCGGCTGGGTCCAGGGCCCCTACGCCTATCTCGGGGTCAGCGGCGGCGCCACCGCCAGCGCCTGGTCCAACGGTTCGAGCTGGAACCAGCTGAAGGTCTCCTTCACCACCGGCAGCAGCGGAACCGTCACCGTGTACGTCCACGGCTGGTACGGCCAGGGCAACGTCTACGCCGACGACCTCGCCCTGTCCTGACCGTCCGCCCACCGTCCGCCCGGCACCCGCGCGGATGCCGGGCGGGCGGTGATGCGTGAGCCTGGAGGAGTGTCTGGTGCTCCAGCCGGCCGGCTCCCGGCGCCGCCCGCCGCCCCGGGACGCCGGGCGCCGCGGGCGACGCCGGTCGCCGCGGCCGGTTTCCGCCTTTTCGGCCGCTGCCTCGGCCACCCCGCCGCGGCGGTCCGCGCCCTGCTCCCCGCCGTGGCGCCAGGCGGGCCCGCCGGGCTCCCGGGCACCGGGCGGCAGCGGGCCGGGGTGGTGCCGCGGCCGGTCCCGGTGGGCCGGGCCCGGATGATCGTAGGGACGTGGCTGCCGGCGCGGACCAGGAACGCCGCCTCGAACGTGCCGGCGGTGGGCCGGACCCTGGTGATCACCGGGACGCGGCTGCCGATACGGACCCGGAACGCCGCCTCGAACGTGCCGTTGGCGGGCTGTCCCCCGGCGTTCCCCGCGGTGGACGGCGCCGGCCGGAGCCGCACGGTGGCGCCGGCCGCCGTGGACCGGCGGGCGACGCCGGTGGCCGGGCAGCACACCCGGCGGGGCTCGCGACGGCCGCCCGAGCCGCGCACCGGCCCCGGCCCGCCCGCGACCGGCACCGCCGGACGGCCGGGGCACCGCGCCGCGGGGCGGACGCCGCCGGTCTCGGCGGCTGCGGACCTGGGCGGCGGCACCCCCGCGCCACCCGGCCACGGTGCGACCGCCCCCTCGCCGGGGCCGACGCGGAGCCGCCCGGCGCCCGCGACGCCGATGCCCGCGACCGGGGCGCCCTTGGCGGTCACCGGGGCGCCGCACCGCTGCC
>NZ_VOGW01000193.1:55047-69862 GCF_007896895.1 Streptomyces misionensis | reverse complement strand
TGAGGCCGCTGCGGATCTTCCGTGCGGGTAGACGTAGGTGAGGCTCCGGTCCGGGCAGGGGCGGAAGGGGGGACAGGCGGAAGGAGGGAGCGCGATGAGCGGAGGGACGTGGCACCCCGACGGACGGGAACCGGCCCTGGAGGCGGCCTCGGAGCCGACGAGTCTGCTGGATCTGCTCGGTGTCGCCGCGGTGCTGCTGGAGGCGGACGGCCGGATCGACATGTGGAGTCCCCAGGCCGAGAAGCTGTTCGGCTACGCCCGCGCGGAGGCGGTCGGACAGTACGCGGCGCCGCTGCTGCTGCGCCCCGAGCACCGCAAGGCGGCGCTGCACCTGTTCGGCGAGGTGATGGAGAGCGGCCGGGGCTGGGCGGGGGCGTTCCCGATCCGGCACAAGGACGGCAGCACCAGAACCGTCGAGTTCCGCAACATGCGGCTCACGGACCACCTCGGCGCCCACTACGCGCTGGGCCTGGCCACCGACCGCTCCACCCTGCGCCGGGTGGAGCGCGACGCCGCCCTCTCCGCCCGGCTGGTCACCCAGGCCCCGATCGGGCTGTCCGTCCTCGACCCCGCGCTGCGCTACGTCGTCGTCAACCCGGCCCTGGCGGCCATGCACGGTGTGCCCGAGGCCGACCACGTCGGCAGGCGCTTCGACGAGGTGCTGTCCGGAGCCCCGTTCCGGGCGGTCGAGGCCTCGATGCGCGAGGTGCTGGAGACCGGGGTGCCGGTGGTGAACCGGCAGGTGGTGGGACGCACCGCCGCCGACCCGGACAGCGATCACGCGTGGACGATGTCGCTGTACCGGCTGGAGGACCACCAGGGGCACACGCTGGGCATCGCCACGGTGGCGGTGGACGACACCGAGCGGTACCGGGCCGCCCGGGAGGTCGAGCGGGTCCAGCGGCGACTGCGGCTGACGGCCACCGGCGCGGCCCGCATCGGCACCACCCTGGAGGTGGAGCGGACGGCGCGCGAGCTGGCCGACGTCCTGGTGCCCGAGCTGGCGGACATGGTCGCGGTGGACCTGCTGGACAGCATGCTGCGCACGGCCCGCACGGACCCGGGCGAGGGGCCGCCGTTGTTCCGCGCGCTCGCGGTGAAGACCGCCTACTCGACCGACGCCGTCGGGGCGTTCGTACCGCCGGGCCGGCTCACCGCCTACCACGCGGACCATCCGGCGGCCCAGTGCATCCGCAGCGGCCGTCCGCTGCTGATCACCCACCTGGAGAGCCGCGAGGTGGGCCGCGTCGCCGCCGATCCCGAGGCCGCCCGCCTGCTCGCCCAGGCCGGGGTGCACACCGACATGGCCGTGCCGCTGATCGCCCGCGGCCAGTGCGTCGGCGTCATGAGCCTGGCCCGCGCCCGCAATCCCGTGCCGTTCGACGACGACGACCTCGCCCTGGCCTGCGAACTCGCCTCGCGTGCCGCGCTGAGCATCGACAACGCCGTACTGCACCACCACACCCGCCGCACCGCCGAGGCCCTGCAACGCAGCCTGCTGCCGCGGCTCTCGCCCTGCCATCCGGGGCTGGAGGTGGCCGCCCGGTACCGGCCCGCGCAGGCACTGAGCGAGGTCGGCGGCGACTGGTACGACGTCATCCCGCTGGACGGCGACCGCACCGCCCTGGCGGTGGGCGACGTCATGGGCAGCGGCATTCCGGCCGCGACCACCATGGGCCGGCTGCGCACCGCCACCTCGACGCTGGCCGACCTCGATCTCGACCCGGCGCGGATCCTCACCCACCTCGACCGGATCACCCTCGGCCTCGATCCCTACATCGCCACCTGCGTGTACGCGGTGCACGACCCCCGCCGGTCCCGACTGGAGGTGGCCTCCGCCGGACATCTGCCGCCCGTCCTGATCCCCTCCGACGGCCCGCCGCGCCTGCTCGACCTGCCCACCGGCACCCCGCTGGGCGTCGGCGGTGTGCCCTTCGAGTCCACCTCGCACCGACTACGAACCGGCGACCAACTGGTGCTCTACACCGACGGGTTGGTGGAGACCCGCGACGACCCGATCGACGTCCGGCTCGCGGAGCTGCTGCGGCTGCTGGCGCCGCCGTACCGCTCCGTGGAGGACACCTGCGACCGGCTGCTGCGCGAGCTGCGGCACCCGGCGGGCCACGACGACGTCGCCCTGCTCATCGCCCGTGTGCTGCCGCTGGAGTATTAGGGCCTCTCGTTTGGATCATGCCGGGCTCCCTGATCCGGCCTGATCCGAACGAAAGATCTAGCGCGTGCCCGTCAGCAGGCCGCGCACCTGGGGCCGGACGACCGCCCACGCGGCGGCGGGCAGCCCGTCGAGGGCGGTGGCGCGCAGGGAGCGCAGGGTCTCCTCCGGGTCGGTGCCGGTCGCGGCCTCGGCGTCGAGCACGTCGTAGCCGTCCCGTACGGCGACCCGGACACGCGCCGCGGCGCCGTCGCCCCGGTGCAGGGCCGAGGCCACCACCAGGGGCGGCGGACCGCCCGCGACGGCGGGGAGCTTGCGGTACGCGCAGGCGAGCGGCGCGCGCCAGCGCAGGGCCAGCAACAGCGGGCGCTTGGCCACCACTTCGGCCAGGTCCGTCTCCCGGACGCCGTCCGGTTCCAGCACCGTGGCCCGGGCGTCCAGGACCAGCGCCGCGGGCAGCAGGCAGCGCAGGGTGCTGCCGACGAGGTTGCCGCCGACCGTCGCGGTGCGGCGGACGGCTCCGGTGCCCACGCCGGCGGCGGCGAGGCGCAGCGCGTCGGGGACCCGGCCGTCGATCCCGCCGAGCAGCACGGCGGCGCCGAGCGTCTCCGCTCCGATGACGTTGGCCTCCGGCAACCGCCGCAGCGACATGGCGAGTTCGGGGAATCCGTCGCGCTGCCAGGTGGCCCACACCAGCGTCGCCCCGCCCACCGGGACGGCCCCCTCGGCCAGGCACTCCTGCGCTTCGGACACGGACGCGGGCAGACGCAACAGCACGGTGACCACCTGCCTTCCTCGGAGGTCCCGCAGTCTGCTCGCGGGGCCGGGGGCGCGTACAGGGCTCACAAGGGCAGCCCGCGCGCCGCCGAGGCCGGTGCGAACACCGGGAGCCGAGGACGTCCGGGACCACCGGCCCCGGTCACCGGGCCGGGCGGCCCTGGGGCCGGGGGCGGCGCACGCGGGAGGCTGAGGGCGCAGCACCGGACGATCGGCACGCAAGGACCGGAAGGAGTGGAGCACATGGCTGCCAGGGAGACCGGCGTCACGGCACCCGGGACCGCCACCGCCGTGCGGGTACGGGCCGACGGCGAGGTGAGCGAGGAGGATCTCGCCTATTTCCGGGAGAAGATCCGGGCCGTGCTGGGCCGGCCGGGCCTGCCGCCGGTGAGCGGCGAGATCCGGATCAGCCGGGCCGGCGCCCATCACGTCGCGCAGCCCTGGTCGGCGGGGGCCGAGATCCGGGTGGGCGGCCGGCTCGTCGTCGCGCATGCCCGCGAGGCCGGCGCCCGGGAGCTGGCCGACCGGCTCCAGGACCGGCTGCGCTGCCGCACCGACCGCGTCACCCACCGCGCCCGGCGGGCCCGCCGGGCGGCCGTGCCGCCGCCGTGGCGCGGCGGCACGGCCTGAGCCCCGTCGATGCTCGAACCCCTTGTCCCGCACCGGAGTCGGCACCCCTCACCGACGGCTCCGGTGCGTCTCCTCGCACGCGCGACACCGTCGCACGCCCCGCCCGGGAGGTTCCGGGCGGGGCGTGCGACGGCTCGCGTCCGCCGTCGGGCTCAGTCGTGCGGTACGACCGCGACCGGGGCCGTGGCGTGGTGCAGCACGGCGTGGGTGACGGGACCGATGTGGGTGCCGAAGGACGCCGGGCGCCGGCGCCGGCCGACGACCACCAGGGAGGCGTCGTGCGAGGCCTCGACCAGTTGCAGGGACGCGCTGCCGTAGCCGCATTCCTCGGTCACCCGGACGTCCGGGTACTTCTGCCGCCACGGCGTGAGCGCCTCGGTGAGCGCCGCCGCCTCCTGGCCGGCCCACTCCCGGTCGAAGGTGGGGTCGGCGGCGAACCCGTAGACGTAGTACGGCGGCATGCTCCAGGTGCGCACGGCCCGCACCGCCGTGCCGCGCCGCTCGGCCTGCTCGAAGGCGAACGCGAACACGGCGTCGTCGGGCGCGGTGGTGTCCACGCCGAGGACGACCGGCCCCCCGGCGCCCTCGCCGTCGGGCCGCCACCCCGAGCGCACCAGCACGACCGGCCGCCCGGCGCGCGAGAGCACGGAGAACCCGACGGAGCCGACCAGGTGGCCGCCGATGCGGCCCAGGCCCCGCGAGCCGAGGACGAGCAGCTCGGAGTCCTCGGCGACCGCCGCCAGCACCTCGCCCGGGAAGCCGTCCTGGTGCTCGGAGCGCACCTCCAGGCCGGGGTGGCGCAGCCGCAGTTCCCCGGCCGCCTCGCGCGGAATCCGCTCGGTCCAGTGCCGGCGGGTGGCCACACCGATCAGCGGGTCCTGTGCCATGGGCTCGGTCACCGGCTCCCACACGTGCACCAGCCGCAGCGGCAGGCCGCGCAGACGCGCCTCGCGGGCCGCCCACTCGGCGGCGGTGCGGCTCTCGGGGGAGCCGTCGAGGCCCACGGTGACGGTGCGGGACATGACGTCCACCTCCTGTTGTCGGGCGTCCCCTGCGGGATCGCCCCAAGCCTCGCGGCGGCGGCGCCCGGCGGTCAGGGGCCGGAGGGTCCCGGAACGGGGCCGACCGGCCCTGAGAAGGGCACAATGACGGGCGCGACCGCTTGTGCCCGGCCGGCGACCGGTCCTGCACGGGTTCGCCCACCGCTACCGCGTGTTCCGGCCAGGACGCGACAACGCACGGCGGTGGTGGGCCGGTTGCGCTGGGATGTCCATAGCAGCACGAGCGACTTGGCGGGGTGGACATGAATGCTTGCGTGGACGAGCGGGCCTGTGCGGCGGGCCCCGCGGCCCCCCGGCGGTGCGGCTGCGGCGCCCGGCTGCCGCAGGGCGGCCCGTCGACGGCCGAGGAGCGGTTCCGCGGGCTGCTGGAGGCGGCGCCCGACGCCATGGTGATCGTGGACGACACCGGGATGATCCGGCTGGTCAACGCCCAGACCGAGGCCCTGTTCGGCTACCGGCGCGAGGAACTGCTCGGCCGTCCCGTGGAGTTGCTGGTACCGCACCGCTTCCGCGGCCACCACACCCGGCACCGCGACGGCTACGCCGCCAACCGGCAGGTGCGTCCCATGGGCGCGGGCCTCGAACTGCACGGGCTGCGCAAGGACGGCAGCGAGTTCCCCGTGGAGATCAGTCTGAGCCCGCTGGAGACGGCGGACGGGCTGCTGGTCTCCGCCGCCGTGCGCGACGTCAGCGACCGCAAGGCGGCCGAGGCCCGGATCAACGAACTCGCCGCCCTGGTGGAGTCCTCCCAGGACGCCATTCTCGCCAAGACCCTGGACGGGGAGATCACGTACTGGAACGCCGCGGCCGCCCGGCTGTACGGCTACTCCGCCGAGGAGGCCATCGGCCGCCATGTGTCCATGCTCGCGCCGGCCGAACTCCAGGACGACATCTGGGTTCTGCTCGAACGGTTGCGCAAGGGGGAGAAGGTCGAGCACTTCGAGACGCTGCGGGTCACCAAGGACGGCTCGCTGCTGGACGTCGACGTCACGCTGTGGCCGACCCGGGACACCGGCGGCAAGGTCGTCGGGGCGTGTGCCATCGTGCGGGACATCAGCGACCGCAAGCAGGTGGAGGCGGAGCTGACGGCTCTGCTGGAGCAGCAGCGGCACATCGCCCTGACCTTGCAGCGCAGCCTGATGGGGACGCCGCCCGCGCTGCCCGGCCTGGCCACCGCGAGCCGCTACCGGCCGGCCACCCAGGGCGCCGGGGTCGGCGGCGACTGGTTCGACCTGATACCGCTGGGTGCCGGGCGGGTCGGCGTCCTCATCGGCGACGTGATGGGCCGCGGCCTCGAAGCCGCCGCCGTGATGGGCCAGTTGCGCTCGGCGGCGCACGCGCTGGCCAAGACGGGCATGCAGCCGCGCCAGCTGATGCAGTCCCTGGACTCCGTGGTCGCCGACCTGGACGTGCCGGACCAGCTGGTCACCTGCTGCTACCTGGTCGTCGCCCCGGACGACGGCACCGTCACGGTCTGTTCGGCCGGGCATCTGCCGACCCTGGTCGTCGGCCCCTGGGAGGGCGTGCGCGCGCTGCCCGCGCCGGTCAACGCCCCGCTCGGGGTCGGCGGGGTGCTGTACGAGCAGTCGTGCTCGCACATCGCTCCGGGTGCCACGCTCGTGCTGTACACGGACGGTCTGATCGAGACGCCGGGCAGTGACATCGAGGCCCGGATCGGTGAACTCACCGCCGTCCTGGACGCGTTCTTCCCGCGCTCCACCAGCCTGGAGGCGGCCGCCGACCACGTGCTGGCCGAGCTGCTGCCGGACGCCGACGGCCATGACGACGACGTTACCCTGCTGTTCGCCCAGCTCCCGGCGGCGCCGCTGGCCGCCGTCACCACGGAGCTGCCGGCGACCGCCGCCGCCGTCCCGCAGGGCCGGGCCTTCCTACGCCGGACGCTGGTCTCCTGGGAGTGCGCGGAACCGGCCGACGACGCGCTCCTGTTGTTGTCGGAGATCCTCACCAACGCGGTGCAGCACGCCGAGGGTCCGGTGGGGCTGCGGCTGTGCCGTACCGCCACGGACCTCACCGTGGAGGTCGGCGACCACAGCCCGCAGCTCCCCCGGCCCCGGCACGCCACCGGGGACGACGAGTCCGGCCGGGGCCTGTTCCTGGTCCGCACCCTCGCCGACAGCTGGGGCGTGCGCCCGACGGACGAGGGGAAGACGACCTGGTTCACTCTGAAGGTGTGACCGCGGACGATCGGACGATCTCGTACGCCGCGTCGAGGGCGGCGGAGGGAGCCGGTTCCTCGAAGTGCCGGCGGACCGGCGGACCCGCGGACCCGCGGACAAGGGCCGACCGGCCCTATGCGGGCCGGGCCCCTGCGGGGACGATGGAGCGGTGCTCCAGAACGACGGCTTTCGCGCACTCGACAGGCAGATGTGCCTGCGCCTGCTGGCCAGGGTGCCGGTCGGCCGGGTCGTGTACACCAAGCAGGCGCTTCCCGCGGTCCTCCCGGTCAACTTCTGCCTCGACGCGGACTCCTCCGTGCTGCTGCGCACCTCGGCCGGCTCGGACCTGGTCCGCGCCATCGACGGCGCCGTGGTCGCCTTCGAGGCGGACGAGTTCGACGCGGCGACCCGCTCCGGCTGGAGCGTGGTCGTCACCGGCCGCGCCTGTCTGCTCACCGACGCCGACGCCCACGCGCCGCGCCCGGCCGGCGGACCGGACTCCTGGATGCCGGTCCGTGACGATGTGCTCGTCCGGATCGAGTCCGAGGTGGTCACGGGCCGGGAACTCACCGGTGGGTGAGGGCCGGCCGTCCCCCGGTCGGCGGGCCGTCCGCGCTCAGTGGGCCGTCCAGCCGCC
Organism: Streptomyces misionensis; assembly: GCF_007896895.1. Classification (GTDB taxonomy): domain Bacteria; phylum Actinomycetota; class Actinomycetes; order Streptomycetales; family Streptomycetaceae; genus Streptomyces; species Streptomyces misionensis_A. The sequence continues at coordinate 62,410 of NZ_VOGW01000193.1, read as the reverse complement.
GTCCAGGACCAGGGACGTGCCGGTGACGAAGGACGCCTGCGGGCCGCACAGGTAGGCCACCGCCTCGGCGACCTCCTCGGGCTCGATCAGCCGGCGCACCGCGCTGTCCTTCAGCAGCACCTCGGTGAGCACGCGTTCCTCCGGGATGCCGTGCGCCCGTGCCTGGTCGGCGATCTGCTTCTCCACCAGCGGGGTGCGGACGTACGCCGGGTTCACGCAGTTGGAGGTGACACCGTGGGCGGCGCCCTCCAGCGCGGCCGTCTTGGACAGTCCCTCCAGGCCGTGCTTGGCGGCCACGTAGGCGGACTTGAACGCCGAGGCGCGCAGGCCGTGCACCGAGGAGACGTTGACGATCCGGCCCCAGCCCCGCGCGTACATGTGCGGCAGGGCGCCGCGGACGAGCCGGAAGGGCGCCTCCAGCATCACGGTCAGCACCGTGTGGAAGACCTCCGGCGGGAACTCCTCGATGGGCCGCACCAGTTGCAGCCCCGCGTTGTTGACCAGCACATCGGTGCCGGCGGCGGCCGCCTCGGCCGCGTCGAGGTCGGTCAGGTCGAGGACGTGCGGGAGCACGGCGCCCGCGAGGTCCGCGCCGCCCCCGGCCTCCTCGGCCAGCCGGGCCAGCCCCTCCTCGTCCCGGTCGACGGCTCTGACCCGGGCGCCCGCGGCGGCCAGGCGCAGCGCGCAGGCGCGGCCGATACCGCTCGCGGCACCGGTGACCAGGGCCGTACGGCCGACGAGATCGAGGGCGGGGGGCTGGGCGCTCGTGGTCATGGCCCGACCCTAAGCGAGCGGCCCGGGCGGTGCCGCCTCAGCCGGGCGTCGCGGGAGCGAACCAGGTGGGCTCCTCCGCCATGGCCTGCTTGATCCGGAAGAGCGCGAAGTCGTGCAGGTCGGGCAGGGCGTCCACCGCGAACCAGCCGACCTCCAGGGACTCGTCGTCGTTGACCCGGGCCGCGCCGCCCACCGCCTTGCAGCGGAAGGTGATGTCCATGTACTGGCAGACGTCGCCGTTCTCGTAGGTGACCGGCTGGAGCGCCTGTACCAGGACGACCCGTTCGGGCACGCAGTGCACCGCCGTCTCCTCGTGGACCTCGCGCACGGCGCAGTCCGCGGGCTGCTCCCCCGGCTCCGGGATGCCGCCGATCACCGACCATCTCCGGGTGTCGGAGCGCCGGCCGAGCAGCACCCTGCCCTCGTCGTCGAAGACGATCGCGGTGACCCCGGGCAGCCAGAGCAGCTGCCGGCCGGCCGTGGCCCGCAGCGCGCGGATGAAGTCAGGAGTAGCCATGGGGGCGACCCTAACCGGCCGCCCCGCCCGCCCGCCGCACCCGGCGGCCGGCCACGAGGCCGAGGCCGCCCACCGCGACCAGCACGAGCGCCGCCTCCGGCAGGACACCCAGCTCGGTGGCGGGCGTGGTGGAGGTGCGCAGCGGCACCTTCTGCTCCAGGTAGGCGGGCACGAACATGCCGGTCCTCTGGGTGATCTTCCCGTCCGGCATGATGACCGCGCTGACCCCGCTGGTCACCGGCACGGTCACGGTGCGGCTGTGCTCGACGGCGCGGACGCGGGACATGGCGAGCTGCTGGTAGGTCATCTCGCTGCGGTCGAAGGTCGCGTTGTTGCTCGGTACGGAGATCATCTCGGCGCCGTGTGTCACGGTGTCCCGCACGGCCCAGTCGAAGGCGGCCTCGTAGCAGGTGGCGAGGCCGACCTTGGCGCCGTCCATGTCGAACACACCGGGCTTCGCGCCCCGGCTGAAGTCCTGGCGGACCATGCCGGTCCAGTCCTTGTTGACGGCCCCGACGAGCCCGCGCAGCGGCAGGTACTCGCCGAACGGCTGGATCTGCCGCTTGTCGTAGGTCTGTGTCGGGCCCTTGGCGGGGGTCCAGAGGATCTGCTCGTTGAGCAGCTTGCCGTTCCTCTCGACGACGGCGCCGACGGAGACGGGCACCCCGATCGCGTCGACCGCTTCGTTGACGACGGCGGCGGCGTCGGGGTTGGCGTAGGGGTCGATGTCGGAGGAGTTCTCCGGCCACAGCACGTAGTCGGGCTTGGGGACCTTGCCCGCCCTGACGTCGGCGGCGAGCTTGAGGGTCTCGCGCACGTGGTGGTCGAGCACCGCCCGGCGCTGGGCGCTGAACTCCAGCCCGGAGCGCGGCACGTTCCCCTGGATCACGGCGACCGTGCGGGTGCCGGCCTCGGCCTTGTCGCTGACCAGGGCCCGCGCGGCGACCGCGCCCGCCACCGGTACGGCCACGCTCAGCAGCGCCGCCGCGGCCGTGGCCCGCCGCACGGTCCCGGACCGGCGCCGCTCGGCGACGACGCGGATCAGTTCGTAGAGCCCGAATCCGCACAGGACGACCGCGAAGCCCAGTACCGGCGTGCCGCCGACCGCGGCCAGCGGCAGGAAGACGCCGTCCGCCTGTCCGAACGCGACCTTGCCCCAGGGGAAGCCCCGGAAGGGCACGCGCGCCCGTACGGCCTCGCCCGCGATCCACACCGCCGCCGCCCACACCGGCCAGGCCGGCAGCGCGCCGACGGCGGCGACGCCCACGCCGACCAGCGCGACGAAGACCGCCTCCACGGCGACCAGCGCCAGCCAGGGCCCGGGGCCGACCTCCACACCGGTCCACACCAGCAGGGGCAGCAGGAAGCCGAGGCCGAAGAGGTAGCCGAGGCCGAGGGCCGCCTTCCAGCCACGGCCGCGCAGCACCCACCCGAACCCGGCGAACGCGGGCAGGGCCAGCCACCACAGGGGACGCGGCGGGAAGCTCACGTAGAGCAGCACTCCGCACAGCGCGGCGGCGACGGCCGGGACCAGGCCCGAGAGCCGGCGTCGCAGGGCGCCGGGCGCGGAGGACGGCCGGAGCCGGTCCGGCTGGTCCACGGAAGTAGCGGTGACGGTCACCCGGGTGAGTGTACGGCGGCCGCTCTCGGCGTCGACAGCCACGGTCCGGGGGCCGGCCGCGCGCGCCGGGCCGTCAGGCCGCCGTGCCCGGCGTGATCGAGCGCAGCCGGGCCCTGATGATCCGCACCGCGGACTCCGCGTTGTCCACGGTGATCGTGAAGGTGTGCCCGTCCCACAGGTTCAGCACGATGCCCTCGCCCCGGCGCACGACGACCGCAGTGCCCTTCTCGGGACGCCAGCGGTAGCCCCAGCCGCCCCACTGGCGCGGGGTCACCAGGTCGGTGAAGTCGGCGCCCGCGACATGGGAGAGCGGGATGCGCCTGCGGGGCAGGCCGATGTGGCCGCAGCGCACCTCGACGCACTCGCGGTCCAGCCTGAGGTCCACGTGCACGAAGGCGAGCGTGCCGAAGAGGACGAGCAGACCGGCGGCGATGCAGCCGACGACGGACATCGCGAGCGCGGGGACGGAGGACGTCCAGGCGGAGTCCACGGCCAGCTTGATCCCCAGGGCCAGGCAGGCCGCTCCGACCAGGGCGAGCAGCCACTGCACCCGGTTGGTGGCGCGTCCGGTCCAGATCTCGGGGGTGGGGGTGTCCTCGGCGTGGGGATGGTCCCTCATGGTTATGAGGTTACTCAGGTTTCGCCGCGTGGGTACCGGCTCCCGGAGCGTGACTGCGCCATGCGGCGGTCCGCCCCGCGGCCGGGACGCCGGCTCACCGACGGTCGGCGAACCGTCCCACCGCCGGCAGCAGCCGGCCCTCGGCGTAGTGCAGCGCGGCCGCCGGGAGCTCGCCCTCGCGCCCGCTGAGCAGCACGGTCAGGCCGCCGTCGGCGGGGGCGCCGGTGGCCGGCTGCTCGCCGAGGCGGCGCAGCGCCTGGGCGGCCACCGCGCCGGCCGAGCCGTGCAGGACCAGCGGGGCGGCGCCGGGGCGCTGGACGGCGGCGCGGATGCGTTCGGCCACCAGTTCGTAGTGGGTGCAGCCGAGGACGACGGTCGTCACGTCGTCGGGCGTCAGCGCGGCCGCCGCGGTCACGGCCGCCTCGATCGCCGCCTCGTCCGCGTGTTCGATGGCCTCGGCGAGCCCCCAGCACGGCACCTCGGTCACCGGCACCCCGGCGGCGAAGTCCTCGATGAGTCCGCGCTGGTAGGCGCTGCCGGTGGTGGCGGGGGTCGCCCAGATCGCGAAGGGGCCGCCGCCGGCCGCGGCCGGCTTGATCGCCGGTACGGTGCCGATCACCGGGATGCCGGGCTCCAGGCGGGCGCGCAGCGCGGGCAGGGCGTGCACGCTGGCGGTGTTGCAGCCGACGATCAGCGCGTCGGGACGGCGGGCCGCGGCGGCCTCGGCGACGTCCAGCGCGCGCCGGGTGAGGTCCTCGGGGGTGCGCGGTCCCCAGGGCATGCCGTCGGGGTCCAGGGAGAGAACGAGATCCGCGTCGGGCCGCAGGCGCCGTACCGCGGCGGTGGCCGCAAGCAAGCCGATTCCGGAGTCCATGAGCGCGATCTTCACCCGGCCACGATAGACGATCCGTTCATGTGAACGGCTCGGGTGGGGCAGACTGCGGCCGTGAGTGCCTTCCTGTGGATCACCGTCGTCTCGCTGGCCGCCTGGTGCTGGCTGCTGCTGTGCCAGGGGTTCTTCTGGCGCACGGACGTGCGGCTGCCGGCGCGCCGGGAGCCCGCTTCGTGGCCGTCCGTCTGCGTGGTCGTACCGGCCCGGGACGAGGCCGGCGTGCTGCCCGCGAGCCTGCCGTCGCTGCTGGCGCAGGACTATCCGGGACGGGCGGAGGTCTTCCTGGTGGACGACGGCAGCACGGACGGCACCGGGGAACTGGCCCGCGAGCTGTCCCGGCGGCACGGCGGGCTGCCGCTCACGGTGACGTCGCCGGGCGAGCCGCCCGCCGGCTGGACGGGCAAGCTGTGGGCGGTGCGGCACGGCATCGCGCTGGCCCGGGCGCGTCAGCCCGAGTACCTGCTGCTGACGGACGCGGACATCGCGCACGCCCCGGACAGCCTGCGCGAACTGGTGGCGGCGGCCGGCAGCGGCTTCGACGTGGTGTCGCAGATGGCGCGGCTGCGGGTGGAGAGCCGGTGGGAGCGGCTGGTGGTGCCGGCGTTCGTGTACTTCTTCGCGCAGCTGTACCCCTTCCGGTGGATCGGCCGCGAGGGTTCGCGCACGGCGGCCGCGGCGGGCGGCTGCGTGCTGCTGCGGACCGCCATGGCGGAGCGGGCCCGTATCCCGGACGCCATCCGGCACGCGGTCATCGACGACGTGGCCCTCGCCCGCGCGGTGAAGGGCGCGGGCGGGCGGGTCTGGCTGGGCCTCGCCGACCGGGTGGACAGCGTGCGGCCCTATCCGCGCCTGCACGACCTGTGGCGGATGGTCTCGCGCAGCGCCTACGCCCAACTGCGGCACAGCCCGCCGCTGTTGCTCGGCACGGTGGCGGGTCTGGCACTGGTGTACCTGGTGCCGCCGGTGGCCGTGGTCGTGGGCGCGGCGGCGGGCAGCGCGGCGACGGCGCTCGCCGGCGCGCTGGCGTGGGCGGTGATGGCGGGCACGTACACGCCGATGCTGCGCCACTACCGGCAGTCCCTCTGGCTCGCTCCGCTGCTGCCGTACACCGCGTTCCTGTACCTGCTGATGACGGTGGACTCGGCCGTGCAGCACTACCGGGGGCGCGGGGCCGCCTGGAAGGGCCGTACGTACACCCGGCCCGACGCCGTGCCGGACGAGGGCTGAGGCGGCCTCTACTTGCGGCCGGGCGTCCAGTTCATGCCCCAGCCGTAGGCGCGGTCCACGGTCCGCTGCGGGCTCACCCCGCGCTCGGGCACGAGATAGCGGGCCTCGCGCCGGACGACGAGATCGCCGCCGTCGTCGGTGATCAGGGCGAGGGCGCAGACCGTGGACGGGACGGTGCACTCGTCCAGGGCGAAGTCGACGGGGGCGCCGTGCTGCGGCCGGAGGGTGACGGTGGCGTGCAGCCCGGCGAAGGAGGTCGCGCCCTCGTAGACGGTGACGAAGACGAGGACGCGCCGCAGTTCCCGCCGGTGGTCGAGGTTGAGGGTGAGGTTCTCGCCGCCCTCGGCGGCCCCGGTGCGGTCGTCGCCGTCGAGGTGGATGTACGGCGGCCGGTGCAGCGATCCGAAGGAGTTGCCGAGCGCCTGCACCACTCCCTTGCGGCCGTCCGCGAGTTCGTACAGGGCGCACAGGTCGAGATCGACGTCGCCCGGCCCGCCGCCCCGGTGTGAACCGCGCCCCGAGAACCCTTGCCGCGCCTGCCAGTTGAGGTTCACCCGCAGGACACCGGAAGTGCCGCCCTGCTTGGCGAGCGAGACGGAGGGCGCGGACTTGGTGAGGGTGACCCTGGACGGGCGGGCCGGGGGCGCGGGGCGGCCGGCCGCCGGCCGTGACGCGTCCGCGGTGCCGCCGAAGGCCGCCGCCAGACCCTCGGGTCCGTTGTCGTACCCCTGCCCGACGGCGCGGAACTTCCAGCCGCCCTGGCGCCGGTAGAGCTCGCCGAGCAGCAGCGTGGTCTCCACGCTCGCGCCCACCTCGTCGAAGCGGGCGGCGACCCGGCCGGTCACCGGGTCGCTCACCTCGATGTACAGGTCGGGGACCTGTCCGAACGTGCCGCCGTCGGCCGACACGGCGAAGACGATCCGCTCGATCGCGGCCTCGACGCGCGGGAGATCGACGGACAGGGTCTCCACGGCGAGCGGGCCCCGCGCCCGCTCCCCCGCGTGGCGCACCGCGCCCGAGGGGTGGGCGGGCCGGTCGCGGTGGACGACGTCGGCGGCGGAGCGCACCTTCCCGGCGGCGAGCAGCAGCGCCGAGGTGCTCGCGCCGGGCACGCCGGGACCGTGTCGCCGGCCCACCTCGACATGGAGGGCGGTGGCCGGAACCGGTGTGTTCGATCCCTTCAGCATGGACATGGGGCCCCCTCGCCTGCGCTCCGCGCTGTCCGCGGACGTCCGGATCATCCCTTCCTGCCCAGCCTGTTCCCGGCCATGCCGAGCCCCTGCGGGCGGGACGGGGAAAGACGCAGGAAGATCGCCGGTCAACCGCCGGTAACCCCGCTGAAAAATCCGGCACTTACACGATCCATACGTTGATCGCTACCCCTTTTCCGTCAGTTCGCCCGGATTGGGGATCGCCGGTCACCGCCGACACGGAAAACAACCCTCTTATCGGTCTCCCCAACCAGCACATCGTGGGCTTAACTTATGTGCCATGACCTCCCCCCGCTCCACTTATGGTGGCGGCTATTACTCCGCCTCCTTCCGGGACACTCCCATCTACGACTCACTGGTGGCCGCGCGGGGCCCCGGCTCGGGGCGCTCTGCGGGGTTCCCCGCTCGGCCACCAGTGCGTCGTAGATGGGAGGGTCCCGGAAGGAGGCGGCGTCCTAGCCGCCACCAGAAGGCGGGCGGGGGGTGGTCAGGGGGCAGAAGC
>NZ_VOGW01000193.1:50219-54767 GCF_007896895.1 Streptomyces misionensis | reverse complement strand
CTACGGCTACCCGCAGCAGCAGGCGCCCGCGCCTCTGCACCAGGCGCCCACGGCCTACATCCCGCAGCAGGCGAGCGCCCCGCGCGGCTATCCCGGCCCGCAGGCCCCGCAGCAGCGCCCGATGGCACCGGGCACCGGCTACGAGGCGATGCGCCCGGCCGCGCCGCGGCCCGTACAGGCCCCCTACCAGGACCCGTACAACAACCAGCAGTACCGCGGTTACTGACGGCCACCGACCGCTGTCGGTGACACCTGGCACGATGGCGTCATGGATATCGCCGAAGTGCAGTCGATCCACCTCTACCCGGTCAAGGCGTTCCGGGGCCTCGCGCCGGCGTCGGCCGTGGTGGAGCCCTGGGGCCTCGCCGGAGACCGGCGCTGGACACTGGTCGACGCCGAGGGGAAGGTCGTCACCCAGCGGGAGCAGCCGCGCCTCGCACTCGCCGCCGCCGAGCCACTGGCCGGCGGCGGTGTGCGTCTGTCCGCGCCCGGACGGGCGCCGCTGACGGTCGAGGTGCCGCAACCGGTGGCCACCGTGCCGGTGAGCGTATTCGGCACGAAGGTGGAAGCGGTGCCGGCCGCCCCCGAGGCGCACGCCTGGAGCAGCGCCTACCTCGACGCGGACGTGACGCTGGTCCACCTCGACGACCCGGCCACCCGCCGCCCGATCGACCCGGACTACGCGCTGCCGGGCGAGACGGTCGGTTTCGCCGACGGCTACCCGCTGCTCGTCACCACGACGGCCTCCCTCGCCGCCCTCAACTCCCTGATAGCCGAGGGCAGTGACGCCCACGAGGGGCCGCTGCCCATGAACCGCTTCCGGCCCAGCGTCGTGGTGACCGGGACCGAGGCCTGGGCCGAGGACGACTGGGCGCGCATCGCGATCGGGGAGGTGGTCTTCCGCGTCGCACGGACCTGCGGCCGCTGCGTGGTGACCACCACCGACCAGGACACCACCGAGCGCGGCCGGGAGCCGCTGCGGACGCTGGCCCGCCACCGCAGGTTCGGCGGCAGCCTCGTCTTCGGCCAGTACCTCGTGCCCGTCTCCGGCGGCACCGTCCGCACCGGCGACCCGGTGCGCGTGCTCGAACGGCGGACGGGCCGGTAGCGCGGGGCCGTCGGAGGCGGGACCGATCCGGCGAGGGGGCGCCGGAAACCGGTGCGCGGATCGGGGAACCCTCCGGCCCGCCCGCGTCGTTGAGGTGACATGAGAAAGGCATGAGACGCCGCGGCCCCGACCGGCCGCGGCGGACATGGGGGTGGGGACGATGCGGGCAGTCACCGGTCTGTGGCGCTGGAGACGCAATCCGCTGTGCCGCGCGACCGATCTGGCCGAGGCGTGGGTGGCGCTGGTGGCGCTGGTGCTGATCACCGTGGTGGCGCCCGTGACCGGGGTCCTGGTCGGCGCCGCCGCCCAGGACTCGCTGCACCGGGCCGCGCGGGAGCAGCAGCACGCCCGCCGCCTGGTCACGGCCACCGTGGTGCGCGAACTGCGCGACTCCCCGCTGGACACCGACCCGGACACCACCGGCGCGCGCGAGACCCGGACCCGCGTCGTCGCCGACTGGACCGCGCCGGACGGCACACCGCACCACGGCCCGGCCCTCACGGAGCTCAAGTCCCCGCACGCCGGGGACCACTTCGGGCTCTGGACGGACCGGCACGGCCGAATAACGACCCGCCCGCTGGACTCGGCCACGGCGACGACGCACGCCGTCCTGGCCGGATTCGGCGCGGCGCTGCTGACCGCGGCCCTGGTGGAGACCGTCCGGCGCATCGCCGTCTGGCGCATGGTCCACCGCCGGTACGCACGCTGGGAGCAGGATTGGGACCGGGCCGGCCCGGACTGGGGCAAGGCGGGCACCGGCAGCTGACCGGCCGCCGGCTGTGGTCAACCACCCCGGGCGCACACGCTACGGTGGACCGGCCGAAGCGCTTTCGGCGACAACCCGCGGGCAGGCACACCGCAGGGGCGCGCAGGGACGCGGGAGCACGAACGGGCAGGCCCCCGGGCCGGGCGCGCTCGCGGCCCCCGCACCGCACCGCCGCCCCCACGGGGCGTCGGCCATCAGTACCACGAGGTGGGGGCACAGCAACGCCATGGCACAGGGCACGGTCCAGGTGACGCACACCGGTACGTCGCGGTGGCGGCGCCGCACGGGTGAGTACCCTTCGCTCGCCGCCGCCCTGGAGGCCGCCGCCGACGGAGACGTCCTCACCATCGCCCCCGGCACCTACCGGGAGAACCTCGTGGTGCAGCGCGCGGTGACCCTGCGCGGGCCCGAGGGCTCGCCCGGCTCGGTGCGGATCGCCCCGGCGGACGGGGTGCCGCTGACCGTGCGGGCCTCGGCCGTGGTGCACGACCTGCATGTGGAGGGCCAGGACTCGGCCGCGCCCGCGCTGCTGGTCGAGGAGGGCACACCCGAGCTGACGGACATGCGCATCGTCACCCGCTCCGCCACCGGGATAGAGGTGCGCGGCGCGGCCCGGCCGACCGTGCGCCGCTGCACCGTGGACAACCCGGCCGGCATCGGGATCGCCGTACTCGACGGCGGCAGCGGGGTGTTCGAGGAGTGCGAGGTCGTCGCCGCCGGACAGGCCGGGGTGGCGGTCCGCGGCGGCGGCCATCCGCGCCTGGATCGCTGCCGGGTGCACCACGCCTCGGGCACCGGGTTCACCGTGACCGGCGAGAACTCCGCGCTGGAGGCGGTCGGTTGCGAGATCTACGAGGTGCGCGGCTCCGGGGTGCAGGTCACCCAGCGGGCCACGGCGCACCTGACCGACTGCGATGTGCACCGCACCACCTCCGACGGCGTCACGCTGGACACCGACGCGGTGCTCACCCTCGCCGACTGCCGCATCCACGACATCCCGGAGAACGCGGTCGACCTCCGCTCGCGCTCGGTGCTCACGCTGACCCGGACCACGGTGCGCCGCTTCGGCCGCAACGGGCTGTCGGTGTGGGACCCGGGAACCCGGGTGGACGCCAACCAGTGCGAGATCTTCGACAGCACCGGCGACTACCCGGCGGTGTGGGTGAGCGACGGCGCCACCGCGGTGCTCGACTCCTGCCGGGTGCACGACGTGCCGGACGCGCTGTTCGTGCTGGACCGCGGCTCGCGCGCGGACGTGGTGGACAGCGATCTGTCGCAGGTGCGCAACACGGCGGTGTCGGTGAGCGACGGGGCGACCGCGCAGCTGGCCGACTGCCGCATCCGCGACGCGGCGACCGGCGCCTGGTTCCGGGACCACGGCAGCGGCGGCACGCTCGACAACTGCACCGTGGACGGCACCCAGACCGGTGTGATCGTCACCAAGGGCGCCGATCCGACCATCGAGCGGTGCACCGTCGACTCCCCCGCCGAGGCCGGTTTCTACGTCTCCGCGGGCGGCCGGGGCAGCTTCCTGAACTGCCGGGTCAGCGGCAGCGGCGGCTACGGCTTCCATGTGATCGACGGCTGCCGCACCACCCTGCGCCGCTGCCGCACCGAGCGGTGCGCGCGCGGGGGCTACGAGTTCGCGGACGCCGGCCCGGACGCCGGGTCCGGGTCGGGTCCGGTCGTGGAGGACTGCACCAGCGACGAGAGCGGCGGCCTGCGGCCCCCGCCGGCGCGGGAGGCCGCCGTGCAGACGGTGTCGCCCTCGGCCGGGCTGCTCGGCTCGATCCCCGGGCAGCGCAGCACGGAGCCCGAGGCGCCGGCCGCCGTACCGGAGCCGGCGGAGCCGCCCAGGACGTCGAAGGACGTGCTCGGTGAACTCGACGCGCTGGTGGGCCTGGAGAGCGTCAAGCGCGAGGTGCGGGCGCTGACCGACATGATCGAGGTGGGCCGGCGCCGGCAGCGGGCGGGCCTCAAGGCCGCTTCCGTCAAGCGGCATCTGGTCTTCACCGGCTCCCCCGGCACCGGCAAGACGACCGTCGCCCGGCTCTACGGCGAGATCCTCGCCTCCCTCGGGGTGCTGGAGAAGGGCCACCTGGTCGAGGTGTCCCGGGTGGACCTGGTCGGCGAGCACATCGGCTCGACCGCGATCCGTACCCAGGAGGCCTTCGAACGGGCCCGCGGCGGTGTGCTGTTCATCGACGAGGCGTACGCGCTGTCGCCGGAGGACGCCGGGCGCGACTTCGGCAAGGAGGCCATCGACACGCTGGTGAAGCTGATGGAGGACCAGCGGGACGCGGTGGTGGTGATCGTCGCGGGCTACACGGCGGAGATGGAGCGCTTCCTGTCGGTCAACCCCGGTGTGGCCTCCCGTTTCTCGCGCACCATCACCTTCGGCGACTACGGCCCGCAGGAACTGCTGCGGATCGTGGAGCGGCAGGCCGACGAACACGAGTACCGCCTGGCCCCCGGCACGGCCGAGGCCCTGCTGGCCTACTTCGCGGACCTGCCGAAGGGCCCCGCCTTCGGCAACGGCCGCACCGCCCGTCAGACCTTCGAGGCGATGGTGGAACGCCATGCGGGCCGGGTGGCCCAGCTGCCGGATCCCAGCACGGACGATCTCACCCTGCTGTATCCGGAGGACCTGCCGGAACCGGCCTGACCGCCGCCG
>NZ_VOGW01000193.1:38503-50074 GCF_007896895.1 Streptomyces misionensis | reverse complement strand
CCGGACGCGGGCGAAGACCGGGTCGGCCTGGTAGTCGGAGTGGCCGAGGATCGGCCCCGGCAGCGGGTGCTCGGGCGTGCGGCCGTAGGCGAGGGGGTCCCGCAGCGGCTCGTGGTCCACCGGCGGGCGGCCGTCGGCGGCGAGCCGCACCGGGCCGCCGATGGGGTCCGTGCGGCGGTACAGATTGCTCCAGCACGCGATGTCGCGGTGCAGCCCGGCGAGCGCCGCGGGCCCGAAGTGGGCCGGGAACCACCGGCCGTACAGGCGCTCCAGCGGCGAACCGTACGTCAGCAGTGCGATCCGTCCACGGGTGGCCGGGGACAGCTGCCAGGCCGCCGCGGCGGCGAGCACGGTGCCCTGCGAGTGCCCGGACAGGACCAGCCGGCCCCCGGTGGCCCGGGTCCATGTCGCCATCCGCCAGGTCAGGTCGGGCACCGCGCGCTCGGCGTAGCACGGCGGGGCGAAGGGGTGCGCGGCGCGCGGCCAGAAGGTGCCGACGTCCCACAGGATGCCGACGGTGCGCCGGGCCCCGGCGTCCTTGTAGGCGCGCCGGCCCCAGGTGACGAACAGCAGGAAGCCGAGCCCGACCAGCCAGGAGCCCAGCCCCTGGGAGACCCCGGCGGCGATCTGTACGGCGTCGGCGGTGCCGCGGGCCGCGCCGTCCGGGCTCTTTCCGGTGAGCAGGGCGCCGGCCAGCGCCGCGCCGCCCAGTACCAGGGTGGTGACGGAGAGCACCCCGAGGACGAGCGGCGCGCGATCGGTGAGGGCCGCCATGGCCCGGGTGTGGGCGATGGCCCGGGTGCGCGCCGGGTCCTCCGGCTCCCCGGCGTACTCCTGGCTCACCCGGCCCCGTTCGGCCCGGGCCGTCCGGCCGGCGCCGGCGAGGAGCCGTCCGGCCAGTGCCAGCAGCACCACGATGACCGGCGGGATCACCGACGCCTGCCAGGTCAGCAGCACCGGCGGCCCGGCGAGCGAGCCGCCGTCGCCGTCCAGCCAGTCGGCCACCCGCTGGGCGACCCCACCGGACATCACCCCGCCCAGCGCGCAGGCGAGCAGCGCGGTCGCGGGGCCGCCCAGGCCGCGCAGGCAGGTGCGCGCGGCGGGGGTGCCGTCCGGGTGGCGGGAGCGCCGGCGGCCGTCGGCCGTCTTGCGGTACAGCCCGCGGGCCACCGCCCCCAGAGCCACCACGAGCACCCCCTGCGCCAGCATCAGGGCGCCGAACGCCGCGTCGCCCGGTAACCGGCCGGCCGACCGCCACCCGGGGCGGGACCAGCCCGTGTAGAGGACGGCGAGCGCCAGCAGGACGAGGGCGGCCAGGGGCAGGAGGCGCACCAGGTGCCGGTCGAGCCGCTGGTCGAGCTGGTCCTCGTCGCGGCCCCGGCGGCACACCGCCACCACCGCCGCGACCGCCCCCGCGAGGAGCAGCACGGTCAGCAGCCGGCCGAGGGCGTCCAGGGCCGCGGGTCCGCCGGGCCGGTGGTCGAAGCGGGCCGCCGGGGTCACGAGGGCGGCGGCGACCGTGAGCAGGCCGGCCGCGGTGTGCGCGGCGCGCAGCCGGGCGACCAGCCGGCGCCCGTACCAGAAGCCGGGCCGGGCCAGGGCGCTGCCGCCCGGGTCGGGTTCCGACTCCGGGACCTGGATCAGGGGGCGGTGGGACTCGTACGCGCTCCAGGTGCGGTGCGCGAGGTACCAGAGCAGGCCGACCAGCGCGCCCGGCACCAGCGCGGCGAGCGCGAGGCGCCGTCCCGGCTGGGCCCACCAGCCGCCGGACGCGCCGAGCAGTTCGGCCCACCGCCGCACGCCGGGTCCCTCGGCCGCGTCCGGGGTGAGGAAGGCCAGCCAGAAGTGGCGCCGCGCGCAGGCGGGGGTGCCGGCGCACTGCCAGGCGGCGAGGTCGAGGGCCACCTCGCAGGCGGCGGCGACCAGCAGCACGGTGAGGGTGAGGGCGGCCAGCCGCACCAGGAGGCCGTAGAGCCGCACGGTGCGCGGCCGGTCCGCGGCGGCGGGGCGCATCCAGTGGGCGAGGTTCACCACCATGAACGGCAGCAACAGCAGCCACAGCGCGCGCCCGGAGTCACCGGAGGTCAGGTTGCACCAGACGTACGCCTCCTGCACCGGTTCGCCGCGGGACGCGGCCGGTGTCCCGCCGCCCGGGCCGGCCGCGGGCTCCGCGTCCTCGGCCCGGCGGAAGACGGCGGCCGTGTCGTCGCCGGTGATCCGGACGGTGCGCGCGTCACCGAGCATCTTCTCCGGCGTGGTGCCGCCGACCCCGTGCACCAGCAGTTCCAGACCGGCCGAAGGCTCGGCGGCGCGGCCGGGCCCGTCCGTGTCCGGTTCCCGGCCGACGGATCGTTCCTGAGCACGTTCCACTGTTCCCCCGCGATGCCGTGAACCCGGTGTCCGTGCGCGGACCAGGATGTCCTGTTCCAGGGCGCCGCGCACCCCTCGTCACCGAATCTCCCCGATCCGTGCGACGGCGTGTGCGGGCGACCGTGCCGCGAGCGGCGGGCAGGCGGTGGCGCACCTGCCGCCCGCCCGTGAAAAGATGGGACGCCCGCGCACCCCGGACCGAGGAATGCACTGGTCGAAGACGGGTGCGCCGGGCGTGTCGAACGGCTGGCGGCGAAAGGACCGGAGCGTACGTGAGCGAGAATCAGCACCTGCTCGCGGAGCAGCGCCGCGCCCTGATCCTGGACGAGGTCCGGCGCCGCGGCGGCGCCCGGGTCAACGAGCTGACCCGCAGGCTCGGTGTGTCGGACATGACCGTACGCCGCGACCTGGACGCGCTGGCCCGGCAGGGCGTGCTGGAGAAGGTGCACGGCGGCGCGGTCCCGGTGGTCGAGGCGAGCACCCATGAGCCGGGCTTCGAGGCGAAGTCGGGTCTGGAGCTGTCGGCCAAGGAGGACATCGCGCGGGCCGCCGCCCGGCTGGTCAGCCCCGGCAGCGCGATCGCCCTGTCCGGCGGTACGACGACCTACGCGCTCGCGCAGCACCTGCTGGAGGTGCCCGAGCTGACCGTGGTGACGAACTCGGTGCGGGTCGCGGACGTCTTCCACGCGGCGCAGCGCCTGTCGGAGCAGCGGCAGGGCGCGGCCACGGTGGTGCTGACCGGCGGGGTGCGCACCCCCTCGGACTCGCTGGTGGGGCCGGTCGCCGATCAGGCGATCGCCGCTCTCCACTTCGATCTGCTCTTCCTCGGGGTGCACGGCATATCGGTCGAGGCGGGACTGTCCACGCCGAACCTGGCGGAGGCCGAGACCAACCGCCGCCTGGTGCACTCGGCGCGGCGGGTGGTGGTGGTCGCCGACCACACCAAGTGGGGCACGGTGGGCCTCAGTTCGTTCGCCGCGCTGGGCCAGGTGGACACCCTGGTGACCGACTCGGGCCTGCCGCAGGAGGCGCGCGCCGAGATCTCGGAGCATCTGCGGCGGCTGATCGTGGCCGGGGAGCAGGACGCCGGGGACGCGGGCACGGACGCCGAGGGCCCGGAGGACGAAGCCGAGGACGCCGGCAGCACCGACGACAACTGACGTTTCGTCAACTACCCTTCCTCTCAGGACACACGCGCGCCGGAGACGACCGGTTCCCCGCCTCCGCACGGGTGTTCGCGACGGAGGAGGCCCCGCCATGCCCCAGCGTCTGCGTCCGGTCGGACCGGACTTCGTCGACCGCGCGCCGGTACGGCTGGTTTTCGCCCGGGACATCGCCGCCGCCCCGGAGCCGGTGTACCGGGCCCTCACCGAGGACGTGGCGGGCCTGCCGCAGTGGTTCGCGGCCGTTGCCGCCGCCCGGCCGACGGAGGGCGGGCGCGAGGTGTGGCTGCGCGGCGGCATCCGCTGCCGGGAGACGGTCCTGCCGGCCGAGGAGCCCGGGGTGTACGCCTACCGCGTCGACGTGACCAACGCGCCGGGTGCCCGCGCCTGGGTGGAGGAGTGGCGGCTGACCCCGGCCGGCACCGGGACCCGGGTCCGGCTGACCTTCGCGCTGGACGGCACGGCCGCCTTCCGGCTGGGCTGCCG
Source organism: Streptomyces misionensis (assembly GCF_007896895.1). Classification (GTDB taxonomy): domain Bacteria; phylum Actinomycetota; class Actinomycetes; order Streptomycetales; family Streptomycetaceae; genus Streptomyces; species Streptomyces misionensis_A. The sequence continues at coordinate 46,055 of NZ_VOGW01000193.1, read as the reverse complement.
ACTGGCCGCACCGGGCGTGGGCAGCGCCGTCCGGCGGGCGATCACGGCACTGGACCGGCGGCTGGCCTGAGCCGGCCGAGGGCTGCCGCTCGCCGCCGGGCACGGGGACCGGACCACCGCCGACGCGATATCCGGTGTATTCGGGTGGCGCGCGTGGGCGTATTGGGGTGCGCGGGGCGTGCACAGGAAAGGGAAATCAACAAACCGGAAGATCAATCCTTCCGTGCGCCCGCACCACAGACGCTATTTTCCAACCATGGCCGGATGACGCCTTATTGGCGGTCTTCTCTTCTGCTTCATTGGGACGCGTTGTGTCGCACCTACCGAGGAGGCCGCATGGCCGAAGTGAAGAAGGTCGTCCGCCCCGCGATCACCGCGTCGTCCCGCCCCTGCGCGTTCGTCTCGCCGGACAAGGGCAACGCCCCGACCATCACTCCCGTCCGCAAGGAGGCCGAACCCGTCTCTGCCCCCGCTGAGCAGCGGAAAGAGTGTGCGTCGGCCTGACGGCTGACGCCTTCCGGGGCCCCGGTCCACGGGCCGGGCCCCGGTCGCGCGCGAACCCGGCCGCAGACCGGTCCGGTTCGCCTCCAACGGCTCCGTGCCGCACACCGCACGCCCCCTCGGAAGTCGTGAGACGCAGGGAGAAGGCTCAACCATGCAGAATTCGATGTACCAGTCCTCGCGCTACGTCCGCACTCTTCGTACCGCAGGCGATCAGGATTTCACGGCTTTCGGCGGCCGGCTCGATTCCTACGCGGACGACGAGCGAACCATGGCCTTTCATTCACTCTTCGGAAATGCGCGCTTGATCGACCGGGACATCGTGGAACTCCTCAAGGAGGCCGCCGGGGGTGTCAGCTGGGACCGGCTGCGGGAGCGGGTCGACGAGGACTCCCTGCGCGACCTCGTGGCGGCCCGGTTCCTGGTGGAGGCGGGGCACGACGAGGCCAGGGAGATCGACTCCCTGCTGGAGAGCCGGCAGAGCGCCCTCGGCAGCGGCGTGTTCCACTCCTCCATCCAGCTCGTGCTCACCAACGCCTGCAACTTCTCCTGTCAGGGCTGTTTCGCCTACAACTTCGACGGCGGCGTCGAGGAGCGCAACACCTCGGGCGAGTCGGTCAAACCCGGGCCGGTCCTGGTCGAGCTGCGCCGCTCGCGCGAGGACGGCGCCCCCGCGGCCCGCCAGGACTCGGGCCCGACGCTCGCCAGGGGCGACTGGAACCACGGCTCCGACGAGGGCCGCAACCCCTCGATGCACATGTCGCGGGAGGTGGCCGAGAAGACCGTCAAGGAGGCCATCGCGCTGCGCAAGGCCAACGGCGGCGGCCATCTGACGGTGTCGTTCTTCGGCGGCGAACCCACCCTGGCCCGGGGCACCATCCTGCACGTCCTGCGCACCTTCGGTGACCGCTACGACGGGGTCTCCCTCTCCTACGACCTGACCAGCAACGGCTCCCGGATCGACGACGAGCTGCTCGCCGCCCTCGCCGAACACCGCGTCGACACCACCGTCTCCATCGACTACCTGGTCCCGGAGACCGGCGAGTTCCGCGGCGGCCAGCAGCAGCGCACCCCCTGGGCCGTGGTCCGCAAGGCGATCCTCGACATGAAGGCCGCCGGCGTCCCGGTGAGCATCACCTCCGTGCTCTCCCAGTACACCTGGGACAAGTGGGGCACCCCGCTCATCGACTTCGTCGCCGAGGCCGGCCTCGACAGCCTGGACGTCATCGTCTCCTTCCAGGCCAAGGAGTTCTTCCAGCAGCACAGCCCGCACGACGTGGCACAGCGGCTGCTGGCCGCCGTCGACTACGGGCGTGAGCGCGGCGTCCAGCTCAGCGGCTACTGGTACCAGACCTTCCAGATGATCATCGACGACGCCAAGTGGGCCGAACAGGCCGACTACAAGACCTGCCCCGCGGTGGGCCGCCAGCTCTCCATCGAGCCGAACGGCAGCGTCTTCGCCTGCAAGGCCACCGCCCGCAAACTGGGCACCATCGACGACTGGCGCGGCATCTTCACCTCACCCGCCTACCAGGACTACGGCATGCGGGCCTACACCAACGGCCCCGGCTGCCAGGGCTGCGAGCTGCAAGGCACCTGCTCGGGCGGCTCCGCGGGAGCGCTGGAGGAGGAGAACGGCTCGATCCAGGTGATGTCGCCCGGCTACTGCGCCTATATGCGCGAGGTGGTCCAGGGCCTCCTGGAGCGCCACCACACCCAGAGCCTCGCCACCCTGTCCTGACCCGCGGGCCCCGGCCCTCCCCGCAACGGCCCGCCCGCACCCGTGGCGGGCCGCCGATCCACGATCCGGTCCCGCGACCCAGGTCCGGGCCCAGGAAGGGTGACTGGTTCCATGGCAACGATCGGCATGCACTTCGGCCACGACGCGGGCGCCGCGCTCACCGACGCGGGCGGCTACCGCGTCATCGAGGCCGAGCGCCGCCTGGGCCTGCGCCATGTGTGCGGCGGCAACGGCGACTTCCCGCGGGCCGCCGCCGAATGGCTGGCCGAACTGCGCGCCCGGGCGGCGAGCCCGGTCACCCGTATCGCGGTGGCCGACTGGTACACCCCGCGCTGCCAGGTGCTGCCCCCGGCGCTGGTCGAGCTCGTCGGCGAGGACGCCCGCTGGACGGCCATAGGGGGCACCGGCCTCGCGGACGCCGTGACCCGGGTGCTCAAACCCCTGGACTGGCCGCTGGCCAAGGGTTTCGGCGACATCACCCTGACCGCGGTGCGCCACCACTACGCCCACGCCGCCCTCGCCTACTACACCTCCGGCGCCCGCAAGGCCCTGGTGCTGGCCCTGGACGGCACCGGCAACTACGCCGAGTGCGGCATGGTCTGCCTCGGCGACGGCGACCAGCTCACCCCCGTGCTGTCCTTCACCAACCGCACCGGCCCCCGCTTCGGCCTGGTCTACGAGGCGCTCGCCCGGCGCATCCACGGCAGCCAGTTCGACACCGGCAAGCTGCTGGGGCTGACGGCCACCGGCGAGACCGACGCCGCCCTGCTGCCCGTACTGCGCGCCATGCTCCTGCCGCAGTCCACCCGGCGCGCCTCCCCGGACCTGTACGAGCCGCTGGACGAGGACCAATTGCCGGGCAGCGCGCTGCGCTACGCCGACACCTGGTGGGAGTACGACCCGGGCAGCGGCGGCTATCTGGACGCGGGGCTGGCCGACTCCAGCGACGACGACGTCGTGCACTCCTTCGGCTCGGTCTTCCCCGACGAGATCCGCACCGCCGACGGCGCCACCACCCTGATCGGCACCTCCCCGGACGACCGTGTCTGCCGGGACCTGGCGGCCACCCTCCAGGCCGCCGTGGAACAGGACCTGACCCGGCTGGTCACCGGACTCAGCCGGCGCTTCCCCAGCTACGCCACGCTCTGCTACGCGGGCGGCTGCGCGCTCAACATCACCGCCAACAGCCGGCTCGCCGAGTGCGGCCAGTTCACCCGTGTGTCCGTGCCCACCTGCTGCGACGACTCGGGGATCGCCCTCGGCGCGGCACTCGCCGTCGCCGACCCCGCCGACCGGCCCGCCCTGACCGGCCGCTCGGGCTGGACGTCGCTGGCCTACGCCGGACCGCCCCTGGGGGGCCTGGGCCCGCTCGACGACGGCGCCGCTCCCCCGGCCGGCGACCTCGTGGCCCGCCTGCGCGGCCTCGGGCGGTCCGTGCGCCGCGCGGCCGACGACGAGGAGTTCGTCGAGACCGTCGCCGGGCTGCTGGCCGAACGGCGCTGCGTGGCCTGGCTGGAGGGCGGTCTGGAGACCGGCCCGCGGGCCCTCGGCCACCGCTCCCTGCTGGTCTCCGCCCACTGGCCCGGCGCCCGCCGGTACGTCTCCGAGACCATCAAGCAGCGGGAGTGGTTCCGGCCGGTCGCCCCGATCTGCCCGGAGGAGGTCGCCGACCAGTACTTCACCGGCCCGCTGGACCACACCGAGGCCATGCTCTTCGCCGTCCGCGTCCGGCCCGAGCGGGCCGAACCGCTCGCCGAGGCACGGCACATCGACGGCACGGCCCGCCTGCAGACCGTACGGCCCGACACCCAGCCCCTGCTGCACCGGCTGTGCCACGCGGTCGGCGCCCGCACCGGGCTGCCCGTGCTCATCAACACCAGCGCCAACGGCGGCGGCCGCCCCATCCTCAACCACGTCGACGAGGCGCTGGAGTTGCTCGCCGAGACCGAGCTGGACGCCGTGGCGCTGCCCGAACGCCGCCTGATCGCCGAGTGAACCCCGCCCCCGCACCGCACCCTGGAGAGTGTCCGTGGCAGCCACCCAACTCCGAGACATCCGAAAGACCCGGCCCCTGCGCGTCCTGTCCCCCGCGGACTGGGAACACTGGACCGGCAAGGGCTATGTGATCGTCCGTCAGGCGGTGGCGCCGGACACCGTCGCCGCCCTCGCCGAGGGACTGTGCTCCTTCCTCGACATGCGCCCCGACGACCCCGCCACCTGGACCTCCCCGCACACCGGCAACGACCGGCTGCCGGGCCACAGCGGACTGGTCGAGATGTACAACCACCAGGCGCAGTGGGACGCGCGGCAGACCCCGCGGGTGTACGAGGCCTTCGCCGACATCTGGGACCGCGCCGACCTGTGGGTGACCATCGACTTCGCCAACGTCAACCCTCCCAACCGGGGGCCGCGCGCCTTCGACGGGTTCATCCACTGGGACGTGGACACCTCCACCGACCCGCTGCCCGTGAGCTGCCAGGCGGTGCTCTCGCTGACCCACGGCGACGAGGAGATCGGCGGCTTCCAGTGCGTGCCGGAGATCTTCGCGGAGTGGGAGAAGTGGGTGAGCGGCCAGCCCGCCGACCGTGACCCCTTCACCCCGGACATCACCGGCTACTCGATCACCACCCCGGAGGTCGCACCCGGCGACCTCATCATCTTCAACAGCCTGCTGCCGCACGGCGTGCACCCCAACGTCTCCGCCGACCGGGTGCGCATGGCCCAGTACCTGACCATGGCACCCGCCTGGGAGGACCACGCCGACCTGCGGGAGGCCCGGGTGCGGTTCTGGCGCGACCGCGTCCCGCCGCATCCGCCGGAGGGCGGCGTCCGCAAGGCCGAGGCCGATCTGTACGGCCCGGCGAAGCTGACCGGGCTCGGCGAGCGCCTTCTGGGTCTGCGCGGCTGGGCCGAGGGGAGGGTTGTTGGCTAGCACCACCCGCCCCCTCGCCCCGCACCGCAAGAGCGCCGACCTGGGTCGTCCGTTCCGCTGGCTGTGGGCGTCCACGGCCGCCTCCAACGCGGGCGACGGCATCACCCGTACCCTGCTGCCGCTGCTGGTCGTCGCCCATCACCCCGATCCCGCGGCGGTGGCCGGGCTGACCACCGTCAACATGCTGCCCTGGCTGCTGTTCGCCCTCCCGGCCGGAGTGCTCGCCGACCGCGTGGACCGGCGGCGCATCGTCCTCGGCAGCAATGTGGTCCGCGGCGCGGCCCTGCTCGGCGCGGCGCTCGTCCTCGCCACCGACCGCCCGCTGCCCCTGCTCTACGCGCTGGCGTTCCTGCTCGGCATCGCCGAGACCCTCGCCGACACCGCGGCGCCCGCGATGCTGCCGCGCCTGGTCGAGGCCGGGCAACTGGAACGCGCCAACGGGCGGCTGTCGGCGGCCCAGATCGTGCTCAACGAGATGGTCGGACCACCCGTGGCGGGCCTGCTCGCCGGGCTGACCGCCGCGGCCGCCCTCGCCACCGGCGGCACCCTGTACGCCCTGGCCGCGCTGCTGCTCCTGGGCCTCGCCCCGCTCGCCGGTACCGATCCGCGGCCGGCCCCGCCCGAGGCACGCGACGGGGTGCTGCGCGACATCCGCCAGGGCCTGCGCTTCGTCCTCGGACACCGCACGCTGCGCGTGACGCTCGCCGCGAGCGCCCTGTACGGCCTGGTGTTCTCGGCGACCTTCTCGATGCTGGTGCTGCTGAGCGAGCGCACCCTGCGGCTGGGCGAGACCGGTTACGGGCTGCTGCTCGCCGCGGGGTCGGTGGGCGCCGTCGCCGGAAGCTGGCTGGCCCCCCGCGCCGCCGACCGGCTGCCCACCGTACGGCTGGCCCGCTGGTCCCTGGCCGGCTCCGGGGCCGCCTACGTGATCCTCGGCCTGGTCCGCCGGCCCGAACTGGCCGCCCTCGCCCTCGCCGTCAACGGCGTCTTCATGATGGGCTGGAACATCCCCGTGATGTCCCTGCGCCAACGGCTCACCCCGGAGGACCTCCAGGGCCGGGTGATGAGCGTGTCCCGGCTGTGCTCGTGGGGCAGCATGCCCGTCGGCGCGACCCTGGGCGGCCTGCTCGCCGCCGCGCTCACCGTGCCCGCGGTGTTCGTGGTGTGCGGTGGCGTCCTGGTCCTCGGCGCCCTGCTCCTGCTCGCCCGTCTGCACGACGAACCCCCCGTGCCCGCGGCGCCCGCCGCACCACTTCCGTCCGGCGAACTCGACGACAAGGGATGACCATTGGACACGCAGCTCTATGACACGGTGATCGTCGGCGGCGGGCCGGCCGGCCTGAACGGCGCGCTCTACCTGGGCCGGTCGCGCCGCCGGGTACTGCTCGTCGACTCCGGCGACGCCCGCAACATGGCCGCGGGCGTCATGCACAACGTCCTCACCAACGACGGCGCGCCCATCGCCGACTTCCGGGCCCGCGCCCGCGCCCAACTCGCGGACTACGACGTCACGTTCGTCGACGACGAGGTGGTGTCGGCCGAGCCCGGCGGCGACCACGTGGTGGTCACCGCCAAGGAGTCCGGCACCGTCCGCGCCCGCACCCTGCTGTACGCCGCCGGGGTCCGCTCGGTGCTGCCCCCGGTCCCGGGACTCGCCCCGCTGTGGGGCAAGGCCGTCTTCGAGTGCCCGTACTGCCACGCCTGGGAGGTGCGAGAGCGCCGCTTCGCCGTCTACGGCGGCGGTGTGCCCAGCGAGTGCCTGGCCTCGACCCTGACCGTGTGGTCCGACGACATCACCTACCTCGCCGACGGACGCGCGCTGCCCGGGGACGAACAGGACCGGCTCACCGCCGCGAAGGTGCCGGTCCTCACCGACGGCGTCCGCGAGCTGCGGCCACACCCGGAGGGCCTGGAGGTCGTCTTCACCGACGGCCGGACCGCCTCCTACGGGGCGCTGTTCCTGCACCTGGACATCGAGCCCCGGGTGGCCCCGCTGCGCCCCTGGCTCAAGGCCCCGGACCTGGAGTCCGTGCAGAGCGACGACCGGGGCCGCACCAGCCTGCCCCGCCTGTACGTCGCCGGGGACCTCGGCCGGAACATGCAGCAGGCCGCCATGGCCGCGGCCAGCGGCGGGCTGGCCGCCATGGCCATCAACGCCGATCTGATCCGCGAGGACCGCCCCGGTTCCCTGCCCGAGCCGCCGCCCCCGGCCCCGGCCCGCCCGACGCGTCCGCCCCCGATCCGCCCGCCGCCCCCGCCCTGGTCGCGCGCACCCTTTCCGTGGTCGTCGCGGCCCTCCCGCCCCGAGTCGGCCCCGCCGGCTAGAGCGGCCCGCAGCCCACGCCGCTGGCCTTCCTCTGTCCCGCACGTGGCGCCGC
>NZ_VOGW01000193.1:31843-38242 GCF_007896895.1 Streptomyces misionensis | reverse complement strand
GAGCCCCTTCGCGATGACCTCACCCCGCGCCGAGTTCGCCCCGCACATGGAGCACTACACCTTCGTCCTGGAGGACCAGCCGTATCTGGGCTACTTCCAGTACGGCAACGAGAAGACGCCCGTCTACACCACCGACCGGCACGGCTTCCGGGTCACCCCCGGCCCCGACGGGCAGCGGGCCACGGTCGGCGACGACCGCCCCGACGGCCCGGTCCGGGTGCTCGCGGGCAGCTCGGCGGTCTTCGGCGTGGGCGCCACCGGGGACGCGGCCACGATCACGGCACGCCTGTGGAACGCCCACGCGCCCCGCCTGCCCTGGCTCAACATGTCGGGCCAGAGCCACAACTCGGCCCAGGAGCTGCTGCTGTTCACCCTCTTCCAGCACGAACTGCCGCCCGTCGAGGACATCGTGCTGCTGTCCGGCGTCAACAACCTGGTGCTGAGCAGGCTGCCCGAGGAGAAGCAGGGCCGGCACGGCGCCTTCTTCGACTGCGGCCCCGCCCCCGAGGTCGTCCCCCCGCCCGAACAACGCGTCGCTCACTCGACCGAATTGACACTGCGTCACCTCGCGGGCTGGAAGACGCTCGCGGACGGCCTCGGAGCCCGGCTCACCTTCGTGCTCCAGCCGCTCGCCCCCTGGGTCCGCGAGGAACCGCTGCCCCGGGAGAAGCTGCTCTTCGACGAGTTGGACGAGGTCTCCAACTTCCGCCGGTTCCACAACGACATCTCCACCATGGAGGTGGGCCGCGCCTACGCCGAACGGCTGTCCGCGGGATGCGCCCGGCTCGGCGTGCCCTTCCTGGACATGAACGTGGCCCTCGGCGAGGCCGCCGCGCCCGGGGACTGGCTGTTCATCGACCGTGTGCACGGCACCGATCTCGGCTACGACCTGGTGGCCCGGCAGCTCGCCCACCACCTCGACCTGGCATAGGGAGCCCCTCGATGCGCGATGCGATGAGCGAGGACGGCGGGACGGCGCCCGCCTCGGCCGTCCGCCGCCTCTCCGCCTGGCTGCGGCACCGCGGGCCGCGCCGGCCGGCCGACCCCGCAGCCCCGCCGGCGCGGCCCGCGGACCCGCCCGCGCCACCGCCGCCCTCCCGGCTGCGCCCGCAGCCCGAGGACGACGCCTCCGTCTACCCCTTGTTCTGACATGGGCACCAGCACGGGCGGCGGCCCGGTCCTGGGCATCTCCGCCTACTACCACGACAGCGCGGCGGCCCTGGTGGCGGACGGTGTCCCGCTCGCGGCGGCCCAGGAGGAGCGGTTCACCCGGCGCCGGCACGACCCCGGCTTCCCCGTCCACGCCGTCCGCTCCTGCCTGGAGCTGGGCGGACTGCGCCTCGACGAGCTGGCGGCCGTGGCGTTCTACGAGGACCCGGCGCTGAAGTTCCGCCGGGTCCTGGCCACCTGGCTGGCGACCGCCCCGCACGGCCTGCCCGTGTTCCGGCGGTCGTTCCCGCAGTGGGCCGGCTGGAAGCGGCGGGCGCTGGACGACGTACGGGCCCGCCTGCGCGAGCTGGCGCCCGGGCGGCCGCTCCCGCCGCTGGTGGCCTTCCGGCACCACGCCTCGCACGCCGCGTCGGCCTTCTACCCGAGCCCGTACCCCTCGGCCGCGGTGCTCTGCGTCGACGGCGTGGGCGAGTGGGCGACGACGACCCTGTGGCACGGCCGGGACACCCGGCTCGTCCCGCTCGCGGAGCTGCGCTTCCCGCACTCGCTCGGCATGCTCTACTCCGCGTTCACCTACTTCTGCGGCTTCAAGGTCGACTCGGGCGAGTACAAGCTGATGGGCCTCGCCCCCTACGGCACCCCCCGCTACGCGCCCCTGATCCGCCGGCGGCTGATCGATGTGAAGGACGACGGCTCGTTCCGCCTGGACCTGCGCCACTTCACCTTCCAGTACGGGCGGACCATGGTCGGCCGGGCCTTCGAGGAGCTGTTCGACGGGCCCCGCCGGACACCGGAAGGGCCCTTGACGGAAAGGGAGTTCGACCTGGCGGCGTCCGTGCAGCAGGTCACCGAGGAGGTGCTGCTGCGGCTGGCCCGCACCGCGCTGCGCCGCACCGGGGAACGGCGGCTGTGCCTGGCCGGCGGAGTCGCGCTCAACTGCGTGGCCAACGGCCGGCTGCTCGCCGAGGGCGTGTGCGACGAGCTGTGGGTCCAGCCGGCGGCCGGCGACGCGGGCGGGGCGCTCGGCGCGGCCCTGGCCGAGTCGCACCGCCGGGGCGCGCCCCGCGCCCATGTCGGGCACGGCGGGGACGCGATGGCGGGCGCGCTGCTCGGGCCCGGTTACGGCGACCGCGAGATCGAGGAGTTCCTGGACCGCGGCGGCTATCCCGCCGTACGGCTGCCGGAGCGGGAGCTGGTCGAGCGGGTGGCGGCGGAGCTGGCGCGGGGCCGGGTGGTGGGCTGGTTCCAGGGGCGGATGGAGTTCGGTCCGCGGGCGCTGGGCAACCGGTCGATCCTCGCCGACCCGCGCGATCCGGCCATGCAGTCCGCCCTCAACCTCAAGACCAAGTTCCGGGAGTCCTTCCGTCCCTTCGCCCCCGCCGTGCCGGCCGAGGACGCCAAGGACTGGTTCGACCTGCCGCGGGAGAGTCCCTACATGCTGCTGACGGCACAGGTCGCCGCGGCCCGGCGACGGGAGTGCGGGGCCGAGGCAGACGGCGCGCGAGGCCTGGACCTGCTGCGCGTGCCGCGCTCGACGGTCCCGGCGGTCACCCATGTGGACGGCTCGGCCCGGGTGCAGACGGTGACGGCCGGGCACAACCCCCGTTTCCACGCGCTGCTCACCGCCTTCCGTGAGCGCACGGGCTGCCCGGTACTGGTGAACACGTCCTTCAATGTGCGCGGGGAGCCGATCGTGCGCGACCCGGCGGAGGCCTACGCCTGCTTCATGCGCACCCGGATCGATCTCCTCGTCCTCGGCGACCGACTCCTGGACAAGCGCGACCAGCCCGCGTGGCGAGAGGAGGGCGACTGGCGTGCCACGATCCCGAGGGACTGACCGACTGCGCCAACTGGGCCTGGACGTCCTGTACTTCGCGGTGATCACCCCGGTGGGGCTGTGCGCCCGGGCGGTGCGGGACCCGCTGCGGCGCGCCTGGGAACCCGACCGCGTGAGCTACCTGGAGCCCCCGGCCGGCACCCGTCCGCCCGCACGGGCGCCCCGGAGAAGGAAGAACGGCTGACGCCTCACCCGGTCTCCGCCCGCACCGGCCGGGCGGCCCGCGACCGGCCGCCCACGGAGGCGCGAGCCGACCGGGGACTCATCGGCCGTACGGGCGGGTCGCCGAGGTCAGCACCACGCGTCGGGTGCCCAGGACCAGCACCCGGGACGTCGCCCCGGTGAATCCGCGGGCCTCGGTCCAGTCGCTCGCCTCCCGCGCGTCGGCGGGCAACGGCACGTCCCCGGCGAGGAGTTCGGCGAAGCGCGGCGACGGGCGGAAGTGCGTGGCCAGGGGCAGCGAGAAACCCACCCGGCCGCCCGGACGCAGCGCGCGCCGCCAGTCGGCCAGGGCCCGGGCGCCCAGGAAGTGCAGCGAGGACGCGCAGAACACGACGTCGAGCGAGTGGTCGGGGACCGGCAGCGGCACGGCGTCGCCCACCCGCCAGTCGATCGCCTCGGCACCGGCCGTTTCGGCGGCGCGGGCCCGGCCGGCCGCGATCATGCCCGGGGACAGGTCGACGGCCAGGACGGGCCTCGCGGCGGCGGGCCGCTCGCGGGCCAGCTGGCGGGCGACGGCTCCCGCCCCGCACGCCACGTCGGCGACCGCGTCGTCCGCGCCCGGGGCCACCCGGTCGATCAGGGCCCGCGCGATCTCCTCGTGGTGCCCGTGGTCGTAGCTGTCGGCCAGCTCGTCGAAGACACCGGCCAGCTCTGCGCTCTGGATCACCGTCCGATCGTAGCCGCACACCCCGGGCCTGCCCGGGCGCGCACCTCTCAGTCCGGCCACACGCCCGTGGCCAGCAGGGAGTCGATCGCCGCCGCGTACGGCGCGATGTCCAGGCCCTGCTGGGCGAGCCAGGCGTCCGAGTAGTACTTGTCGAGGTACCGGTCCCCCGGATCGCACAGCAGGGTGACGAGGCTGCCGGTACGGCCCTCGGCCACCATCTCGGAGACGATCTTCAGCGCGCTCCACAGCCCGGTCCCGGTGGAGCCGCCCGCCTTGCGGCCGATCACCCGCTCCAGGGCCCGCACGGCGGCGACGCCGGCCGCGTCCGGGACCTTCATCATCCGGTCGATCGCGCCGGGCACGAAGCTCGGTTCCATGCGCGGCCGGCCGATGCCCTCGATCCGGGAGCCGCAGTCGCAGGTGACGTCCGGGTCGCCGGTGGTCCAGCCCTCGAAGAAACAGGAGTTGTCCGGGTCGGCGACGCAGATGCGGGTGTCGTACTGCATGTAGTGCACATAGCGCGCGAGCGTCGCCGAGGTGCCGCCGGTGCCCGCCGTGGCCACGATCCACGCTGGCTCCGGGAACCGCTCCAACTCCAGCTGGCGGAAGATGGATTCGGCGATGTTGTTGTTGCCGCGCCAGTCGGTGGCCCGCTCGGCGTAGGTGAACTGGTCCATGTAGTGGCCGCCGGTCTCCACCGCGAGGCGGGCCGACTCCTCGTACATCATCCGGGAGTCGTCCACGAAGTGGCACCGCCCGCCGTGGAACTCGATGAGACGGCACTTCTCGGCGCTGGTCGTGCGGGGCATGACCGCGATGAAGGGCACCCCGATCAGCTTGGCGAAGTACGCCTCGGAGACGGCGGTGGAGCCGCTGGAGGCCTCGATCACCGGGCGCCCGGGGCGGATCCAGCCGTTGCAGAGGCCGTAGAGGAACAGGGAACGGGCGAGGCGGTGCTTGAGGCTGCCGGTGGGGTGGGTCGACTCGTCCTTCAGATAGAGGTCGATGCCCCAGCGCTCGGGCAGCGGGAACCGCAGCAGGTGCGTGTCCGCCGAGCGGTTGGCGTCCGCCTGCACCTTGCGCACGGCCTCCTTCAGCCAGCCACGGTAGGCGGGGTCACTGCGGTCGACGTCGAGGGTGGCGCCGGTCCGGATCTGTGGGGTGATGCTCACGGCGGGGCTCCTTACGCTCTGCGCCGACGGCGCCCGTGGCGGCCGGCACCCTGAGCATAGGCATCTTTCACACCGCTTCCCACCTGCATAAACACATCTTTGGAGGGCCCAAAGCGACCCTGGGGCACAGGCATGCGGGAGGCCGGCCGCGGCTGCGCGCGTGCTCCGGGCCGCCGTTCCGCGCGCCCCCCGCGCGCACTGGTGCTCCGTGCCGCGGCGCGGCAGACTGCACGCGTGCGGGACGATGGTCCCGTACGCGAACGGGGGCGCACACCGGAACACGGGAACACGCGCACAAGGGGGCGGCGAGAGATGGCGGAGCCGGAGTTCACTGCCACGGGCGTGCGGATCGGCAAACGCATGCGCTCGCTCACCCGGGCCGGGCAGGTCCGGATCAGCGACGGCAGGGTGGAGTTGCTCAACAGCTACGGCAGCGAGATCGACAGCGCACCGGTACAGGCGGTGCGCGCCTCCAAGCCGTGGTTCGCTCCGGACGACAAGGCACTGGCCGACCTGAACGGCGAGCGGTACCTGCTGACCCTGGGTGAGCAGGACCCGGCTCCCGGCGAGCCGGGGCCGCCGGCGGCCCGCCGGTTCATCGAGGCGGTCCGCCGGGCGGCGGGACGCGGCGACTGAGCGGCGCCACCGCGGGCCGCGGCACCCGGGCGCGGGCCGGCCGAGCCCGGGTGAGGGGCCGGCCCACCCGGGCCACGGCGGGGCGCGACCGGTGCCGCGATGGCCGCCCGGCGCCCCGCCCTCACCGTACGGATGCAGCGAGTTGCGCGCGGATGCCCCCTGCGCCACGCTGGTCTCACGTCACTCTGGGTTTACCGGCGATAACGCTGCGAACCAGCCCGCCGGCCTCGACAGCAGGCGGCCGCTTCCCGGGGGGCCACCTGGATCCGTTGTTCTCCGTGTTTTGCCGGTTCCCTTCCGGACCTCACATCGGGGAGTCGCAGCCGTGATCAGTTACCCAAGCAGGCACTGCACGGTGGAGCTCCAAGCCCTGCCGTCGCGGATCGGCCAGGTCCGCAGAATCGTATCTGCGCAATTGCGCTACTGGCATCTCGACCCGTTGATAGACCGGGCCGCGCTCGGCGTGACGGAGCTGCTCAGCAACGTCCACCGGCACGCCAGGCCCGACAAGTCGTGCACCGTCGAGCTGGAGCTCCGGCCGGACCTCCTCACGGTGTCGGTGCACGACCACGATCCGCGCCTGCCGGTACCGGCCGACGACGCGGACGCGGCCGACGCCACACCGCTCGCGACCTGCGGGCGGGGCCTGGCGATGGTGGCCGCGGTGAGCGAGAGCTGGGGCGCGCGGCCGGACG
>NZ_VOGW01000193.1:0-31563 GCF_007896895.1 Streptomyces misionensis | reverse complement strand
GGTGGAGACCGCCGTCACGGTGCGGGCGAGCGTCACGGCGGGAGCCGTCGCCACCGCCGGATCCGTCGCCACGGCGGTCGCCGCCGCCTCGGCGGGGACCGCCACCGCGCCACGGGCCCCGGTCCCCGCGGCGGCCTCGGCCGCGAGCACCGCGACCGGCGGACCCGGGCCCCGCTGACGGGGCTTCGCCGTTCGGACTCCGCCGACCGGTCTCCAGGGTGCCCGGCGGGCGGGCGGCACACCCGCCCGCCGGGCGTCTCGCCACGCGCACTCCTGTATCTACCAGTATGTACACTGCCCTCATGAGCACCTCCGAACGACTGATCGAGTCCACCCGTGAGCTGCTGTGGGAGCGCGGGTACGTGGGCACCAGCCCCAAGGCGATCCTGGAGCGCGCGGGCGCCGGCCAGGGCAGCATGTACCACCACTTCAAGGGCAAGCCGGACCTCGCCCTGACGGCGATCCGGCGGACCGCCGAGGAACTGCGGGCCGCGGCCGAACGCGCCCTGGGCGGACCGGGCACGCCGTACGAGCGCATCGTGGCGTATCTGCGGCGCGAGCGCGCGGTGCTGCGCGGCTGTCCGATCGGCCGGCTGACCATGGACCCGGACGTGATGGCGAACGACGAACTGCGCGCCCCGGTGGACGAGACGCTCACCTGGATCCGGGATCGGATCGCGGGGATCGTCGAAGAGGGCAAGGCGCAGGGGCAGTTCGCGCCCGAGCTGGACGGCGGGGAGATCGGCGCGGCCGTCCTCGCGACCGTGCAGGGCGGCTATGTGCTCGCCCGCGCCGCCGGTTCACCGGCCGCCTTCGACACGGCCGTCAGCGGCTTGCTCACTCTTCTCGCGCCGCGAACCGCCTGAGGAGGGCGTCTCGATGCATGCGATGCGGTACGAGGTGACGCTCCCCGCGCCGTTCCGTCTGTGGCACACCGCCGAGGGCATGAACCGCCCCTTGCGGGGCGGCGCCTTCCAGCGCCTGGCCGACGACTTCGGCCGGCCGGCGGTGCGCGGCCGGTCGGGGTTCGGTCACGCCGAAGGCACCGGCATCCGTGCCGAGTTCGCCGTACGCCACCGGCAACCGGTTCCGGAGGCAGCGCACTTGGCGTCGGTGATGACGCGGGCGGCCGGTGCGGCGGAGCGGCCGGCCGCCGAGGACGGCGCCGTGCTCGCCGCGACGGCCGTCGACCCACACCCCTGGGAGCTGGTCCGCTTCTCCCTCCGGTTCTCCCTCCGGGAGGACGACGCTCCCACGACGGAAGGCGACCTCTCCCGGGTGCCGCTCCTGTCCGCCCCCGGGCACGACCGGCTCCCCCGCGGCCGGCAGTGGTGAGCCGGGTCCGCACGGTCCTCGGCGACATCGCTCCCGAGCGGCTGGGCGTCTGCGACGCGCACGACCATCTCTTCCTGCGCAGCAGGCAGTTGCCGGGACGGGAACTGGACGACGTCGATGCCGCGCGGGCCGAGCTGGAGGCCTTCCGGGCGGCGGGCGGCGCGGCCGTCGTACAGTGGACGCCGCACGGCATGGGACGACGGGCGGCTGATCTCGCGGCCCTGTCCCGGGCGACCGGGGTGCACCTGGTCTGCGCGACCGGGCTGCACCAGGCCCCGCACATGGCACCGGAGCCGGTGGCGCGCCTGCGGGGCCGGCTGGCTGAGGTGTTCGTCGCCGAACTGACCGAGGGCATCGGCACGACCGGGGTGCGCGCCGGGCTGATCAAGGTGGCGGGCGGTTTCCACGCCCTCGACGCGCACGCCCGCTGGACCATGACGGCGGCGGCCGAGGCACACCACGCCACCGGCGCGCCCATCGCCGTCCACCTGGAACTGGGCACCGGCGCGCTCGACGTACTCGACCTGCTCTGCGGCGAGTTGGGGGTTCCCGGGGAGCGGGTGATCCTCGGCCATCTGAACCGTTCCCCTGATCCGGTGGTACACCGGCAGGCCGCCGCGTCCGGCTGCTGGCTCGCCTTCGACGGTCCGTCCCGCGCCCATCATCCGACCGACTGGCGGATGCCGGCCGCCGTGCGGTCCCTCGCCGAGGCCGGGCACGGCGACCGGCTGCTGCTCGGCGGCGACACGGTGACCGCCGGGGCCCGCTCGGTCGACGGCGGGCCGGGGATGCCGTACCTGCTGCGGCGCCTACGGCCGCGTCTGGCGGCGGAGTTGGGGCAGGACCTGGTGGACCGGATGCTCACCGAGCATCCGTCGCGGGCGTTCGCCGTCGACTGGAAGTAGGCCGCGCCGCCCGGGAGTTCAGCGCAGCGCGCCCAACGGGTCGTCCAGCACCGGCTGCCAGGCCAGTTCGGCCGCTCCGACCAGGCTGTTGTGGTCGAGGGTGCAGGGCAGGATCGGCACGCCGCCGCTCTGCCCCCACAGGCTGCGGTCGGCGACGACCGCGCGCAGCCGGCTCGGATCGGCACCCAGCAGGGTGCGGTGCAGCCCGCCGAGGATGATGCGGTCGGGGTTCAGGATGTTGACCAGGCCGGCGAGACCGAGCCCGAGCCGGTCGATCAGCGCCTCGGCTGCCCTGCGCACGGCGGGCTCGTCGTACTGGTTGAGCAGCAGGTCGTTGGCCTGCTGGAGCAGGGAGACCTCGGGGCCGGGCTCGCGGCCCGCCTCGACGAGCAGCGCCAGCGGGTCCGCCTCGACGTCCAGACAGCCCCGGCCGCCGCAGTGGCAGGGCCGGCCCTCCGGGTTGACGGTGAGGTGGCCGACCTCCAGGGCGAGGCCCGCACTGCCGGTGTGCAGACGGCCGTCGAGGACCAGGGCGCCGCCGACGCCCCGGTGCCCGGTGGCCACGCACAGCAGGTCGCGGGCGCCCCGGCCCGCGCCGTGCCGGTGTTCGGCGAGGGCCGCGAGGTTGACGTCGTTGCCGGCGAAGGCGGGCCCGGTGATGCCCGCCGCGCGCACGCACTCGGCGAAGATGCGGCGGACGGGGGCGCCGACGGCCCAGGCCAGGTGGAGGGGGTTGAGGGCGAGGCCGTCGGGTTCGGCGACGGCGGACGGCACGGCGAGTCCGGCGCCGACACAGCGGCGGCCGGTGGTGCGCAGCAGTTCCGCGCCCGCCTCGACGACCGCGCCGAGCACCTTCGCCGGGTCGGCGTCCACGGTCTGGCAGCCGGGCGCGGTGGCCACGATCCGCCCGCCGAGGCCGACCAGCGCGGCCCGGAAGCCGTCGGCGTGCACCTGGGCGGCGAGCGCCACCGGGCCGTCCTCGGCGACGTCGAGCCGGTGCGAGGGGCGGCCCTGGGAGCCGGCCGCGGCGGCCGGCCGGACGTCCACCCGGATCAGGCCGAGGGCCTCCAGTTCGGCGGCGACCGCGCCGGCCGTGGCCCGGGTGACGCCGAGTTCCGCGGTGAGCACGGCCCGGGTCGGCGCCCGCCCGGTGTGCACCAGCTCCAGCGCGGGGCCGAGCGCGCCCCGCCCCCGGTCCAGCCGCGCCCTGGTGGTCCTCTCCCCCGCCGCCCGGGGTCCCGCCTTGCCGCTCATGAGGGCGAGTCTCCCATGATCCGCGTGCCCGGTGGCCCGCGCCGCCGTCACAGCCCGCTCACCCGCAGCGTGATGTTCAGCCGCCCGGCGAGGCCGAGCCAGGGCGGTGCCGTGCCCGGGTGGACGCGGGGCACCCCGTGGTAGGCCGCGCGGGCGGGCCCGCCGAAGACGAACAGGTCGCCGCTGCGCAGCCGCACGTCGGTGGAGGGCCGGGTCCGGGTCGTGGTGTTGCCGAAGCGGAAGACGCAGGTGTCGCCGAGGCTCAGCGAGACCACGGGCGCGTCGGCCCGTTCGTCGCTGTCGCGGTGCATGCCCATGTGCGCGGCGCCGTCGTAGAAGTTGATCAGGGCGATGTCGTACGGGTCGCCGGGTACGGAGTCCGGGCCGAGTGTCTCGGCCACCGCGCGCCGGGCCAGCTCGCCGAGCCGCTCGGGGAAGGGCTTGACGGGGGCTCCGTCGCCGTCGAGGGCGGTGCGGGTGTAGGCGTACGGGTACGAGTGCGGTCCGGGGCACTCGGGGTTGTCCCGTACGGCCCGCCCGCACGTGGGACAGGCCCGTACGACGCCCCAGTGCAGGCCGAGGCAGACCTGGCGCGCGGTCATGGTGCCGCCGCCGGGGGTGCGCACGGTGCGCAGTCCGGCCGGGGGCCGCGCCCAGTCGCGGCAGGCGGCGAGCAGCTCGCGCTGGCGCTCGGGGGGCAGCCAGTCCGGAAGGTGCACGGCGCCGGGCGCGATGTCGGCGCGCTCGCGGGGGAACAGTTCCGCGTCCATGTCCCCATCCTGCCCCGTCGGCCGGTGCCCGGGCCCCTCCCGCCCCAAGGGTCCTGAGCTGCGGTTCCGCTAGCCTGGAGCGCGATGAGCGAGCGTATGACGACACCGTGGGGCGAGGTCGAGCTGTCCCGCTTCCCCGAGGACCCCCGCGACCGGCTGCGTGCCTGGGACGCCTCCGACGCCTACCTGCTGCGGCATCTGGCCGAGGAGCGGGTGCCGCTCACCGGGCGGGTGGTGGTGCTGGGGGACCGCTGGGGCGCGCTGGTCACGGCGCTGGCGGAGCACGGGCCGAGCCAGATCACCGACTCGTTCCTGGGCCAGGAGGCGACCCGTGCCAATCTGGCGCGGGCGGGTGTCGAACCCGGCGCCGTGCCGCTGCTGACCACCCAGGACCGGCCGCCCGAGCGGGTGGACCTGCTGCTGGTGCGGGTGCCCAAGAGCCTCGCGCTGCTGGAGGACCAGCTGCTGCGGCTGGCACCGGCCGTGCACGCGGGGACGGTGGTGATCGGCACCGGCATGGTGAAGGAGATCCACACCTCCACGCTTCGGCTCTTCGAGCGGATCCTCGGCCCCACCCGGACCTCGCTGGCCCGCCAGAAGGCCCGGTTGATCTTCTGCACCCCCGACCCGGCGCTGCGCCGGCCCGCCAACCCGTGGCCGCACACCTACGACCTCCCGGACGACGTCGGCGCGATCTCGGGGCGCCCGGTCGTCAACCACGCGGGCGTCTTCTGCGCCGAACGGCTGGACATCGGCACCCGCTTCCTGCTCCGCCACCTCCCCGGACCGGGCCCGGCCCGCGTGGTGGACCTGGGCTGCGGCAACGGCGTGGTCGGTACGGCGGTGGCGCTCGCCGACCCGGCCGCCGAAGTGCTCTTCGTGGACGAGTCGTTCCAGGCGGTGGCCTCGGCGGAGGCCACCTACAAGGCGAACGGGGTTCCCGGACACGCCGAGTTCCGCGTCGGCGACGGACTCACCGGCGTGGCCCCCGACAGCGTGGACCTCGTGCTGAACAACCCCCCGTTCCACTCCCACCAGGCGACGACCGACGCGACGGCCCGCCGCATGTTCACCGGAGCCCGTCGCGTGCTGCGGCCGGGGGGCGAGCTGTGGGTGATCGGCAACCGGCACCTGGGCTACCACGTGACCCTGAAACGGATCTTCGGAAACTGCGAACTCGTGGCCAGCGACCCGAAGTTCGTATTGCTGAAGTCGGTGAGAAGGAGCTAGTCCCGCAGCAGTGAACGTTTGCCCTGTCGTGATGTGACGCGCCGTCCGGGGTCCTGAGCTGGATGCCGGGCGGCGGTCACGGTGTGCGGGTGGCAGAACGAGCAACCGCATCGAGGCCCGGTTCAGCGCCCTGCGCCACTTCGCCCTCGACGGAACCGACCACGCCACCCACAAGGAACAGGGCGGCATGTTCCGCCGCTGCGTCGTCCGGCGGAACAAGAACGCCGCCGACAAGTGCCTCACTGCCCTCGTCCACAGGGTGAACGCCGCCTGACCCGCGCCGCCAGCGTCCGTCTCGGGTCGTCAGGTCCGGGTCGGTGGCGCACTCATCGCTGCCGTCAGGAACGTGATCGCCCATCGCCGGGCCGCCTCGCCCGCTACCGGGGACGTGCAGCCCGGGGAGGGCTGCTGGTGGACCTCGAGGCGGTCGACGGCCGCCACGGCAAGGATCCCCCGCATCCGGAACCGCAGCTCCTCCGGGGCGGACGTCGCCGCGGGGACGTGGCCCGTGCCGACCCCCGCTGTCAGAAGGGTGGTTCGGTGGACCAGGTGCCGATCCGGGCGGGGGTGGTCGGTTCGGGTCTCCGTTGCCGGAGGACTCGTACCGCGTCGTCGATGCGGCCGAGATCGATGAGGCGTTCGGCACGGAAAGAGCTGTTGGACGTCGGGTGCTGTTCGAGGACCGCGGCGGCCTCCTCGCGGCGGCGGACGACGGGCCGCCGCTCGTCCCCGCGCGGCCGACTGCGGCGCGCACGGCGGACAGGGCCCGGGCGGCGTACGAGGTGTCGCCCTCGGGGTGCGCCCGCGCCTGCTCGATCGCCTCGTCGAGCAGGCCGCAGTCGGCCATGAGGGGAAGCCGCAGCCGGAAGAAGTCCCATTCCTCCTCGCCGCCGCGTCGCGCCTTGAAGGCATCGAGGTGGGCCAGGCCGCCTCGTCCATGCCCGCCGCTTCGGCGACGTCGACCAGGCACTCGGCGAGGAACCGGTCCCGGATCCCGGAACGCAGCAGCCCGAACGCCTCGCCGCCGCTGCCGTGACGGGCCGGCAGGCGCGATCGCCGACGGCCACGTCGACCCGCGCAGGCCGCCGGCTGCGCCCGGCACCCGCCCGGACTACCGCGAAGAGGCCCGGAGCCGCGTCAGTTCCGGTCCGCGGCGAGCACCCCGATGATCCGCCGCACCTCCTCGGCCATCGCCTCCCGCCCCACGCTGAGGTACTTGCGCGAGTCGACCGCCTCCGGGTGCGCGGCGAGGAACTCCCGGATCGCCCCCGTCATGGCGATGTTGAGCGCCGTGCCCACGTTGACCTTGGCGATGCCGCCCGCGACCGCCGCCACCAGTCCGTCGTCCGGCACTCCGGAGGACCCGTGCAGCACCAGCGGCACGGACAGCGCGGCGGACAGCTGTTTGAGCAGGACGTGGTCGAGGGCGGCGGTCCGCGTCGTCATGGCGTGGCTGCTGCCGACGGCGACGGCGAGGGCGTCGACCCCGGTCCCGGCGACGAAGTCCCGCGCCTGGGCGGGGTCGGTACGGGCACCGGGCGCATGCGCGTCCAGCGGCGGCCGCCCGTCCTTGCCGCCGACCTCCCCCAACTCGGCCTCGATGTAAAGCCCTTGGGAGTGCGCCCAGTCCGCGGCGGCCCGGGTCGCGGCGAGGTTGTCGGCGTAGGGCAGCCGGGCCGCGTCGTACATCACCGAGCTGAACCCGGCGTCGGGCGCCTGACGCAGCAGGTCGTCGCTCTGCACATGGTCCAGGTGCAGCGCCACGGGGACCGCGGCGCGTTCGGCGGCGGCGCCGGCCGCGCGGGCCAGTGGCAGCAGCCGCCCGTACCGGAACGTGACCGCGTTCTCGCTGACCTGGAGGACGACGGGGGCACCGGCCGCCTCGGCACCGGCGACGACGGCTTCGATGTGTTCCAGGGTGATGACGTTGAACGCGGCGACGGCTCGGCGGGCTTCGGCGGCACGGGTCACCAGCTCGCCGGTGGACGCGAGGGGCACTTCGGGTGTCCTTCCGGGCGCGGTACGACGGGAACGGGTCAGGCGGTCTCGGCGGCGTCCGGGGTCAGGATCACCGAGCGGGTGAGGTGGCGGGGACGGTCGGGGTCGAGGCCCCGCGCGGCGGCGACGGCGACCGCGAGCCGCTGGGCGCGGACGAGTTCGGCGAGCGGGTCGAGGCCGCCCGCGATCCACGATCCGCCGGTGGCACGGACCTGTTCGGCGAGCCCTTCGGGCGCCTCGCCGAACATCCAGGCGGCCGTCCCCGCCGTGGTGATGCTGATCGGGCCGTGCCGGTACTCCATCGCCGGGTAGGCCTCGGTCCAGGACAGGGAGGCCTCGCGCATCTTGAGCCCGGCCTCGTTGGCGAGCCCGACGGTCCAGCCGCGCCCCAGGAAGGTGAACTGGGCGCAGTCGACCAGCCCTCGGGGAAGGTCGGTGGCGAGCGCGGTGCGGGCGTCGGCGACGACGGAGTCCGTGTGCAGGCCGAGATGGGCGCGCAGGAGGGTGAGGGCGGTGGTGGCGAACCGGGTCTGGACGACGGAGCGTTCGTCGGCGAAGTCCAGGACGACGAGATCGTCGGCTGCGGTCATCACGGGCGTCGCGGGGTCGGCGGTGACGGCCGTGGTCCGCGTCCCCGTCCCCTTCAGCCGGCCCAGCAGATCGAGCACCTCGGTGGTGGTGCCGGAGCGGGTGAGGGCGACCACCCGGTCGTACGACCGTCCGTGCGGGAACTCGGAGGCGGCGAACGCGTCGGTCTCGCCCTGCCCCGCGCCCTCGCGCAGGGCGGCCGCCGACTGCGCCATGAAGTACGAGGTCCCGCAGCCCACGACGGCGACCCGCTCGCCCGGTGCCGGCAGCGCGTCCCGGTGCCGCCCGGCCTCCTCGGCCGCCCGCGTCCAGCACGCCGGCTGACTGGTCAGCTCGTCCTCGACATGGGTCATCTGCCCACACTCTCCCCTGGCTGGCTGATTGTTCCCGCAAGGTATAGCGATGTTTCGAGCACGATCAAGCATTTCTGCGGGGCAGGGGGCGCACCACGGGGGTGCGCTAGGGTTTTTCGTTTGGATCAGGCCGGAGCAGGGAGCGGGGTCTGGTGCGTGCGGATGCGAGGCGGAGGAGGGAGTCGACGCGACGGGGGTGCCCCCGCGCGAGCGAAGCCGAGCGTGGGGGAGTCGGCGACCGACGACAACGCGGCAGGTGCGCGTACCGGGCCCCGCGAGCCCGGCCTGGTCCGAACGAGATGCCCTAGGGTCACGGCTCGGGGAACGACCGGAGAACGGAGGCCGCGGATGTCCCGGGACGCCCGCTGGAAGGCGCTGCTGGAGCTGCTCGTGGAGCGCGGCCGGCTGGACGTCGAGGAGGCGGCGGCGCGGCTGGCGGTGTCGGCGGCGACGATCCGCCGGGACTTCGACCAGCTGGCCGAGCAGCAGATGCTGGTCCGCACCCGGGGCGGCGCGGTGGTGCACGGGGTGTCGTACGAGCTGCCGCTGCGCTACAAGACGGCCCGCCGCGCCTCCGAGAAGCAGCGCATCGCCCGGGCGGTGGCCGAACTGGTCGCACCGGGCGAGGCGGTGGGGCTGACCGGGGGCACGACCACCACGGAGGTGGCCCGCGCCCTGGCCGTGCGCGGCGATCTGGCCTCCGGCTCCCCGGCGCTGACCGTGGTCACCAACGCGCTCAACATCGCCAACGAGCTGGCCGTGCGCCCCCAGTTCAAGATCGTGGTCACCGGAGGGGTGGCCCGGCCGCAGTCGTACGAGCTGATCGGGCCGCTGGCCGACGGGGTGCTCGGGCAGATCAGGCTGGACGTGGCGGTGCTCGGGGTCGTCGCCTTCGACGTGACGCATGGCGCGGCGGCGCACGACGAGGCCGAGGCGGCGATCAACCGGCTGCTGTGCGAGCGCGCCGAACGCGTGGTGGTCGCCGCGGACTCCAGCAAGCTGGGCCAGCGGGCGTTCGCCCGGATCTGCCCCGCGCACCTGGTGGACACGCTGGTGACGGACGCGGCGGCGGACCCGGAGACGGTCCGCCGCTTCGAGGAGGCCGGGCTCCGGGTCGTCACCGTCTGACACCGGACGGCCCCCGCCGCCCTCAGAACGCCCCGAGGTCCGCCTTCACGAACCCGGCGCCCCGCTGGTCGTTGCACCCGACCGGCGGCCGTTCGGCCTGGTCGGACGGCGTCTGCTGCGCCTGGAGCGCCACGCTGACCAGCGTCAGCAGCAGATCCACGTCGCTCGCGGCGTCGAGGCGCAGGGTCACCCACTGCGAGCCGGGCACGATCCTGATCGCACCCGTGTGCCTGAGGTCCTTCGCGAACCGCCGGATCGCCCGGTCGGTCAGCCGCAGATCGACATCGCGCTCGGAGTGGAAGTGGACGATCTCACCCTTGGCGGAGCTCACCGCCTGTCCCTGACCGCAGCTCGGCACGGCCTGTCTCAGGTCCGGCCAGGTCGCCAGTTGCGCGAACGCGCGCGAGGCCAACGTCATGGGCCCATCATGACGCGCTCACCCCGTTGCAACCAGCGCGTGAACAAGCATTAACCGACCTGTATCCGCGCCGGATTCATCCGCCCATACACACGTACGAGCGCAAACCGGCCAGCCCGTCCGGAAGTTGACCATCGCGCACCGAACTCCCCACCGCCCGGGCCGGATCGGCGGCCCTCCCGCCTTCTCCGCGCCGGCCGGCACCGGAGACCGGCGGCAATCCGTCCTCGCGTTCGGCCTCCCCGAGCGCGAACCGCTCCGGTCACGGACCCGCACCGGGTTACTGCCCGCGCACGTGCCCGCTCACGTCCCCCGCCAGATGAATGCGCACCCGCCGCTCCGCGAACCGCCAGTGCCCGTCCCGGCGTTCGAAGCGGTCGGCGTACCGTCCGGCGGCGATGGGCCGCAACGGCAGGCCGGGCAGGGCCTGGAAGACGGTGACGTAGGAGCGCGCGGCGGCGGTGCCCGCCTCGGCGTCCACCTCCACGGCGACATTCGTCGTGGCGTGGTGCGTACGCGGCGTGCCGTCCTCGTACAGAATCACCGTGTCCCGCAGCATCCTCTCGACACCCTCGCTCCCCTCCACCGGCCCGCCGCTCCCGACGAACACGGCGTCCGCGAACAACGCCCCGACCCCCGCGAAGTCACCGGCGTCGACCAACTCCGCGTACCGGGCGATCAGGTTCGTGACGGCGGAGGTGTCCGCGGCTGCGCTCATGAGACGTGAGGGTACGACCCCGGCCCCCGCACACCGCACACCGCACACCGAGGAGCGAGTCATGACCATCCTGATCGTCGGCGGCAGCGGCTTCCTCGGCGCCGAGTTGGTCCGGCAGGCCGCCTCGGCCGGGCACTCGGTGGCCGCCACCTACGCGACCGGGCCCGGCGACGCCTCCGGTGCGGCCTGGCACCCCCTCGACCTGCGCGACACCGCACGCGTGGACTCCCTCGTGGCCGCGCTCCGCCCCCGTCTGGTCGTCAACGCCTCCAGTGGCGGCGCGGACTGGTCGGTCACGGCGCAGGGCCCCATCCGGCTGGCGCTGGCGGCGGCGCGGCACGGAAGCCGCCTGGTGCACGTGTCCAGCGACGCGGTGTTCTCCGGCGCCCGCCCCCAGTACGACGAGTCGTGCCTCCCCGACCCCGTCACCCCGTACGGCGCGGCGAAGGCGGCGGCGGAGACCGGCGTCCTCCTCACGCATCGCCAGGCCCTCGTCGCCCGCACCTCGCTGATCATCGGCGGCGGGCGTTCCGCACCCGAGCGACTGGTCCACGCACTCGCCACCGGGGCCCGCGACGGCGCCTTGTTCACCGATGACATCCGCTGCCCGGTGCACGTCACCGATCTGGCCGCCGCCCTGCTGGAACTGGCCTCGCGGCGCACGGCCGGCATCCGTCATCTCGCCGGGCCCGACGCCCTGAGCCGGTACGAACTCGGCCTGCTCATCGCGGAGCGCGACGGCCTCGACCCCGCCCGGCTGCCCACGGGGCTGCGGGCCGCGAGCGCGTTGCCCGGCGCCCTCGCCGTACGCCTCGACGGCCGGGCGACCCGACGGCATCTGCGCACCAGGCTGCGCGGCGCCCGCGAGTTCTGCCTCGCGCCGCGGTGACCGCCGCCCGATCCCGCCCCACCGTCCCCTTGCCCCGTTTCCCGCCCGACCCTACGCTGACTTTGTGCCGCTAATAAACAAAACCCGAACGCACAGCGTCGTGCCGGGCCGGGAACTCGTCGGGCTGCGGATCGCGATCACCGCGTTCTTCGCCCTGGACGGGTTCATCTTCTCGGGCTGGGTGGTGCGCATCCCCGACATCAAGCACCAGACCCACGCCTCCGCCGGAGCCCTCGGGCTCGCCCTGCTCGGGGTGTCCGCGGGGGCCGTGCTCACCATGACCATGACGGGCCGCCTGTGCCGGCGCTACGGCAGCCATCCGGTGACCGTGGTCTGCATGGTCGTCCTGGCACTCAGCGTCGCCCTGCCCCCGCTGACCCGTTCCGCGGTCGCGCTCGGTGCCGTCCTGCTGCTTTTCGGCGCGGCCTACGGAGGCGTGAACGTCGCGTTCAACAGCGCGGCCGTCGATCTGGTCGCCGCCGTGCGCAGGCCCATCATGCCCAGTTTCCATGCCGCGTTCAGCCTCGGCGGGATGGTCGGCGCGGGGCTCGGCGGACTCGTCGCCGGGTACCTCTCCCCCACCCGGCACCTGCTCGGGATCACCGTGGTCGGACTGCTCGTCACGGCCGTCGCCGGGCGCGCCCTGCTGCGGTACGAACCCCCGGTGGCGGACCGCGCGAGGCCGCCGCAGACCGAGGGGAACCGGACGCCGCGCGGCGGCCGGCGGGGACTCGTCGTCGTCTTCGGGCTGGTCGCCCTGTGCACCGCGTACGGCGAGGGCGCCATGGCCGACTGGGGCGCCCTGCATCTCAAGCAGGACCTGACGGCGTCCGCGGGGACCGCGGCGGCCGGGTACGCCTGCTTCGCGCTGGCCATGACCGTCGGACGGCTCACGGGGTCGGCGCTGCTGGCCCGCCTCGGCCGGGCCCGTACGGTGATCGCCGGGGGCTCCGTCGCGACGGCCGGCATGCTGCTCGGCTCGCTCGCGCCGTCGGTCTGGGCGGCGCTGGCCGGCTTCGCCGTCACCGGGCTGGGGCTCGCCAATCTCTTCCCGGTCGCCGTGGAGCGGGCCGGCGCCCTGGCCGGGCCCTCCGGGGTCGCCGTCGCCTCCACCCTGGGGTACGGCGGCATGCTGCTGGGGCCGCCCACGATCGGCTTCATGGCCGACTGGTTCTCCCTGCCCACCGCGCTGACCAGCGTGGCCGCGCTGGCCGCCGTGGCCGCCGCGATCGGGGTCGGGACGCGCCGCGTGCTGAACGGCTGAGCCCCCGGGGAGGACCGCCCTGGCCGGGCGCCACCGCCCCCGGTACACTGCCCGCATGCATCTTTCTTCGTGTCCGTGCTGGTGGCGCTCCTCTTAGGAGCGGCCGCCACACAGGCATGAACCGGGGCCGTTCGTCATGGACGGCCCTTTTCCGTGTCCCTGGAAGCCAGGGGTCCGGCCGTCCCGACGGCCCTGCCGACCCACCACCAGGAGACCGCATGAACACCCACCCGCAGACCGCACCGGCCGCGCGCCCCGAGGCCGACGGGACCCCCGACGCGCTCGGGACGTCCGCAGCGCGGGCCCGCAGCGCGGAGCTGGAGCAGCTGATCGCCGAGGACCCGGGCCGGTTCCGGGTGCTGACCGGCGACCGGCCCACCGGCAGACTGCACCTCGGCCACTACTTCGGCACCCTGCACAACCGGGTGCGGTTGCAGAACCTCGGCGTGGAACTGTTCGTGATCATCGCCGACTACCAGGTGCTGACCGACCGGGACGTCGCGGACGACCTCAAGGGACACGTCGAGGAACTGATCCTCGACCACCTGGCCATCGGCGTGGACCCGGAGCGCAGCACGATCTTCACGCACAGCGCCGTCCCCGCGCTCAACCAGCTGATGCTGCCCTTCCTCAGCCTCGTCTCCGTCGCCGAGCTCAACCGCAACCCCACCGTCAAGGACGAGATCGCGCACTCCCGCCAGTCTGCCGTCAGCGGGCTGATGTTCACCTATCCCGTGCACCAGGCCGCCGACATCCTCTTCTGCAAGGCCAACCTGGTCCCCGTGGGCCAGGACCAGCTCCCCCACCTGGAGATCACCCGTACCATCGCCCGCCGCTTCAACGACCGCTACGGCCAGGGCGGTCCGGTCCTCCCCCGGCCCGAGGCCCTGCTGTCGAACGCCCCGCTGCTGCTCGGCACGGACGGCACCAAGATGAGCAAGAGCCGGGGCAACGCCATCACCCTGGCCGCCGGCGCCGACGAGACCGCGCGGCTGCTCAAGGGCGCCAAGACCGACTCCGAGCGGCACATCACCTACGACCCGGCGGGCCGCCCCGAGGTCGCCTCGCTGCTGCTGCTCGCGGCGCTGTGCCAGGACCGGACGCCCGAGGAGGTGGCCGACGACATCGGTGCCGCGGGCGCGGCGGCGCTGAAGAAGACCGTGACGGAGGCGGTCAACGAGTACCTGGCGCCGATCCGCGCGCGCCGGGCCGAGTACGCCCGGGACCGTGGGCAGCTCCGCCGGATCCTGCGCGAGGGCAACGAGCGGGCCAACGCCGTGGCCGACGCCACCCTCGCCGAGGTGCGGGCCGCGATGAACGGAGACTACTGAGACCATGGCCCGGCGGGGATCATTCCTGCACACTCACCCCATGGAGACTGCCGACTTCCTCGACACGCTCGACCGCGAGGGCCGGTCGCTCGCCGCGGCCGCCGCACGGGCCGGTACCGACGCCAAAGTGCCGACCTGCCCCGACTGGCAGGTACGTGATCTGCTGCGGCACACCGGCGCCGTCCACCGGTGGGCCGCCGCCTTCGTCGCCGAGGGGCACGGCGCGCCCCGTCCCATGACCGACGCCCCGGACCTCGACGGGCCCGCGCTGGTGGCCTGGTACGCGGACAGCCACCGGCGGCTGGTGGACACCCTGGCCGCCGCCCCCGCCGACCTGGAGTGCTGGACCTTCCTGCCGTTGCCGGACCTCTCGCCCCTGGCGTTCTGGACGCGACGGCAGGCGCACGAGACGACCGTCCACCGGTACGACGCCGAGGCGGCCGGAGGCGCAACGCCCTCCCCGGTCGCCGGGGACTTCGCGGTGGACGGCATCGACGAGTTGCTGCTCGGCTTCCACGCCCGGTCCCGCAGCCGGGTGCGGACGCCGGAGCCGAAGGTGCTGCGGGTCCGGGCGACGGACGCGGCGGACGGGGCGCGGGACGCGGTGTGGACCGTACGGCTCACCGCGCACGCGGCACCGGCGGCGACCCGGGGGACGGCCGGCGAAGCCGACGCCGAACTCTCCGGCCCCGCCGAGCAGTTGTACCTCGCGCTGTGGAACCGCGTCCCGGTGCCGCGGGTCACCGGGGACCACGCGCTCGCCGCCCGGTGGCGGGAGACCTCCGGCATCTGACGCCCTTACCCGACGACTCGTCAGTCGAGGTCGGTCAGCATCCTGGCCAGCACCGCGCGCTGCACCGGCCGTATCTCCGCGTGCAGCGCGCGGCCCTTCGCGGTGAGGGCCACCCGCACGCCCCGCCGGTCCTCCGCGCACATGGCCCGCTCGACCAACCCCTCCTTCTCCAGGCGGCCGATGAGCCGGGACAGCGCGCTCTGGGTGAGGTGGACGCGCTCGGAGATCTTCTGGATGCGGTGGGCCCGGCGGGCCGCTCCCCCGCTCTGGGCCAGCAGGTCGAGGACCTCGAAGTCGCTGGCGCACAGGCCGTGGGCCTGTAGCGTCCGGTCCAGTTCGCACTGGGTCCTGGCATGCAGGGCGCGAATGCCCCGCCACCGTTCCACGAGTGCCTGCTCGTCCGTCTTCGACGCCATCAACGCACCGTAGCAGCACCATGGTTGGGTAAAAACCGGCGGCACCGGCCCGCGTGGGGCCACCGGCGCTTCAGCCGGTTCTCCGCGCCTCCCTCTCCAGGAGGGCCCGGAAGGAGCCGGGGGGCCGGCCTGTGACACGCTCGACGGTGTCGGTGACCCGGTCCTCCGCGCCCTCGGCGATGGCACGGTCCAGGCCGGCCAGGAGGGCGGCGAACTCCATCGGCAGGTGCTCCGCGAGCCGGTCGCGCATCTGCTCGAAGGAGAGCCGGTGGTGGACCACGGGCCGGCCGGTGACCTCGGTGACGATCGCGGCGATGTCGTCGTGACCGAGGGCCTCGGGTCCGGTGAGGACGAGATCGGTGCCGGGGGCCCGCTCGTCGGTCAGGGCGCGGACGGCGACGGCCGCGATGTCCTCGGCGTCGACGAAGCCGACCCGGCCGCTCCCGGTGGCGGTGCGGATGACGCCCTCCTCGCGGATGCTCACGGCGTGCGGGTGCGTGCCGGTGAAGTTCTGCATGAACCACGAGGGCCGCAACACCGCCCACTGCTCGAACAGTTCGGGCAGGACCTGGTGCACCTTCCCCACCGCCGGTCCGCCCTCGGGCACCGCCGAGGAGCTGAGCAGCACCGCCCGGCACACCCCGGCGGCGCGGGCGCGCCGCAGGAACGGCAGCATGACCGCGGCGGGATCGGGGTCGCCCACGGGCGGTATCAGGTAGGCGCGGTCGGCTCCGTCGAGGGCGGCGGCGTGGGTGGCGGGGTCGTACCAGTCGAAGACGACCGGTTCGGCTCCGGCGACCGCGGTGGCCCGGCGCCCGGCCGCCCTGACCCGGTGGCCGGCCGCCGTCAGCCGCACGACGGTACGGCTGCCGGTGGTGCCGGTGGCGCCGATGACCAGGATGGTGCCGGCGGCGGTCATCGCTCGCCCCTGGTGAAGTCGGCGCCGGGATCGAGGACGGCGAGCGGGTTCCAGTAGTCGCGGTAACCGGCGATGCGCCCGTCCCGGACGGTCACGACGGCGATGTACGTCATGTCGTAGGGAGCGCCGGTCTCCACCAGGCGGCCGACGCCGCGCATCTCGACCACGATGGTCTCCGGGTCGGTGGTCTCGTGGATCCGCAGGTCGGGGAAGTCCCGCAGATCGATGTGGTCGGGGTAGTGGCGCATGTAGGCGGCGACGGCCTCCTTGCCCGCCAGGCGCCGGGGCCACCCCTCGGGGGCGAAGGGGAACTCCATGAGGCCGTCCTCGGCCCACAGGTCGACCCACGCGGGAATGTCCTTGTCGAGCAGCAGTCGCAGGCTGTGGCGGTACAGCTCCGCCGGGGAAGCCGGGGAAGTCGGTGCGGACACGGGTATCCTCCAGTCCATAGAATCCGGACCCTGGGTCCGCTTTGACGATACGGACCGCGGGTCCGCTTTGCAAACGGAGGAGAGCATGCCCGAGCCGAGGTCCCGCAAGGACGCCGCCCGCAACCGGGAGGCCGTACTCGCGGCCGCCGACGCGCTGTTCGCCCGGCGGGAGAGTCCCGAGGACGTCACCATGGCCGAGGTCGCGGCGGCGGCCGGGGTCGGCAAGGGCACGCTCTTCCGGGCCTTCGGTGACCGCGCCGGGCTGCTCCGCGCGCTGTACGAGGCGCGGCTCGAACCGGTCAGGGAGGCCGTCGAGGCCGGCCCGCCGCCCCTGGGACCCGCGACCCCGCCCAGGGAGCGCGTGCCCGCGCTGCTCGACGCCGTCCTGTGCTTCAAGCTCGACAACCGGCGTCTCGCGCTGGCACTGGAGGAAGGCGGCGGCGACAGCCCGTACCGGGCGGAGCACTACGAACGGTGGCACCGCATGCTCCGGGCGGTGCTGGAGCGGATCCCCGGGCTGGCCGACAGCGACTTCACCGCGCACGCCCTGCTCGCCGCCACCCGCGCCGACCTCGTCGAACACCTGGCGGGCGAGGAGCGCGTGCCCCGGGAGCGGATGCGGGCCCAACTGGCGGAGTTCACGGCCAGAGTCCTGGCCTGCGGCCCGGCGGAGCGGTAGCGGCCTCCCGGTGGCCGCCGTCTTCCCCGTCACCGTGGCGGCGACCGCCGCCCCCCGTCCCCCCCGTCGTCATGGTCCGATTTCGCCACCCGGTCGGCTGGCCCACCCGTGAGGCCACGGGCGTGAGACGCGTGTGTCAGGCGTCCGCCGCGTACCGCCAGAACTCCCTGATCACCGGCGCCGGCACGGGACCCATCGCTGCCACCTGCGTCAGCAGGATGGTGACCGCACCCGTGGCCGGGATGATGTGCGCCGCTGTGCCCGTGCCGCCGACCCAGCCGTAACGGCCGGGCACGTTCCACGGGTTGGTCCGGTCGATGTCGACCGAGCCGCCGAAGCCCCAGCCCTGGCCCTCCAGGAACAACTGACCGATGTCGCGCTGCGCCGGATTCGTATGGTCGGTGGTCATCATGCGCACGGAGTCGGCCGACAGCACCCGGCGGCCGTCGGCCGCCACCCCGTCGGCCAGCAACATCCGGCAGAAGGCCAGCCAGTCGTCGGCCGTCGAGACCAGCCCGCCATTGCCGAGCGGTAGCGCGGGCAGGGTGCTCCACTCGCCGTCCGGGCCGTCGGCGAGCTCCAGGCTGCCGTCGTCGCCCGGCCTGTAGAAGCTGGTGAACCGGCCCCGCTTGGCGGCCGGCACCTCGAAACCGGTGTCCACCATGCCCAGCGGCCCGAAGACCCGCTCCGTCAGGAACTTTGGCAGCGACTGTCCGGTGACCCGGGAAATCAGCACCCCCTGCAGGACGGAGCAGGTGTCGTACAGCCAGGCAGCGCCCGGTTGGTACAGCAGCGGGATGCGGCCGAGCGCCGCCAGCCACTCGTCGGCCGGCGGGAAGCTGCTCGGCACCCGGCCGTCCTTTTGCACCGTGAACAACTCCTGCACCGCCGGCAGTGTGAAGTCGGAGGGGAATCCGTACCCGGCCTGGGAGGCCAGCACGTCGAACACGGTGATGGGCCGGTCGGCCGGCACCACGTCGTCCACCGGGCTCGCCGGCGTGCGTACGACCACCGGCTTCCCCAGCTCCGGCAGCCACGTCCCGATCGGGTCGTCCGGTGCGACCCTGCCCTCCTCCACGAGGATCAGCAGTGCGGCGGCGGTGACGGACTTGGTGATCGAGGCGACCCGGAAGATGGAGTCCCTCGCCATCGGGGCGCCGTCGCCGGCGTCCTGCGCGCCGACGGCCACCACCTCGACCTGGTCACCCCGGGCCACGAGGCCGACCGCTCCCGGCAGCGTACCGGCACCGACGTGGGCTTCGAGCAAGTCGTGCAGGGTCGTCATGAGGCCGCCTTTCAGAAGATTGCCGCCGAAAGACAGACTCCCGCACGGGCCGGGAATCATCGGCGTCGACAGGTCTGGTGGCCGAAGCCTCGTCACGGAACGTCTCAAGAAGACCAGATCATGATCGCGTCACGAGCTCGAAGGAAGACGACGCGGTGGTCCGGGTGAGCCCCTAGGAGTGTCTTCATCAAGATGGCCGCACTGCACGGAACAGGAATGCCCTCCTCGTCTTCTGCTCCCACTCCTCTCGAAAAGCCCCGACGGGCCTCCCGTCGGGGCTTTCACGTGGCGGCAGGGCTGCGGACTCGGCCGCGCGGGTCGATCTGGGGTTGGGCGGCGGTTGAAGCGGGCGCGTCAGACGGGCGGGCAGCCGAACCAGTCGACCGTGCCGGTGTCGGCGCCGGAGGTGTGGCCGAGGCACCTGATGGTCCTGCCGCGCACGGTCGTGGACCGGTCGACTCCATCCTCCACGGATTCACCCTTGTAGTGGTGCTCGACGAGGGTGTCGATCTCCACGGTGTACCACCGGTGGTCCTGGGACGGGATGCTGCAGCCCCGGGCGGTCACGGTGCGGCTGGGCCCGCTGTCCCACACGTCCTGCTCGGCACGGGCGCAATGCGCGCCCGCGGCCGCGACGGCGGGGGAAGCAGCGGTCGCGAGCGGGGCCAGCGCGCCTATGGCGATCGCCGCGGTGGCGCCGAGAAGATGTTTCACGGTCGGGTTCATCCTTGGGTCCTCCTGCCGGGCAGCCGTCATCGACCGCCGCCGTGGTGTCGTCGTCCTGTGATCGTCACACCGCAGCGGCGTGTCGGCTTGCCGGCCAGGGGCTGGTTGCTCCTACCCGGTGACCTTGGTCCTGCCAATGCAGCAGACCGAGGAGGCGCACCGCCCGGCACCGGGACCGGGGACCGGTTGACGGCCTTCCGACCGGTGGGCAGGGCCCCTGGCCGGCAAGGGCTTCGCCGGCCCGGCGCGGCCACGGTCGGACACACTGATCACGCAGGACCGCTGAAGACGTCGCACTCATTCATTAACCTCCTGACATGCAGTCACCGACCGTTTCCGTACAGGCCCAACCACGAGACGCCGCTTCCTGGACCGCGCTGGCCCGGCGCGCGGAGGCCGGGGGGTACGACGCGCTCCTCGCGGCCGACCACCCGGGCACCGCCGCCTCCCCCTTCGTCGCGCTGGCCGCCGCGGCGGCGGTCACCGAGCGCCTGGGCCTGGGCTCCTACGTCTCCCACGCGGGCGTCCGCGAGCCGCTGCTGCTGGCGTCGGACGTCGCGACCCTGGACCTCGTCTCCGGCGGACGCGCGCGCCTGGCCCTGGGCGCGGGCCACACCCCGGCCGAGTGGGAGATGCTGGGCGGACAGCGGCCCGACGTGGCGGGGCGCGTCCGGCGTTTCCAGGTCGTGGCCGAGGCCTGCCGCGCGCTCCTCGCGGGCGAGACGGTCACCCTCGACGGCCCCGAGGCACACGCCCGCCAGGCCCGGCTCACCAGGCCGCGCCCGGTCCGGGGCGACGTGCCGTTCACCTTCGGGGGCGGCAACACCGCGCTGTTGCGCTGGGCGGGGGCGCACGCGGACGTCGTGGGCCTGAGCGGGCTGGGCCGCACCCTGCCCGACGGCCACACGCACGAGGCGCGCTGGAACGCCGAGGACATCGACCGCCAGATCGAGCTGATCGAACAGGGCGCCGCCGGCCGGTCCACCGCCCCGGCGCGCGAGGCGCTGGTGCAGATGGTGGAGGTCACCGACGACGCGGAGGCCGCGGCGCACCGCATCGCCGGGCAACTGAACTGCTCCCCGGCCGACGTGCTCGCCTCGCCCTACGCATGGGTCGGCACGGCGCGGGAGATCACGGCCGCGCTGGACGAGCACCGGCGCCGCTGGGGGATCACCCGCTACGTCGTGCGCGAGGCGCACCTGGACGCGGTGGACCGCGTGCGCGCCCGGTTCCCGGACGACGGCGGCGCGGCTGTTACCGAACGCGGACAGAAAGCGATGAACAACGCGTAGGCGTATGCCATCTGACGGGGTGTAGGGACAGAGCAGAGGCGGCCGGCCGGCCCGCGCGAGCGGATGCCGGCCGAGGCGCCGCCTCCTGACACCCCGTGGGGGACTTCGATCATGACCATGCGCCGTACCTTCCGCTCCGCCGGCCTGGTGGCCGTCGCCGCCGCCGCTGCCCTCTCGCTGGCCGCCTGCCAGAGCGGGGGCAAGGACGCCGCGTCCGGCCCGGAGCGGCAGGTCTCCGCCGCCGGCTCCACCGGCCACGGCGCCGCACCGGGCGGCTCCGCGACCATCGCCGCGGACAAGGCCCCGGCCGGCGTACGGACCGGGACGAACGTCGCGCACCGCGGCGGCACACCGGTCGCCGGGGCCACGTCGGCGTCCACGGTGCGCACCCAGAAGCTGCCCGACGGCAGCACGGCCGAGATCCGCCGGCTCGGCGAGCAGCACTACGTCGCCAGGATCGTCCACGACGGTTCGGTGCTGGCCACGCTGGAGACGAACGGCGCGGACGCCGGGCTCGACGCCAACGACATGTTCATCGTGCTCACGCTGGGCGGCCAGGTCCACGCCTGGATGGGCGGCGGCCACCAGGGGCCGGGCACCTTCAAGTTGGCGGGCGGCTGGACGGCCAAGGTCACCAAGAGGGGCGAACTCCGTTACCGCGCGCAGATCCTCGGCAACGACGGCTCGGTGGACGCCACGCTGGAGACGAACCAGCACGACGTCGGGCTCGACGCCAACGGCGTGTACATCGTGCTCAGCGCGGGCGGTGTGATCAGCGCCCACGAGTGAGCGCGCGCCCGCCCGGTCAGCCGCGGTCGCACCGGAGTTCCCCCGGACCCCGATGCCGGTGCGACCGCGGCTACCCGCTTCCCGGCCGGTCTCAGAAGTCGTCGGCGCCGTTGCGGAGTTCGCTGGTCCAGTAGCCGGTGAGGGCCTTCGCCGCGTCGACGGCGATGCCCTCGCTGCCGGGCGCGCCGACGGCGATGACCGTCGGGTCGCCCTCCAGCGTCACGGAGAACGCCGACACGGGCTCGACGTTCTCCTCGCGCCCGCCGTCCGACAGCTTGACCAGGGCGTAGGCCGGGTCTCCCGCGGCGAGCACGACGGGCACGGCCGGCTTGCTCCTGGCGACCGCCGGGGCGTCCTGCTTGTGGCTCTCCAGGAACTGGACGTGCGGGAAGCCCGCCAGCCGACAGGGGTGGCCGGAGGTGTTCTTCGCGGTGAGGACGATGTGGGTGTAGGGCGCCCCGCCCTGGAGGGCGGCGGTGACCTTGACGTCCCGCGCGCCGCAGAGCGGGGTGGCGGCGGAGGCCTGCCGGCCGGTCGAGCCGCTCGTGGCCGAGGAACCGGCGGAGCCCTTCGAGCCGTTCGAGCCCGACGAGCCCGCGGAGTTTTTCGATCCGGTCGAGCCCGCCGTACCCGCCGGGCCGGGCGTGCCGGTGGCCGTGCCGTCCGACGCCTGCGCGGTCGCCGACGAGGAGGCCGCGGGCGCCGAGGCGGTGTCCCCGTCGCCCTGGCAGGCGGCAAGGGGCAGGACGAGGGCCGTGCCCAGGGCGGCGAGCAGGACGGAGCGGTGACGGGACATGTTCATGGAGGGTTCCCCCGTGAGTGGTGGGTGGCCGTGGCCCGGTGCCGCCGGCCGGTGTCGTTGCGGTGGTGCTGCGCGGTTCCCGGTGGCCCGGTGGCGGGTGGTCTGTACCGCCGCCGGGCCCGCACGTGGTCCGTCCGGACCCGTCCGCCGGGGCCTCATCGCCTCGGCCTCGCGGTGTCCGGTCGTCCCGCGCCGCGCCTTCAGTCGATCACTCCGGCCCCGCGCCGCCCAGGCGGTTCGCCCGGCAGAGGTACCGTCCGCCATACTTCTGCCGGGGGCTCGCGTCCGCACGGGCCGGATGATCGGGGAACGTCGACGGTGCACGGCGGCACGCCTGTTGAGGGAGACTTCGGGCAGCGGCTGCGCCATCTGCGGGCCCGCGCCGGACTGAGCCAGGAGGCGCTCTCGCACGCCGCCGGGGTGAGCGTCAGGGCCCTGGCCGACATGGAACGCGGGCGCACCAAGGGACCACAGCGGCGCACGGTCCGCATCCTGGCCGAGACACTGGGACTGGCCGACGACGAGGCGGCGGAGCTGGAGCGGGCCGCCGCGCTGGGCCGCCCGCGCCCCCGGTCGGCCGGCGGCCCGGCCGCCCCCTCCGCCCTGGCCCTGCCGCGCGACATCGAGGACTTCACCGCCCGCGGCCCGGCCCTCGCCCGGCTGCTCGACCTGGCGCGGGACATCGATCCGGGCCGGCCGCCGGTCACCGTGGTCACCGGACAGCCCGGCCTGGGCAAGACCGCGTTCGCGGTGCACGCCGCGCATCTGCTCGCCCCGCGCTTCCCGGACGGGCGGTTCGCGCTGGACCTGCACGGCATGGACGCCGAGCCGGTCACCCCCCGGGACGCGCTCGCCCGGCTGTTGCGCGCGGCGGGGGTCGCCGACGCCGCGATACCGGCCGGCACCGACGACCGCGCCGGTCTGTGGCGGTCCGTGGCCGGCGACCGGCGGCTGCTCCTGCTGCTGGACAACGCCGTGGACGAGGCCCAGGTCGCGCCGCTGCTGCCGGGCACCGGTCCGTCGCTGACGATCGTCACCAGCCGGCACTCCCTGGCCGGTCTGGCAGCCGTCCACCGCACCGATCTGGCCCTGCTGCGGCGCGAGGAGGCGGTCGAACTCCTCACCCGGATCGTCGGCCCGGAGCGGGTCCGGGCGGAGGCACAGGCCGCGCGCGATCTCGCCGATCTGTGCGGCCAGCTGCCGCTGGCCGTCCGGATCGCCGGGCAGCGGCTCCTGAGCCGCCCGCACGAACGCCTGGGCAAGCTCGTCGACCGCCTCGCCGCCGAGGGCAGGCGACTGGACGGCCTCCAGGCCGGGAGCCTGCGGGTGCGGGCCGCCTTCGCGCTGTCGTACCGTCAACTGCGGCCGCGGGAGCGGACGTTCCTGCGCCGGGCCGCGCTGGCCGCGGGGGCGGATTTCAGCCCCGAGACCGGCGCGCTCCTGGCCGGCCTGCCGCTCGGTGAGGCGGTCGGCCGCGCAGAGGAGCTGACCGACGCCGGGCTGCTGCAGAGCGACGCCACCGCCGAGCGGTACCGCTTCCACGACCTGCTCAGGCTCTACGCGGCCGAGCAGGTCGCGGCCGAGGACGGCCCCGAGGTCCGCGACGCCGCGCTCGACCGGACGGCGCGCTGGATGCTGCGCCGGGCCACCGCCGCCGCGCTGTACTTCGACATCGAGCACGACCCGGCCGCACCGCACGACGACCCGGACCCGGACACCGCGCCCACCGGCCGGGACGAGGCGCGGGCCTGGCTGGAGGCGGAGCGGGCCCAGTGGCTCGCCGCGCTGCGCCGGGCCAACGCCACCGGCCTCCACCGGCAGGTGCTGGACACGGCGGAGGCGATGCACTGGTTCTCCGACCTCAACCAGCACTGGGAGCAGTGGGTGGAGGTGTTCCGGCTCTCCGCCGACTCCGCCCGGGCGCTGGGCAGCCGGCGGGAGGAGGCGGCCCACCTCAACTACCTCGCCTGGGCCTACAACCTGTGCGTCGCCGATCCCCGCGCCGCGCTGCGCAGCGCCGACGCCGCGCTCGCGGCGGCCCGTGACTGCGGGGACCGGCTTCAGGAGGGCTGGGCGCTCGGTTACGGCGCGGGCTCGTTCCACCGGCTCGGCCGGGCGCAGGAGGCCCTGACGCGGCTGGGCGAGGCGGCCCGCTGCCTGGCCTCCCAGGACTCCCCGCAGTCCCGGCTGGCCGAGCTGACGATGCTCAACTCCCTCGGCACGCTGCTGCGCGAGGCGGGCCGGGCGGCGGAGGCCCTGGAGATCCACCGCCGCAGCGAGCGGATCTGCGACGCGGGCATCCCGGGCCGGACGGACGGGGTGATCGCCCTGTACCACGCGGTCGCCCGGCAGCAGATCGGCAACGACCTGGCGGCCCTGGAACGCCGGCAGGAGGCCGAGCCGTCGCTGCGTCAGGCTCTCGCGGCCTTCGAGGCGGCGCAGATGCCGGCGTGGTCCGAACCGGCCCGGCTCGATCTGGGCCGGGTGCTGGGCGAGATGGGGCACCCGGAGGCCCGGCAGACGCTGCTCGCCGCCCGCGACGCCCTCATCGCGCTGAAGCACCCGCGTCAGGCCGAGGCCGGCGCCGCGCTCGCCGCGCTCGACGAGGCCGCCACCGCCGGCTGAGCGCCGCCCGGCGTCTCGGGCGAGGACGCGCCGAGGTGTCGAATGGGGTCCCCGGGGCATCGGCGGAGTATGGATGCACAGTCATGGGCTTTGCGCGGGCGGGGCCGGGTGCGCGGCGCCGCGGACGGTACGGCGATGGCCGTGGCGGCTCGGTCCGGCTTCGTCGCCCGCGGGCTCATCTACGTTCTCGTCGGCGTCCTCGCGCTGCGGATCGCGCTGGCCGGCGACCACCGGCAGGCCGACCGGGGCGGGGCGCTGGAGGAGCTGGCCGGCCGGCCCTTCGGGGCGGCGCTGCTCTGGGTCGTCGGCGCGGCGCTCGCCGGCATGGGGCTGTGGCGGCTGTCGGAGGCGGTGTTCGGCGGGCCCGGCCCCCAGGGCGACAAGCCGTCCAAGCGTCTCGCGGCGGCGGCCCGGTGTGTCTTCTACGGCTTCCTGTCCTTCTCCGTGCTGTCCTACGCGGTCGGCCACCGGGGCAGCGGCAGCGGGTCCTCCGACCGGAGCACCCGGGACGTCACCGCGATGGCCCTGGCCCGGCCGGGCGGCCAGTGGCTCGTGGGCCTCGCGGGGGCCGCCGTGGTGGTCGCCGGTCTGTGGCTGTCGGTCCGGGCGGTGCGCAAGAAGTTCCGCAAGGAGCTGCGGACCGACGCCATGTCGCGCGGGGCCGAGCGGTTCACGGACTTCTTCGGCGTGGTCGGCGGCGCGGCGCGCGGTGTCGTCTTCGCGGTGGCGGGGGTGTTCGCCGTCGTCGCCGCCGCCCGGCACCGGCCCGGCGAGGCCAAGGGCATGGACGACACGCTGCGCGCCTTCCGCGACCTCCCGGCCGGCCCCTGGCTGCTCTCCCTCATCGCACTGGGCCTCGCCGCGTTCGGCGTCTTCTCCTGGTGCGTTGCACGCTGGCGCCGACTGTGACCGCCGGTCGTGGGTGACCCGGGAGTACAGGACCGCCAGGCCCACAAGGACGGCGATCCAGCACACCGCGTGGAAGACGCCGTCCCACACGGTGTTCATCTCCAGCCCCGAGACCGTGTGGGGGTCGTAGTACTTCACCCCGATGTGGTCGTGGCCGGTGCCGGTCAGCATGTGGTGCCACTGGAGGATCTGGTGCAGCAGGATGCCGTCGACGAAACCGCCGAGGCCGACCCCCAGCACGATCCCCGGCAGCTTCAGGCTGACCGGCGTCGCCGTGGGGGCGTGGGCCGTCGCGGCCGTGGGGGCCATCGCGTGGTCTCCGTCCTGTCGGTGCCGGTGCGGTGCCGGTGCGGTGTGTCGTGGTGCACGGAGCCGGTTTCCGTGCCGGCCCGTCCCGATCGGCGGACCGCCGGTGCCCGGCGGTGCCGCCCGGCCGGGCACCGGCCGGCTCAGCCCGGGAAGCGTCCCGTGGACCGCAGGCTCCAGCGCCGCTCGGCGTACGCGAGGTCGTCGCGCCACAGCCGGCCCGCGGCACGGCGGACCAGCGGGGACACGAGCGCGGCGGCCCGGCGGGCCACGGCGAACCCGCGCCGTCCGGAGGTGGCCACGACCGCCTCCACCACCGCGGTGCGTGGCCTGCCCAGGGCGTCGGTGCCCAGCGGCGTCGCATGGGTCTCGACGACGGAGCCCTCGCCCTCGCCGTCGGTGATCCGCATGACGACGGTGCGCGGGCCGGGCGCCGTGAACTCCGCGCGGACGGGCACGACCAGCCGTCCGGCGAGCCGGAAGGACACGTCGACCGTGAACGCGTCGTCCGCGCCGGGCACGCCCACCACGCTGAGGTCCACGAAGGAGTACGGGTGGAACCAGGCCCCGTGCCAGGGGTCGAGGCGGTTGGCGACCACGTCCTCCGGCTCGCAGCGGCCGGCCCCGGTGTACACGGCGGTCAGCGCGCGGTCCGCGCCGGGACGCTCCGGCACCGACGGGCTCCCGGTGGGTGCCTCGCCACCGGCGTCGTCCAGCCGCACCCACAGCAGCACGCCGTCGTCGTGCGCCGGCCAGGGCTCCCAGCCGCCGAACGGCCGCCCGTCGAGAGCGAGTCCGTGCCAGTGGCACACCAGGGTGCCGCAGCGCACCGGGCTGTCCCGCAGCGGCGCGCCCAGATGGGGGCAGACCCCGGGCCCGGCGACGAGCCGGCCCGTCGCGTCACGCCACAGCACCACCTCCCGGCCGGCGACGCCGCGGGCCAGCGGCCGGTCCGGGCGCAGCTCACGGGTGGCGCCGACGACGTACCAGTTGCCGGTGGGCCGGGCCTGGGCCCGTTTCAGCGCGTCGGCGATCAGCGCGGGCCGGGCCTCGCGCCAGGTCGGACGCTGCCGCTCCCAGGCGACGGGCGCCCGGCGCAGCCGCACCGGCAGTCGTCCGCGCCGGGGCCGGGAGGAAGGCGTCACCGGACCTCCTCGGGACGGGGGAACGGGGGGAGGTGCCCGGCCGCACGGACCGCCGCGCGCCGGCCGGCGAGCCGGGCGGCGGTCACCCGCAACAGGCCGTCGGCGGCGACCAGCGCCCGGCGCCCGCGGGGCACGGCGGCACGGCGGTGCAGCACCGCCCAGCCGTCG
Organism: Streptomyces misionensis; assembly: GCF_007896895.1. Lineage (GTDB taxonomy): Bacteria > Actinomycetota > Actinomycetes > Streptomycetales > Streptomycetaceae > Streptomyces > Streptomyces misionensis_A. The sequence goes on along the minus strand of NZ_VOGW01000193.1, from coordinate 4,097 downwards.
GCGGCGACGGCGTCCAGGATGCCGCCGTAGAGCACGAACGCGGTGCGGATGCAGGGGCGGGCGACGGGGTCCAGCATCGGCAGGCCGGGCGCGGCGCGCCGGTACGCGGCGCGGGTGAGGGCGGCGAACTCCCGTACCGCCGCGGTGACCCGGGGGTCGGTACGGCCGCTGTCCCGGCAGTGCCGCAGCAGGTCGCGGTCGACCCGGTGCGCGGCGAGCAGGTCCTGGGGCAGGTAGATCCGCCCGCGGTCGAGGTCCTCCCCCACGTCCCGCAGGAAGTTGGTGAGCTGGAAGGCGACCCCCAGTTCGGCGGCGTAGGGCGCGGCCTCGGCGCGGGGCACCACGGTGCCGAGGACGGGCAGCATCTGGAGCCCGATCACGGCCGCCGAGCCGTGCATGTAGGCGCGCAGTTCGCCGTAGTGCGCGTACTCGGTGACCGTCAGATCGCTGCGCATGGCGGTGAGGAAGTCGGCGAAATGGCGGTGGTCGATGGCATAGCGGCGGCTGGTGTCCGCGAGGGCGACGATCACCGGGGCGGCGCCCGCCCCGCCGGCCAGTCCCCGGGCGAGGTCGCCGGCCAGCCGGTCCAGGGCGGCGGCCCGGCGTGCCGCGCCGGTGCCGTGGTGGCCGCCTGGTGTGCCGCCGGGGTCGGGTACGTCGCCGGTGGCCTCGGGTACGTCGACGATGTCGTCGGCCCAGCGGGCGAACCCGTACAGGGCGTGCACGGCGGGGCGCCGGGCGGGCGGCAGGAGCCGGGTGGCGAGGAAGTAGGTGCGGCCGTGCCGGGCGTTCAGCCGTCGGCAGTGGCGGTAGGCGGCCCGCAGCCGGGGGTCGGTGATGCCGGCGGCGTTCAGTTCACGTGCCGTCATCGCCGCGCTCCCTGGGCCGCCGGTGTGCCGCCCCTGCGCGCGGCGCGCGGGCGGGGCCGGCCGGTGATGCGGGCGGCGGCCAGCTTCCCCGACAGCAGTACGGGCGGCACGCCCACGCCGGGGGTGGTGCCGCAGCCCGCGAGGACGGCGTTGGCGGTGCCGCGCACCAGGTTGCGGGGCCGGAACGGGCCGGTCTGGGCGAAGGTGTGCGCGGCGGAGAAGGGGGTGCCCGCCGCGTGTTCCCGCACGCTCCAGTCCGCGGGGGTGACGAGGCGTTCGGTCTCGATGGCGGACGCGATGCCCGCGAGGCCCCGGCGGTCCAGTTCGCGCAGCAGGCCGTCGCGGTAGCGCGGGGCGAGCGCGGCCCAGTCGGCGGGGCCGGGGCCGATCTCGGTGTTCGGGCAGGGGGCGAGGACGTAGTGCAGATGGCGGCCCGGCGGGGCCAGGGACGGGTCGGTCGTGGTGGGCCGGGTGATCAGCAGGGAGGGGTCGCTCATCAGCTCGCCGGTACGGGTCAGCTCACGGAAGGTGCGCCGCCAGGCGTGCCCGAAGGAGAGGGTGTGGTGGGCCAGTTCGGGCCAGGTGCGGTCGCAGCCGGCGTGCAGCACGACGGCCGACGGGGCGTGGGTGAGCCGTGCCGGGCGGCGTGGGGCGCGGCCCAGCAGACGGTAGGCGACCGGCAGGTCGGGGGTGAGGACGACGGCGTCGCAGGGGATGCGCGCATGCTCGGTGACGACGGCGGTGATCCGCTCGCCGCCGCGTTCGAGGCCGGTCACCCGCTCGCCGTAGCGGAACGCCGCCCCGGCCTCGGCCGCGGCGCCGGCCATGGCGCGGGGCAGCGCGTGCATGCCGCCGCGGGGGAAGTACACCCCGGCCACGGTGTCCATGAAGGCGATGACCGCGTAGGCGGCCAGGGCCCGCTCGGGCGGCACACCGGCGTACAGGGCCTGGAAGGAGAAGACGCGGCGCAGCCGTTCGTCGCTCAGGTGGCGGGCGATGCGCGCCTCCCAGCGGCCGAAGCCGCCGAGCGCGGCGAGCCGCAGCAGGTCGGGGGTGAGCAACTGGAGCGGCGAGTCGAAGTCGGCGTCCAGGAAGCGGTCCCGCTCGGTCCGGTACAGCCTGCCCAGCCAGTGCCGCAGCCGGCGGTAGCCGGCGGCGTCGGCGCCCCCGGCGAAGCGTTCGATCTCGGCCTCCATCGCCTCGGCGTCGCTGTGCACGTCGAGGGTGCTGCCATCGGCGAAGCGCGCCCGGTAGGCGGGCCGCAGCGGCACCAGGTCGACGCGGTCGCGCAGCGCGGCGCCGACCGCGGCGAAGGCCTCGTCGGCGATCTCCGGCATGGTCAGCACGGTCGGCCCGGTGTCGATCAGATAGCCGCCGAGCTCCAGGCGGCCGGCCCGGCCGCCGGGCCGGGGGTCGCGTTCGACCACGGTGACCCGGCGGCCCGCGCCGAGCAGGTGCAGGGCGGCGGACAGGCCGGCCAGTCCGGCGCCGACGACCACGACGTGGTCGGTGGGTCCCGTCACCGTCCTGGTCACCGGTCCGCCTCCGGTCGTCCGCAGGTCCGGGCCGGGCCCGTGCCGCCGTGCGCGCCGGGCACGGGGGCGGGCGGCGTGCCGGTCGTCCCGGCCGGCGGGCCGCCCGGGTCCCGGCCGCCCGCCCGCGGCCGGGGCGGCCGGTCCGCCGGGGGCCGGCCGGGCGCCTGGGTGCGTCGCATCGCGGTTCCTCTCGCCGGCGGCACGCCGGGCTCGGCGCGCCGTGCTCTCGTTCGTGGCGCTCGCGTTGGTCGTTGCGCCGTGTTCGTCGTACGTCGTGATCGCGTGCGCCGTGCGCCGTGCGCCGTGCGCTGTGATCGCGTTCGTCGCCTTCGTCGCGCGCCGTCTTCGTCGTGCGCCGTCTTCGTCGCGCGCCGTGTTTTTCCTTCTCCGCCACACATTCCGCGCGGCGGCCCCCGTGGGATGCGCCGTTTGGTGGATGTGCGGACCCGGTGGGTGCCCATCGGGCGCCCGGCTGCGCCGGGTGGGCCCCGCGGGCGGGAAGACTGGCCGGAGCAACGGGCCCGTGGAGGGAGCCGCCGTGGACGTGGAGTCGGACGTCGCCGTCGTGGGCGCGGGGGCCGCCGGGCTGTCGCTCGCGATGCGGCTGGCCCGGCCGCCCGCCGGGGCGCGCCCGGTGACGGCGGTGCTGCTGGCGGCGCCGCCCGGCCCGTTCCGGGCGGCGGGCCGCACCTGGTGCTACTGGGAGGCGGGTGCCGGGCCGTACGACGAGGCGCTGACCGCCTGCTGGCAGCGGCTGCGGGTGCGCTCCGGCGACGGGCGCACGGTCGACCGTGCCATCGCGCCCCTGCGGTACAAGATGCTGCCCTCCGCGGCGTTCGAGGAACTGGCCGGGCGCAGGCTCGCGGAGAGTCCGTGGGTGCGGACCGTGGAGGCGGTGGTCGAGCGGGTCGAGTCCGCGGCGGGCGGCGCGCTGGTGCACGGCCGGCGGCCGGACGGCGGCCGGGTGACCGCGCGGGCCCGCTGGGTGTTCGACTCCCGGCCGCCGCCGCGGCTGCCGCCGGCCCGCACCACGCTGGTGCAGCACTTCCGGGGCTGGTTCGTGCGCACCTCCCGGCCCGTGTTCGACGACACCGCCGTCGAGCTGATGGACTTCCGCACCCCGCAGCCGCCGCACGGGCTGTCGTTCGGCTACGTCCTGCCGACCGGCCCGCACGAGGCGCTGGTCGAGTACACGGAGTTCTCCCGCCGCCCGCTCGGCCCGGAGGCCTACGACCGGGCGCTGCGGCGGTACGTCACCGGGACCCTGGGCATCGGCGCGCACGAGGTGACGGGGTGCGAGCAGGGGGCGATCCCGATGACGGACGCGGACTTCCCCCGGCAGAGCGCCGCGCGGGTGTTCCGGATCGGGGCCGCGGCCGGGGCCACGCGGGCCGCGACGGGCTACGCCTTCAGCGCCGTGCAGCGCCAGACCGGTGCGGTGGCCGCCGCCCTGCACGCCGGGCGGCGCCCCCTGCCCCCGCGCCCGCACTCGGCCCGCACCCGGTGCATGGACGCGGTCCTGCTGCACGCCCTCGACCACGGCCGGATCGACGGCCCGGCCTTCTTCACCCGGCTGTTCACGCGGGTGCCCGCCGCCCGGCTGCTGCGCTTCCTGGACGGCCGCACCAGCTGGCCGGAGGACCTGTCCATCGGCCTGCACGTGCCCGCCGCCGCGATGCTGCGCTCGGCCCTC
>NZ_VOGW01000192.1 GCF_007896895.1 Streptomyces misionensis | reverse complement strand
CTCCCCGCACCCCCCATGGAGTCCGCATGCCCCTGCTGCACGACACCGCCCTGGCCGCCGCCTTCGACCGTGCCGCCCGCCGCTACGACCTGCTGACGGCGGCCGACCCGGGCCACCACGCCCATCTGCGCCGCTCCGCCCGCCGCCTCGGCCTGCGCAGTCCCGGCGACGGGCTGCGGGTCCTGGACCTCGGCTGCGGCACGGGGGGCTCCACCGCGGCGCTGGCCGCCGTGCTGCCGGGTGCGGACATCACGGCCGTCGACGCCTCGGCCGGCATGCTGCGACGCGCCGCCCGCCGGTCGTGGCCCCGGCCGGTGCGCTTCGTGCACGCCCCGGTGGAGCGGCTCACCGAGGCCGGGGTGCGCGGCCCGTTCGACGCGGTCTTCGCCGCCTACCTGCTGCGCAACACCACCGATCCGGACGCCGTCCTCGCGCACGTCCACCGGCTCCTCGCGCCGCACGGCCGCCTCGCGGTGCACGAGTACGCGCTGAGCGGGCGCGCGGCGCACCGCGCGGTGTGGAGCGCGGTGTGCGGCGGGCTCGTCCTGCCGGTCGCCACGTTGCTCGGCGACGGACCGCTCTACCGGCACCTGTGGCGCAGCGTCGGCGCCTTCGACACGGCCGGTCAGCTGGGGCGGCGCGTGCGGCGGGCCGGGTTCGAGCGGGTGCGGGTGCTGCCGCTGCCGGGCTGGCAGACGGGCATCACCCACACCGTCGTCGGCCGCCGCCCGTCCGCCGCGGTCGCGGGGGCGGGACGATGACCGTACCCGGCCGCCGGTTCGCACCCGCCCGCGCGTCGAGGCCCGGCCGGGACCGGCTGGCCCGGCTGCTGCCCGCGCCGCCCGGCGCCGCGCGCGCCGAGGGGTCCGGCGCCCCAGGGGTGGCGGTCGTCGGCGGCGGCATCGCCGGCCTGACCGCGGCGACCGCGCTGGCCGAGCGGGGCGTGCGCGTCACCGTGTACGAGCGCGCGGAGCAGCTGGGCGGGCGGCTCGCGGGATGGCCCACCCGCCTGGCCGACGGCACGGCGGTGACGATGAGCCGGGGCTTCCACGCCTTCTTCCGGCAGTACTACAACCTGCGTGCCCTGCTGCGCCGCACGGACCCGTCGCTGGACCGGCTGACCCCTCTCCCCGACTATCCCCTGCGGCACGCCGGCGGCCGGCGGGACGGCTTCCGGCACGTACCGCGCACACCGCCGCTGAGCGCGCTCGGCTTCGCGGCCCTGAGCGGGTCGTTCGGCGTGCGCGAGCTGGCCCGGATGCGGCCGCGCGCCGCGCTGCCGCTGTTCGACGTGCGGGTGCCGGAGGTGTACGAGCGGTTCGACCACGTCAGCGCGTACGACTTCCTGGAGGCCATCCGGTTCCCGCCGGCGGCGCGGCATCTGGCCTTCGAGGTGTTCTCCCGGAGCTTCTTCGCCGATCCCCGGCAGCTGTCGGCCGCGGAGATGGCGCTGATGTTCCACATCTACTTCCTCGGCTCGTCGGAGGGCCTGCTGTTCGACGTGCCCCGCGAGCCGTTCCCGCAGGCGCTGTGGGACCCGCTCGCCGAACGGCTGCGCGGGCTCGGCGCGCGGCTGCGCACCGGCACCGCGGTGGAGGCCGTCTCCCCGCGGCCCGCGGGCGGCCTCGCGGTGACCGCCGCGGGCGGCGGCGAGGAGCCGTACGACGCCGTGGTGCTCGCCCTCGACCCGGCAGGTCTGCGTTCCCTGGTGGCCCGCTGCGGCGGGCTCGGCGACGCGCCGTGGCGCGAGCGCGTGGCACGGCTGCGCACCGCACCGCCGTTCCTGGTCTCGCGCCTGTGGCTGGACCGGCCGGTGCGGCCGGACCGGCCCGGCTTCCTCGGCACCAGCGGCTACGGTCCCCTGGACAACGTCAGTGTGGTCAGCGGCTGGGAGGGGGAGGCCGCGCGCTGGGCGGTCCGGACCGGCGGCTCGGTCGTCGAACTGCACGCCTACGCCCTGGCCGAGGACGCCGACCCGGCGACCGTGCGCAAGGAACTGCTCGACGAGCTGCACCGCGTGTACCCGGAGACGCGCCGGGCCGGGGTGGTCGACGCCCGCCACGAGTGGCGGGCCGACTGTCCGCTCTTCGCCGTGGGCGGCCACGCCGACCGGCCCACGGTGGACACGCCCACGCCCGGCCTCGTCGTCGCGGGCGACACGGTCCGCACCGGCCTGCCGGTGGCGCTGATGGAGCGGGCGGCCACCAGCGGCTTCCTCGCCGCCAACGCCCTGCTGGGGCGCTGGGGGCTGCGCGGCCACGCCCTGTGGACGGTCCCGGACCGGGGCCGCACGGCGGCGCTGCGGTGGGCCGCGGCGTGCGCCGGGGGCGGCGGGTGAGGCTCAGGTGTCCCGCCGGGCCCGGCCGTCCTCCCGGTCGGAGGCCGGCCACACATAGGGCAGGTCGTCGGGCACGCCGGGGAACTCGGGTGCGTACGCGTCCGGGTCCTTGCGCACCAGCGCGGACTGGTGGCTGCGGTGGAAGGCCTGGTCGCCGAGCCACGGCGGCAGCTCCCCGGCGGCGGCGAGCGCGGCCTGGCCGCGCACCGAGGCCCCCGGCCGGGCGGCCTCGTACCCGGCGACCAGGGAGGCCGCGCAGCTGTCCTGGTGCCCGCGCTCCCGCCAGACCCGGCAGACCTCCAGGCCGTAGCGGACCAGCGCCTCCTCGTAGCCGCTCCACATGCGCACCGCCGGGTGCCTGCGCCAGCCGTAGCCGGGGACGGTCAGGCCGCGCAGGACCTGCAACGCCTCGACGCGCTGTTTGCCCAGGCGGCGGCGGTCGAGGAGCTGTGCCGAGCGCCGGAAGTCGGAATCGGGCAGAAACGTCTGCATGGGCACCGCCTTCGGGGATGTGGTGGCACGGGCCCGCCGCTCGTCCGCCGGCCGGTGCGGGCTACCGCCGCAGGGCGTCCGCGTGCCGGGGGCCGGGCGGTGCGACCGGGCCGGAGCGGTCCGCCTCGTCCTTGACGAGCAGCGACAGCAACGAGGCGACCGTGAGGCCCAGCCCGGCCTCGGCCGGGTGGCGCAGGACCTTGCCGGGGTCGATCCGGTAGGTGTTGCCGCGTCCTTCCCGGGTGTGGGAGAGGTAACCGTCCTCCTCCAGATCCACGATGATCTTCTGCACGGCTCGTTCCGTGAGCCGGCAATGCGCGGCGATGTCGCGGATGCGGGCGTTCTGATTGTCCGCGATGGCCGCGAGAACGCGGGCGTGATTGGTCAGAAACGTCCATCCGGTGTGGGGCTCGGGCACTCCATCCATGCCCCGAGTTTACCGAGGCGGTGTTCATGCACTCAAAAACACGTACTACATTTCATGCATCACTTGACGTATTTCTGCGCCGCGGGGAACGTGGGAGCCGACCCGGGGCGCTCAGCTGAGGGAGTGAGCCATGCAAGACCTTGTCCGCCACGCCTCTCTCCTTCTCGCGCCAGGAGGCCGTCGGGGGAGCCGGGAAGGCGAGCGGGCCCCGCTGCCCCCGGGCCTGGCGACCGCCTCGTACACGGCGGACGGCGCCTGGACCCGGGTGGAGATAGCGGGCGAGCTGGACCTCGACTCCGGAGATCGGCTCCGTGGCGGCCTGCTCGCGGCGCTCGCCCGGTCGGACCGCGGCCTCGCACTGGACCTGGACGGACTCGGCTTCTGCGACTGCGCGGGCCTGGCCGTCCTGATGGACCTGCGCCAACGGGCCGTCCGGGAGGGCAAGACGGTGGTCGTCCGCGCCGCCGGCCCCGCGGTCGGCCGCCTGCTGTCCCTGATCGGCGCCGAGGACCTCTTCGCGCCGCCGACGCCGCGGACGTGAGCGGTCAGTGCCCGTTCGGCCGGCCCCGCCAGTCCAGACAGACCACGAGCGCGTCGTCCTCCGGGTCGGCCCCGTCCCGGTGGCCGGTCAGCTCGCGCAGGACGGTGCGCGGCACCTCCGCCGCGGGCAGCAGCCGGGTCGAGTGGATGGCCCGGACCAGGGCGGCCTCCCCGTAGGGCTCCCCGAGCGGCGAGGCCACCGCGTGCACCCCGTCGCTGACGAAGACGAGCCGGTCGCCGGGCTCGACCTCGAACTCCTGGGCCACGTAGTCGGTCTCCTCGAACATGCCGAGGGGCAGCTGGGCGTCGAACGTGATGCGCTCCACCACGCCGCGCCGCAGCCGCAGCAGATGGGGGGAGCCGGCGTCCACCACGCTCACCCGCCCGGTGGCCACGTCGAAGTCGAAGAGCAGGACGGACAGGTGGCACCGTCCGCGGTAGTGGCCGTAGACGGCCTGGTCCGCGAGGGCGGCCTGGTCGGCGATGGAGACACCGGCCCGCCGCGCGTTGCGCAGGGCGTTGATGGCCAGGGTGGTCAGCAGGGACGCCTCCATGCCCTCGCCCATGCCGTTGGTGACGTACAGCATCAGGCGGTCGGCGGTGGCCGACCAGTCGTAGTTGTCGCCGAAGATGGCGTAGGCGGGTTCCAGTTGGGCGGCCAGGTCGTACTCGGGCAGCGAGAACGAACGGCCGGGCAGCAGCTGCCACTGCATCTCGGCGGCGAGGGTCAGCCGGTCCTTGCGGCGCGCCCGCACATACAGGTCCGTGTCGCGCTCGGCCACCAGCACCTCACGCCCCAGCACCTCGGCGACCTCGCCCAGTTCGTCCTCGTCGTGGCGGGCGTGATCGGGGCCGGGCAGCGTCACGGACAGCACGCCGATCCGGTCGCCCCGCACGCTGACCGGCAGATGAAGCCGCACCCGGCCGTCCGGGCGGTGCTCGCCGTGGCACCGCTGCGAGCCGAAGGCGCGGCCCGCCGGCGTGTTGAACACCGACACCGGCCGCGACGGCGCGCACACCGGCTGGAGCACGCTCAGGCCGTAGTCGGCGATGAAGAACTCGACGGCCTGCGCCGCGTACTGCTCCTTCAGCACACCGCGCAACGCGTCGAGCAACTGGTGGGGGGCCGCCGTCCGCAGGGCGCGTTCGGCGGCGATGAATCTCTTCACGATGAGAAATGAACCAATCTCTGTCGCCGGACAACGTGTGGATCCGAGAGGCGCGGGGAGCCACACCCCGTGGACCGCGCCGTTCGCTCGGGCCATCCGCCGCCGGCACCCATAGCTAGTACGCTGGCGGGCACCCCAGTGCCTGCGAGAGTGTGACCGTGACTGCCTTCCACCGCCGCCCGGAGCCCGCCGAGATCGCACGCGTGGCCTCCACGGCCGCGGAGCTGCTGGAAGTCCTGTGGGGCCGGGCCTCGACCGCGCCCGCCTCGGCGTCCCAGCTGCGCCTGCTGCACATCCTGGAGCACAACGACGGCGTCAACATGCGCACGCTCGCCGAGTCCCTCGCCTCGACCCCGCCCGCGACCAGCCGGCTGTTCGACCGGCTCCAGGCGGCGGGCTTCGTGGAGCGCAGGAACAGCCCGGAAGACCGGCGCGAGGTGCGCCTCGGCCTCAGCGGCCGGGGTCGCGCCTTCCTCGCCGACCTGCGCGGACGCCGGGAGGCGGAGTTGCGTGCGGTGCTCGAACTGATGCCCGCGGCGAAACGGACCGCCCTCGCCGAGGGCCTCGAGGCGTTCTGCGCCGCGGCGGCCGCGCAGATACACGAGGACCACACCCACGGGTCCGGCAGCAAGTCCGCCTGAACCACGCCGTGCCGCGCGGTCGTCCGCCGTGCACGGCGGCTCGCACCCGCAGCGGCCCGCGCAGACCGGAGCATCCCTGTTCCTTCCCCGTGCACATGCGACACGGCCACTTTGTTGACATACGGCGATAGTTGTCAAACGGCAACTTCCGGTGTGTGACCTTCCTGTGCAGGCATCTCACGACCTCCTCACGAGTGCGCTTACCCCGTCGAGCGCCGGATCTGCGCCGGGTGTGGCCCACCTCTCGGCGGAGGTCCGGAGAATCCCCTCAGCGGGCCCCGGCCCGGGACTGGTCGCCGTCCTCCCCGGGGGCGGAAAGACCGGCGGGGGTCACGGGGCCGGTGAGGTGGTCGAGGATGTCGGTGAGGCGCAGCCGGTGGTCGAGGAAGCCCGGCCGGTTGTCCAGGCGCAGGGCCGCCCCGAGGGCGCTGGTGGCCCGGTGGATCATCAGCAAGGCGGAGAGCCCCGAGGAATCGATCCAGGTCAGGCCGGTGAAATCCAGCCGGACCTCACCGGTGTGCGGTCGGCCGCGCAGATGCCCGACGACGGCCTCCACCAGCTCGTCGCTCGTGTCGTAGTCCAGCTCGCCCGCGATGCGCACGGTACAGCTCGCGGGATGCTCCGTGATCTCCACGCTGAACTCGGCGGGGAAGTAACCGGTCATACGCGGGTGCCGGGGCCGGCGGCGAGATCACCGGGGCGGGCGGCGAGCGCGCGGCTCCCCTCGTCCAAAAGGCGCGACGCGCGGGGGAAGTCGTGCAGTCGCGCGGCGAGGAGGTCCAGGCCCGCGGAGAGGGAGCGCGCCGGGACACCGCGCGCCTCGAGTATGCCGGCGGTCCAGGTGAGGAACGCGGAGAACACCTCGGGGTCGTCGACGTAGAGGGCGCAGGCGAGGAAGTCGACGATGTGGGCGACGTCCTCGGCCGTCCGTTCGCGCTGCACGTCGCTGTAGGAGCGCACCGCGGGGAAGCGGTCCTCCAGGTCGACGAGGGTCTGCTTCACCAACTGCCCGCGGGAGTGGACGACCAGCGTGTACTCCTGGTCGGCCAGGTGCGGCAGGTCGTCGACCACCTGGCGGACCGCCGCGGGGGCCGGCCGCGGCAGGCCGCGCGCCAGCACGTCCGCGGCGCCGCGGGCGTCCGGGGCCCACGCGTCGGCCCCGAGCGCCCGGGCGTGCTCGCCGTCCCGGCCGAAGGCGCGGCCGCCGGCCAGGACCGGGACCCCGACGGCCTGACAGGCGGTGATCGCCGTGTGGGCGGCCGGCAGCCGCGTCGGGAGCGAGCCGGACAGCAGCACGGCCTGCGGGTCGGTGTGGTGCAGATGGGCGATGAGATGCGGGGTGGGCGTCTGGCCGCCGAGGTAGTCCACCCGCCAGCCGCGCAGTCGCAGCACCTCCGCCACCAGCCGGGACGGGAAGGCGTGCCACTCGCCGTCCACGCAGCCGACGGTCACCCGGCCCCGCGGCGCCCGGTCGGCGCCGCCCGCAGCCCGGTGGGCGACGGCGGCGACCACCCGTTCGTTGACGGCCGTGGCGGCGTGCTCCACCGCGACGCCGATCCGGTCGGCGGCCCATTCCTCGCCGACCTTCTCCTGCACCGGGGCGATCACGTCCAGCAGCACCGCCTCCGCGTCCAGACCGGCGGTCAGCGCCTCCTGGACGACGGCCACGCCGGCGTACTCGTCACCGGCCACGACGGCGTCCCACAGCCGCTCACGATGCGGGGCCGCCTGGGCGACCTGACTCACCTGCTCCTCCTGATCTGCGACGGCTCGCCGCCCACCACCGACAGCGGACCGTTCTTGGGCGCGCTGATGGCGAGGACCGCCATGTCGTCGTGACGGCCCCCGCCGAGCCACTGGGCGGCGAGCATCTGCACCCGTTCCACGACCGCCTCCGCGGGCATGCCCGCGCACTCGGCCAGCGCGCGCCTGAGCCGGGCCTCGCCGAAGAACTCGTCACCGAGCGGGCCGCCGCGCGCCTCGGTGATCCCGTCGGTGTACAGCAGACAGGTCTCCCCCGGCGCCAGCGTCGCCTCGACCGTCTGCGCACTGACCGCCGGCAGCGCGCCGACCAGGGTGCCGCGGGTGGGGACCTGTTCCACCTCACCGTTGGTGCGGACGATCAGCGGCGGCAGGTGTCCGGCGCTGGTCAGCCGCGCCCGCACGTGCCCGCCCTGGCGGCGCACCGAGGCGAGCACCAGCGTCGCGAACCGGGCGTGATGGGAGGTCAGCAGGGCGCCGTTGAGCAGGGTCAGGACCTGCTGGTGGTCGGCGGCGAGCGGCAGCAGCGCGTGCAGGGTGTTGCGGATCTTGCCGGTCAGCACGGCCGCGTCCAGGCCCTTGCCCGCGACGTCGCCGAGGACGACGACGGTCTCCTGGTCGGGGTCGGCGCCGGGGTGGAAGTCGTAGAAGTCGCCGCCGACCCGTTCGTGGTCCTTGGCCGGGCGGTATCCGGCCGCGTACTCCACCCCGTGCACCCGCTCCAGGGTCGGCGGGAGCAGTTCACGCATCAACGTGGCGGTGATGGCGGCCTGTTCGGTGTAGAGGCGGGCCGCGGACAGGGCGGCCCCGGCCCGTGCGGCGAACAGCCGGGCGAAGGCCTCCTCCCCGTCGGAGAAGGTCCTCTCGGTGCCGGAGCGCAGCAGGACCAGCGCCCCGGCGGGCACCCCGTGTCCGGGCAGCGGGGCGATGATGACGGAGCCGGGCGGCTCGGTGAACCCTTCGGGGAGCAGCCAGTCGGGGATGCCGTGGGGGTCGATCCAGCGCGCCGGAACGGGCGGGAAACCCTGGAGCGCCTCGCTGAGGCCGTGCACGCTGAACGGATCTATCTTCCAGGTCACCTGGCTCACGGGCCCGCCGCGGCGCGCGTACGTCAGGGTGTGGCGCCGGCCGTGCGGGGGCGCCACGAGCACGGCCGCCTCGGCGAGGTGCTCGGCGGCCATGGCGGCGGTCTCCTCCATGCAGCGGGGCACGTTGAGCGTGGACAGGAGCCGGCTGGAGGCCTCGGCGAGGACGCCGGACCGCTCCTGGGCGTGGTGCAGGGCCTGTTCGGCCCGGCGGCGGTCGGTGTCGTCGACCAGCCACCACACCACGTCCCCGTCCGTGGACGGCGAGGGATGGGCCTCGAAGACGCGTTCGTCGATGGCGCCGGTCAGCGGGCCCGACGGGGCGCCCGGGGTTCCTTCGACCACGTGCCGATGGGCGTCGGAGAGCCAGGCCGGCGCGATGCCGTCCAGCCGGTCACCGTCACAGGCCCGCGGCAGGAGGGAGCGTGCGGCTCGGTTGAGCCGCACGAGGGCGCCGTGCCGGTCGACGACCAGTACGGGGCAGGGAGCCTCGCCCCACGCCGCACCCACATGAGCAGCGACGTCGCGCGGGCTTTGCGGGGAGCCGCGAAAAGCGCACACAAGCAGGGGCACGCCTGGTGCGCGCCCCACCACCTTCCTGCCCTGGGAAATAGATGCCTTCCGGCAACAGTTGCGCATCCGGCTGCCGGATGCAACCCGCTTCGCCCGGCCGGGGACAATTCCCGTCGGTGGCAGTGTGCTTGTGAGCCCCGTGGGCGGCGGGGGGCAGGGCATGCCCGACTCCCGGTCCCGGCGGGCGCCGTGAACCGGGTGGGTCACCGTACGCGGGGGACGCTCGCCGCCGAGCGCGCACCGGGGCTCCGGCCGGCCGCGCGCCCGGCGGCGGCAGTGTCCGCGAGGGCGACGCGGGCGGTGACCCTCTTGCCCGCACCCTCGCGCCGGGCCTCGAAGGTCTCGGCGACGGCCAGCACTATCTCCAGACCGTGCTGCCCCACCCGGCTCGGTTCGGCGGCCCGGGCCACCGGCAGCGCGGGGTCGCGGTCCCACACCGAGATCTCGACCAGGCCGGCGGCGATCCGCAGGCCCAGGCGGACGGGGCCGGGCGCGTACTTGCAGGCGTTGGTGACCACTTCGCTGACGACGAGCTGGGTGAGGTCCAGGGCCCGGCCGGAGACCTCGATGCCGTGTTCCTCCTGCACGCGGCCCAGGAACCGGGCCGCGTGGTGCCGCGCCGCGGCGATGCAGCCGGCTCCCCCGTCGAACTCCACGACCGTGGCCGGCGGTTCGGCGGGCATGCTCCGCCCGGCGTCGGCACGGACCCAGGACGCCATGGAAGTCGTTCGCGCTGCGTTCACTCGCCCGCCAATACCCCGCATCCCGGACTCCATCCCCCGATTTTCATGATCTGCGTCACATGGTGGTCAGCAGACCTTCCTTGAGCCGCTTGAGCGTGCGCGAGAGCAGCCGGGAGACGTGCATCTGGGACACCCCGAGCCGCTCGCCGATCTGGGCCTGGGTGAGCTCCTCCACGAAGCGCAGGTGCAGCAGCAGCCGGTCCCGCTCCTCCAGTTCGGCGATCATCGGCGCGAGGGCGTGGAAGTCCTCGACCAGTTCGAGCGCCGCGTCCTCGGTCCCGATGAAGTCCTGCAACACGGACTCGCCGTCCTCGCTGCCGCCGATGGCAGCGTCCAGGGAGGCGGAGTTGTAGCCGTTGGAGGCCAGCCGGGCCTCGACGACCTCCTCCTCGGACAGGCACATCAGTTCCGACAGTTCCTTGACGGTGGGCGTACGGCCCAGCCGGCTGCGCAGTTCCTCGGTGGCGCGGGCCAGCTGGACCCGGGCCTCCTGCAACCGCCGGGGCACGTGCACGGCCCAGGACGTGTCACGGAAGAACCGCTTGATCTCGCCCACGATGTACGGCACGGCGAAGGAGGTGAACTCCACCTCCCGGGAGATCTCGAACCGGTCGATCGCCTTGATCAGCCCGATCATGCCGACCTGGACGATGTCCTCCATCTCCTCCGGCCCGCGGCTGCGGAACCGGCCGGCCGCGTAGCGGACCAGGGACATGTTCATCTCGATGAGCGTGTTGCGCGCGTACTGGTACTCCGGCGTGCCCTCCTCCAGCCGCGTCAGCTGGTCGAAGAAGACCTTCGACAGCTCGCGGGCGTCCTTGGGAGCCACCGCGGCGGGGTCCGTGACCTCCAACCCCACCGCCTCGTCTGCCGCGCAGACGTCCGTCTTCACCGCGCCGATCGCAGTCAACCCGCTCCCCTTTCGTACCCGAGCCGCCCCGGAGGGCGACTGTCCTTGCTCGCGCCCGGTTACCCCCGTCCGCGCCGCACATGCACGCCGTGACGACGATCACGCCCGCCGCCCTGGTGCGCAGGGGCGCCCGTCACCACCCGCCGGTGGTACGCACCGCCTCGGCACGGGAGTTCGTGAGGGTGAAGTGCTCCAGGGTGCCGCTGATGGTGAGCAGCCTGGTGACGCTCTCCTGCAGGGGGCCGAGGAGGACGAAGACGCGGCCGCCCGCCTGGTGGCGCCGCCGCGCGTCCAGCAGCGAGCGGAGCAGCTGGCTGTCGCCGAAGGTCAGCCCCGTCAGGTCCACCACCGTGGCCGGCATGTCGCACTCGTCCGCCTCGTCCCAGGCAGCGCCGAGCAGGTCGCTCTCGTCGTAGTCGATCTCTCCGCGCACCACGACCTCGAAGACCCGACTATGCCGTCGGACCTGCACGAACGTCTCTGACTCCCAGCGCATCCCGTCATCCTGCCATCCCCCGACACGCCGGTGCGACCCCGCCCCTCGGCCGGGCCCTCGACCCGCCCGCGCCGTGCGGCACCCGCGGCGCGCGCCCCCGTCACCCGCGCGTGACGTCCGCCGTTCCGTCCTGCGCCGTGCCGGTGGACCCGGTGTGCGCCAGCGCGGCGAGCAGCCGCAGTTTCTCGTCGCTGTCGCTGTCCTTGTCGGGGTAGTAGACGACGAGGATGACGTCGTCGACCGGGAGTTTGTCGCGGTGCAGGCGGAGTTCACCGACGACGGGGTGCTCGACCGTGGTCGTGCCCCCGTCGAGGCCGCGGACGTCGTGGCGGGCCCACAGGGTGCGGAAACGCCGGCTGGACAGGGCGAGTTCGCCGACCAGCTCGATGAACCGGGGATTGTCGGTGTCGTCCCCGATGGTGGTGCGCAGGGCGGCGACGAAATCGGCGGTGGCCTTCGCCCAGTCCTGGTGGAAGGCCCGCTCCTCGGGGTCGAGGAGCAGGGAGCGCAGCCGGTTCTCGCCGGGCCGCAGGCGCGGGGAGAGCGCGACGGCCATCGGGTTGGAGGCCAGGACGTCGAACGCGCGCCCCTCGACGAACGCGGGGATCGGGAGGTGGGCGAGCAGCTGGTGCACCCGCGCCGGCACGTGCTCGGGCCGCTTGCGGCGCGGCGCCCTGGGGCGTGCCGCGGCGAGGCCGAGCAGATACGTCCGTTCGACGTCGTCGAGCCGCAGGACGCGTGCGAGCGCTTCGAGGACCTGGACCGAGGGGTTCTTGTCCCGGCCCCGTTCCAGGCGCAGGTAGTAGTCGGGGCTGATCCCGGCGAGCAGCGCGACCTCCTCCCGGCGCAGGCCGGGCACGCGGCGGTTGCCGCCGGGCGGCAGCCCCGCCTGCTCCGGGGTGACCAGCTCGCGCCGGGCGCGCAGGTAGGCGCCGAGCCGGTTGCCGGATTCCTCGTCCTTCATACCGACACCGTAATGCGGTGCGCGGCTGCGAAGGGGGGCCCTGGCAGGACCAGGGAAGACGGGGGCACTGCCCCGCCCGGCGGGCGCGGCCGAGACTGCGAGGGAACTGTTCACGAAAGGGAAAGGAAGATCTCGTGGATCTCTCCCACCGCACCGTTCTGGTCGTCGGCGGCACCTCGGGCATCGGGCGGGAGCTGGCCCGGCGGTTCGCCGCGGCGGGCAGCACCGTGGCCGTCGGCGGCCGCAGCCCGGAGGCCCTCGCGGAACTCGCCGGGGAAGGTTTCGGCACGTTCCGTGTCGACGTCACCGACGACTCCTCCGTCGCCGCCCTCCGCGACGCCGTGCTCGACCGGTACCCGGAGCTGGACACGGTGGTCACCATGTCGGGCGTGATGCTCCTGGAGGACCTGCGCGACCCCGCGCACTTCGAGGCGGCACGGACGACGATCGACACCAATCTGCTCGGCACCATCCGGGTCGTCGACGCCTTCACCCCGCATCTGGTCGGGCGGGGCGCGGGCACCTTCGTCACCGTCACCTCCGGCATCGCCTTCCTGCCGTTCCCGCCCATGCCCAGCTACGCCGCCTCGAAGGCCGCGGTGCACGCCTACTCCGAGGCGCTGCGCGCGCAGCTCGACGGCACCGGTGTCGGCGTCGTCGAGCTCGTCCCCCCGGCCGTCGCCACGGCCGGCCAGGAGAAGGTGAACCCGCACGCGCTGCCGCTCGACGACTTCGCCACCGAGGTCATGGACCTCCTGTCGGCGGACCCCACGCCCCGCGAGATCCTCGTCAAGGGCGTGCTCGGCCACCGCTGGGCCGAGCGCGACGGCACCTACGACGACCTCGTGGCCCAGCGCTCCCGGGCCCTGGCCATGCTCCCCGGCCGCGAGGGCTGACGTCCGTCCGGGCCCCGGGTCCGGACAGACGTCGGACCAAACAGGTCAGGGCCGGTGTCGGATGTCTCCGATACCGGCCCTGAACCGCGACTCTCTCGAGTCGGGACGACAGGATTTGAACCTGCGACCCCTTGACCCCCAGTCAAGTGCGCTACCAAGCTGCGCCACGTCCCGTCGTGCTCCGCGCGGGGTGTTCCGCGTGATCACGCAGGTCAACCCTACCGTATGCGCGCGGGTGCCCGGGCATCGGCGGCCGGATCACTTGATGAGGGCGTTGGCGACCACGACGACGAGGCCGAGGAGGGCGTCGCCGAGGCCCATCAGGACGGCGGACGGCCAGGTGCGCGCGGCCTGCCGGGCGGTGATCAGGCCGAGGGTGAAGAGGATCAGGATGTTGAGGGCGAACGCGGGGTACTCCACGCCCTTCGCCGGCCACCACCCCCAGCCCGAGCCCGCGAGCAGGAAGACCGTCGGCAGTACCGCCGTGACCAGCGGCCACTCGCCGCGCAGGGCGCGCAGGCCGTCCCCGCGGCGGTGCGGGGCGCGCTCGGCGATGTAGTGGGCGTAGCCGTGGGCCAGGGCGGAGGCGAGCGCGGTCACCACCAGCCAGACGGCGTCGTAGCGGCGGCTCGCGGGCGTGGTGCCGCCGTAGCGGCTGAGGGCGGCGACCATCGAGCTGGCGAGGACGGCGCCGTAGACCCCGCCGAACAGGACGGCCTCGCGGGTGCTGTGCCCGCCGGGCGGCCGTCCGCCCGGCGCGTGCTCATGGGGTCCGTCCGGCCCGCGGGCCGCCGCGGTCGAGTCCGCCATGTCTTCCACGGTCGCCCCCGCCGCACCCCGTCGCCAGTCGGCGCGACCCGACGAAGTGTCCTGTGACCAGGCCGGATGCCGCACACACTGTCGACGGCGGCGCGGGTGCGGGCCCCACTAGGGTCGGCCCATGACGCACAGCTTCGCGCTCCACATCCCCGACGCCGACCTCGAACCCGAGCCCCTCGACCCCGCGCAGATCGTCTCCGGGAACCCGGAGGTGACCGGGAAGGTGGTCTGGGAGTCGGCGGACGGCCGGCAGATACGCGGGATCTGGCAGATCACCCCGGGCGTGGTCACCGACACCGAGGCCGACGAGCTGTTCGTCGTGATCAGCGGCTCGGCGACGATCGAGTGCGAGGACGGTCCGACGCTGCGGGTCGGCCCGGGCGACATGGCGGTGCTGCGCGCGGGCGACCGTACGACGTGGACCGTGCACGAGACGCTGCGCAAGGCGTACGCCATCACCCTCTGAGGGAGCCCTCAGAGGGCGGCCACGGGTGCCGTCGTGCCCCGGATCTCCAGCGTCGGCGCCGCCAGGTGGAGCCGCCCCGGGGTGCCCGGCCGGTCGAAGCGGTCCAGCAGGCAGTGGGCGGCACGGCGCCCCACCTCGTGCGGGGCGGTGTCCACGGTGGTCAGCCAGACGTGCCGGAGCCGGGAGATGCTGGTGTTGTCGTAGCCGGCCACGGAGAGGTCGCGCGGGACCTTCAGGCCCAGCTCCTCGGCGGCCGAGAGGGCACCGACCGACGCCATGTCGTTGACGGCGAACAGTGCCGTGGGGCGCTCCGGGCGGCGGAGCAGCCGTACGGCGCCCCGGTAGCCGCCCTCCTCGGTCAGATCGCCGGGCTCGACCAGCGGCTCGGCGCCGCGGGCCCGCATCGCCGCCTCGAAGCCGCGCCGGCGCAGTTCGCCGACGGCGCCCCGGCCCGCGAGGTGCGCGATCCTGCGGTGACCGAGGTCGAGCAGGTGTTCGGTGGCCAGGCGGGCCCCGCGCTCGTCGTCCCCGGCGATCACGTCCACCCCGTCCGGCTGCGGCTCGCGGGCGCCCGCCACCACCACCGGCATCCGGCGCGCGAGCGCGCCGAGGGCGCCCGCGTCCGGGACCGTGCCGACCACCACCAGTCCGTCCACGCCCAGGTCCAGGAAGGGTTCGGCGAGATCGCGGCCCAGCCGCCGGTTGAGGCGGGCGTCGGCGAGCAGCATGCGCAGTCCGGCCGCGTGCAGCGGCGGGTTGAGGCCGTCGAGCAGGTCCACGAACCAGGGGTTGCGCAGGTCGTCCAGGAGGACGCCGACGGTGCGGGTGCGCTGCTCGCTGAGGCTGCGGGCGGCCGCGTTGGGCCGGTAGCCCAGCTCGCGCACGGCCCGCAGCACGGCCTCCCGCTTCTCCGGGCGCACCGGCCCCGAGTCCCGCAGCACCAGCGAGACCAGCGATTTCGACACCCCGGCCCGTTCGGCCACGTCGCGGATGGTCGGCGGTCTCATGGGATGGACCGTTCCATGGGGTGAGTCCTGCTGTCAAAGGGTTGACAGCCCCGCCATGTCCGAACAAAGGTGAACCGGCAGGGAGATGGACCGGTCCAAACAGCGGGGCCGGGACCGGAGAGGGGCTGCCATGGTGGACGAACTGGGTGTCGCCGTCGTCGGTTTCGGCTGGATGGGCCGGGTGCACACCCAGGCGTACGCCCGGCTCCCCCACCACTACCCGCGGCTCCCGCTGCGGCCCCGGCTGATCGCGGTCGCCGACGAGGTGCCGGGGCGGGCCGAGGAGGCCGCCGAGCGGTACGGGTTCGCCGCCGCGACCCGCAACTGGCGGGAGGTGGCCGCCGACCCCCGGGTGCGGGCGGTCAGCGTCACCGCGCCGAACTTCCTGCACCGGGAGATCGGGGTGGCGATGGCCGGGGCCGGCAAGCATATCTGGATCGAGAAGCCGGTGGGGCTGACCGCCGAGGACGCCCGCGCGGTCGCGGACGCGGCCGGCGAGGCCGGGGTGCAGAGCGCGGTCGGCTTCAACTACCGCAACGCGCCCGCCGTCGAGGCCGCCCGCGAGCTGATCGCCGCCGGCGGGATCGGCACCGTCACCCATGCGCGCATCCGGCTGTTCAGCGACTACGCCGCCCATCCGGACTCCGCCCTGACCTGGCGCTACGAGCGGCTGCGCGGCGGTCGCGGGGTACTCGGCGACCTGGCCTCGCACGGCGTCGACCTGGCCCGCTTCCTGCTCGGCGAGATCGCCGCGCTGACCGCCGACACCGCGGTCTTCGTCCCCGAGCGGGCCCTCCCGGGCGGCGCCACCGCGGGCCACGCCCGCGCGGCCGGCGGTGCCCGGGGACAGGTGGAGAACGAGGACTACGTCGGCTGTCTGCTGCGCTTCGCCTCCGGCGCCCGGGGCGTCCTGGAGGCCTGCCGGGTCTCGGTCGGCGAGCAGAACAGCTACGGCTTCGAGGTGCACGGCACCGAAGGAGCGGTGTCCTGGGACTTCAGGAGGATGAACGAATTCGCGGTCGGCCGGGGCACGGACTACCAGGACCAGCCGATGAGCACCGTCTACGTCGGCCCCGGCGCCGGGGAGTTCGCCGCGTTCCAGCCGGGCGCGGCCAATGCGATGGGCTACGACGACCTCAAGGTCATCGAGGCCTACCGGTTCGTGCGCTCCATCGCCGAGGGCACGCCGTACGGCACGACGCTCGCGGACGCGGTGCGCGCCGCCGCCGCACTGGACGCGATGGCGCGGTCCGCCGAGAGCGGCACGTGGGTGCGCCCGTAGGGCGCCTCCTCCCCCGAACCAGACATCCCCGACGACCCGGACCTTCCCGACCAGCCAGGAGTGGCAACCCATGCGTATCGGAATCCTCGGCCTCGGCCGCATCGGCGCCTTCCACGCCGAAACCCTCTTCGCGCTCGACGTCGTCGAATCCCTGGTGGTCGCCGATCCGCTGCCGGACGCCGCCAAGGCCGCCGCCGACCGGTTCGGCGCCCAGATCGCCCACTCGCCCGAGGCGCTGCTGGCCGCCGGGGTGGACGGGCTGGTCGTGGCGGCGGCCACGGACGCCCATCCGGCGCTGATCCGGGCCGGCGTCGAGGCCGGTGTCCCGGTCTTCTGCGAGAAGCCGGTGGCCCGCACCATGGCGGAGGGCCTCGCGGTGCGCGACGCGGTGCGCGGCGGCGCGGTGGCGGTCCAGATCGGCTTCAACCGCCGCTTCGACGCGGGCTTCGCCGCCGCGCGGGAGGCCGTGCGGGCGGGCGCGCTGGGGACGCTGCACACCGTGCGCTGCACGACGCTGGACCCGGCGCCGCCGCCGGCCGCGTACATCGCCGCCTCCGGAGGGATCTTCCGGGACTGTTCCGTGCACGACTTCGACGTCATCCGGTGGGTGACGGGCCGCGAGGTGACCGAGGTGTACGCGGTCGGCGGCAACCGGGGGGCCGGCTACATCGGCGAAGCCGGTGACGCCGACACCACCGGCGCGCTCCTCACCCTGGACGACGGCACGATCGCGGTGGTCTCCAACTCCCGCCACAACGGCCGTGGTTACGACGTGCGGATGGAGCTGCACGGTTTCACCGACGCCCTCGCGGTCGGCCTGGACGACAAGCTGCCGCTGCGCTCGGCCGAAACCGGGACGAACTTTCCGGCCGGTCCCCCGCACGACTTCTTCATGGACCGCTTCGCCGCCGCCTACCGGGCCGAACTCGCCGCGTTCACCGAGGTGGTGGCCGGTGACCGGCCGTCGCCGTGCACCGTCGAGGACGCGCTGGAGGCGGGCTGGATCGCGGAGGCCTGCACGCTCTCGCGGCGTGAGCACCGCCCGGTGCCGCTGGCGGAGGTGCGGCGGGCCTGACGCCGCGCGCCGGGGCGCGGGTCAGCCGCAGTAGCGCACCAGCCATTCGTCCGCGTGGTAGCGGTCCCGGGCCGGGTCCGGCAGGGTCGCCGGCCTGGTCTCGACCGTGTCCTCGGGGCGTATCCGCTCGGGCAGCGTGCCGAAGCGGTCGCGGCGCAGGGCGGCCGCGTCGGCCGTGTCCGGTGCCGTCTTCCGGGGTTCTGTGCGGTGTGTCATCTCGTCCTCCCGTCTGCGCGGGCGTCCCCCGTCTTCTTCTCCAACGCTCGCTGCCCCGGGTTGGTTCCCGGCCGCGCCGGGGGCGAATCCGTCGTGGTTGCGCAGGAACCCGCGCGCGGCTCACGGACGGCAGCGGGCGAGCAGCGCGGCGAGGATGCCCAGCGGGTCGTGCAGCACGCGGGCGCCGTCGGTGACGACGCGGTGGGTACCGGGATCGACGGGGTCGGTCCGCGCCCAGTCGGGGGTGCCGATGCCGAACTCGACCTCCAGACCGCTGGACAGGGCGTAGCGGCGTTCGGTGACCGGGCCCCAGACGCGGGTGCGCAGGGGGTCGCCGAGGGCGAGTTCGGCGGCCCAGGCGTCGGCGAAGTAGTGCGCGGGGTCCGTCGTCAGCAGGACGAGGTCCACGTCCGAGTCGGGGCGCGCGGCACCGCGGGCGTAGGAGCCGACGAGGAGCAGGCCGGCGAGGTCCTCGCGGCGCGTGGCCCACCGGGTGACGCGGTCGATGAACTCCCCTGCCTCCGCGAGGCGCTGCGGGGTGATGCTCATGCCCCGCACGACCGCAGGAACCGCCGGGTCCGTTCCGCGATCGGCAGGGGGCGGTCCGGCTCGCAGGGGTACATGTCCTGTTCCACGATGGCGAAGAGGTCCACGCCGAGCTTCTGGGCCGCTTCCAGGACGGGGCCCAGCTCCGGTACGCCGTGCGGTGGTTCGCACATGACGCCGCGCTGGACGGCGGGCCCGAAGGGCAGCGACCGGGCGACGACGTCGGCGAGGACCGCGGGATCGACCTGCTTGAGGTGCAGATAGCCGAGGCGCTCGCCGTAGGTCTCGATCAGCCGGACGCTGTCGCCGCCGCAGTAGGCGTAGTGCCCGGTGTCCAGGCAGAGGCCGACCAGTGCCGGGTCGGTGGCGTCGAGGAAGCGCGCGACGTGGGCCTCGGTGTCGATGTGGGTGTCGGCGTGCGGGTGGACCACGATGTCGAGGCCGTACGTCTCCTTCACCTCGCGGCCCAGGCGCTCCATGCCCCGGGCGAGGTGGCCCCACTGCTCGGCCGTCAGCTCGGGCGGCTCCAGGATCTCGGCGGTCTTGTCGTCCCGCCAGAAGGACGGGATCACCACCAGGTGCCGGGCGCCCATCGCCCGGGTGAGGGCGGCGACCCGGCCGACGTGGGACCAGGTGTCGGCCCAGACGGCGGGGCCGCGGTGCAGTCCGGTGAAGACGGTGCCCGCGGAGACCTTCAGGCCCCGGCGGGCCACCTCCTCGGCGAGCCGGGCGGGATCGGTGGGCAGATAGCCGTAGGGGCCGAGTTCGATCCACTCGTACCCGGCCTCGGCGACCTCGTCCAGGAAACGGTCCCAGGGCACCTG
Organism: Streptomyces misionensis; assembly: GCF_007896895.1. Lineage (GTDB taxonomy): Bacteria > Actinomycetota > Actinomycetes > Streptomycetales > Streptomycetaceae > Streptomyces > Streptomyces misionensis_A. The sequence continues at coordinate 21,832 of NZ_VOGW01000192.1, read as the reverse complement.
CCGGGGGTCGTCCGGGAACCAGACGCCCCAGGAGTCGGGGGCGGAGCCGACCCGGATGTGGTCGAGGACGTGGGGCATGGTCAGGGGTTCCCTTCGGGAAAGGTGTCGGCGATCGGCGGCTCCTCGGCGAGCCCGTCGGTTCTCACGCCGCCCGCCTGCGCCAACTCGTGTTTGAGGGCGGCGAGTTCGGCACCGCCGGCCATGTGGTCGGTCAGCTCTTCGAGGGTGATCTCGCCGCGGTCGGCGGACAGTTCCAGGGTGCCGAGGCGCAGCACGCCGAAGTGGTCGCCGACCAGGTAGGCGTGGTGGGGGTTGTGGGTGATGAGGACGACGCCGAGGCCGCGCTCGCGGGCGGCGGCGATGTACTTCAGCACCACCCCGGACTGCTTGACGCCGAGCGCGGCGGTCGGCTCGTCCAGGATGAGGACCCGGGCGCCGAAGTGGACGGCGCGGGCGATGGCCACGCACTGGCGCTGGCCGCCGGAGAGGGTGCCGACGGGCTGCTCCAGGTCGTCCAGGACGATGCCCATGCGGCGCAGTTCCCGGTCGGCGGTCTCCTTCATCCGGGCGATGTCCAGGCGGCGCAGCGGCCAGGGGCCCTTGGTCGGTTCGGAGCCGAGGAAGAAGTTGCGCCACACGGGCATCAGGGGCACGGTCGCCAGGTCCTGGTAGACCGCGGCGATGCCGTGGTCCAGGGCCTCGCGCGGGGTGCTGAAGCGCACCGGCCGGCCGTCGACCAGGAAGTCGCCCTCGGTGTGCCGGTGCAGCCCCGAGATGATCTTGATCAGGGTGGACTTCCCGGCGCCGTTGTCGCCGAGCACACAGGTGACCCGGCCGGCCCGGACGGTGAGGTCGACGCCGTACAGGGCGCGGACGTTGCCGTACGTCTTTCCCGCCCGGCGCAGTTCCACCAGGGGCGCGTCCCCGGCGGCGGGGGCCTCGGGCGGGGCGGTGCCGTGGGGGCCGGCTGTGGTGTCGTTCATCGGTTACCTCCGCGTCGCCGTGCGCCGGACCCACAGGTTGATCAGGACGGCGCCGAGCAGCATCACGCCCAGGAAGGCCTTGAACCAGTCGGGGTTCCAGCCGGCGTAGACGATGCCCTGGTTGACCATGCCGAACATGAAGGCGCCGAAGAGCGGCCCGATCGCGGAGCCGTAGCCGCCGGTGAGCAGGCAGCCGCCGATGACGGCCGCGGCGATGTAGATCAGCTCGTTGCCGACGCCCTCGCCGGACTGCACGGTGTTGAAGGAGAACAGGTTGTGCATGCCGACGAACCAGGCGCCGAAGCCGACCAGCATGAACAGGGTGATCTTGGTGAACCGCACCGGGACGCCGACCGCGCGGGCGCTGTCCTGGTCGCCGCCGACGGCGAAGACCCAGTTGCCGTACTTGGTGCGCAGCAGCACCCAGGTGGCGAGCGCGGCGTAGACCAGCCACCACACCACGGTGATCTTCACCTGGACGCCACCGACGTCGAAGGAGGACGCGAAGATCTTCTTCGCCTGGTCGAAGCCGTCCATGTCGCTGATGTCGTCGGTGGCGACGTTGCCGGTGACCAGCTTGGTGACGGCGAGGTTCACGCCCTGGAGGATCAGGAAGGTGCCGAGGGTGACCAGGAAGCTGGGCAGCCCGGTCCTGACCACCATCCAGCCGTTGAAGGCGCCGATGGCGAGCGAGAGGACCAGGGCAACGATCACTCCCGTCCACACGTTCAGGCTCAGCTGGTAGCCGAGCATGCTCGCGGTGAGCGCCGAGGTGATCACGGCGACGCCGGACGACAGGTCGAACTCGCCGCCGATCATCAGCAGGGCGACCGGCAGCGCCATGATGCCGATGGTGGAGGACTGGTAGAGGACCGTGGCCATCGACCCGCCCTGGCGGACCGACGGCGCGACGATCAGGAAGAAGACCAGGACGGCTGCGGCGCCGAGGAAGACGCCCACCTCGGGCCGGGCCAGCAGCCGCAGCGCCAGGGGGCGGCGGGCGGTGCGGCCGTCCGCCTCGCGGGGTCCGGGGGCCGGCGGTGCCTCGACGGCCCCCGGACCCGTCACCGGGTCCCCTTCGCGGCGAACCCGGCGACCTTGTCGACGTTGGTCCGGTCGACGAACGCCGGGCCCGTGAGGACCGGCTGGACGCCGCCGCCGCTGTAGTTGCCGTTGTTCTTGTAGAGCCAGAGCGAGTCGACCGCCAGATAGCCCTGGAGGTAGGGCTGCTGGTCGACGGCGAACTCGACGCTGCCGTTCTGCACCGCCTTGACCAGGTCCTTGTCGAGGTCGAACGTGGCGACCTTCGCCTTGCCGCCGGCGTCGCCGACCGACTGCGCCGCGGTGGCGGCGAACGGGGCGCCGAGGGTGACGACGGTGTCGATCGCGGTGTTCTGCTTCAGTTTCGCCGTGATGGTGGCCCGCACGGAGGGCATGTCCGTGCCGTTGACGTACAGCGTCTCGGTGGTGCCCTTGAAGGTCTTCTTCACCCCGTCGCAGCGCTGGGTGAGGCCCACGTTGCCCTGCTCGTGGATCACACAGACGACCTTCTTGGCGCCGGCGGTGTTCAGCTTGTCGCCGAAGGCCTCGCCGGCCACGCTCTCGTCCTGCCCGAAGAACTCCATCAGTCCGAGCTTCTTCCAGTCGGCCAGCCCGGAGTTGAGGCCCACCACCGGTATGCCCGCGCGCTCCGCCTTGCCGAGCACGTTCCGCATCGCGTCGGGCTTGGCCAGGGTGACGGCGATGCCGTCGACCTTCTGGTCGACCGCGTTCTGCACCAGGTTCGCCTGGTTGCCCGCGTTCGGGTCGGCCGAGTAGACGAGCTTGATGTTGTCCTTGGCCGCCGCGGCCTCGGCGCCCTTGCGCACGGTGTCCCAGAAGGTGTCGCCGGGCGCCTGGTGCGTGACCAGGGCGACGGTCATCCGGGGGGTGTTCGCCTTGCCCGCGGAGTCGTTCGCCGCGGCCTGTTCGGCCTTCTTGCCACCGTGGCCGCTGGAGCAGCCGGTGAGGGCAAGCGATGCGGCGGCGGCCACGGCCACCAGCGGAACCAGCCTGCGGGGGCCCGGACGGGAAGAGCGGTCCATCGTTGCTTGCACCTCGCTGTGCGTGCGACGGGAAGGGGGCGCTGTTGCGTCGGGAGGCGATCCAAGTCCCTGCCGGACCCGCTGTCAAGACTTTGTCCAGACATAGTTTCACCCGTAAGTTATGATGTAAGGACAAGTCACTCCATGGAAGCCATGGGGTGACAGGCGGCGGCGGTCACGTTTCGGGCAAGACAACTCCCGTTGTGCACCCACCTCTTGACGCCCATGCGGCGCCGCGGCTGTGATGACGGTCACACTGTTCGGTCGAGTTGGTTTATGAGCGGTTCCGACAAGTCCGCGGCGATCGACTCACCCCCGTGGCCGAACCCTGTATCCCTCGGGAGCCGCCATGCGTCCGTCCCACCCCGGTCCGTCCGTCCCGTCTCCCAGCCGTCGCTCCCTGCTGCGCGGGGCGGGCTCCGCCGCCCTGCTCGCCGGGGCCGGCACCCCCCTGCTCGCCGCCTGCGGCGGCAGCGGTTCCGCCGCCGACCCGAAGGCCGTCACCGTCGGCTCCAACGCCTCCGACGCGGTGCCGAAGAAGGCCTTCGCGAACGTCTACGCCGCCTTCCGGAGGCAGTCCGGGATCACCGTCCGGGTGAACACCAAGGATCACAACACCTTCCAGGAACAGATCAACTCCTACCTCCAGGGCACCCCCGACGACGTGTTCAACTGGTTCGCCGGGTACCGCATGCAGTTCTTCGCCGCGAAGAAGCTGGCCGCGCCGATCGACGACGTGTGGGCACGGATCGGGGACAACTTCCCCGACGCGATGAAGAAGTTGAGCAAGGGCGAGGACGGCACGTACTACTTCGTGCCGATGACCACCTACCCGTGGGCGGTCTTCTACCGAAGAAGCGTCTTCACCCGGTACGGGTACGAGGTCCCCGCCACCTGGGACCAGCTCGTCGCCCTGTGCAAGCGGATGAAGAAGGACGGCCTCGTCCCGATCGCCTTCGGGGACAAGGACGCCTGGCCCGCGATGGGCACCTTCGACCAGATCGACTTCCGGCTCAACGGCTACGACTTCCACGTGCGGCTGATGGCGGGCAAGGCCTCCTGGACCGACCCGAAGGTCAGGGCCGTCTTCGACCACTGGGCCGAGCTGCTCCCCTACCACCAGGACGGTTTCATGGGCCGTACCTGGCAGGACGCCGCCCAGTCGCTGGCCGCCCGGAAGGCCGGCATGTACCTCCTCGGCTCCTTCGTCGCCCAGCAGTTCACCGACAGGAGCGCCCTGGAGGACCTGGACTTCTTCCCCTTCCCGGAGATCGACCCCGCCCACGGCCTGGACACGGTGGAGGCGCCCACCGACGGCTTCATGGTGAGCAGGTCCCCGAAGAACCGCGCGGGCGTGGTGAGACTGCTCGAGTACCTCGGCACCCCGGCCGCCGAAGAGCTGTACCTCAGGACCGACTCCAGCGTGGTGGCCGCCTCCGGCAAGGCGGACACCTCCGCCTACTCGCCGTTGCAGAAGAAGGCGTTCGCCATGATCAGCGGCGCCAGGAACCTGACCCAGTTCATGGACCGCGACTCCCGGCCCGACTTCACCTCCACGGTGATGCAGCCAGGACTGCAGAAGTTCCTGCAGAATCCCCAGGGCGTGGACGGCCTGCTGGCGTCCATCGAGCGCCAGAAGAAGACGATCTTCGCGTCCTCGTGAGCGCCCCCATGACGAGCGAGCCGTCGCGAGCGGCCGCCGCGCCGCCTCCCGGCACCACGCGCGCGACACGCGAGACGACGAGGCGGCAGCTGCTGACCCGGCGCGACCGGATCACGCTGGCCGTGATGGCGGGCGTGCCCACGGTGCTGCACGTGGCCCTCGTGTGGGTCACCGCGCTCGCCTCCGTCGCCCTCGCCTTCACCACCTGGGACGGCATCGGGTTCGACTCGATCAGATGGGTGGGCCTGGACAACTTCCGCCAACTGTTCGCGGACAACCCGCAGTTCTGGCCGGCCGTCGAGCACAACGTCGTCTGGTTCGCCGTACTGATCCTGATCCCCACACCGCTCGGTCTGTTCCTCGCCGTCCAGCTGGACAAGCGGATCCGGTTCAGCCGGGTCTACCAGACCGCGTTCTTTCTGCCGGTCGTCATCTCCATGGCCTGCATCGGATTCGTCTGGCAGTTGGTCTACAACCCCGACACCGGGCTGATCAACAGCATCATCGGGGCGAACAGGCCCGGGCACTACATCGACTGGATCGGCGACCCGCACCTGAACCTGTGGGCCGTCCTGGTCGCCGCGTCCTGGCGGCACACCGGCTACATGATGATCCTGTACCTGGCCGGGCTCAAGAGCGTCGACCCGTCGCTGCGCGAGGCCGCCGCGCTGGACGGCGCGGGCGAGTGGCAGGCGTTCAGGAACGTGGTCTTCCCGACCCTGCGGCCGACCAACACGGTCGTCCTCGTCGTCACCATCATCGAGTCGCTGCGCGCCTTCGACCTGGTCTTCGTCTTCAACAAGGGCGCGCAGGGCACCGAGTTGCTGTCGATCCTGGTGACCGGCAACATCATCGGCGAGTCCAGCCGCGTCGGGTACGGCTCCGCGATCGCCGTCGTCCTGCTGGTCGTCTCCCTCGCCGTGATCATCCCGTATCTGATCGCCACCTTCCGCAAGGAGCGCCGGGCATGAGCGCCTCCACCCTCCCGCCCAAGCGCCGCGCCCCCGTCCGCCCGGCCCGGGTGGTGCTGCACGTCTTCCTCGCCGGCACGGCCCTGGCGTGGCTGGCGCCGCTGCTGTGGGCCGTCTTCTCGGCGCTGCGGCCGTACGCCGAGACCAGCGCCAAGGGGTATGTGTCCTGGCCGGACCGGCTGACCTTCGAGAACTTCACCCACGCCTTCCGGCAGTCGGACATGCTGCACTACTTCGGCAACACGCTGGTGATCGCCGTACCGGCCGTGCTGCTGACCCTGTTCCTGTCCTCCTGCGTGGCCTTCCACGTCAGCCGCTTCGACTTCCGGCTCGACCTGGCCCTGCTGCTGGTCTTCACGGCCGGCAACCTCCTCCCGCAGCAGGTGATCATCACCCCGCTGTACCGGCTGTACCTGCTGACGGACCTGCCGGGCATCACGGCGAGCGGCAAGCTCTACGACTCCGCGCTCGGTCTCGTGCTGATCCATGTGGCGTTCCAGTCCGGGTTCTGCGCGTTCGTGCTGAGCAACTACATGCGCTCGCTGCCGCACGAGCTGACCGAGGCCGCGCTGGTCGACGGGGCGTCGGTGTGGCGGCTGTACTGGCAGATCACGCTGCCGCTGTGCCGACCGGCGATGGCGGCGCTCGCGACCTTGCTGTCGATCTGGATCTACAACGACTTCTTCTGGGCCCTCGTGCTGATCTCGACCGGCGCGAACATGCCGGTCACCTCGGCCCTGAACAACCTCTCCGGCCAGTACTTCACCGACCCGAACCTGGTCGCGGCCGGCTCCCTGCTGACCGCGATCCCGACCCTGGCCGTGTACTTCGCGCTCCAGCGGCAGTTCGTCGGCGGGCTGACGCTCGGCTCGAACAAGGGGTGACCCCCGGGCCGGGTGCCGCGATGCCTGCCGCAAAGGCCGTGGCGGGCATCGCGGCCGGTCGTCAGGCGGTGCGCGTGCGGTCCCCGTCGGCGGGCCGCTGTCCCGCCTCGTCGACGACGGCGTGGGCCAGTTCGGCCGTGCCGGACAGCAGGGTCCCGGCCTTCCCGTACGACGTGTCCCTGGTCAGGTAGGTGCGGGCGCCGAGGAAGACGTAGTCCTTCGCGTCGAAGACCCACTCGGTGCGTACGCCGTAGCGCGTGTCGTCGCGGACGATGCCGAGACCCTGCCGGCCGATCACGTCCCGTGCCTCGGCGGTCCGGCGGACGCCGGGGATCTCGGCGGCGGCCCGGTAGAGGGCGGCGGCCGTGCGAGGCGGCATCACCCCGCCGAGCAGGCTGCCGATCTGCTCGAACACCGCCTGGTCGCGCTGGCGTCGCTCGGCCTCGGGCGTCTTGGCGTACAGGTAGTCGAGCAGCCGGCCGGGGTCGGTGGGCAGTGAGCCGAGCCAGCGGTAGGTGGGACGGCCGAGGCCGGCCGGGGTGCCTTCGGTGTCGCCCAGCTGGGCGTTGATGGGCAGGGTCTCGCCGTCGACCCGGAACAGTCCGAGCTTGTGCAGCGGTCCGGGTTCCTGCGCGAGCCACGACTCGTAGTCCTTCAGCGGGCCGACGACGGCCTTGCCGCTGGTCACGTCGGCCTCCCGGATCTTCTCCCGGGTGTACACGAACTGGTCGTCGCGCACGGTGGGCGTGTCGTGCCGTGCCGCGGCGGCGGAGATCCGGTGCAGCAGGGCCGCGGCGGGCCGCGACTCCGTGGCCGTCGCCGCGGTGCCGCCGTGGGCCCGCCCCTCGGTGCCGGTCATGGCGACGCCCGCGGTCAGCGCGCCGGCCAGGGCCAGCGCGGTGGCCGACGCGACGAGTACGGGCCTGCGCCACGGGGTGCGCCGGACGGGTTCGGCGGCCGCGGCGGACGCGGCCCGGTCGTGGTCGATGTGGTGCATGAGCAGTTCCTTGTGCCGTAGGTGCTGCTCGCGCGTGAGGTCCCGGTCGGCCGGGGCCGGCAGCAGACGGGCGATCTCGTCGCGGTCGTCGGGCCGGTTCCGGGAAGCGGTGCTGTCGGTCATGTGAGTTCCTCCCGCACGGGCAGGGCCGCGAGCGCGGCCGCACTGGTTGTCTCTCCGCGGCGGACTCGGGGTTCCCGGCCGCTTTCGTCGGCGAGCCGGGCGAGCTTCCGGCGGGCGCGTGACAGCCGGGACCGCACGGTGCCGACCGGGATGCCCAGCGCCTCGGCCGTCTCCTGGTAGTCCAGGCCCGACCACACGCACAGGACCAGCACCTCCCGTTCCGGGCGCCGCAGTCGGCCCAACGCCGCCTGTACGGCGCGCAGTCGGCGCGCGTCGTCGATCCGCGCGGCGGTTCGGGCGGCGAAGTCCTCCACCTCGCGCGGGGACTGGCGCGCCAGGAACAGCTGCCGCCGGCGGGCGCCGCGGCGCGCGTTGTCGGCCTTGTGGGTGGCGATGCCCAGCAGCCAGGGCAGCAGTGAACCACCCTCCTCCTGGACCCGGTCCCGCGAGCGCCACGCGGTCAGGAAGGTCTCCGACATGACCTCTTCGGCCGTCGACCAGTCACCGGTCAGCCGCAGCGCGTGGTTGTACACGGCCCGGGCGAAATCCTCGTAGAGCAGGGCGAACGCCTCGCGGTCCCCCTCGCGCACGCGGCGGCGCGTGTCGTTGTCTGACTTGTTCACATCCACTTCTCTCCGCACGCACCCGGCGGTTCCCGTGTCCTGCGTCACTCCGACGAGGCCGGCGGCGACCACACGGGGACCGGCTCGCCCAAACGCGGCGGGCGCCGTACCGCACGGGGAGTGATCAGCGGGGCACGGGGCCGGTGCTGCTGCGGACCACGAGCCGGGTGGCGAGTTCGATGTGCGGGCTCTCCAGGGTCTCGCCCTGGATCAGCCGCAGCAGCGTACGCGCGGCGACCTGGCCCATCTCGTCGAGCGGCTGGCGGACGGTGGTGAGCGGCGGTGGGGACCACTGGACCTGGGGCAGGTCGTCGAAGCCGACCACGCTGAGGTCGTCCGGGATGCGCAGCCCGTGCTGCCGGGCCGCCTCGTAGACGCCGAGCGCCATCTGGTCGCTGGACGCGAAGATCGCGGTCGGCGGGTCCGCGAGGCCGATCAGCCCGGTGCCGGCGCGGAAGCCTGCCTCGTGGGAGAAGTCGCCCTGCCGGACGAGCCGGTCGTCGATCTCCGCACCGGAGGACTCCAGCGCGGCCCGGTACCCGTCCAGGCGGGCCCGGCTGCACAACAGCGTCGGCGGGCCGGTGATGACGCCTATGCGGCGGTGCCCGAGGGCGAGCAGGTGCTCGACGGCGCTGCGCCCGCCGGCCCAGTTCATGGCGCCGATCGTCGGTATGCCGTAGGTGGGCACCCCGGCCGGGTCGACGATGACGGTGGGCACGCCCAGGCGGCGCAGCTCGGCGTGGAGTTCGGGCGCCAGGTCCGAGGTCACCAGGATGACGCCGTCGGAGGCCCGCGCCCGCAGGTTGACCAGCCACTGCCGGGCGGAGGTGCTGCGGTGGTGCACCGCGGAGACCACGGTGCCCAGGCCCGAGGCGTGCGCCACGTCCTCCACACCGCGCAGGATCTCCACGGCCCAGGGGCTGTCGAGGTCGTTGAAGACCAGGTCGATCAGTTCGGCCCGGCCGGCGGGCTGCGCGGCGCGCCGCCGGTAGCCGTGGTGGGCCAGCAGTTCCTCGACCCGGCGGCGGGTCGAAGGGGACACATCGGCGCGCCCGTTGAGCACCCGGGAGACCGTCGGCAGGGACACGCCCGCCTCCCGGGCGATGTCCGCGATCGTGACGCGCCCCGCGTCCTGTGCTGCCATCCGAGCCTCCTCGCCTGCGCTCCTCAGCATAGGCAATCGCCGCGCGCGGCCCACGGGGGTGCCGGACCGGGCCGCCTCTGCTGTCAACCCAGCGCCCGCACGGGGCAGTTGGTGCCGCGCGTATTGACGGCCGGTCGGCCCGTCCCTAACGTTTCGCGACAACTTCCGGAAATTTTCCGGAAACAGTATCCGCGAAAGGGGCGCTTGCGGGCCCCACGGAGGGCGGCATGGATTCTGCGCGGCGCGGGCCCCACCCGACACGACCCGGCACCGACATGAGCCGGCGAACGGCACTGGCCCTCGGAGCCGGACTCACCGCACTGGCGACCCCCGCCGCCTCGCTGCTGGGCGCGGCCGGGCCCGCCGTTGCGGGTACGTCCGGGAGTCCGGCGCGGCCCACCGACCCCGGCGCGTACATCACCACCTCACGCGGGCCCGGCACCTTCCCGCTCGTCGAGCGCGGCGCGGCCACCCCCCTCGTGGTCAGCGCCGACGACCACCCGGGCGTCGTCCGCGCGGCCGGTGACCTCCAGGGCGACCTCCAGCGGGTCACGGGCGTCGAGCCGGACCTGTCCCACACCCTCCCGGCGGGCCGGCGCGAGGTCGTCCTCATCGGCACCCTCGGCAAGAGCCCGCTGATCGACTCCCTGGTGGCCGCGGGCAAGCTGGACGTGACCGGGATCGCGGGCAAGTGGGAGACCTCCCTGGAGCAGGTGGTGGACGACCCGCTGCCCGGAGTCGACCGCGCCTTCGTGATCGCCGGCAGCGACCAGCGCGGCACCGTCTACGGCGTCTACGACGTCAGCCGCGGCATCGGCGTCTCGCCCTGGTACTGGTGGGCCGACGCCACCCCCGTCCACCAGGACCTGCTGCACGTCCGGCCCGGCCGCCACACCCAGGGCACGCCCGCGGTCAAGTACCGGGGCTTCTTCATCAACGACGAGAACCCCGCGCTCGGCACCTGGGCCCCGGCCCGGTTCGGCCCCGGCCTGGCCCCCGGCCACCCCGACGGCTTCAACCACGCCTTCTACGCCAAGGTCTTCGAGCTGATGCTGCGCCTGAAGGCCAACTACCTCTGGCCCGCGGTGTGGGGGCGCGCCTTCGCCGAGGACGACCCGGAGAACCACGCCACCGCGACGGCGTACGGCATCGTCATGGGCACCTCCCACGAGGCGCCCATGATGCGGGGCATCGAGGAGTGGAACCGGCACGCCGTACCCGCCGTGCGCGACGCCCAGGGCAAGGTCGTCACCCCGGGCAGCGACCCCTACGGCGGCACCGGCGAGTGGAGCTTCCGGCACAACGCCGAGGCCATCAAGGCGTACTGGGCGGACGGCATCCGCCGCAAGGTGCGCGAGGGCTTCGAGGGCGTGGTGACCCTCGGCATGCGGGGCAACGGCGACACCGCGCTGCCCGACGGCGACGGCATCGACCTGATGCGCGGCATCGTCTCCGCCCAGCGGCAGATCATCGCCGACGTCACCGGCAGGCCGCTGTCCGAGACCCCGCAGGTGTGGACGTTCTACAAGGAGGTCCAGCGCTACTGGGAGCAGGGGCTGCGGGCGCCCGACGACGTGACGGTGGTCTTCACCGACGACAACTGGGGCAATCTGCGCCTGGTGCCGGACCCGTCGCTGCCGCCGCGCGAGGGCGGTTACGGCCTCTACCACCACTTCGACTACGTCGGCGCGGGCCGCAACTACAAGTGGGTCGACACCGCCAACCTGGCCAATGTCTGGGACCAGCTCAACCAGGCCTGCACGTACGGCATCCGGCAGCTGTGGATCGTCAACTCCGGTGATCTGAAGAGCAACGAGCTGCCCACGCAGTTCTTCCTGGACTACGCCTGGGACCCCGCCCGGTGGCCGGTCGAGAACCTCACCGAGTGGCTGGAGCACTACGCGCGACAGAACTTCGGGCCCGAGCACGCCGCCGCCATCGCCGCGGTGCTGGGCACGTACGGGCGTCTCCAGGCCCGCCGCAAGCCCGAGTTGCTCAACCGCAGGATCACCGTGGACCCGGCCAAGGACCTGGCCACGGACCCCTCCGCCGTCGTCTACGACGACCAGGCGACGCCGTTCAGCATCACCGACTACCAGGAGATGGAACGCGTCACGCAGGAGTGGCGGGAACTGTCCGCCGCGGCCGAGCGCATCGAGTCCGCGCTGCCGGCGGACCGGCGGGACGGCTACTACGAGCTGGTGCTGTACGCGGTGAAGGCGACCGCCAACCTCTACGCCCTGCGCCAGGCCCAGTTCACCAACCTCCTGTACGCCGCCCAGGGCCGGACCACCACCAACTCGCTCGCCACGGCCGCCGAGTCGTACTTCCGTACCGACAAGGCACTCGCCGACCGCTTCAACAACACGGTGGCGGACGGGAAATGGAAGGGTTTCCAGACCCAGCCGCACATCGACTACGGCGATGTCGCCCGGTACGGCCCGGACGCCCCCTGGCAGCAGCCGCAGATCGACAACGCGGCCATCCCCGACGTGATCTTCCCGGCGGTCAAGCGGATCACCCCGGCCACGGGTTCCCGGATGGGGGTCGCCGTCGACGGCTGCGACCAGGCGTGGCCCGGCTCCGCGGCCGACTGCGCGCTGCCCGCGCTCAGCCCGTACGCCACCGGACCCGCCCCCTGCATCGAGATCTTCAACCGGGGGACGGCACCCTTCGAGTACCGGATCACGACCGGGGTCCCGTGGCTGTCCGTGGACGCGACGAGGGGGCGGGTCGACGGCCAGGTGCGGGTCGCCGTGCGGGCCGACTGGTCCCGGGCGCCCAAGGGCAGGCGCAGTGTGCCCGTCACCGTCACCGGCCCCGACGGCGAGCGGGTGACGGTGCGGGTCCCGGTGGACAACCCGGACGTGCCCCGGCGGAGCCTGCGCGGATTCGTGGAGGCGGGCGGCCACGTCTCCATCGAGGCCGACCACTACGGCCGCGCCCACGGCGGGGGCGTCGTCTCCTGGCGGCGCATCCCCGGCATCGGCAGGACCGGCTCGGGCATGGAGCCCTTCCCGGTCACCGCGCCCCGGCAGACACCGGGCGGCGACGGCCCCCGGCTGGAGTACCCCGTCACGCTCTTCACGACCGGACCGCTCACGGTGTCGGCCTACCTCTCGCCCCGGAACAACATCCTGGCGAGCGACGGCCTCACCTACGCCGTCTCCTTCGACGACGACCGGCCGCAGTCGGTGAACATCACGAAGGCCACCGGCTCCGACGACGGCACGATGAACATGCAGTGGCAGCGGAACACCTCCGACAACGTCAACGTCACCGCGACCACGCACCGGATCACCCGGCCCGGGCTCCACGTTCTGAAGTTCTGGATGGTCGACCCCACCGTCGTCCTGCAGAACCTCCTCGTGGACACCGGCGGGCTCAAGCCCAGTTACCTCGGCCCGCCCGAGAGCCTCCGGCTGCGCTGAAGGAGGGAACCGGATCATGGCCCGAACATCCGCACTCGTGGCGAGCCTGGCCGCCGCGGCCCTGCTCACCGTCACCGGTGTCGCCGCGTCCTCCGCGGCCGGCGGCGCACGCCCGGTGAGCACGGCCCGGATCGCCGCGGCCGGGCACTGGGTGAACACCTGGACCTCGACGCCCCAGCTGACCGAGCCGGGCAACATGCCCCCGGCGCCGTTCACCCGGCCGGGCCGGGTCTTCGCCGACAGCACGGTGCGCCAGACCGTGCACGTCTCGGTCGGCGGGACGCATCTGCGGCTGCGCTTCTCCAACGCGTTCGGCGGCGCGGCGCTGCCCATCACCGCGGTGTCGGTGGCGCTCCCGGACGGCGGTCGCGCCGGGTCCGGCGCCGTCCAGCCGGGCAGCGCTCGGAAGGTGACCTTCGACGGCCGCTCCTCGACGGTGGTCCCGGTGGGCGCGGAGGCCGTGTCCGACCCGCTGGACTTCGGCCTGCGGGCGGGCAGCAATCTCACGGTGACGCTCTATCTGGCCGACGGCCAGGCGTCGGACGACATCACCTCGCACCCCGGCTCCCGGACCACCTCGTACATGGTGAACGGGGACCACGTGGACGACGCGGACCTCGGCGGGGCCGCGACCACCGCCCATTGGTACTTCCTGAGCGGGGTGGAGGTCTGGTCGAAGAGCGGCACGGCGGCGGCCGTCGTGCTGGGCGACTCGCTGACTGACGGCCGGGGCTCCACGACCGACGGCAACGACCGGTGGACGGACCGGCTTCTGACCCGGCTGCGGTCCACGCCCCGCACCGCCGGTGTCGCGGTCCTCAACCAGGCGGCCGGCGGCAACCGGGTGCTCAACGACGGTCTCGGACCCAATGTGCTGGCCCGCTTCGACCGCGATGTGCTGGCGCAGAGCGGGGTGAGGTGGCTGGTCCTCTTCGAGGGCGTCAACGACATCGGCACCGCCGACGCCACCGAGGCCGCACAGCGGCAGGTGACGGCGGATCTGCTCGCGGCCTACGACCAGATCGTGGTCCGGGCGCACGCGCAGGGCATCCCCGTGTACGGCGCCACGCTGACGCCCTTCGGCGGGAACACGGACTACGACGACCCGAACGGCTACCGCGAGGCGGCCCGGCAGGCCGTCAACCGCTGGATCCGCACCAGCGGCCGCTTCGACGCCGTCCTCGACTTCGACCGGGCGGTCCGCGATCCGAGCCGACCCCGGCGGCTTCTGCCGTCGTCGGACGTCGGCGACCATCTGCACCTGAACCCCGCCGGGTACCGGGTGCTGGCCGACGCGGTACCGACCCGGCTGTTCGGACCGGACCGTCCCGTACCGGACTTCGGCCTTCACTGACCCGACCAGCACAAGGGATCTCGTCGCCTCGACCCTCTCTTCCGACGATTTACGAAGATCCATGGCGCTTCTTCGGCGGAATCAGTACTCTCCCGTCGTCACCACCTCCCATGCCCCGGAAGGGAAGCGCCCATGAACTCCGGTCGTCCCGAACGGCAGTTGCCGGTCACCGAGCGCACCCGGCACCGCCGTCTGCGGGAGCAGGGCAGCCTGGACCGCGACCGGCTCGACGCGATCCTGGAGGCGGGCTTCGTCTGCCATCTGGGCGTCGAGGTCGAGGGGACCGTGATGGTGGTGCCGACCGTCTACGGGACGGACGGCACCACCCTGTACCTCCACGGCTCGGTGGCCGGCCGCAGCATGATCGCCTCCCCCGCCGCCACGGTCTGCGTCACGGTCACCCACGTCGACGGACTCGTCCTGGCCCGCTCGGTCTTCGAGCACGGGGTCAACTACCGCAGCGCCATGATCTTCGGCACCCCTCGCCTCGTCACGGACCCCGACGAGAAGCTGGCCGGCCTGCGCTGCCTGACCGAGCAAGCCGCCCCCGGCCAGTGGGACTACGCCCGGCGCCCCCACCGCAAGGAACTCGCCGCGACGGCCCTGCTGGCCCTCCCCCTGGACGAGGCCTCCGTCAAGATCCGCGAGGGAGCCCCGGACGACGGCGCCGGTCCGGACGCCGAACTCGGCCTGTGGGCGGGTGTCCTCCCCCTGCACACCACGTGGGGCGAGCCGGACCCGGACCCCCTCCTGCCGGAGGGCGTGGAGGCCCCCGCGCATGTGACGAGGCGGGTTGGCGGTCCGGCGAACTGAGCGGACATGCTCAGGGCCGGCAGCGCGCGGCAGGTCGATGCCGGTGGCGAGGCGGACAAGGTGGCCGATCATGTCCCGGCGCGGCGACCGTTGACCTCGATGAGGCGCGGCCGGCCGTGGACGAGGCGCATCTCGATGCGGCCGACGCCGTTGGCAGCACGCAGCACGCAGCACGCAGCACGCAGCATCAAATGCGATCGCGACCGGGTCGAGCCCTGGAACCGCTCGACTGGCTCGACCAGCACGACATCCCTCGGGAGCTTGTCAGCACCTCCGCAGACGTCCTACGCGACCCTGACCACGTACTTGCCCTGGACGCCGCCCGCCTCCAGCGCCCGGTGTGCCGCTGCCGTCTCCTCCAGGGGGAAGACGGTGTCCACCGCAGGGCTCAGCTTGCCCTCGACCACATGCCGGGCCAGGTCGTCGAAGTCCGCCCGCGTGGGGTTGCCGCTGAAGAAGCGCACCCGGCCGTGTCCGTGGACCGTGCCCGCCGCGAGGTGGCCGAGCGACGCAGCGGGCCGTTTCAGGTCGAAGGCGATGGTGACCATGCGCCCGCCGGGATTCAGCAGGCGCCGGAAGGCCCGCAGGTCGGTCCCCGCGGTGTCCAGGACCACGTCGAAGCGGCCCAGTTCCGCCGGCCGCACGGTCCGGTGGTCGACGGCCTTGTGCGCGCCGAGCCCGCGGACGAAGTCGAGGTTGGCCGCACGGGCCAGGGCCGTGACCTCTGCGCCGTACGCCTGTCCGAGCTGGACGGCGGCGTTGCCGACACCGCCCGCCGCGCCCCGGACGAGGAGTCGTTCGCCGGGGCGCAGCCCGGCTTTGTCCCGCAGCGCGGTGATGGCCGTGGTGGCCACCGGCAGCGCGGCGGCGTCCACCGGGTCGAGGCCGTCGGGGAGCCGGCCGACCCGCTCGGCGGGCACGGTCACGTACTCGGCGGCACTGCCGAACCCGGAGGTGCGGCCCAAGACCCCCCATACGAGGTCGCCGGCCGCGAACCGTGTGGCTCCGGCCCTCAGTGCGGCGACCTCGCCGGTGAAGTCCAAGCCGACGCGCTTGGGGAATCTCCGGCCGCTCAGGAGGCGGAGACGGCCGGCACGGACTGCCAGTTCGCCGCCGTTGACGCTGAACGCGCGCACCTTCACCAGGATCTCGCCGGGGGCCGGCTCGGGGCGTGGCACGCGGGCCGTGTAGAGCACATCGGGGCCGCCGTAGCGGTCGTAGAGCACTGCCTTCATCATGCGGTCGTTCATCGGGCTGCCTTTGCCGCCGGGGGCCGTACAGGGATCTGGCGTCGACCGTAAGCTCCTCGGTGGACGCGATCGTCCGCTTGGACCGGAAGCGAGAGACAGTGATGGCGGAATCCTCTCGGATCACAGCCCGGGACGGGGTGCGGGCGGACGCCCGGCGCAACCGGGAGCGCGTCCTCGCCGCCGCCCGTGCGGTCTTCGCGGAGCGCGGGATCGACGCCCCGATGGCGACCGTGGCCCGGCGGGCCGGGGTCGGCGTGGCGACGCTGTACCGGCATTTCCCGACCCGGGACGCCCTGGTGAGAGGCGCGTTCGCGCAGCAGATGGAGACCTGCGCGCGGGCGCTCACCGAGGCTCTGGCCGCCCCCGACCCGTGGCAGGGCTTCCAGCAGCTGGTCGAGACGGTCTGCGCTCTGCAACGGGAGGAACGCGGGTTCCCGGCCGCGTTCGTCGCGGCCTTCCCGGAATGCGCGTCGGAACACGCGCAGTCCCGGCAACGAGCCGAGCGGGACTTCACGACCCTGGTACGCAGGGCAAAGGCGTCGGGCGCGCTGCGGGCCGATTTTCACCCTTCCGATCTCGCCGTGGCCCTGTTGGCACACTGCGGTCTGGTGACCGCCCTACCGGACGACGGCGCAGCGTCCCGGCGCCTGGTGGCCTATCTGCTCCAGTCGTTCCGCGCCGACCCGGCCGACGAACCGCTGCCCCCGCCGACTGCGCTGACACTGCGCAGCCTCCCCCTTGCAGCTGACAGTTCCCAGGGACAGCGGCCCCCCAGAGCCTGACACCTGCTCGCCACCGCCGGCGTCACCGTCAAGCCGTCGTCCACGCCGGGCAGCACATCCGCGCCTGTCGGCCGGCACGCCGGCGGCTCACAAAGGGGGTCCCCCGGATCAGTCGCGCGACCGGTCCGGGGAGGTCGACGGCTCCGCCAAGGTCCATGACGCCAACAGGCTCAGCGCCTGGGCGGACGCCGACCGGGGTTCGGCGGTGTAGAGGAACAGGGTGGTCTCGCTGTCGCCAGGAAGCGAAAGCGTTTCGTATTCCACGGTGAGCTCGCCGACCAAGGGGTGCCGGAGCCGCTTGGAACCGTGCGTGCGCTGGTGTACGCGGTGCTGCCGCCACCAGTGGTCGAAGTCGTCGCTCAGTTCCCGCAACTCGGTGACAAGCGCCTGCGTGGCCTGCCGCTCCGATGCGCGGGCCGCGTCCAGGCGCAAGTTCTCCACCGCGGCACGGGCCTGCACCTCCCAGTCGACGAACAGTTCGCGCGCGTCCCGGTCGAGAAAGAGCCAGCGGGTGTAGTTGCGCTCAGCGACCGGCATGGCCTCGAAGTCCGCGAACAGGGCTCTGGCCATCCGGTTCGCGCCCAGGACGGCGGATCGACGCCCCAGGATGAGGGCGGGAACAACGTCGTCCAGGGAATCCAGCAGCCGATGGAGCCCGGAGCGCAGACGCTGGACGCTGGGCGGACGGGACGGGGGGCGGGTGTCGGTGATGCCGACGAGATCCCTGAGGTGGGCAAGGCTTGCCGCGTCCAGTCCCAGGGCGTGCCCGATGGCCTCGATGACGGCGGGGGACGGAGTGATGGGGCGGCCCTGCTCAAGACGGGCGTAGTAATCGGCGGAGACCCCCGCCAGGCGGGCGACTTCCTCTCGCCGAAGTCCAGGCACGCGCCGGACCCGTCCGTCCGGTGGCAGCCCCGCCCGCTCGGGATCGCACTGGGCACGGGAACGCTTGAGGAAATCGGCGATTTCACGGTTGACGGCAGCCATGAAAACAAGTCTGTCTCACGAAAAACGACAAGGGCCCTCTCCAAGAAGGGCCTGTCAGTCCTGGTCTGCCGCGTCCTAGGGCGCACAGGGCACCTCATGGCCCCGAAAGCCGCTCTCCGGCGAACCACGATTGAGTCAGCGCCGGAACAGCAGCCCTGGTCCGGTTCCCCGTCACCGCACTGACAGAAGAGGAACACCCATGCCTGCCACCGCCCCCGCCACCTGGTTCATCACCGGCACCTCCCGCGGGATCGGGCTGGAGCTGGTCCGTCAACTGCTCGCCCAGGGCGACAACGTGGCCGCCACCACCCGCTCCACTGAACGCCTGACGACCGCGCTGGGCAGCACGGTCGACACCAGTCGGCTCCTCGCGCTGACCATGGACCTGACCGACGAGACACAGGTCGAGAACGCCGTGCACCGGACCACCGAGCGATTCGGCCGTCTGGACGTCGTGGTGAACAACGCGGGTTACGGCTACCTCGCGGCCGTCGAGGAGACCACCGCCAAGGACGTACGGGACATGCTCGACGTCCAGGTCGTCGGCGTATGGAACGTGCTGCGCGCGGCGTTGCCGGTCATGCGTGAGCAGCGCGCGGGCCGTGTCGTCAACGTCTCCTCGATCCTGGGTCTGACCACGATGCCCGGGTGGGCCCTGTACTGCGCGGGCAAGTTCGCGCTCGAGGGGCTGAGCGAGGCGCTCGCCGCCGAGGTCGCCGACTTCGGCATCAAGGTCACCGTCGTCGAGCCCGGCTATTTCCGCACCTCCTTCCTCACCACCGACTCGCTGGCCCTGCCCGCCGAGACCTCGGAGCACTACCCGGCCGTGCGGACCATGGTCGAGGACCATCTCAAGCTCCAGGGACGCCAGCTCGGCGACCCGGTCAGGGGAGCCGCCGCCATCATCGAACGCGCCGGCCTCGACGACGGCCCCCTGCGCCAGCTGCTGGGCTCCGACGCCCACGCCTACGCCACCGCGAAGGTCGACGCCCTGCGCGCCAACCTCGACGCCACCGCCGCCTGCGCCGCGGCCACCGACTTCCCCGAAGCCTGAGCACGCGTCGCGGCCGGCGGGGCCCGACGTACGGACGACGGCCGGAGACGTCCTCCGGTTCCGGCCGTGCCCCAGGCCCGCCCAGGGCGCTTGGAGGCTGCCCACCGTCACTCGACCCAGACCGCGATACCTACACGCTGGAGTTATGAGGTATAACTTAGGCGTTGAGCGATAACAGCCAAGGGCTTCGTCGCCCCTGCCGAAGGGATCACGTCATGACTGCAGCACCGGGTGCACTCCACACCGTTCTGGGGGCCGGGCCCGCCGGCACGTCCCTCGCCCTGGAACTCGCGCGCCGCGGGCACGCGGTCCGGCTCGTCGACCGCGTCGGCGCCGGTGAACCGCTGGACGGCGTCGAGCGGCTCGCCGGGGATGTCAGCACGGCGGACGGGGCGCTCGCCGCGATCGAGGGCGCGGGCGTCGTCTACCACTGCGTCAACGTCGCCTACCACCTCCAGGTCGACGTCATGCCCGGCATCCAGGAGGCAGTCCTGGGCGCGGTGGCGCGCTCCGGCGCCCGTCTGGTCGTCCTGGACACGCTGTACCCCTACGGCGAGACGCACGGCGAGGTCATGACGGAGGACACGCCGTGGCGGGCGACCACAGCCAAGGGCAAAATGCGTGCCGCGCTGGACGAGAACTACCTCGCCGCGCACCAGGAGGGCCGCGCAAGGGTCGCGCTGGGGCGCTCGGCCGACTTCGTCGGGCCCCGGGTGCTGAACTCGACGCTGGGCGGGGCCGTCTTCCCGGCCGCGCTCACAGGCGGCGAGGTGCCGGCACTGGGCGACATCGACCTCAAGCACAGCTACACCAGCATTCTCGACGTGGCCCGGGGCCTGGCCACGCTCGGCGAGAACCCGTCAGGAGACGGCCGGGTCTGGCACCTGCCCACCGCCCCCGCCCGCACGACACGCGAGATCTTCACCATGCTGGGCGACCTGGTGGGCCACCCGCTCCAGATCGCCGCGATGGACGAGCCGCGCCCCTTCGGACCGTTCGACGAGACGTTCATGAACTCCTACGCCGAGCTGTTCTACCAGCACACCGAGCCGCAGATCATGGACTCCACCGCCTTCCAGCAGAAGTTCGACCTCGAACCCACCCCGATCGAGAACACCCTGAGCCAGACCCTGGAGTGGTACCGCGGCTTCCTCACCGACGAGCACAAGGGCTGACCGGGCAGGGGGTATGCGCCCGGAAGTCCTCTACCGTCAAGGGCCGGGAGAGGGCTTCGTCGTATCGCGCCGGCGATAGGGTGACGCATACGATATGAGCTGGACCGTGTAGTCCGGCGCGACCGGCGACAGGAGGCGGGAATGACAGTCCGCGTGGACAGTCCGCGTGCGCGGTACCGGGAGCAGACCCGCTCGGAGATCAAGGCAGTGGCCGTACGGCAGCTCGCCGCCGGCGGCATCGAGAGCGTGGCGCTCCTGCGGATCGCGAAGGAGATCGGGTTGTCCGGCCCGGCGCTCTACCGCTACTTCGCCAGCCGAGACGACCTGCTCGCGGAGCTGGTGCTCGATGCCTACCAAGGCGCGGCCGCAGCCGTCCACGCGGTGGACGTCGAGGGCGGTGGGCGGGCCGCGCTCCACGCCCTGACCAGCGCCTATCGTGCGTGGGCCATGGCGCAGCCACACCTGTACCTGCTCATCCAGGGCACCCCGGTGGCGGGCTTCACGGCTCCGGCCGAGACCGTGCTGAAGGCGCGCTCCGTCCTGGGCCCCTTCCTGTCCGTCTTCACCCAGGGGCGGCCGTTGGTCTCCGTGGACCCGCTCCTCGCGCAGTTGCGCGTATGGCTGCACGACAAGCCCGAGGTGGCGGCCTGGGTCCAGGAGTGGACGGGGCAGCCCGCCGACACATCCGCCGCGGCCATCGCGCTGACCGGAGCAGTGATGACCTGGCCGCAGATGCACGGCACGGTCAGCCTGGAGGTCACAGGCCAGTTCGCCGGCATGGGACACGACCCCGCCACCCTGCTCGACGTCCAGACGGCACTCCTGGCCGACACCTTCCAACTTCCCTGACCGCCAGGAAACCCCCCTGAAGGCCGATGTGGCGCTCCCCGGCGAGCGCCACATCGGCCAGGGGAGCGGCCGGCTTGTGCGGGCGGCCGGCGGCCTCTGTGCCGAGAGACTTCCAGGGCCCGGAGTCCCGTCAGCCGGTTCCCGGACAGCATGCGAACCAGCTTCTCCGGTCCCTGGCGGCCTGTCATGCAAAAGGCCGCTGACCTGGGAATTCTCCCGGCCAACGGCCTTTCCGACTCACGTCGGGACGACAGGATTTGAACCTGCGACCCCTTGACCCCCAGTCAAGTGCGCTACCAAGCTGCGCCACGTCCCGATGCGCGACTCGCGGTGATCCGCGTGATCGCGCGGACAGCACTTTACCGCACGTACGGGGGTGTGCCGAAAACGGGCCGGAACGGGGCGGGGGACAATCGGTCGTATGACGAACGCGGACGAGCCGGCGGGCCGGGACCGGGACACGGAGGGGCGGGCCCGCAACGCGCGGCCCCGGGACGGACTCGGCCGGCCGCTGGCGTACGGCGCGCAGGGGGTGCCGCGGCAGCCGGAGGGTGTCGTACGGGCGCCGCGCCAGACGGTGGCCGAGGCACAGGCGCTGCTGGGCGCGGGCCGGCCCTTCCACGCGCACGAGGTGTTCGAGGACGCCTGGAAGTCGGGGCCCGATG